>JBJEBQ010000027.1:0-146537 GCA_051870215.1 Candidatus Cryptobacteroides sp. | reverse complement strand
GAAACTGTCAAGAGTTTTGCAAGACCCGAAATGAAAGTTTTTCTTTTTCTTACATAAATCATGTCAGATTTTTCTCTTTTTTATAAAAAACACCATCTTTTCAGAATTGTAAAAGAAAGCAAAATATTAAAATTCAGCAAAAACCTGATTTGAGCTGAATTATTTTCTAAAATACAGGTCTTGACATAAACTCATCATAATCGACAATGGATTTGTAATGCTCCAAATCCTTTTTGTATTCAAGCAGTTTCGTGATGATGTAAGGATATTTTTTGTACACTTCTATGAACAGTTTGAAGTTTAGTTCAGCCTGTTTTCTAAAATAGTCACATTCTTCTTTACAAGGATTTACAAAAGCTGCGTTTCTCATCCGCGTTGCACCACAGCATGGACAAAAATGAAAAGCCCAGCAGGAACGACATTCAACGCAGTTCGCAGCATCAATAAAGTCTTTGTATAATTTTTCCAATTTATTCATATCTATTCCACTTTCTACATTGCCGAATGGCATTGACCCGTCTGTTTTGTGACAGATATGGAGATCTCCGTCAACACCAGCCATGAGATTGTCGAAGCCCATAGGACAGGATAATAACGTGCCCTCTATGTGTCCTGTACGGGGAAGCTCCGTCAATATCCCGTCGATGAAATACAGGTCATCAAGAGAACTGAGACATTTGTCAATGTCCCTGTCTTTATTCTCTTCTATGTCCTTTAGTTTTCGGTCGATCCAGTCCTCGCACATGGCATCGAGTTCTGAAGTCTTAGGACGCGGATTTGATACAAAGCATCCGTATGGGGTTTGCCCAAGATATTGTACGTTGCATCCCAATTTGTCCAGGAACTCGCGGTTGGCAGTTTGATCGCACTCATCTGTCTGGACAGCGAGAATACTGACGTTATTCTTGAAGTAATCTTCATCGGCCGTCTTAATCTTCATGAGGTTTGACCACGCAAGATCAAATGTACCATGTCCTTTTGCGTCCACTCTGTTCAAGTCATGATACTCCCGAGGGCCGTCAAGACTTGCAAAAAGCATAACGGAGTATTTCGTCAGGAATGAAATGAAATCAGAATCAACGAAAGACAGGTTTGTATTGACCGTAACGGAAAGACTGTTTCTTGAAATACCTATGCTTTCCCAATCCAGAGAATAAAAATATTCGGTGGCATCTTTGACCACATCGAGATTCATCGTGGGTTCACCACCATAAAAACCGATAGTGGGATTGAATTGTTTCACCAGCAACTTCTTGTGGCCGGCATCCAGTTTCAGATAAAAATCGGTATACAGCCTTTTGTAGAAATCAATGCACTTTTTTGCTGTATCCAGAGACATTTGACGGAAAGTGTGATGCCTGTTGTTGTCAATCTGTGAATTGAAACAGTATTTACACCTGAAATTGCACCGTTCGGTAACTTCAAGAACAAATTTTCTGATAAATATATTGTTGCTGTAATATGCAATCTTTGACCTGACATTGTTTTCGGACGGGTCATCTATCCTGTCCATAGGTCCAGGCAAAAGCAGTCCTTTGTTTCTGAATATCTGCAAAGTCTGCATCATTCCGTCATCCGCCTTTCCCGTTGCGAGAAATTCATGCAGTTGTGGAAGTTCTTTTTTGGGATACAGGAATTGCATGTTTTTTCTGGCATCATAAATCATCACCGAGCCAGCGTCATAATCAAAGATTTTAATCAATGGATACTGATTTTTCATACTTGTTTCAATTTTATTTTTCTAATTCCAACTGGTCTTGTACAAGACTCCAATATATTCCCTTTCTTGCTGTCAGCTCTTCGTGCCGGCCCTGTTCGGCAACTCTCCCGTTGTCCAGTACGATTATGTTGTCGGCATTTCTTACAGTACTGAGCCGGTGAGCAATGATAATCGAGGTCCTTTCAGAAAAGAATGGTTTAAGATTAAGGTATATACTATGTTCGTTTGTTGTGTCCAAAGAGTTTGTCGCTTCGTCAAAAACCGCGACTGACGGGTTTTTATATACCGCTCGGGCGATCAGGATACGCTGTTTCTGTCCGGCGCTCAAACCGATTCCTTCGGAACCTATTATTGTGTCGTATTTCAAAGGAAGTTTTTCAATGAAATCATCTATGCAGGCTATCTTACATGCTTCCCGGACTTTTTTCCGGTCAATGGTACCGTCCTTAAGCGCAATATTGTTTGCAATGGTATCGGAGAAAATGAAGCCCTCCTGCATAACGGCTCCGCAGCAGTCTCTCCAAGAATTTATGTCAATATCATTCAGATTGATACCATCCACTTTGATGTTTCCTGTTCCTGGTTTATAAAAACCAAGCAGCAATTTTGCCAAAGTCGTTTTTCCGCTTCCGCTGGCACCGACAATAGCAGTTGTCTTCCCTGCCGGGAAAAACAGATTCAGATTGTGAAGCACATCGCCGGCGCAACTACTGTCATAGAAAAAAGACACGGATTCAAAACAGATGCCATCGCTGACAGTTGGCGCTGCCTCGTATGATGCCGTGTCGTCCTGTTCCTCTTTGTGTCCATAGACATATCCAGAGCGTTCCGAACTGTTGTTCATATCCTGATATTCCTGGATAAATCCCGCAAACTGTTCCACCGGCAAACGAAGACTCCCGAGAATATACTGCACTGCAAGCATAGCTCCAAGGGTCATACTTCCATCTATCACTGCAGTAGCACAGAGGAAGATTATCAACAGATCGGAACTCTGCGTGATGAGCCTGCCACCCGCTTCCTGGTATTGGGAAAGTTTCAGATTTTTGAGGTTGAGACTCATAAGGCGGTTCTGCAGCAACTTCCATCGTTCTATTCTCCGACGCTTGCAGTTGTTCAGCTTGACTTCCGGAATCCCTTCGACAAACTGGATTATTTCGCTATGTGACTCGCTTGCTGCTGTAAATCTCTCATAATCAATTATTTTCTTTTTTCTCAAAAACGCAGTGATATAAAGGATATATAGCGCAGAAGAAATCAGAAAAATCACGAATATCGGGATGTCGTATATCGCCAGAACTATTCCGAATACGAGAAAAGTGAAAAAGGACAGAGTCATATTGATTGAGGAGGACATCAGAAAATCTCCAATCCGGCTTACATCGGAAATTCTTTGTATTACATCACCGGTTCTTCTGGAATCAAAAAATGACATCGGCAATACTGACAGTTTACCGAGCAGATCATTGACCATGGTGATGTTCATTGTCGTTCCGGCCTTGAGGGTTATTCTGTTCTGCATAAATGAACTTATCGCGGCTCCCGCGCTCAGACACAACTGTCCGAGCAGTATCACAGTCAGAATACTGACATCCTTTTCGGCTATGCCTCTGTCCACGACAGCCTGAGTAAGGAACGGTAAAGCAAGTTGGATAAGTCCGGATAAAACCAGCAACAGAAATATGGCTGCAAACTGTTTTATATATGGACGTACATACTTCAGTAAATAGGCATGTTTTGCCGAGTGCTTCCCCTCCAGACAAGTTTTCTGAAAATCTTCTCCGGGTTTGGCAAACAGGACAAATCCGCAATTATCTCTATTGTGAGTCCAACCGTCAGAGAATTCACTATAAGTATAGCGCATTCTCCCAAGTGCAGGGTCTGCGGTGTAAATCCATTTACTGCTGATATGCGTCACAACGATGAAATGCTTTCCTTTCCAGTGAACGATACAGGGACTGTCGAAACTCTGTGCAAAACAGGAAAAATCTATTTTCACAGCTTTGGTATCGAAGCCAAGAGAAGTCAATGCATTGTTCAGATTGAGCATGGAAAGCCCGTTTCTGCTGTTGCCGCACAACAACCTTATGGCCGTCATGTCAGGACGACGGCCATAATGGTTGATAAGCATAGCAAGACAGGCTGCACCACAATCCATACTGTCCTGCTGAAAGATTGTTTTAAACATTGTCCGGATAATAATTCCGCCCGTTTATTGATTGGCGTCTTTCACCGTGTGTTGGCCGTGCGCCGCCAATTGCTTTTTAACATTTGACTCCATTCCATGGGCACCCTTTGACGAACTGGTTTCGTTGCAACTGCAATTGCATGATGGTGCACTGCAACTTCCGCAAGAACAGCCAGACGCTCCCGTTCCGGCAATCAGGGATGCCTGTTCGTCGGCAGACAGCTCGAAGGCTGTTTTCAATCTGAATTCTTTAATCTGTTTCATTTTGTCGATTTTTCTAAAGCTTTGGTGTTTCCGTTGGCATTTTTTGTGGACTTTGAAGAAGTGTCGGTTTTGCATTGGCACGCGGTGCTACCGCAAGTGCAATGCTCGAACATCCCTGCCACAAGGTTGTTTTGTTCAGAAATCGATAGTTCCTGAACTGATTTAAGTTCAAATTTTACCATAATGAATCATAAAACATTGTTTGATAATAATGCCTACTCTAAAAGGTTTTCGGCTTCCCCTGTCAATATGTCCGGCGAATTATCACCAGTTGTCATCTTTATACATCGTTATTTCTGTCTGCGCCCCGCTTGCCCGGTCATAATAGTAGATTCCCAGAAAGTTTATTGCATTTTCCAATCCCTTTTCTGCCGCGGCCTTAATCAAACAGATGGCTTTGTCAATATCTTTTTCCACTCCTTCCCCGTCATAGTAGCACATCCCGAGATTGTATTGCGCCGAAGCGTTTCCCTGATCTGCTGATTTCTGCCACCAATAAACCGCACTGTCGCATGACCGGTCAAGTCCATAATACCCGTAATAAAGCAAATAAGCATAACAGTCTTGCGCATCGCTATGACCTTGCATGGCTGCCTGCTCGTACCAATAGGCAGAACGTATCGGGTCCCTCGTCTGGTAATCTTCATACATTCCAGCCAAAAGAAACTGGGCTTCAGCACAGTCCCTGCATGCCGCACGGTGCATATACTGCATTGCAAGGCTTATATTCTTTTCTTTTCTTTTCCGTTCTGCCCGCAGTAATAATCAGTTGAAATTTCCATCAGCGCTTCTGCTGTTAGAGAACTCATATATTCAAATTGTTCTATCGCCTTTTGAACATATTGTTTTAATTCATTATACTCCAATGCACCGGCTTCAACCGAGAGACAATCCGGATAATTTTCGCTCATTATCAATGTGGAAGGGTATGCCTGAATTCCGAAGCCAGCACAAAAATCCTTATATTTGTCTCCGTTTATACGGTAAAAATCCGCCTTGCCGGAAAATTCGGAAGCGACTTCGTCAAATTCAGGAGAATAGTTTTCACATGACTGACACCACGGTGCATAAACATCAACTACGACAGGGCGGACAATATCAAGTTCGTACCATTCATCATCTGTCAGTTCGCGTACTTGCGCAAATGCAGTAGCAGTTGTTGTTAGCGCCAATAAAGAACAAAGTAATAAACGATGTTTCATTGTAAATATCACTATTAATTTTATGCTCTGAAATATGTCCCCGTTACTATTTTTTGTATAACATCATTTTTACTGTGTAGGTTTCCTGATTGTATGTCATTGTCATTGTTGAGATGATCATTTCTGTATTTATGGGCTGATACGGGATAGCGATTGTTATATAATAAGTATCTATTCCATCGCTTGACGGCCAATAGGTTGTGTATTCGAGTATGACGCTTCGTTTTTCATAGTACCAAAAAGTTTTTTCTGTAAAATAAGTAGGAATTTGCAAATAAACCGGATGTGAGAAATATATGTCACTTCCATCATATAGCAGCGACACATCAAACATACGTCCTCCACCCCAAGGACCGTTCAGTTCATCACTCCATTTGCCGTTCAGAGAATAGAGAAATTTGTCGATTTCCTCCTGTGTCTGTCCGAAAGCCGCGGCAGAAATAAATGCCGCCAACAGCATTATCAATATTCGTTTCATACTATCAAAACTTTTCATGTTCTGTTTCATATATGATTTGATTAAAAATACATTCCTATTGTCGCCCCGAAGGTGTAGCCACGGAAAATGGATGCTTTTTCCTTTTTGACACCGAGATAAGAGTATTCCGAAGCGTTTTTCTTATAGCCGAAATTGTAGAAGCAGAAAGGGCTGATGAAAAATGTAGTCATTGAATATGTCTCGCAGAATGGATAGAATTTGAGTTCCAGTCCGACTTCTGCATTTACTTTCAGCTTGGTGTCGTAGACTTTTGTGAATTTGAGAAAATCCCAGGAAGGAGTTATTTCAAACCAGTCCCAGATATGAATCGGTGCTTTCGCGGAAGCTATTGAGAATATTGCTCCAATCAAATTTGACGTGGAACTGCCGTGATGTGTGGTGGAATAAATCCAGAACGGCAAGCCGATAAGTCCCACCGGAGAAAAACTGAAATAGTCCTTACCGTATTCGATTTTTGCGGAAAATTCCCAGCCGAGCTGTGGAGTGAAGTAGGCTGTGGCGTCAATATATCCGACATCAAAAGTCCCGACATTCAGATTTGCCCGCCTGTAACCTGCCCTGATACCGAAATTACGGTTTTCTGACCAGAAAATCGGTTGGGCGGAAAGTGCCTCGCAGAGAAGCAATCCTGCAAGTATTCCCAAAACTACTTTTTTCATAGTGTACATTCCGGCACACCGACCCCTCTAATGCCATGTTTTATGAATGGTACAAAAAGAAAGTGTGGAGTCGATTTCGTTTATCTACATGAAGGTTGTGGTAAGACCCAAAGCAAAAATAAACGATGTCCAAATACCCCACACCCGAATAGATATGAGGTATCGCAGAGGCATAGAACCCCCGACCGCATAGTCTAAACGAATGAATGAGCGTCGTCCATTGTCCTTTTGCTTTTGAAAACTACCACATTTTCATGTAAGGACAGTGCGAAAACACTTTCATCAATATGTAAGCCAATTGCTTGACGCCACAAAAATAATGATTTATTTTTATTTTTGCAGTGAATTGAATATATTTTTCTGAATCAGCTACGGGCTCCCGCCTTTATTCTATCTGACATAAAGGCATTTATCATATTTTTCAAAATATTTCAACATTCACCAACATTATTCTTACAAATTTTAATTGTTTTTTGCTATTTTAACCAAAATCAGAATATATATTTACGCAAAAACAAGAAATAGTGAAAGTTAGGAAAACTTACAAAATGTAAGATTTTATAAAGAAAAAGTTGTAGAAACCAATATAAAAGATTAATTTTACATCGTTGATTACTGAAAAACATAGGTAATTTCGGTATTTGTAGTGTAAAAGTGATAAGCCTATGAAACATATCCTTAAAATTTCCATAATTCTCTTACTGCTGTTTTCCGGCAGTTTTGTTTCCTATGCACAGGACATTGTCGTGACCGGACAAGTGATGGACCCGGACGGAGAGCCTCTGCCTGGAGCAAGCGTCTATGTGCGCGGAGACCTGAAACACGGGGTTTCTACCGATGCCAACGGTTATTTCATGCTCACCCTGAAAAAGCGCTCGGGAGTGTTCATTGAAGTTTCATTTATTGGCATGAAGCCTTATTCCATTGAATATCAAGGAGAAAAAGAACTGCAGATTTTCCTGGAAAACGACGCCAATATGATGGAAAGCGCCATCGTGATGGGCAAGCAGAATATCAATGACCTGGACATACGCTCCAAAGCCGGTGTCGTCAGTACCGTAGAAGTGGGAAGAATCCAGGACAAACCAGTGGTGGATATGTCAGTGGCGCTGCAGGGTTCGTCTCCCGGACTTATTGTCACCAACAGGGGTGACCTTGGGTCGAAACCGGAAATCCGTATCAGGGGAAACTCTTCACTCCGCAAAGGAGACGCGGCAAACGAACCGCTTTACGTACTTGACAGCCAGGTAATTACTCCGGAAGCCTTCATGACGCTGAATCCTCTCGACATCTCTGAAATCAAGATTTTGAAGGACGCTGCAGCCTGCGCCCTCTATGGCACGAAAGCTTCCAACGGTGTGATTGAAATCACCTCCGTGCGAGGCACGCAGGGCGAGACCATGGTCACATACAGCTTCAATGGAGGTATCACCCTTCGCGGCCGCAGGGGCGTATATATGATGGATACAGAGGAGAAACTGGAGTTGGAGAGACTGCTCAAAAACCCCAATGCTCCTAGCTATCGCTACAGCGAAGACTACTACAACAAGCTATATCCTAAGCCGGACAATCTTGACGAACTCATTGCCGAGGGCAAGGCCAAACTGGACGAACTACGCAAAACCAATACGGACTGGTTCAAAGTACTGCTGCGCAACAACTACTACCATCGCCACAATCTCAGCGTCCGCGGAGGAACAAGCAGTACATCCTACTATGCTTCAGCCAATTACAGCTATCAGGGAGGACAGATTCCAGGCAATGACGTCAGCCATTTCACAGGCAGGCTCAGCCTTGACCAGGCGCTCGGCAAAATCGGCTATGTATCAATCAGCGTAAACGGCGGCTACTCGAAGGCAAACAGCCCTAACAGTTCAAGCTACTCCCCTTCATCGCTCATCTACGAACTCAATCCATACGAGAGTCCGGACAGTGAAGAACTCTGGTCGTTCCCAGGCAGAAAATACGATGACCTTTTCTATCAATATGACAGGAAATCATCAGACAAACGCTTCGGCACCACCATCAGTCTCAATTTGGAACCAATTCAGGGTCTGACAATTGCGGGCATTGCAGGACTTGACACGGTACTTTCAGAGTCGCAGGATTTCACGCCTTCATCGGCATACGAGGAGCAGAGAAGCGGTGCGCCGGAAATAGAAAGGGGAAAGATTACCACGGCGAAAAACACTATGACCAACATTACAACCAATGTGCGTATCAACTGGAACAGGACTTTCGGCAAACATGACATAACACTCGGAGCCAATACGGACTACTATTGGGACAACACCGACAATATGTCCGTCACAGGCTACGGCGTGGGTCTGATAAACTCCCCTACAGCCATCAACCAGTCCATCGAAGGTTCGCGCAAGGTCAGCACCTCGAATTTCCGTGAAAAGACCGCCCAGGTGGGTATAGGCGTACTCGGAGGCTATTGTTTCGACGAGACATACGACGTGTTCGGTACATACAAGGCCGATGCTTCATCCATTCTTCCGAAAGGGAAAAGATGGAATGCAGCCTGGGCTGTGGGTGCAGGTTGGGACATAAAATCCTATTTCAAAGAATGGGAACCGGTCTCTTCACTCAGGCTCAAAGCCTCATACGGCTGTACGGCCAGTCTTGCGGGAGTATCCCCTGCCCTTGCCGTCGCCACCTTCCAGTATCTCGAAGACAGCTACGGAGACAGACGCCTGCTCGAACTCATGGCGCTATACAACGACACGATGAAACCGGAGCAGACCTATTCCACCGAAGCAGGCATTTCGTTCGGATTGTGGAACATAGTGAATTTCGAAGTAGGCTATTACAACAGAGTGACCAAAGACGCCCTCCTGGACGTTCCCATCCCGGCTTCCAACGGATTCACGACAATGAGGCGCAACATCGGAGTGCTCAGCAACGACGGTGTCGAGGCTTCAGTGTCAGCCAAACTCGTCAATACAGAGGACTGCAGGCTCAATCTGCGCTACTCCATCGCATACAACCGCAACAAGGTCCTCGACCTCTACGACGGCGACAGACTCTACACCAGCGAATACTCCAAAATCCCTGATTTCGAAGTCGGCAAGGCATACGATATGCTCTACGGCCCTATCAATCTCGGCATAGACCCTATGACAGGACTACCCGTATTCCAGGGCGCGGACGGAAGCGAAATTCCGGCTACAGGCACGCTGAAAAAGGAAGACATGGTCGCCCTCGGACATTCCGTACCACCTTTCAGCGGCACGGTAAACCTGAGTTTCACCTACAGGAATTTCGAATTCGACGCGGATTTCTACTACGTATTCGGCGGAGTGAAACAATACGGCTACTCATACGTCAGAGACGGAGACGACTGCTACAAAAACGCAGTCAAGGGTCAGGTGGCCAATATGTGGTTCAAGCCGGGAGACCAGAACAAAATCTACCATACGCCTTTCTACTCTTCATCGGCAATCGAAAACCTGACGCTCTACCCAAACAGCCGTTCAATCGGCAGCAGTGACTATCTGAGGCTTTCAATGGTATCCTTAAGATACAGAATGCCGAGGACTTTCCTGCAGAAGCTCGGCAATGTGATAAAATACGGCAACGTCGCGTTCCAGGCGTCCAATCTCTTCACCATCACCCGCTACAAAGAGTCCGATCCTGAATCAGGCTCGCTCGTGGGCGCACAACAGCCTGTACTCACCCTCAGCCTGAGTCTCACATTCTAAAACTGTAAAAGATGAAAAAGACAATATACATACTCGTTGCACTGCTGATGTCCACAGGCTGTCTTGACATCAAATTAGAGTCACAGTTCTCGGACCCTGACGCCATCACCACCGTCGCCACAGCCCGCGAACTTCTTGCATCGGCATACAATTCCCTGCCGCGCTTCCAATACGAATTTTCGGTGTTGGGCGATGATTTCGTCACAGTGGAACTCTCGTCCAAGGCTGCCGACATGGTCAATCTGTACAAATGGCAGGAAAAGGCCATAGAAGAGCTTTCACCGCAGGTTTGGACTGAATATTACCTTACTGTTTCGACCATCAACGCCCTGCTGCCGAGACTTGACAAGGTAGTCGTAAAAAGCGAAGAGGAAGCTGCCCAGCTGGAACAGGTACGAAGCGAAGCCAAGGCCCTCAAAGCACTGTGTTATTTCGACCTGCTCAGAATCTACGCCCCGAACTGGTCGGACGCCGGCAAAGACGCAGACGGCATCATCCTCAAAGACAGGCTCGAACTGGATTTTCTCCCGCGTTCATCCATGCAGAAATGCGCCGAGGCAATTGAAACGCTCCTGACGGAAGCCGCCCGGACCGACAATTCGGACGCCCCTGTCTACTATCTCTCGACAGCGGCCGTGACGGCATTGCGAGCCGAATTCGAGCTTTACAGAGGACAATACAAGGCAGCGGCAACAGAAGGCAGCAAACTTCTCGCTGACGCCGAAAGCCATTGGACAGCAACAGCTTACAACAACCTCTGGAGCAGCAATGAAAGCGGTGAAAGAATTTTTGCCCCATACATTTTCAATTCCTTCTATACAGGCCTCAACTATGACACCGAGAAAGGAGACTATTTCATCGTAAATGACCAAATCAGCTACGATGCAGGCGACACACGCTCAGAATGGTCATATTTTGACGGGCCTCAGACAAGGAACTTTGGCAAATACAACAAGATGTTCTATGACAAGACAGACATACGCTACATCAACACAATACGTTACAGCGGGGTCTGCTTCATCGTTGCAGAGGCCTACGCACGCGACAGCCAGCCGGACAAAGCCATCGAACTGATGAACCGCTACCTTGGTGCAAGGAATGCCTCACTTCTTGACAGCAACCTCAGCGGAGACGCCCTGATTTCAGCGATAATGAATGAAAAACAGAAGGAATTCCTCGGAGAGGGCACACGCTGGTTCGATCTCAAACGCATGAGAGGAGAGCTGAAAAAGGCAAACTACACCGGCGCGGCGACCAACATCAAGGCCGGAGACTACAGATGGCTTTTCCCGATTCCGGCGATAGAATACAGATACAACCCGAAGATTACCAACATCAACCCCGGCTGGACCCGTCAGACCGTAGAGGACTAAGAGAATGTTAAAACAATTAATACACAAACAAAATGAAAAAATCACTTTATTTAGCGGCAGCCTCGCTCCTTGCAGCAGGACTTACAGCCTGTGACCCCGTTGATAACGGTTACGAAGGCACAAATTACATCGTACTCTCTACATCTCAGTCAACAGTACTTTATGAGACTGTTGCAGAGCCTCTTACCGTGAACGTGATGCTTACCACAACCCTTGACAAAGATCTAACGCTCACATTCACACTTGAAGGAACACCGGAAGACGTTGTAAGCATAGACAACAACCCATTGGTAATCAAAGCCGGAGAACTTGAGGGAACTGTAGCAATCAGATCCAACAACGCCGGAAAGCTCAAGGAAACTGCAAACTACAAGCTCACTTTGTCATCTTCAACGGCACTTCCGGAGAAAGTTGCCTTGAAAAACAGCCTTTCTTTCACAGTAAACCCTGATTTTGTTTTCACTCCTACTGACGGACAGGAAAAAATCATCACCGCCTACAAAGCCAGGACAGGTATTGATCTTACCACATACATCGGCCTTGTGGATGTAAATGTCGTATACGACGGCTATGACTACGTTACAGGAGAGGAAGACGGAGAGACATTTACAGGAAAGACCATTATCACCCTTTCCGATGAATCTACAGAAGAAGTTCCGGTATTGAAGATGCTCGCAAATCCTATGGGCATGCAGGACAAAATGTACAGAATTCTGAAAGGCAGGACAGTGGAATATGAAGACATCTGGCTTTATGAGAATGAAGACGGTACAGCTTCCTCGTATCAGACCCTAATGAATGCCATAAACTGGAACGCAAATACAGAGGAGAGTTTCTCAATGACTTTGGACGGCATCAAATTGAACGGCACCGACATTGAATATACTGGCGCCGGAACGAGTTCTTATGGTGACGAAATCACAGTCGTACCTTTCAATTTCTATTTCTCCGCATACGAAAGGGAACTCAAGGCAATTGAAGACGGCAGCCTGGTAAAAGATGAGGACTGGATTCTTGATGCCACTGCAGACCCTGCTTTCAACCTCAACTGCGCAGAAATCAATCTTACTGAAGAAGAAGCAGAAGAAAATGAAGAAGAACTCTTCGTCAAAACTACAGGCTCCATAGCAGCGGACAAAATGACCTTCATTTTCTGCTTTGCAGGAGACAATGACTATCTGAGAAGAGTTATAGCGACTTACAGCCCTACCAAATAAACAAAAAAATTCCTAACTTAGCCGGGTAAAATTATATCAGAAGAGATTTTTGAAAGATATCGAAGAGTTTAGAGAAATGTTGAAGAAAAAAATTTTTACTACGGCAGCAGGAATTTTATTTGTTTCCTTACTACTTGGGGCCCAGACCCTTGACGACAAGATTCTTCCGAGAAAGGAAGTTGTGGAAAACCGCTTGGACAATGGTCTGAGCTATATGGTGTCACATAATGACTCACCTTCGAGAATGATAGAATGCCGGCTTATTTTCAAGGCCGGCTCCATTCTTGAGGATGAGGGCAATCGCGGTGCGGCGCATTTTCTCGAGCACATGGCTTTCGGAGGAACCAGACACTTTCCGAAGCACGAACTCGTCGATTATCTGGAATCGCTCGGAGCACAATACGGTATCAGCATCAACGCCTACACCGGCTACGACAGGACGATTTATATGTTCGCTATCCCGTCTGACGAAAGCGCGGGGCTCGACAATGCCCTCAAAATCCTCCGGGACTGGCTTGTGGACATCACCCTCGAACCAAAGAAAGTAGATGGTGAGAAAGGCATTATACTCGAAGAACTCCGCGGATACGATGTCGGGGACGACTTCTATGACCTGAAAATAGGCACGGGAAAATACAGCGAGGGAATCCCTCTCGGCACGGCGGAGCAGATTTCAGCCATCACGCCGAAGATTCTGAGGGATTTCCACCGCAAATGGTACACCCTCGGACAGGCTACTGTGGCTGTTGTCGGAGATGTTGACGTGGATGACGTGCAAAGGCGCATACACAAGACTTTCGGCCCGCTCAAGGCAAGTTCTTCGCCTGAATACAGGGATTACTGTCTTGATTATGCGGCAGGTACCACAGTCAAATCCATCAATGACACCCTTGTCCAAAGAATGTCCGTCGAGATGATTATCCCACATACAGCGACTTTCAAACGTACTTTGGCGGATGCCGTGCAGGCCGAACGTGCAAGGATGCTGTTGCGCGCTGCAGGAAAAAGGCTGTCTGCAACCGGTTGCAATGCCTCGCTCTCAAACCACTGGTATCTTGCCGACAAAGAGCACTTTGTGATTTCCACATCCGGCAGGGACAAAGCTGAGGCCGAAACCGGACTGACTGACGCCGTGGCCGAACTGCACCATATTGTCGCAGAAGGTTTCTGCCCGGGAGAAATGAAAGAAATACGCAAAGCCGCAAAGTCCATGACACGCCTTCCGCGCGGAGAAAGTTCGGCAATGCTCTGTGAAGAATTGTCCGAAGCCGCACTTTTCGACGACCGCATCGTAACTGATCCGGGACAGCTTGCATTTCTGCGCAAAGAATTGGAGAACACCACCTCGGCAGACCTGCAGAATATGCTTGCAGAGTGGCTTGACGCAGCCGAAAACACACGTCTTGTCGCCTGTACTTTCAATGCACATGCGTCGGACGAAATCACGACGGACGACATCGACAGGCTTTGGGCAGAAGCGAAATGCAGGGAATGCAAACCTTTTGTATACGAAGAAATACATGAAAGACCTGCGGAAAAAGTGGCTGTGCCTGATTTTCTTGCAGAACAGAAGCCTTACGACCCGTCCATGGTGTATGCGAAAACCTATTACCCCAACATCGGGGTCACAAGCGTTTATCTCAACAACGGTTTCCGCTTCGTACTCCGTCCGACAGCTGACGAGGAGCACAAAATCCAGATGCAGCTTTTCGCACCGGGAGGATTTTCACGCATACCCGAGGACGAATTTCCTGTATATGAGGGCATTGCGAGCCAGATGGACATGAGCGGCATAGAAAAAATGGACGAAGATGAATTCGCAACCCTGCTTATGCAGAACGAAGTCGGCATCATCACTACTATGGAAAATTACTGGCACGGCTTCATCGCATCGGCACCGAAGGAATCATCCATGCTTATGTTCAATGCCATCAAAGAAAGAATGTACCGTCCGAAACTCAATTATGCAAGTTTCGAGGAAATGAAACAGAGCGATTTGGAGGATTTCGAAAGCGGAGAGGAATCATACCTTTCACGACTTCTGAAAAACGATGTCCAAAGACAGCTGAATATGCGTATAGACAGCCTGATGGGCAACCTTCTGTATGGGAGAAGAACAGAGCTGACACGCGAAGACATTGAACGGAGAAATCTCGACCTTATGGTGGATTTCTACAAGAAGCTCTACTGCAATCCTGATGGTATGACTTGCGTAATCTGCGGAGATTTCGATGTGGATACGCTTATGCGTCAGGCAGTTCCTGTGTTTGCTGATATGCAGAAGACGGGAGAACCTAACAGAATGGGCAACTCGCATTTCAATCTGCCTGTCACTACAAGGCATATCACCTACCCGAATGCCAACGAAAGCCAGACATTGTTTGACTACATCCGCTTCGGACAGTACGAGCCGTCCCTTCGCTCGGGTCTGAAACTGAAACTTATGAACAATCTCATAAGAAACAGGCTGCTCTCCGTGCTCCGTGAGCAGGAATCCCTTGTGTACTCACCATACGCATCGCTGTTCTACAACGCAGCTCCTGACAAGATTTTCTACATTGACATCAATGCCTCTGTAGACCGTCAGAATACGAAAAAAGTACATAAAATCCTCGATTCCATAATAAATGACCTGCAGCGCCATCCGGCTACGGAAAGGGAATTGAATACCCTTAAACGCATTTTCATCGTAAACAAGCGCAATGCCTTGGAAGAGAACGCCACGGCAGGCTGGAAAGGCTATCTTGTCGGTCAGATGAAGAACGACGAGACACTTGTGGAACTTGACATGTACGAAGATGTGCTCGAAAGCATTACTGCGGAAGAACTCCGCAGGGAATTCATCAAATGCTTCGACACCGACCGTTATATGATTTTGTCTATGGGAGATTTTTAGCCTCATTGTCACTTCGAGAGAAATACCCTGATTGACCGTTTCTTTCTGTCACCTTGGCGGACATTCCTTTCTGTCACCCTGAGCGGAGCGTAGCGGAGTCGAATGGGTCTTGTACATTTAATGATTTTAATTAAAAATGAAACGAATAATATTTTTTCTTTTATCGCTTTTCCTCCTCGCCTCCTGCTGCAACCCGGGCAAGGACAAAACCGCATACAGAATTTTCGGTCCGGACGGCAGCACAAGCAGCTACAGCGAACTTTTAACTGCCGCAGGCAAAGCTGACATCATCCTTTTCGGAGAGACCCACAACTGCCCCATCGCACACTGGCTTGAATATGAGCTCACCAAGGACCTTTTCGCGAAAGACTCCATCGGACTTGTCATCGGTGCCGAAATGTTCGAAGCCGACAACCAGGACCTTGTCGATGCCTACCTGTCACGCGACATAGACTCGGATGAATTCGAAGAAAAAGCGCGTCTTTGGGACAACTACTATACAGACTACTACCCTCTGCTGTTCTTTGCAAAAGACCACGGACTCAGATTTGTGGCGACCAACGTACCCCGCAGCTATGCAGCTTTCGTCAAAGAAAACGGCCTGGAAGCCCTTGCAGAACTGCCAAAGGAAGAACAGCGCTTCATCGCCCCGCTCCCGATAGAATTCACTCCCGACGAAGACAGCGAAGAAATGTTCGCAATAATGAAGTTCATGATGGGCAACAAATCCGAAGGCAAAAGCTATTATGCCGAGGCCCAAGCAGTAAAGGACGCGACTATGGCATGGTTCATCTCGCAGAATTTTGAGCGTAAATTCATACATTACAACGGCAATTTCCACTCCGACATGAAAGGCGGCATCATTCCTTACTTAGAGAAATACCTTCCGGGCAAGAAAATCCTCACCGTCTGCAGCGCCCGTCAGGATGAAATCAACTCCCTTGACGAAGAAAATCTCGGTCGCGCCGATTTCATTCTCTGCGTCCCGACCGACATGACCACTACATTTTAGCTTTCCGCCTTGAGCTGCAATTTCAGGACAGCTTCATTACGCTTGTCATGGAAATATTCATCAAGTGTCTTGCCTGTCTCAAATTTCAGCATATCAATGAAATATGGGGTTGAAAGGCCTAAAGTGGAGGCACAATAATCTGCTGTCGGCAGGATAGGACTTCCCGAATTGACGAATGCAGCTAAGAGAGTGTCCAATTTTTCCACCACGGACTTGTTTTTGTCCTCACGGGTGATAAACTGACGCTCGTAGAAACGCGTACAATAGTCCAGCAGAAGTTCAATGTGGCGGGAAAGAATGGTGTCCGTGTGCGAGTCAATGGAATGGTGCAGTTCCTCCTCTATATTTTCGAGACAGCAGGTGACGGTCGCGGTCTCACGCTCAGACAAATGCAGGGCCTCTTCCTTGCTGTACGAAAAGAAACTGTAGTTCTTTATATGATTTTTCAGCGAAGTACGGTACAGCAGGTCTGGATGAAAAGCCAAGAGCCAGCCTTTGTCAGGCAGCACTCCGGCCTCACTCATACGGAAAATCCCACCAGGTTTGAGGAAAACCATCGTAGCATTCGTATAATCATAGTATTTGCGTCCGCAACAGCAGCAGGCATCGCCGCATTCTTCAATCAGCAGCACGGCGTAGAACTCGAATTTCACCGCATCCTGCCCGAGATTCGGGCGCTCCAGATTGATAATGCTTACCTGAGGATGCAGGGTCCTGCAGCCCAGACGGCGGTTGCATTCGCAAACGTTCTTTATGTCCAATGTATCTTTCATCAGCCGATTATCCTTGCACGGTATTCACTCGGAGTACAGCCCACACGCTTCTTGAACATACGGCACAGATGCTGGGGGTATTGGAAGCCAAGCGAATAGGCAATCTGGCTCACGGTATCTTCAGTGTCGCTGATTCTGTCCTTGGCGATTTCAATTACTTTCTCCTGAATGTATTCCTGCGGTGTCCTGCCAGTCTCCTTCTTCATCAAATCCCCGAAATAATTTGGTGAAAGGCACAATTTGTCCGCAAAATATCTCACGGAAGGCAATCCGTCATCTTCAACGGCCGGACTTTCGAAATACTCGTCCAACAGAGTTTCAAAGCGGGTCAGTATGTCCCTGTTGCTTTTGCTGCGTGTGATGAACTGCCTCTCATAGAAACGCATACAATAGCCGAGCAACAACTCTATATATGTGGCAATCAACGTTTTGCTGTGCTTGTCTATATCATGTTCCAATTCCTTGGCTATTATTTTCATACAGTCCAAAATAACGCCCCGCTCTTCCTCGGATAGCATCAACGCTTCGTTTGATTCGTAGGAGAAAAAGCTGTACTGTTTCATCATTCTGTTCAGAGGCGTGCCGCGGAGCAGGTCGGGATGGAAAAGAATGCCATATACATTGCTCTGTATCTTGTCTTTGGTTGGCGTAGTCACTGCAGTCTGTCCCGGCGCAAAACAAACGATGGCCCCTTCCTCGTAATCGTATTCCTGACGGCCGTATCGGATCAGGCATGACTTCTCCATTTTCAAAAAAATGGCATACACTCCGTAGTTGATACGGAGTTCCTCCACTGCACGCGTAGCCTCATTGAGATTTATGACGCTGACCAGAGGGTGCAGAGTTTCAAGACCATACAGCCGGTTGAATTTGTCGACGCTGTCCAGATTCATTATGTTTTCCATATTCCCGATATTTTTCCGAATACAAAAGTAGTGCATTCCCGGGACATTCCATAACCCTTATTACTGATAGTTTTACCACGAATACATTTTTACATTCAATATGCACTGAACTTTATGCACTTTTTGATAAAAATTGCACTTATTTTAGTGCTTTTTTCTTCATTTTCTGCACTATTTTCAGTGCATTTTTATATATTTGCAGCGTAAACAATATATAAATGCCTTATGGAGACACTGCTGCAGACATACCAAATCAAGCTTGGACTCACCTCAACTGCATACGTGAGGTCATTTCACGAAAGCATAAACTGGAAAAACAGACTTATAGGGATTCTCGGTCAGAAAGGAGTCGGGAAATCCACTCTGATGCTCCAGCACATCAAATTGTTTGACAATATCAAAGAGTCGCTGTATGTGCAGGCTGATGATTTCTATTTCTCCGGACACAGACTGTTTGACCTGGCCCTTGATTTTTTCAAACAGGGAGGAAAACGGCTCTACATAGATGAAATACATAAATACAAGGGTTGGTCGACAGAGATTAAAATGATATACGACCAGCTTCCATTGTTGAGCGTAGTATATTCAGGCAGTTCAATCCTTGACTTGAAGAAAGGCGGAAAGGCTGATTTGAGCCGAAGAAGCCGTGAATATATGATGCCGATTCTCTCCTTCCGCGAATATCTGAACATTTCGCAGGGCTGGAGTCTTAAGGCGGCAACTTTGGACGAGATATTGTCAGGAAAAGTCGATTTTCCATACGAAGTCCACAGACCGTTGCAACACTACAAGGAGTACCTCAAACAAGGCTGTTATCCATATTTCACAGAGGAGGATTTTCTCATAAAGCTAAAACAGGCCATCAATGCGACTGTAGAAGACGATGTCCCGAAATATGCCGAAATGACAGTTGCCGCTGCCGACAAACTCAAGCGTCTGATGTATATGATAGCGCAGTCTGTTCCGTACAAGCCTAATTATGCCAATCTTGCACGAGATCTGGACATAAGCAGGAACACTCTGCCGGACTATATCGAATATCTGGAAAAATCGGGTCTGTTCAATGCACTGAGGGAAAAAACGACAGGGGACGGGCTGTTGCAGAAAATGGACAAACTGTATCTGAATAACGCAAATATCATCTACGCGCTCGGTCTGAATATGGCGGATGACGGTACAATCCGGGAGACTATGTTTTTCACCTGGATGAAAGAAAAATATCCAGTGTACGCTTCAAAAACCTCAGATTTTGAAATCGGAGACATCACTTTTGAAGTGGGAGGCAGAAACAAAAAAGGCAAACAGCTCCAAGGCGCAGAAAAAGGCTACATTGTCAAAGACAATATAGAATATGCCGCCGGCAAGAATATCCCGATCTGGATGTTCGGATTTGTCTATTGAAAATATCCCGGAATAGTCATGATGTGACGTCCGAGACATTTTTCTGATATTCCAGCAAAGCGGTCTGCTAAAACTTAGGACAAGTAAATGAAATATAGATCTTTGCCACCATCAGGGTGTAATCTGTATCAATTTTCGACTCATAGTAGTAATTTCCGCTGCCGGAGACTGAAGAACCGCTTGTCGTACAAGTGTGTTTACTGCCGTCTGCATCCTTCCAATAGTATGATGAACCACTCTTGTAAACGATCAGACCTGATGATCTCAGATGATTGAGATACGAATTGTAACTTATAGGCAGATAATTATACGGATTGCTGGCTGTAATACTCAGTGCCGGGGGCTTTACATGATACGTGGCCGTTCCACCACCGTCGCCTCCTGTACCCCCACCACCGGTACCGCCTCCGCCGGTACTGCCGGAATACACTCTGTAGAACGATTCCGTCTGCGAAGTCCAAGTGGTGCCATCATTCAGATAAGCTTTAACATACATTGAACGGGAAATACTGGAAGAATAACTTGTTGAACTCCATCTATCTTTATATACACTTGGTTTTTCTGTATCAAACTCAATATCACGTTCATCAGTATCGTCAAACACCAATTTGATTTCATCAATATCTTCCGGATTGTATATAGCGATTTCAGGAGTAAAATAAACCTTATACAGATTACTTTCATAATACACATCGGAAACATTTTTGAGACTGAAACTCAGAGGGTTATCCGGCACTTTGACAGAACAAGTCAAGGATTTGACAATACCGGTCTCGTGTTCTGCCGAAGCGACCAGATAATAAGTCTTTCCGACTGAGAAATTCGAAATATCCCTATAGAATGTCACAGAATATTCATAGTCACTAATCTGCTTCATATATTTCTTGTCAAGCTTCCCTGTCGCATCCTGATTTTCAAACAATTCCACAGAAAACTCTGAAGCTTTCGGATAACCGGAATAACTGACCGGCAAATTGACAGTTATGGATTTCATAGTCACTTCCGACACGTATGGCTCGCCTAATACGGGAGCTGCAGGAAGAGGCTCATAAAGCTGCTGCTTATCCTCCCCGCATGAGCACAGGACAAATATGAGCGCTAAAATAAATAACAAATGCTTTTTCATCTTGATGAAATCAATATTTATTCTACAGGTCTCATAGGAGATTTGAATTCAGACGATATTTTTTTCCTGTCCTGAGGCACATAAGCTCTTGATTTTCGAATCGGAGCTGTAGCATGTCCCATCGAAGCGGAAGAAGATGAGGTTTGAGGTGTCATGTAAAGGTCATAGAATCCGCAAAGACCATTATTTTCCGCCTTTTCGGGCGCATAGACATAGAATCCGTCAACGAGGTTATCATTATCATTAGAGCTAAACCATACAGAATCGCCAACTTTTCCAGCAACCAAAATAGCCGTATTATAATATATTTTCAATTCATGATTAAGGCAGGCCAGATTAAGTTTGTATTCCGTCCCATCGCTACTAAAGAATTTATCCGTATATGGAACAAGGCTCGGAGCGAGATACAGATATCCGTTCCGATAAATAAGCTTATACGAATTCACAGGAATAAAACTTGAGTTGTATGGAAGAAAATGATTTATAGTAACATATTCATAATTTTCATCACTTCCACCGTCTTCCAGCGTAACCGACCAACTGAAATACGGATTATTGGCATCTTCCGGGAAACAATCAGTTGCCTGCATTGTCCAATTGCCGAAATAGTCGGATTTGTTTGAAGCCGGAGCAATTATGTCTGCAACATATTCACTTTTCACTACCAGCAAAGTCATATCATCATGGTCAGAGTTATATCCTATGGCATATCCCCATACATCATAATAACCGATATTGAACATATCCTGGCCTGCCAAATAGACAATATAATCTCCACAACGTCCAGTCCTCAATGATACAACCGCCAATCGCGCTTTGATATAGCCTATTTTCGGAGCAGTTTTGTATGATTCAAATGCCGCTTCATCGTAGTCATAAGGCGACGGATAAGTCACTGTCCTTGTCTCTCCCGTCTTGGTGACTTCAGGCTTGTTCCACTCCAGAACTCTGTCATACAACTGAACCTCTCCTGAGAGATTAACCACTTCTCCGACATTGGTACTCAAGTCAGGAGCAAAGACATACGCGTTCGCGGTACCGTCATTGAGCACATAACGTCCGCTCTTTCCGACTGCCATTACCAACGCATTATTGACAGAGTAAGTACCCGGTGCTTTTACATTTGCAAAAGTAGTAGCAGCCGGTGCTTCATCCTCAAACTCTATAGGTATTTCATATAGTTCACCTGCTTTGAAAATAAAATCTATCTCTGTCTCCACTTTCTCCCGGACATTGCCTTTATCAGTCTCTATATCCAGGGTTACAAGGCTTCCTTCCGGCAGATCAAACGGAAAGCAAGTAAAATATGCCACCAGCCTTTCAGACGGGACAGGATTCGAAGAATAATCCAGTTCGATATAATTAACACCGTCCGACACTGCTATTTCGGAAGTCAGAATATCAATTGTACCCTTTCCGGCAACAGAATATCTCTGGGGAAGAGTAAATCTCAGTTTCCTTACATTTCCGACATTAAGATTTTCAAATGTCACTTTAACCGCAGTGACAGCCCTGTCAAATTCAAGATTAAGGGTTTTCGGCTGTCCGTTGGTATTCTGATCTGCAAGCAGAATTTCCGCTGAAGAATCAAAGGAAGCATCCGTAGGATATTGGACAGACGGTAATTGAAAATCCAGTTTCAAATCATCCCCATCGGTTTTTCCGCTGATGGCGGAATAAGGATAAAACGCGAAATATTCGTAGCCAATGTTTTCGGACCCCATATCGAAATTCACGGAGAAATCCATCCTGTATCTGTTACTTCCGATTTTGCCTTCGGAAGATTCTTTTTTCCGGATCCGGTCATTGGCTTTTTGGACAACAAGGAGTTTTTCCCCATTTGTAAAAGCGGCTTTGGAAGCTTCAGCTTCCGCATGGATTGTCATATCAAATTCAATCTTTTCACCCTCCAAAACTATGTCCTGACAGGCGGAGAACAATACGGAAGCCGAAATGGCTATCCACAAAAACTTAAATATATTATTCATATTATTTGATTATATATCAATAAGTCAGAAAGTAAAACCAAGATGAAAATCAAGGCTGTGATATAACTCATTATGCACTGTCAGGGAATTATATTGGATTCCACCGTAAGAAATATCAGAAGTACTTGTACCTCTATAGCCTGCAGCAAAATACAAGGATGTCCTCTTGTTCAATCTGATATTCAAACCTATAGAAGGAGCAAGATAAACACCGCAAGTATTGTATTTCACTTCATTCCCGGACTCGAGTTCAAATGTTCCCTTTCCTGAAAATCTGCCTCCTGCGGAAAGTGCGAAATAAGGAGATACCCTCGTCTTCAGGAAATACACTCTCAAATGCACAAAAACGGGAACATTTACCATTGGATATGGAAGACCATCATAATAATAATCATCATGATAGGCATGGCTGTCCCCGTCAGAAACCGACACTCCTGCACCCAGACCGAGGAATATATAGTTATTGAATCTGTAACCGCCGATATAGGTAAGGCTTCCTTCAAATTCATTTTCTCCGGTTGTAATGCAACTGAATGAAGCATCGATATGCTGCTCATAACCGGCCTTGACTGGAGGAAGACGATGCCTTGTCCTGGTTACTATCATAGAGGAACTGGAGCTCAGCTGCGCATTTGCAATCACAGTCACTAAAATCAGCAGTACGGTTAAAATTATTTGTTTTTTCATACTATCAAAGATTTTAATGTTCGGTTTCATGGAGCTTTATTTTTCTATTTTCACTTCCAGCAGGTCAGCTTTCTTGTCCGGCTTTGACAAAATGTCACCGTCCTTGTGTCCTTTGATCAGTTTTGCTTCCGCCACCAGTTCCAAGTCATCACGCGTGGCATTCCTGAAATTGGTATATCTGGCAGGATAACCGGAAACTGTGATTTCAAGAAAGCCGTCCTGATTTGTAACTACATCTATGACAGCTCCGACTATGACATCGGCATTGTGCGCTCTTGCCGCACGGCTGAGGGCTATCTGCTTGAATGCAGGGACGGATTTTTCGATGGCCAAGGTAACCTTATAGTTGGCGAAAGCCTCTTTTTCAGTGTAAGTGATTCTGTCTGAAATTACCTGAAGGTCAGCAAGCAAAGGGGCAATCACCACTGACTGTTCAGGTTCGATGTTACGTGCAGATGATTCCTGATAATCAACCTGTTGCGTAGTTCTGGACTGGGCAACAGAGATAGAGAACAGTGCAAACAATGCAAATGCAAAGGAGATGATTTTTTTCATGATTATTTGGTTTTTAAATTAATATTCCATTCAGTCAAGCCAAAACACAGAAATCCCGTGTGGCTCGAATCCAAACCACAGGGACAAAATGACGTAAATAATGCAGGAAATAAGGTTAAAATACCGACAAGGCGCCCATAGAAACGTAAGTCACTAAAAATCAATACCCCCCCCCGATGAACCCGGAAGAGGGACAACAATCGATTGGGCTGTTATTTTTACTGGCCTCATTGTTGAAAATAGCTTGTCATTCAATTCGTAAAGGTCTGAAAATTAACTGAAAAATGCAAATTTATTTTATAGTTGAAAATGGTCACAACTTCTGTAATCTGTCTACACGCTGTTTGAAGTAATATATTTATCTTTGCAGAAAATTATTTTTTTTAAGATTATTTCAAGGATTATGGAAGTAATAAAAAATAAGGAATTCGGGGGCGAGAGACCGCTGTTTGAATCGCACAATCTGCGTCTGGAGAATGTGACCATACGCGAGGGAGAATCAGCAATCAAGGAATGCAGCAATATCGAGGCTGCGGACTGCCGTTTTGAGGGAAATTACCCTTTCTGGCATGTCCATGGCTTCAGCATCGAGCGCTGCTATTTCGATGTGGGAGGACGGTCGGCTCTGTGGTATTCGGACCACCTGAAGATGAAAGATACGGTCATTGACGCGCCGAAAATGTTCCGCGAGATGGACGTACTGGAGCTTGAAAATGTGACGATGAACGATGCGGACGAGGTTTTCTGGCGCTGCAATGACATCAAAATCAAGAATCTCAAGCTTCACGGCGGTACCTATCCGTTTATGTTCAGCAACAATATCTACGTGGACGGGCTGGAAAGCGACAGCAAATACGTATTCCAGTATGTGAAGAACGTGGAAATCCACAATGCGAAAATCACCACCAAGGACGCATTCTGGGAGGTGGAGAACGTGACTATCTACGATTCCGAACTCAATGGAGAATATCTTGGCTGGCATTCGAAAAACCTGCGCCTGGTGCGCTGCCACATCACAGGTGAACAACCACTATGCTATGCGCATGACCTTATTCTCGAGGACTGCACTTTCGGACCGGACTGCGACCGTGCATTTGAGTACAGCACCCTGCAGGCGGACATCCGCGGGGCTGTCACCAATATCAAGAACCCTATGTCGGGCAGTATAGTTGCGGATGAAATCGGCTCCGTGACCATAGATGAGAACATCAAAGCTCCGGCGGATTGCAGGATAAGCCTCAGGAACGGGCGTCCTGTAAATATAACAGCCGTTTCCATACAATAAAGGAGGATTGCCATGAAATATGATTTTGACAGCCCGGTAAGGCGCAGAGGGACCAATTCGTATAAATGGGACAGTGCCGAAAATGTGCTGCCTCTGTGGGTGGCCGATATGGATTTCAGAACCGCGCCGGCAATAACTGACGCCCTTCGCACGCGGGTAGAACACGGAATTTTCGGCTATACACGAGTGCCTGACAGCTATTACGAAGCCGTCACAGGCTGGTTCGCCCGCCGTCATGCCTGGAGTATTGAACGGAACTGGATTATATACACTTCGGGGGTCGTGCCCGCACTTTCTGCAATCATCAAGGCTCTGACACAGCCGGGCGACAGAGTGCTTGTACAGACTCCGGTCTATAATTGCTTCTTTTCATCCATCCGCAACAACGGTTGTGAAATCGTTTCTTCACCTTTGGTATTTGCAGACAACACATACACGATGGACTATGATGACCTGGAACGCAAGGCTGCCGACCCCAAAGTAAAACTGATGCTGTTATGCAATCCACACAACCCTGCAGGAAGAGTATGGACGCGAGAAGAACTGCTGCGTGCAGGTGAAATCTGCCGGCGTCACGGGGTTCTCGTAGTCTCTGATGAAATCCATTGCGAACTGGTTTTCCATGGACATGAATACACTCCTTTTGCATCAATATCCGAAGAGTTTGCTTCCAATTCCGTCACCTGCATTTCTCCGAGCAAGGCTTTCAATATTGCGGGTCTGCAGATTGCAAACATTGTATGTGCCGATGCTGAACGCAGGGCTAAAATCGACAGGGCCATCAACGACAACGAAGTCTGCGACGTCAATCCTTTCGGTGTAATCGCGACTCAGGCGGCCTACAACGAAGGAGAAGAATGGCTGGAGCAGCTTATAGAATATCTACACGGCAATTATCTCTATATGAAAGAGTTCTGTGAGAAGTACCTTCCGGAATTTCCTCTTGCCGTGCTGGAGGGGACCTATCTTGTATGGATGGACTGCAGCAGACTCGGCATTCCATCGGAAGAATTGGAACAAATTCTGATTGACGACGATTTGCTGTGGCTCAATGCCGGGACAATGTACGGTCCGGAAGGCGAGGGCTTTATGCGATGGAACATAGCCTGTCCGCGTGCTACTCTGAAAGCAGGTCTGAAACGTTTTGCAGAGTCGAAAACAGTCCGTGCTTTGTCAGGACGATTATAGCTTTTTACGGCCGAGATATTCTGTAAGGGCGTTTTTGTAGGCTATGCTGCTGTCTACGAAGGCGTCCTTTGCCTGATTCAGTGCGGTACGTGCCTGCAGCAGTTCCGAGAGAGGCACAGAACCGGCTTCATACTGCATCATCATTCTCAGTTCGGTCTTTTGGGCAAGTTCGACTCCGTAGCGGTCACATTCAAGCCGGTCCCAGGCGGACACGAGATTCATCCACAGCTGACGCAACTGCAACTGAAGCTGGGCGGAAAGGTATCCGCGCTGATTTTCTGCCTTGTTTATTTCATATTCCTGACGCTGCATTCTGCGGGAAACCTTACCCCAATCGGTGATTGGAATCTTCACCATAGCGAACACATTGCCGTTGAAGCGTTCGTTCACCGTGTGACTGTAGCCGTAAGACGCACCCACCGCCACAGAAGGCAGAGCCTCGCCCAAAGTCATTCTTTTCTCCATTTTCTTTGCTGTCACGGACAATTCCAAAAGCCTTGTCTCATCCAAAGAAGCGGCTATCTCCTCTTCGGGTGTATAATACATTTGCGGAGCCTCCAGGCTGTCAAGACGGTCCGAGAGAAGGAAATCATCAATAAAAGGCTTTTCGGGCGTAGAAAGGCTTGAAATGACGGAATAACCGGCCCCTATCATATTCAGGAGATTCATCTTCGACAATTTGATGCCGTTTCTTACCATCACAAGCCCCTTACGGATTTCATTCTGCTTCATTTTCACCTGCATAAGGTCGGTATCAAGGGCAAGCCCCGCTCCGACGGCAGTATTCACATCCCTATAGAGTGTGTCAAGCATTTCCCCCGCCTGGAGCAGAGTCTGCATTTTTTCTTCTAAAGCCACGGCCTGCCAATACGCCTTTTCGACTTCTTCGGCATTTGACCTCATGGTGATGTTCTTCTTGAGCGCGGCAGCCTCAACGCCGAGAGACGCAAGCCTGTTTCCGGTCACGATACGCCCGCCTGCAAACACAGGCTGCATCGCCATCACATTTGCCGAATAGCCGTACTGCAGAGTGGAATATATAGGGCTGATTCCGAATTTCTGCGCATATTCCATCACTATATCATTGACTTTGTTGCCTATCTCATTGTCTCCAAGTATGTCCTTGACTCCGATTTCAAGCATAGGCTCCAGTGCATAGAAGCCGAAAGCGCTAAGGGAAACGCTCGGAAAATACCCGGCCAAAGCCTCCTGCCTCCGTGCTTTCGCGGCAAGTATGTCAAGTTCCGCATTTTTTACATCCACATTGCCTCTCTCTGACAAATCAATGCACTGCTGCAGAGACAGTCTCACCGCAGTATCCTGCGCCTGTGCACTCACCGCAGCCACAGACAAAGCCAAAAGTATATATACAAACCTCTTCATCATCCGATTTCCCCAGACACTTTTTCCGGGACAGCATTTTTCGCATTTCTGAAAATCCGCCAATACGACACAGGCATAATCAGAACAATCAGTATAATCGAAAGAATGGTGCCGAAGCATATCACCACTCCCATAGGCAGCCAGAGCGAATCACGGCTAATAATCATAGGAAGCACACCGAGCGCAGTGGTGCAGGAAGTAAGGAAAATAGGTCTCATCCTGCGTTTTCCGGCTTCTTCCGCAGCGGTTTTCACATCATAGCCTTTCTGGAAACGCAGTTCCTCGGCATATTCGAACATTATGATGCCGTTGCGGACTATAATCCCCACAAGGCTTATCAGTCCGAGCACCGATGTAAGGCCGAAATCCAGACCGAAAATCCAAAGCCCGAACGACGCTCCGAAGAGGCATAGCAAGCTCAGCACCAAGGTAAGCAGTGCAAGCGATATTTTCTTGAAATGGAAGACCATGAAGAAAAACAGCACAAGCACCGCGCAGATGAAACTGAGCAGAATTTCAGGTATCACGCTCTTGTTGACCGAAGCAAGACCGCCGTAGCTCACCTCCACCCCTTCAGGCAGCGAAGGCTCCACCACATTCTCAATATAGTTTTTGATTTTTTTCATCACCACAGGCTGGCTCACTCCGTATTTCATATCGGCTGACACTGTCACGGTCTCCTCACCGGAAGTCCTCGTGATTGAAGCGGGATGCCATTCCGGCTCTATGGAAGCTATCTGCCTGAGCGGCACATAAACTCCCGGAACAGCCGTACTTACAAGATAATCAGACAAGGCTTCATAGCCCATATCCTTGTCCACAGCGCTGCTGTAAAGCGTCACAGGAAGTTTCTCGTTGCCTTCATATATCGCAGAAAGCGTCTGCCCGTTGAATGCCCCGGACAAAGCCACCGACAACATAGCCTTGTTCACCCCGAGACGCGCCGCCTCATCCGCATCCATCACCACATTGATGCCGCTGACATAGTCGTCACAATCGCTGTGCACCCATTTCAGTTCATCATCCATTCCCTGCATAAAAGCCTTTATACTGTCGGCTACGGCTATCATATCCTTCTGCGGAGCACCCTTCAAAGTCACGGCAATCTGAGCTGGAACAGCCTGGTAATCCATCTGCTTGAAACGCACCACAGCCTTAGGGAAACTGTGCTCGTATTTCCTTTCGTATTCTTTCAGCAGAGCCTCGGTATCCTTGAGGGAAGTCGTATTTACTATCATCTGGGCGCGGCTGCGTGAAGGAGTCATAGGAGCGTAAGTCGCCGTAAAACGTGGCGCTCCCGTGCCGATGAAGGAAGTGACGGATTCCACCCTGCTGTCCGTTTCCAGCACCTTGTAGAGCGAATCACATACGGCTTTTGTCTGCTCCAAGCTTGAATTCTCGTCAAGATATATCTCGATTGCGAAATAATTTCTCGCGGCCATAGGCATCATCTGGATATTCAGCTGCAGGAACATCAGCACACCAAGCCCGATGGCGGCCACACCCGCTGAAATGGTCAGTTTCGGATAACGGAAACATACGGCCTGAGCCTTGTCGTAAGCGGTCTGCAGGCCCTTGAAAAGCGCATTCTGCAACTTCGCGACAGGCCCTTTCGAAGTGCTTTTCGCGTTCTTGATGAAGCGTACCTCCATTGAAGGCACCACAAGCATCGCGTAAGCCAAAGAAATGCCTAAGGCAATGGCAATAACCCAAGGGAAAAGTCTGACGAAATCTCCGAGATAGCCGGTGATTATGCCTTTGATAGGGAAAAACATCGCACTGATTGCAAAAGTCGCCATGAACATAGGCATGAAAAGTTCCTTCGCACTCGCCGTGGCTGCGTCTATCCTCGACATTCCCCTGCCCAATTTGTCCATATAGCCGTCCATGGTGATGATGGAGTCATCCACTATCATTCCGAGCACGACAATCAGGGCCGCAAGAGTCACCGTATTGAGGTCCATACCGGTGAGGAACATTATCGCCAAAGTCACTGCCGTACAGACGGGCACTCCGGAACTTGCAATCAGAGCCGAACGCATAGGGAAAAGCAGCAGCATGACAAAAATCACCACCAACATGGAAATGACAAGGTCCCTCAGAAACGAAGTCACGGATGTACTCACCACCTTGGGCTGGTCCGTAATACGGCTGACGGTCACGCTTTCCGGCAGTTCCGCCCCGAAAGCTGACAGTATCCCGTCAACATCATTTCCGAAAGCCACAATATTGTTTCCAAGCCTCATCACAACGGAAAGCACAAGTGCCGTGTGGCCGTTATAGTCCACGTATGACGACGGTTCCTTGTACCTCCTCTCCACAGTGGCGATGTCGGAAAGCCTCACGACATCGCCTTCATGGTCGCTGTAGACGATTTTGTCGGCTATTTCCTTTTCAGCATTCAGAGTATTCTCGATATGAATCGGAGAAATGACGTATGAAGTGTTGAAATTGCCGCTCATAACCTGCAGTCCGGAAGTCATGAACAGCGAAGTGAGGGAAAAAGGACTGATGCCGTAGGCAGAAAGCCTGTCCAGGTCTACAGTGACGGCAATTTCCTCCTGCTGGATACCCACTACAGACACGCTTGCAAGCGCAGGAAGAACCTTCAGCCTGTCACTCAGACCATCTGCATATTCCTTCATTTCCGAATAGCTTTTGTCTGACGATTCAATGGAAACCAGCAACGAAGACACGGCGCTGAAATCATCCAAAACCGCCACTGCAAGTACTCCTGACGGGAGCATAGGCTTGTATGAATCTATTTTCAGCTTGATTTTCGACCATGCCTCATCCTTCTTTTTGGCAGGAACTGTAAGCTCTACATAAATGTAGCATATACCGTCTTTTGAATAGGAATAAGTGCTTTTTCTGTCCACTTCCGACATGGAAAAAAGCAGATCCTCCAAAGGTTTGGTCAGTCCGGTCTCAACCTCTTCGGCATTCGCTCCGGGATATACACCCGCAACAAGTCCCTGTTTGATCTCAAAAGCAGGGAACTCATCCTTGTTGATGAACGCCAAGCCGATTATACCCGTGAATATCAACATCACGAGTATGAGATAGACTATGTTCTTGTGGTCTATCGCTCCGCGTACTATCTCTGTTCCCCCTTTTTTCATTATTCAAGAATCCGAACCTTCATTCCAGTACTGACTTTCTGCATACCCTCCGTAATGACGAGGTCGCCTTCTTCAAGTCCGGAAAGCACTGAAACTCCGCGATTTACAAAATCACCTGTCGTTATGTATATCTTTCTGACCATATTGGCACCGGTCAGTCCCCAAACATATCTGCCGGAGGCGTCAGTCCTCACAAGAGAAGACGGCAGCACATAGCCGGCACGGCTGCTTCCGAGACTGATTTTGCACACCATACCCGGCATAAGTTCACTGCAGTCCCCGAGAGGAACAAGCGTGCACTCATAGCTATGGGAAACCGACGAGCCGCTGATGCCCTTTTCACTTACTTTCGCTTCAAATTTCTTCACGACACGGATTCCGTTCTCTGACACAGTACCCAAAGCCGGCACCTCAACAACAGCCTTGTCTCCAAGCCTTATATTTCCTATTTCATTCTCAGGTACAGAAAAGCTTATCTTCATCGAAGAAATGTCATAGATTTTAGCAAGAGGAGACAGCGCAGTCACTTCCGTTCCCTTCTCGGCAAAAACATCGCTCACAGTGCCGTCAAAAGGAGCTTTGACCGTGCAGTCCTCCACTGCTGCCTTTGCAGCCTTCGCTGCAGCACGGGCCTCGGCCAACTGGGTTTCTATTTCGACCATCTTCACCTCAGCAATACCGCCATTTTCATACATTTTGCGGGACCTTTTATAACCGTCCTCAGCCCTATGCAGAGCAGCCTCAGCGGATTCCGCCATACTCAAGACATTCTGCGACCTGATTACGGCAAGCCTATCACCTTTTCTGACCCTGTCACCACGCGACACATTCAAATTCTCAAGAGTTCCGGAATAGCTTGCGGACAATGTCACCGATTTGGACGGAACGGAAGTCCCGACATATTTTTTGGTCAGAACACCCTCTGAAACCTCCACTTTCATCACTTTGACCGGCACAGGGGCGGATTCCTTATGCACAGTTTTCTTCGGGGTACATCCCGCCGCCATCAAGAGTACAATAGGAGTGATATATATTAATTTCTTCAACATAAAACAGGTTTTCGCGAAATGAAAAATGCCGCAACAAATATGCCAGTAAATTGTCATTAATATGAACAAGATTAAGGGGTTGTACAAAATTCTGCATTTTGATACAACCCCTCAAGCTAACAGAAAGAAAGACTATTTGAACAGATTTAAAATATTTGAAACCGAGCCTGCAATTTCGGTAGCATTTGAAATGGCAGTCTGTCCTTTTGCAACAGTCTCCGATGCTTTCTGAGTGGTTTCACCTGAAATTTTTGAAGTGATAGCTTCCTCGATTTTGCTCTTTGCAGCATCCTCAGCCTTCTGTTTTGCCAATTCTGCAGCAGTTGAAGTCAGGGATGACAAATCAAGATTTGCAAGACTTCCCAAACCACTCATAACTGAAGATGAATTTGAATTGTTCACAAGATTTGTAGAACCGAGAATCATCCCCTTTGTAAAATCTTTGTAGAAAGCGCTGTTGGATTTCTGCCCTTTGATGCCGTTTATGCTTGTAGCAAGGGAAGCAAGATTGAGAATATTTGACATATTGCCCATATCGAGCTTCTTACCGTCAGCCTTATACTGGGTGTAAAGAGCTTTGAGAGCCTTTCCTGAAGCAGAACCTGAATTGTACGCTTCACTCTGGGTGGCAGTCGTTGTATTACTGTTCTTTTTAAATAAGTTCGAAAGTTGGGCGGAAGCGTCCACAGATGTTCCGGCCAAAATCATTACAGCCAAAGCTGCGATGGCAAAAATTTTCTTCATTTTATATAAAATTCTAACAATCAATTATTTAAGTTTCTTCAAGAGGTTGCTGAGATTGACTTCCCTGCTGATGATGGCGTGGAGGTCCTCAATCTTAACCCTCTCCTGAGCCATAGTATCACGGTGACGGATAGTCACGCAACCGTCCTCGAGACTGTCATGGTCAACGGTCACGCAGAAAGGAGTTCCGATGGCATCCTGACGGCGGTATCTTTTTCCGATACTGTCTTTCTCGTCATACTGGCAGTTGAAATCGTATTTGAGTTCGTCCATAATCTTTTGGGCAACCTCCGGCAGACCGTCTTTCTTCAAAAGCGGAAGCACTGCCACTTTGACCGGAGCAAGCGGAGCAGGAATGCTCAGCACAACTCGGGTCTCACCGTTATCAAGAGTCTCCTCCTTGAATGAATTTGAAAGCACCGCGAGCACCATTCTGTCGACTCCTATGGATGTCTCGACTACGTATGGGGTATAGTTCTCGCCTGATTCAGGATCGAAATACTGGATTTTCTTTCCGGAGAATTTCTGATGGTTGCCGAGGTCGAAATTGGTCCTTGAATGAATGCCCTCAAGCTCCTTGAAACCGAACGGGAAACGGAACTCGATATCGGTAGCCGCATTTGCATAGTGGGCAAGTTTCTCGTGATCGTGGAAACGGTAGTTCTCGTTGCCCATGCCGAGTGCCTGATGCCATGCGAGGCGGTTTTCCTTCCATTTTGCGAACCAGTCAAGTTCAGTACCCGGCTTGATGAAGAACTGCATCTCCATCTGCTCGAACTCCCTCATGCGGAAGATAAACTGACGTGCCACAATCTCATTTCTGAATGCCTTGCCGATCTGTGCGATACCGAAAGGAATCTTCATACGGCCTGTCTTCTGCACATTGAGGTAGTTCACGAAAATACCCTGTGCGGTCTCAGGACGCAGATAGATGATGTTGGTGTCATCAGAAGTACTTCCGAGCTGGGTGCTGAACATAAGATTGAACTGACGTACGTCCGTCCAGTTTTTGGTACCTGAAATAGGACAAACGATGTCGAGGTCGATGATAATCTGACGAAGCTCCGCCAAATCATTGGCATTCAAAGCCTTGGCCATTCTTTCCTTTACCTCGTCAATCTTTGTGTTGTTGCGCACGCAGTTAGGATTCGTCTCAAGGAATTTTGCCTCATCAAAAGCCTCACCGAATTTCTTGCGGCCTTTCTCGACTTCCTTGCGGTTCTTGTCCTCCAATTTACCGATATAGTCCTCGATAAGCACGTCTGCCCTGTATCTTTTCTTTGAATCCTTGTTGTCAATCAGAGGGTCATTGAATGCTCCGACGTGGCCTGAAGCCTCCCAGATTTTAGGATGCATGAAAATGGCGGAATCGATACCCACAATATTCTCGTGAAGCCTTGTCATTGCTTCCCACCAATATCTCTTGATATTGTTTTTCAATTCCACACCCATCTGTCCATAGTCATACACGGCTCCGAGACCGTCATAGATCTCACTTGAAGGGAAAATAAAGCCATATTCCTTGCAGTGAGCGACCAAAATTTTAAAAAGTTCGTCTTGTGTCATATTTATTATTTTTATTCAGTTTCAAATATATCAGGAAATTTGGTTTTTATCTCCTCGGAAACGACCTCCCTGAGAGGAATCATCACAAAATCCCTTATGTTCATCTCAATATGCGGAATGGTCAACTCTTCATTGTCGATTTCTTCCGTACCCATAAACAGAATGTCCACATCCATCGGTCTGTCATGGTATATTTTCCTTCCGTTTTCGTCTATATGCGAATTACGCCTTCTTCCGCACATTTTTTCAACGCTCTTGCATATACGCAGGATCAGACCTGCCGTCTGCTCCATATCCAGATTGTCTTCGGCCGGCGCATATTCCTTTCTGAAATGCTCTAAGTCCACATCAAAAACCACCACGGAATTCAGGAAATCCTTTGCGGATTCAAACCCCCATGCTTTGGTCTCAATCAGGGAAGAAATCCTCAGACACGGAGTATCGAAAGCATTTTCCAAAGCTACAATAGCAGTCTCGATATGCTCTTCACGACATCCTTCGTTGGATCCAAGTCCCAAATACACTTCCATAGCTAATCTTCGTCCAAGCCCAATTCCACAAGCGCCTCCTCCGACATCCTGCTCTTGTCCCAAACAGGCTCGAAAACCAGCTCGATTTCCGCGCTCACCACGCCGGGAACATCCTCCACAGCCTCCTTCACATTCATCACCAGTTCATCCGCCATAGGACAATTAGGCGCAGTCAGAGTCATCTGCACATATACATTGTGCCCCTCATCCACACGAAGCTCGTAAATCAGTCCCAAATCATAAATATTGACAGGAATTTCAGGATCATAAACCTGCCTGAGCGCCATTATTACATCCCTTTCCAATGCCATAACATCAAACCTTTTGTTGTCTATCGTTTTCTTGTTTCTTTTGAACAAACCCATAATCACAAATTTTCTTCAGCCACTGCCCTGATTGTCTCAATCATCGAAACCAGGCCATTGGCCCTTGTAGGAGACAAATTTTCCTTCAGACCGATTTTCTCCACAACGGAAAAATCTGACGCCGCAATCTCCCCGGGAGTACGCCCCGAATACAGATTTATCAGCAGGGAAATGATACCCTTGGTGATAATGGCATCGCTGTCAGCGGAGAAATACACCCTGCCGTCCTCGATTTTATAATCAAGCCAAACCCTCGACTGGCAGCCTTTTATCAGCCTGTCGTCGGTCTTTAACCCGTCAGGATAAGCCTGCAGGGACTTTCCCAATTCAATTATGTACTCATATTTGTCAAGCCATTCATCAAAGACTGCAAACTCTTCGATTATGTCCTGTTCTGCATCATGTAAACTTTTCATTTTTCCACTTAAATTTACTTAATGACCAAGCCCCGTTCGACCCGCTGTCGTTCAGGGTCTATTTTAACATATCAATTGCGCGGTTCAGGGATTTGATGAAATACTCGGCTTCCTCCATGGTGTTGTACGGAGCAAGTGAAGCCCGCACGACTCCCGTAACACCGTATCTGTCCATAAGAGGCTCCGCACACATCTGTCCCGAACGTACTGCCACACCCATCTTATCCAAAATCAAAGCCAAATCCTCGTGATGGACTCCGTCTATAACGAAAGAAAACAGAGCAATCTTCTCGTCATTTGTTCCACGAGGAACACCGAAAAGCCTTATTCTATCATCCTCAATCAGGGTTTTCAGCAAATAATCCCTCACTCCGTCCTGATAATCCTTCAATTCCGCATCATTCAAAATGGCATTCATAAACTCCACAGCAGGCTTCATTGTAGCCATACCGGCAAAGTTCTGGGTACCGGCCTCAAACTTCAGCGGAAGCCTGGCAAAAGTGGTACCACTGAATTTCACCGTACCGACCATTTCACCTCCTCCCATATACGGCGGCATTTTTTCAAGCCACTGCTTCTTGCCGTAGAGAACTCCCGTGCCAGGCGCAGCATAGATTTTATGCCCCGAAAACACATAGAAATCACAGTCCAGTTCCTGCACATCCACCTTGCAATGCACCGCACCCTGGGCACCGTCCACCAAAACCGGAATTCCGGCGGCATGACACTTAGCCACTATCTCCTTTACAGGATTAATTATACCTAACACATTGGAAATCTGAGGAATAGCTACTATTTTAGTCCTTTCTGACAGCAATTCATCAAGACATTCAAGCCTCAAATGTCCGCTATCATCCACTGGCAGCACTTTCAGCACAGCACCCCGCCTCTCACACATCAACTGCCAGGAAACAATATTGGAATGATGATCCTCTTCCGTCACTATCACCTCGTCACCTTTTCCGATGCAGAGCTGCCCGAAAGAAGACGCTACCAAATTGATTGCCGCCGTAGTTCCTGAAGTGAACACTATCTCCTCGCGGGAAACTGCATTCACAAAATCCTTCACGACATCCCTCGCCGCCTCATAAGCCTGAGTAGCCTCATCAGCTAAAAGATGAACCGCACGGTGAATATTCGCATTGGAGTGAAGCGAAATCCCATCCCACATATCCACCACAGATTTCAGTCGCTGCCCCGTCGCTGCATTGTCGAAATACACCAAGGGCTTGCCGTACACCTCGCGTGTCAGCACAGGAAACATGGCGCGTATTTCATTAACTTTCATTCTATCAAAATTTTTTAAAGAGCAGTAAGTATGCTCGAAACAAACTGCAAATTTAGTAATTTTGATAACAATAAACTATATCAAGCTGCATAAAATTTTTGAGGATAGATTTCTTTTGGAAGAGGGAGTGTACTGGAGGTACATGACCGATGAGAAAAGGAATATATACCAAAAAGAAATTTCAGATTGATGAAAGTTTATTGTTATCAAAATTACCTCACAATTTTTTTATACATTTGTACTTGCTATACTAACATACGGCCTTTAGAAATAAAGAATATAAAAAAAACACAACAAAATGATAGAATACATAAAAGGTAAATTGATTGAAGTCAACCCGACGGAAGCAGTAGTCGAATGCGCAGGAATAGGCTATAATATCCAGATTTCACTGCAAACCTACGAAGCGCTGAACGGACAGGAGGATGTGAAAATCTACATCCACCATGTGGTGAAAGAAGATGACGAATTGTACTACGGTTTTGCGACCAAAGATGAACGCGCACTTTTCAGACTGCTGATTACGGTTTCCGGCATTGGAGTTGGAACCGCCAGAATCATGCTTTCTTCACTCAGCTGCGATGAAATCAGGAACGCAATACTCTCAGGAAATGTAAAGCGCATCCAGAGCGTGAAAGGGATTGGAGGCAAGACCGCACAGAGACTGGTCATCGAGCTTCAGGACAAAATCGGGAAAGGCTCAGGAACTGCAGCGGAAATTGTCACAGGAAATAATTTCAATGAAGTTGCAGAAGAAGCAGTCACTGCCCTCGTCATGCTCGGCTACACCAAGGCCAACGCCCAGAAAGCCGTCAACTCAATACTCAAAAACAATCCGTCGGCTTCCATCGAAATCCTCATCAAAAACGCACTTTCGATGCTTTGATAAAGAAAAGTGTTCCACGTGGAACACTTTTCTTATTTTATTTTTACTTAATCGCATTGAATGAGCGAAGCGAGTCGAAAAAAACTACCTTCCGAAGTACACAAGCAATACAGAAATATCAGCCGGAGACACTCCGGAAATACGAGACGCCTGGGCAATGGTACGAGGAGCATATTTCTTCAATTTCTGCCGGCACTCAATGGACAGACTCTCCACCCTGTCGAAATCAAAGCCCTCAGGAATAGACAAATTTTCAAGCCTGGCTATCTTTTGGGCCATCTGCTCTTCACGCTGAATATACCCCTTATACTTGATTGAAATCTCAGAACTGTCCAAAATTTCATTTCTATAATTATTTTCAATAGTCCGCTTCATCGCAGCTGCATCAAGTTTTGCGACAGGATATTCGCAGTCATAACGAAGAACGTGCAGAGCATCCCTAAAGGAAATGTCAGAAGGATATCTGTCAGATAACTTTCCACTCAAAGAAGCAGCATCCAAATAGTCCAACAAGTCAGCATACTCACTACCCTCCTTCAAAATCTCAGACAAAGGAGACTTGAACATCTCTTCAGGAAAAACTCCAAATTTATCAAATGTTCCACGTGGAACCAAATCAAACATTTCTCGAATTGAAACCTGAGGCCGTGAAAGCAAATCAGCAATTCTTCTTCGTGAATCCACTGTAGCGGAACCGACTGATTCGAGGTAAGGATTGACCGTATCAGCACGAAGGGCAGCATCCTCAAAGAAGCGATTCAAAGTAGAAACCGAATCATATTTGCGCATGGTCAAATCATAGCGGAAATCATCGGCAAGACCTATATTATGAGACAAAGGAGTAAGTCTCAAATCCGCATTGTCCTGACGAAGCAGAATTCTGAATTCCGCACGCGAAGTGAACATACGATAAGGTTCATCCACACCCTTGGTAATTAGGTCATCAACCAGCACGCCTATATATGATTCATCACGCTTCAAAATAAAAGGCTCCTGACCGTGAATTTTCAAATGCGCATTGATACCGGCCATCAGTCCCTGGGCAGCCGCCTCCTCATAGCCTGTTGTACCGTTTATCTGTCCGGCAAAAAACAGCCCGTCAATGGTCTTCAACTCGAGATTGGCCTTCAACTGGGTCGGATCGAAATAATCATATTCGACAGCGTACGCAGGACGATAAATCTTAGCTGACTCGAGTCCCTTGATCTGATGAAGGGCATCGAGCTGAATATGCAGAGGAAGAGACGAAGAAAATCCCTGAAGATAATATTCATTGGTATTCCTTCCCTCAGGTTCGAGGAAAAGCTGATGTTCAGTCTTGTCTGCAAAAGTGCGAAGTTTGTCTTCTATGCTCGGACAGTAGCGCGGACCTATACCTGTAATCAGACCGGTAAACAAAGGCGACTCGGAAAAACCGCTGCGCAGGATGTCATGAACTTTTTCATTCGTATGAACAATAAAACACGGAAGCTGGGGAGTTCCGTTCTGCGCGGTCGAAAGATAAGGCAGATAAGAAAACTTGTCAGGAGCAGCATCTCCAGTCTGAACAGGCAAAGCCGAAACGTCAACAGAAGAAATGTCAATACGCGGAGGAGTTCCCGTCTTCATTCGAGCCGTAGCAATCCCCATCTCAACGAGCTGGCCTGTCAGACCGTATGAAGACAACTCCCCTATCCGGCCTCCTTCAAACATCGTGCGTCCGATAAAAAGTTTGCCGTCAAGGAAGGTACCGGCGGTCAAAATAACCGCTTGAGCCTCAAAAATTGCCCCGGTTGTCGTACGAACTCCTGAAATTTTCGATTCTCGGAAAGCAAAACCCACCACAGAATCTTGGTAAAGGTCTAATTTACAATTACTTTCGAGGATTTTTCGCCAGTACAGAGAAAACTGCATTTTATCACACTGCGCACGTGGGCTCCACATGGCCGGACCTTTCGACCTGTTGAGCATCCTGAACTGCAGAGTCGAAGCGTCCGTAACAATGCCAGTATAGCCTCCAAGTGCATCTATCTCTCTGACTATCTGTCCTTTAGCTATTCCACCAATGGCAGGATTACAGGACATCTGACCGAATTTGGTCATATCCATACTGATCAGAAGTGTCGAAGACCCCATTCGCGAAGCGGCCATAGCAGCCTCACAGCCTGCGTGACCACCACCTACAACAATAACATCATAACTTTTCCGCATACTCACCTATTACAACAGCTCACGAAGTGAAAGATAATAATCTTCCTTACCCCTCATCTCGGCAATTTCCTTCTTCGTATGATCATCATATCCTATAAGATGCAGTATTCCGTGGACAATCACCCTGTTCAACTCATCCTTGAACTCAGTCCCGAACTCGGCCGCATTCTCCCTGACGGAATCAACACTGATGAATAAGTCTCCGGACAACTTGTCCCCTTCACAATAATCAAAAGTAATAATATCCGTGAAATAATCATGCTGGAGAAATTTCTGGTTGATGTCCAGAATATAATTATCCGAACAGAAAATAATCGAAATCTGTCCGATACGACGGATTTCACTTTCCGCAACAAGACGAAGCCAACGGTTATTCAAAGCTTTTCCCTTGAAAACGAAGTCCGTATCTTCAAAAAAATATGATACCATAGCAATAAAATTTTATGCAAAGCTACAATATTCTATAAAAAATTTGAAATAAAAATAATTATTTCTAACTTTACGGGACATTTTGAAAGAAATAAAACGAGATATGGAAATTAAAAAATCAGAAAAAGCGAATTTGGAGAACAAAAAACTCCTGTTTGTTGAGATCGGATTGGTAATCTCACTCCTAATCACTTTTATTGCTTTCAACTGGACTTCAAAAGAAACCACAGTGTCTACGTTGGAAGCAGAGACGGAAATCGTTGCTGAGGAAGAGCAGATTCCTATTACCCAGGAAACTCCTCCACCACCACCTTCAGCACCTCAGATTCCTATCCTTTCTGACGAAATTGACATCGTAGATGATGACATCAAGGTTGATGACGACATGTTCATGAACCTCGAGGATGACGCCAACCTTGGAGTCGACATCATCGACTACGTTGAAGTACAAGAGGAAGTTGTAGAAGAGGAAGCCATTCCGTTCATTCTGGTAGAGGACAAACCATCATTCCAGGGCGGAGATGCAAACCAGTTCTCAAAATGGGTGAACCAGAGACTTGTTTACCCTGAAATTGCAAAAGAGAACGGTGTGCAGGGTCGTGTCACTCTTCAGTTTACCATTGAGAAAGACGGCTCGCTCACAAAAGTGAAAGTCCTCAGAGGTGTTGACCCTTCTCTCGACAAAGAAGCAGTCAGAGTCGTGTCATCATCACCTAAATGGAAACCGGGAAAACAGAGGGACAGAGCAGTTCCTGTAACCTATACCTTCCCTGTTATCTTCCAGTTGCGATAATTCCAAATAACGGAAATACTTCAAGAGATGATCAAATTTCATTTGGTCGTCTCTTGTGTTGTCTGATACTAACCCAAAATACTACAAAATGGCTAAAATAACAGGAGAAAAAATACAGGAAAGAGCAGTCTTTGTGGGTGTAATCAAGCAGAACGACGACGAGAGACAGGTGTACGAATATCTGGATGAACTTGAATTTCTCGCTGAGACGGCCGGAGCGACAGGAGTGACACGTTTCGTCCAGAAGGTGGACAAACCTGACACCAAGACATACATCAGAAGCGGAAAACTTGCCGAAATCAAGGCATTTATCGAAGAAAATGAGATAGATGTCGTGATTTTCGATGACGAGCTCTCCCCTACCCAGCTCAGGAACATTGAGAGAGAACTGAATATCAGAATACTTGACAGAACCAATCTGATTCTTGATATTTTCGCTCAGAGGGCCAAGACAGCCTACGCCAAAATGCAGGTGGAACTCGCTCAATATCAATATCTTCTGCCACGACTGACGAGGATGTGGACACACCTCGAAAGACAGAAGGGAGGTATAGGTATGCGAGGTCCGGGTGAGACTCAGATTGAGACGGACCGCCGTATCATCCAGGACAAGATTGCGAGGCTCAAGGAGCAGCTAAAAAAGGTGGACAAGCAGATGGCTTCACAGAGGGGAAATCGTGGCTCATTGGTGCGTATTTCGCTCGTAGGATACACAAATGTGGGCAAGAGTACACTCATGAACCTGCTGGCCAAAAGCGACGTTTTTGCAGAGAACAAACTCTTCGCTACACTTGACACTACAGTGCGCAAAGTGGTCATAGAAAACGTACCGTTTCTGCTCAGCGACACGGTGGGATTCATAAGAAAACTGCCTACACAGCTCGTGGAAGCCTTCAAAAGTACCTTGGACGAAGTCCGCGAAGCTGATATACTCATGCATGTAGTAGACATAAGCCACCCTAATTTCGAGGAGCATATCAAGGTAGTAGAACAGACTCTGAAAGACATAAATGCGATAAACAAGCCTATTTTCGTCGTTTTCAACAAAATTGACGCCTACAGCTATGAAGAATACGACGAGTTCAGTCTGGAGCCTAAAAAGCCTTCAAATTACACGTTGGAAGAGTTCAAGAACAGTTGGATAGCAAAGGAAAACACTCCTTGCATATTCATCTCGGCAAAGCAGAAAACCGGCATTGACAAGCTCAGAAGCGACCTATACAAAATGGTGGCTGAAATTCACGCCGGACGCTACCCTTTCGACAATTTTCTTTGGTAGAACAACGTCATTCGAGGAACACGCTCGAAATAACAACAAAAGAGGTCATTGTAAATTTTACAACAACCTCTTTCTATTGATTTCCAAAGGATTAGTCCTGGAATTTAGCGCAAAGGTATTCGCGGTTGAGACGGGCGATATGTGAAACGGTGATGTGTTTAGGACACTCCATTTCACAGGCACGGGTGTTGGTACAAGAACCGAATCCGAGCTCATCCATCTTGTCAATCATAGCTTTTGCACGTCTTGCACCCTCAACTTTCCCCTGTGGGAGCAAAGCAAGCGAGCTTACGCGGGCAGCCACGAAAAGCATTGCAGAACCGTTCTTGCAAGTTGCAACGCAGCAACCGCAACCGATGCAGGCTGCACCGTCCATGCTCTCTTCAGCCTTATCGCGAGGAATGGCGATAGCATTTGCATCAGGAACTCCGCCAGTGCCTACAGAAATGAATCCGCCCGCCTGGAGAATCTTATCAAATGCCTGACGGTCAACCACAAGGTCTTTGATTACAGGGAAACCCTTGCTGCGCCATGGCTCGATAGTGATAGTGTCACCATCTTTGAATTTGCGCATATGGAGCTGACAGGTTGTAACCTCATCATCAGGACCGTGTCCCCTACCGTTGATGTACAGGGAACAAGCTCCGCAGATACCCTCACGGCAGTCGTGGTCGAATGAGACAGGACCGCTGCTCTTGCAACCCTTCTCGACAGCTACAGGATCCATGCCCTCATTGATAAGCTGCTCATTCAGAATGTCGAGCATCTCAAGGAAAGAACTGTCAGGTGAAATATTCTTTACCTGATAAGTCTCAAAATGTCCTTTATCTTTAGCGTTCTTCTGACGCCATACTTTCAAAGTCAAATCCATTTCTCTTAGTCTTTATAGTTTCTTGTAGCTATCTTGATATTCTCATATTTGAGCGGCTCCTTGTGAAGCTCAGGTTCGACATTGTCGCCCTTGTACTCCCAGGCTGCCACATACATATAGTGCTCGTCGTCACGTTTGGTCTCGCCATCCTCAGTCTGCATTTCCTCACGGAAGTGGCCGCCGCAAGACTCGAAGCGGTTGAGAGCGTCACGGGCCATAAGTTCGCCTATTTCAAGGAAGTCAGCAAGTCTGAGAGCCTTTTCGAGTTCCTGGTTGAACTCGACATTGGTTCCTGTGACTTTCACATTCTTCCAGAACTCTTCGCGAAGAGCCTTGATTTTCTCGATAGCGGTCTTCAAACCATTCTCATTACGCGCCATACCGACGTACTCCCACATAATGTGACCGAGTTCCTTATGGATTGAATCAACGCTTCTCTTGCCGTTAACGGCGAAAAGTTTCTCGATTTTCTCCCTTACAGCCTTCTCTGCAGCCTCAAATTCAGGTGCATTGGTGTCTGTCTTAGGCTCTTTGAACTTCGATGCAAGGTAGTCACCGATAGTGTAAGGAAGGATGAAATATCCGTCTGCAAGACCCTGCATGAGGGCTGATGCACCAAGACGGTTTCCACCGTGGTCAGAGAAATTGGCCTCACCGATAGCGTACAGACCAGGAATAGTGGTCATAAGGTTGTAATCCACCCAGATACCACCCATAGTGTAATGGATAGCAGGGTAAATCATCATAGGCTCCTTATAAGGGTTGGTAGCGGTAATTTTCTCGTACATCTGGAAGAGGTTGCCGTATCTTGCACGGATGGTGTCCTCACCGAGACGCTCGATGGCAGTCTTGAAATCAAGGAACACAGCAAGACCGGTGTTGTTGACACCATAACCTGCGTCACATCTCTCTTTCGCTGCACGTGAAGCCACGTCACGAGGCACAAGGTTACCGAATGCAGGATAACGACGCTCGAGATAGTAGTCTCTGTCCTCCTCGGCGATATCGTTAGGTCCGATTTTGCCTTCGCGGAGTTTCTTCACGTCCTCGAGTTTCTTAGGCACCCAGATACGTCCGTCGTTACGGAGAGACTCAGACATCAAAGTCAGTTTTGACTGCTGCTCACCGTGTACAGGAATACAGGTAGGGTGGATCTGGGCGAAACAAGGATTGGCGAAGTAAGCGCCTTTCTTGTAGCACTGCCAAGCCGCAGAACCGTTTGAGTTCATGGCATTGGTAGAAAGGAAATAAGTATTGCCGTATCCGCCGGAAGCGATAACTACGGCGTGTGCACCGAAGCGTTCGATTTCTCCGGTTACAAGGTTTCTTGCGATGATACCTTTGGCCTCACCGTTAATGAGAACAAGGTCAAGCATTTCATGGCGAGGGTAGCTCTTCACCGTGCCGGCTGCAATCTGACGGTTGAGCGCCGCATACGCACCGAGAAGGAGCTGCTGTCCGGTTTGACCGCGGGCATAGAAGGTACGGCTGACCTGCGCACCTCCGAAAGAACGGTTTGCGAGCAATCCGCCGTACTCCCTTGCGAAAGGAACACCCTGAGCCACACACTGGTCAATGATGTTGTTACTTACCTCTGCAAGACGATAGACGTTTGCCTCGCGGCTACGATAGTCACCACCTTTGATGGTGTCGTAGAAAAGACGGTAGATAGAGTCATTGTCGTTCTGGTAGTTCTTGGCTGCATTGATACCTCCCTGTGCCGCAATAGAGTGCGCGCGACGAGGTGAGTCGCTGATACAGAACACTTTGACATTGTAACCGAGTTCACCGAGTGAAGCAGCTGCAGACGCTCCGCCCAGTCCGGTACCAATCACAATGACTTCGAGTTTTCTTTTGTTGCCGGGACTGACAACACGTATCTGAGATTTGTGCTTTGTCCATTTCTCTGACAAAGGTCCCTCAGGAATCTTAGAAATTAATTTATCGGCCATTTTATATTAATTAATTGAAATTTCTGTGCAATTTTAATCAATTTTAGTCAAAGGAGCAAAAATAATAGCATTACACGCGAAAATAATGGAAAATTAAAACAAAGTCTCCTCTGCCGAAGAAAGTCTGTTGTATCCTAAATGCTTGTAAGCCAAATCAGTAACCATTCGACCGCGAGGAGTGCGCATAAGGAAGCCCTCTTTGATGAGAAAAGGCTCGTAAACCTCCTCCAATGTTCCCTGGTCCTCACCTACCGCAGTCGCCAAAGTATTGGCTCCGACAGGTCCGCCATTATAATTATTTATAATAGTATTCAAAATCTTGTTGTCAATGCTGTCCAACCCCCTCTTGTCGATGTTCAGAGCGTCAAGGGCATAGCGCGCTATGGCAAGGTCAATATGTCCGTTGCCTTTCACCTGCGCAAAATCCCTCACGCGTCGCAGCAGAGCATTGGCGATACGCGGCGTTCCACGGCTTCTCAAAGCAATCTCAAGGGCAGCCTCATCATCTATACCTATATTAAGGATGCCGGCACTTCGCCTGATAATCCTCTCAAGAGTATCCGTATTGTAATACTCCATCGCGCAGGTAATGCCGAAACGGGCACGCAACGGAGAAGTCAGCAGACCGCTGCGGGTCGTCGCACCGACAAGCGTAAAAGGATTCAAGGCTATCCGGACAGAGCGGGCTCCAGGGCCCTTATCTATCATAATATCAATCACATAATCCTCCATAGCAGAATAGAGATACTCCTCCACCACCGGCGAAAGACGATGTATTTCATCAATGAAAAGCACATCACCCTCGTTCAGTGAAGTCAGCAGACCCGCCAAATCGCCAGGCTTGTCGAGCACCGGCCCGGAAGTCACCTTCATATTTACCCCTAACTCATTTGCAATGATATGCGCAAGAGTGGTCTTTCCCAAGCCCGGAGGCCCATGGAACAGCACATGGTCAAGAGACTCCCCTCTCATTTTCGCGGCCGCAACATAAACCTTCAGATTCTCGATGATTTTTTCCTGCCCGGAAAAATCTTTCAGGTCCTGCGGGCGGATTATTCCGTCCAAATCCTTATCTTTGTCCGCTCCCGCCTGGCGCGGGTTGAAATTTTGGTTTTCCATCATCAAAAGAAATTATATACAAAGATATTTAATATTTGTGAATTGATGATTATTATTTCGCTGTTAATATGTTGATAAGTGAAAATTTCTCTTGATTATCAATCAATTGGAGTGTGAATAATTGTTGAAAACCTTATTGTGAACTTTTGTAGAAAAAGATGATAAATAATTTGGAATTGAGAATCTGCTGCCGTTATAGACGGAAAAAAATGGATTCATAATTTAGTTGTTAAAAGAAATAAACAGGGTTATTAACGACTTATCAACAGATTTTGAGGCAAAATGTTAATAAGTGAGCAAGCGGTCAGGGAACTGACGAAAAAATCGGGATTGCAGGACGAAAAGGTAAAAAATGAGCCTGCGGAAGTGTTTTGTGCCGGACTTTTTCTTTCGGCACAGTGGTTTGTCGTGGCAAATGCCGTCACACATGGTGTACATCTGATTGTGCTGCCGGAAAAGGAGGCAGCGGAATACTGTGCGGCGGACCTGTATAATCTGGTCGAAGGAGACAGGGTGTTTTTCCTGCCGGATTCAGGCAGGAGTCTCGAGAGGAGCAATTACAAGGCTACCCTCAGTGTACAGCGTACGGCTGCAATAGGTAAAATCATTGATTATAAGGGAAATGAACCTCTTTTCATAGTCAGTTATCCGGCTGCGTTGGAGGAGACAGTGCCGACGGTGAAGGATATACGTGAAAGCATATTGACGATAAATAAAGGGGCTGAAATAGACTTTGGGGAACTGTGCGCTTCGCTGTACGGGAACGGCTTCACCAAGGAGGATTTCGTCTGCCAGCCGGGCCAGTATGCGGTCAGGGGAGGTATAGTGGACATTTTTTCATATTCCTACAACTACCCTTTCAGGATTTCTTTCTTCGGAGATGAGGTTGAGAAAATCCATGTGTTCGACACCAACACCCAGCTGTCAAAGGAAGAGGTGGAGAAGGTGGAGATTTATCCTGACATAGCGGCGGAAAATACTGAAGATGAGAGCTTTGTCACTGCCCTACTCCCTGATGATTCAGTTATATGGCTCAATTCTTCCGAATTATATAAAGACAGGAAATTCTACGCGGATTTCAGCGGACACCGTATCATCCATACTGACAACACTCTGTCGAAACGCGGAGACAATGTGGTGAAATTCAATATTTCTCCCCAGCCGAGTTTCAACAAGAATTTCGAGATGCTTACTGAGGACATCAGAAACAGGCTTGAGCATGGCTATAGGGTGATTATTTTCGGTGAGAAGGAGAACCAGCTCAACCGTTTGAAGGCGATTCTGCACGAGAACGGGGGACTGCAGCCTGAGTTCAGGCCCGGGTGCAACATCCACAACGGCTTCATCGACCATGACGACAAAATCTGCTGCTACAGCGACCATGAAATCTTCGACAGGTTCCACCGGGTCAGCATAAGGCGTACTGTCGAGAAAAGCGAGCAGCTGACCATCAATGATTTGACTTCATTCTCGATAGGGGATTACATCGTGCATATCGACTACGGAGTGGGAATTTTCGGCGGCTTGGTGAAGCTGGCCGACGACAAGGGCAAGCTGCACGAGGTGGTGAAGCTTACCTACAAGGATGGCGATGTGGTGTTTATTTCAGTGCATGCCCTACACAAGATATCACGCTATAAATCAAAGGATTCCGAAGCTCCAAAAATCAACAAGCTCGGCTCAAGGACCTGGCAGAACATGAAGAACAGTGCCAAGTCGAAGGTCAAGGATATAGCCAAGGATCTGATTCAGCTTTATGCCAAGAGGAAAAGTTCGGTGGGCTTCGCCTATTCGGCCGATACCTATCTGCAGCAGGAGCTGGAGTCGTCGTTTATGTATGAGGACACTCCGGATCAGGAGAAGGCCATAGTTGCTGTCAAGGCCGATATGGAGGACCGCTGCCCTATGGACAGACTGGTCTGCGGCGATGTGGGCTTCGGCAAGACCGAGGTTGCTGTCCGTGCTGCATTCAAGGCGGCGGTGGACGGTAAACAGGTTGCTGTGCTTGTGCCCACGACAATTCTTGCGCTGCAGCACTACAACACCTTCAAAAACCGCTTGAAAGACTTTCCTGTGAATATAGATTTCGTCAGCCGTCTGCGCACTGCGAAAGAGGTGGGTGAAATCCAGGCAAAGCTCAAATCAGGAGCTATAGATATAGTGATAGGAACACATAAGATACTCGGCAAAGGCTTCGATTTCAAGGATTTGGGCCTGCTCGTCATTGATGAGGAACAGAAATTCGGTGTTGCTGCCAAGGAGAAACTCCGCCAGCTCAAGGCCAATGTGGATACGCTGACCCTGACCGCGACCCCTATTCCGCGTACCCTTCAGTTCTCGCTGCTCGGAGCGCGCGACCTTTCCATAATAAATACGCCTCCGCCGAACCGTATTCCGATTCAGACCGAAATAATGCTTTTCGACAAGGATGAAATCAGGAAAATCATCAATTATGAGCTGAATAGGGGAGGCCAGCTTTTCTTTGTGCACAACCGTGTGGAGGAACTTGACGGCATATACAACATACTTCACGGTCTTGTGCCTGACATGAAAATCTGCGTAGCACACGGACAGATGGAGTCCAAAGTGTTGGAAGACAAGATTTTGTCATTCATGAACGGAGACTATGATATGCTGCTATGTACCACCATCATAGAGAACGGCCTGGACGTGCCGAATGCGAATACCATCATCATTAACCGTGCGCAGAACATCGGTCTGAGCGATCTGCACCAGCTCAGGGGCAGGGTAGGCCGCTCAAACAAAAAGGCGTTCTGCTACCTGATAGTGCCGCCGCTGACTTCAATGACTGACGATGCGCGCCGCCGTCTGAAGGCCATTGAGGCGTTTTCCGACCTTGGCAGCGGCTTCAACATCGCCATGCAGGACCTTGACATACGTGGGGCCGGTAACCTCCTCGGTGCGGAGCAGAGCGGCTTCATCACGGATATGGGCTTTGAGACCTACCAGAAGATTCTTGCGGAGGCAATGGAGGAATTGGGCCTTGAGACTGGCATCAGCGTCAAATCGTCGGGAAGCGACTATTATGTGGATTGTGCCATAGACACCGACCAGCTTGCGTATATTCCTGACGACTATATCAATGTGCCGGCAGAGAAAATCCGCATTTACAAGGATCTGGATTCTGTCTCATCCGACAAGGAACTCGATATAATGCGCAATTCCATCATTGACCGTTTCGGACGCATACCGGAGGAATTGGAAAACCTCATAATGGTGGTAAAGATAAGAAACAGAGGAGCGAAGCTCGGTTTCGAGAAAATAATCATCAAAAACGGGGTGATGATTGCCTTTTTCGTGGCCAACCAGCTGTCACCTTATTACAAGTCGGACATTTTTTTCAAAGTCATTGCGAAAATCAACGATTATCCCAAGATTTTCACCTTCAAACAGGACAACGGCAAGCTTCGTCTTTTCATAAAAGATGTAAACTCGCTTGCAAAGGCCTATGAGATTTTGAATTTATTGTAGAAAATTCGTAATTTTGCCGGGTTTGATAAAATAATTAATACTCAAGGACAAGAAGTGGCTAATCTTATCATAGATATTGGAAATATTGTGCTGAAGGCAGCATGGTGCGACCAGATGACTTTGGGCAGGATTTTCAGATACCAGGGAGAGAAGATGATGGATTTCATCCTCTCGCTTACAGCAAAGAATAAGGCGGAAATCATGGTTCTGAGCAGCGTCAGGACTCTTACACGCCATGATATTGCGAGATTGAAAGAAGAGTGCGGGCGTCTTGTGGTGATTGATGCGGACATTCTGCAGGCCCACAATCTGCCGGCATATCTGTCACCTGACAGGGCCGCCTCAGTAATAGCTTCCCGCTATCTTTTCAAAGGTCGCGGATGCACGGTTTTCGATTTCGGAACCACTCTCACCGTGGATTTCCTTGACAGGGAGGGGAGTTTCCTCGGCGGCAACATTTCGGTGGGCTGCCGTTCCCGCTTCAAGGCAGTGAACCGCTATACAAGGGCTCTTCCTCTTGTGGATACTCCTGTGGAAATTGAAGAAACAGGCTCATCCGTAACATCTTCTATCGCTACCGGCGTCATAAAAGGCATAATGTTTGAGATAGAGGGATATATTGCTTCAAATCCCGAAAATATTACAGTTTTTACGGGAGGTGATGCGATTTATTTTGCAAAACGGATGAAAAACTCGATATTTGTAGTTTGTAACCTTGTCCTTATGGGCTTGGCATTAATCGCTATGGAATATGATGAAGATAAAATATAAGATAGGGCTTCTGGTTCTTTTTACTCTGATGACTGTCTGTGCAGCAGCTGAAGACGGTACCGGAACATACGGCTCGTACACCCCGTATTCGATTTTCGGCTTGGGAGATATAAGCAGGGACGGAACAGCTTTCAACAGAAGTATGGGAGGCGTGGGAATTGCCACCAGAAACAGGAGATTCATCAATTATCTGAACCCGGCAGCCGTCAGTGCGCGTGACACTCTTGCCTTTATGGCGGATTTTGGAGTGGAGGAGAAAAATATCGTATTCAGGCAGGGGAATATGAAATCGGCTCATAACACTTTCAATATGTACAATCTGATTATGAGCTTTCCTATCTGGCGTTCTTCGGCATTTTTAGTCGGAATCACCCCTTACAGTGATGTGGGATATGATTTTTCTTCTCATGAGACTGATCCTTCAATTATCGGGGAAGTGGGAAATATCGACTACAATTCCTACGGTAACGGAAGTATCTATCAGGCTTTCGTGGGAGCCGGTGCCACTTTCTGGAAGAGGCTTTCGGTCGGAGCACAGTTCATATATTATTTCGGACGTCAGGAAAGGGTTACGAATGTTATTTTTGAAAACAGCAGCTACAGGTCGGTGAATTCGGGAAGGGTGATGAATATGAGCGCCTGTACTGGAAAATTCGGCATTCAGTATGATTTTGTGCTGCCTAAGGATATAACTGTCACTCTTGGAGCCACTTATAAGATGAAGACGAAAATAGGCGGCCAATTAGGTTCATACAAATATGCGGTGCAGTCGAGTGTTGTCGATACAGTGGCTGTGAACAATGCCATGCTCGCAAATAATCCTGCACATATAGCAGGCGAGTGGGGTGTCGGCATTGCTGTCAAAGGAGGGGAAAGATGGATGGCCGAGGTCAATTATCTGCGTTCGGACTGGAGAAAATGCGGATTCAACAGCGGAAACGGCTTCACTGTGAACGAAGATCTTGCGAATAACAGGGGAATGTCGGCAACTGTCTCACAATCGGTGAGAGCCGGTGCGGAGTGGGTCCCGAACAGGAATGACATACGGTATTATATGCGTAGGGTGGCCTATAGGGCAGGTGTCTATTTTGACCAGGCTTACTACAAGATGGACGGAAACAATGTGTATTCTTACGGCATCAGCCTCGGTGTGACGCTTCCTGTTGTAAAATGGTACAACGGACTCTCGCTTGGAGTGGATTTCGGACGGAAGGCAAGTACCCGCAACAATATGGTGCGTGAAACGTATTGCAATTTTGTGATAGGATTCAATATTCATGATATCTGGTTCCAGAAACCGAGATACAATTAGAAAATTTAAAAATATAAATAGTCATGAAGAAACTTTTAATTTTGGTATCGGCAGCAGTTCTTTCAACTCTTTGCTGCAATGTAGTTTCAGCTCAGGACAAATATGGTCCTAACAAAGAAGAATGTATCAAGTATCTTTCATTCTACACTGATTACTACAAACAGAAAAATTATGATGCGGCGCTTCCAAGCTGGAGAAAGGCATATTCATTGTGTCCTCCTACGGCAAGCTACAATCTGCTTTCAAACGGAACCAAACTGATCAGTGACCTCATCAACAAGAATGCCAAAAATCCTATCTATAAGGCAGAACTGGTGGATTCTTTGATGACGATTTATGACCAGATGATTGACAATTATCCTAAGTATGCAGTGGGTTCCCGCAACAATAAGGCGTTGAATATGTACAATTTCTACAAGGATGATCCAAAGAAATTGTATGAAGGTCTTGATGCCGTCATTTCTGCAAATCAGGAGAATACCAAGGCAAATATCCTTCTCTTCCAGGTGAATACTGCAATTTCACTCTACAAGGACGGTGTTTTGGATGAGGAGACTGTAATCAATGTCTATGAGAATGCCATGGACCTTCTCGCAAAGATTACCCCTAAGACAGAAATAGAGAAGAAGAGCAATGACAAGGTGAAAGAGGATATCGACAACCTCTTCAGCCAGAGTCAGGTGGCTTCCTGCGACAAACTTCTCGAAATCTTCACTCCTAAGTTGGATGCTGACCCTTCAGTCGAGCTCGCAAAGAACATCGTGAAGATTATGGTCAAGACAGAGGATTGTGCAAACAACGATCTCTTCCTCAATGCCGTGACCATAGTTTACAACAACGAGCCTTCACACACTGCGGCCTATTCTCTCTATAAACTTAATTCGGCACGCGGTAACTTCGATGACGCCCAGAAATATATGCTTGAGGCCATTGAAAACGTAGAGTCGGACAACGCTACGGATGCAGGTTATTATTTCGAGCTTGCAACTTACTGTGTAAAGAACGGAAAGAGCTCTGTAGGATATGACTACTGCAACAAGGCTCTTGCACTTGACGACAGCATCGCAGGTAAGGTTTACTTCCTTATGGGTACAATCTGGGGTTCGTCAGTCTGCGGAGGCAACGACATCGAGCGCAGGGCTCCTTATTGGGTAGCTATAGACTACATGAACAAGGCAAAAGCCGCTGACGAGTCTCTTACCGAGAGTGCAAACAATTATATCAGACAGTACAGCGCCTTCTTCCCACAGGCAGCCGAGGCTTTCATGTACGACGTTGTGGCAGGTCAGTCATACACTGTATCATGTAACGGTATGCGTGCAACCACTACTGTCAGAACACAGAAATAAAGCATTTGAAACAGCTTAAACATACGATACGACTGATGGCAAGCGCAGCAGCGCTTGCTTTCGTCGTTTTTTCATGTAAAGGAAAATTGCCTGAAAGCGGGGAACTCAATCTTGATGAAACTCCCATACAGGTCGTTGAAAACGTGTTCTCCGTAAGTTCTGAAAACAGTGACCTGCAGATGCGTATGGAGGCGAAAACCATGATGCGTTTTGAAAACGACAGCATGATGTACGAGAAATTCCCCGATGGTTTTGCTGTCTACGGCTACATGGAGGACGGACGGCTGGAAACGGAAATCACTGCAGACAATGCCCTTCACAGGAGTTGGAACGATGGTAGGGAGGAATGGCAGGCCACCGGTAATGTGGTTGTAAAAAACCTTATCAAACGTGAGGTGATGGAGACCGATACCTTGTATTGGGATAAGAAGGAGGAAAAAATATTCACGCATTGTTACGTCAAGATGTGGTCTCCGGACGGCTTTATGCAGGGCTATGGCATGGAGTCGGACCAGCGTGCACGAAATTCCATACTGTACAATAATTTCAACAATTATGCTATAGTCGTCAAGGACAGTACTGAGGTCATAGTGGATTCCGTCAATTTGATAGGTCCTTTAAAGCCTGGAAATTTGCAGTAATTGCACGATTATATGAAACCGAACATGAAAATGTTTGATAGTATGAAAAAAAACACTGATTATTGGCAGAAAATTACTAACTTCGCACTCCAATATCCTATTTTGTGAAAACAATTAAAAATTATTAATAAAAATGGCAGTTCTTGAAACTATCCGTGTTAAATTCGGAATTTTGATTTCAGTGCTTATCGCATTGGCGCTGTTGTCATTTATTATCGACCCTACAACTTTGCAGTCGGTTTCTTCTGCGATGTCTTCGGCAAACAATGTCGGGGATATTGACGGAAAGACTATCACCTACAACGATTTCTCTTCGTATGTGGACAAATACACGACTGTGTTTGAAGTGTCACGCAACTCTTCTGTAAAGAGCGATGAAGACCAGAAGCAGATTAGGGAAATGGCTTGGCAGTCGCTGATCAACAAATATCTTTTCGTGAAGAATGCAAATGCGGCAGGTATTTATGTAGGTGAGGAAGAAATGGTTGACCTGGTTTCCGGAGACATGACTTCTTCTGTTTTCTCGCAGAACCCTATGTTCTTCGATGAAAGCGGCAAGTTCTCGAAGGATATCCTTGTACAGACCATGAATTACCTCAATCAGGACCCTCGTCTCCAGGTATTCAAAAACTATCTCCAGGAGTCGGCTTACAATGAGCAGTATTATGCAAAATACCTCTCTCTGTTCAACTCAGGCAATGTCTTGAACCCGCTTATGCTCGAAAACAGAATTGCTGACAACAACAATTCCTTTGATGTTGAATTCGTTATGGCTCCTATGACTTTTGCCACTGACAGTACCATCAACATCACTGACAAAGAGGTCAGGAAATTTTATAACGACCACAAGAAATTCTTCAGACAGCAGGCTTCAAGGGACATCGACTATGTTGTGTATGAGGTTGTTCCTTCAAAGGAGGACATCAGCGCTGCAAATCAGGCTGTAGTTGACCTTTATGATGAATTCAAGGCTGCTGACGATGTGAAACGTTTCATGCTCGCAAATTCGGATGTCAAATATGAAGACCGCTGGTATGCTGCAGGTGAACTCAATCCTGTGTCGAAGGTAGTCAATGACTATGTTTTCGGAGGTGCCAATGTCGGTGAAGTGTCACAGGTTCTTGAGGACAACAACACCTTCTATGCAGTCCGCGTGCTTGCTTCACAGAATGTTCCTAACGAAGTTTTCGTAAAACATATCCTTGTTGACAATCAGAATTTGGCTGACAGCCTATGCACTGTTGCAGGCCGTAACACAGCTAACTTTGCGGAACTTGCAGCCCGGTATTCTCTTGACCAGAACAAAAACGTTGAGGAAGCCGGCGACATAGCCTGGATGAATCAGAACAATATGATTCCGGGCTTCGAGAGCGTTTTCACAACTCCTGTTAGGAAACCTGGAGTCATAAAGACACAGTACGGCTGGCATGTCGTTATGGTTACAGAGACCAAGGATATCACTCCTAAGAAGAAAGTCGCAGTGCTCGCAAAGGAAACTGTAGCAAGCAAGGAGACCATCAACGGCTATTATGCCCAGGCAAATACTTTCGCTTCGCGTATGGCTGCCAAGAAGGCTGATTTCGCAACTGTATGTGACAGCCTCGGAGTATATGCACATTCTGCAAAACTCTATGAGTCAACTGACAGGCTCGGTGCTATCGAGAATACCAAGGAAATCACAAGATGGGCATTTGACACCAAGGTGGGCAAGGTTTCAGAAATCAAGACCATCAACAACCACTATTTCATCATTGCCACTTTGAAGGGCATCCAGAAAGAGGGTTATACGGATCTTGACAAAGTTGCCCCTCAGATCAAATCAGAACTCTACAACCGTCAGTATGCCGAGAATAGAAAGGCTGAGGTTGCCAAGAAGATTGAAGGTCTCACAGATCTCAATGCAATCGCTGAGGCGCTCGGTACTACAGTCAGCACCAAAGAGGACCTTACTTTCGCTTCTATGGCCGGTCAGGGCCTCGATCCTAAGTTTATCGGTGCGGCTTCTGTAGCTGAGGTAGGCAAGGTTTACGGCCCTGTTGCAGGCAACATCGGCATCTATGTCTACAAGGTGACCAACAAAGAGGTTGGCGGATATTTCACAGAGGATGATGCCAAGATGCAGGACGCTCAGAGAAGCCAGTATGCAGCCAATATGATCGTCAATGTGATGGAGGAGGATGCGGAGGTAAAAGACCACCGCGCACGCTTCTTCTAAACATCTGTCTGACTGTTTTTTGATTTATATTTTAATATTGCACAGAATGGTTCCTTTAATTGGACTGTTCTGTGCGTTTTTTTTATATGCTTGGAGAGTATGTAAAAAAAAGTGTAATTTTTTTGTACACTTATAAAGAGAAAAGTGTAATTTTGCGGATGTGTGAACAGATAAAAAGTGTAATACAGCTATGCTTTACAGAAAAATAAGCACATATATTGAGGAATATCTACTTTCCGGCAACGACAAGATAATGATCATAGAAGGTGCCAGGCAAGTGGGTAAATCATATATAATCCGTGAAGTCGGAAATCGGATGTACAACAACTTTGTTGAAGTGAATTTTGCCAAAGATGACGAGACGGATGGTCTTTTTCGCGACATCCATGGTCTGGATGAGTTTTATCTGGCTCTGAGTATGGTTGCAGGTGGAAAGCTGGGAGACAAGTCAGATACATTGGTATTCCTTGACGAGATTCAGTACTATCCACAGTATCTGACTATGCTGAAATTCCTGCGCGAGGATGGAAGGTTCACATATATAGCCAGCGGCAGTTTACTTGGTATAGCTCTTCGCAATACCGCATCGATACCTGTTGGCAGCATTATCCGCAAGCAGATGTATCAGCTGGATTTTGAAGAATGGCTGATAGCGGAAGGTTGGGGCAAGGATGCTCTCGATTATGTGCGTGACTGCTACAGACGTCAGGGGTCACTATCAGAGGCGCAGCACGTTAAACTTATGGGTGAGTTCAAAAAGTATCTGCTGGTGGGAGGTCTGCCTGATGCGGTCAATACTTATATGGATACTCACAATATCGTCAGGGTTCGTGAAGTGCAGGAGAATATCCGCAATCTGTATAAGGAGGATGCCGCCAGATACGAGAAAGAGTCAAGCAAGAAACTTTTGGTGCGTCGAATCTATGAAATGATTATCTCTCAGATGGAGAATAAGAAGAAACGCGTGGTGGCAAAGGACATCCGTAACAAGAAAGGTGACAGGTTCGAATGGTATGCCGAAGAGTTTGAATACCTTATATCTTCCGGTATAGCCCTTGACGTACACGCCATATCCAATCCGAAATTCCCTCTGTCAGAGTCGGTTCACAAGAACCTGCTGAAACTATATCTGAACGATGTTGGCTTGCTCACGGGACGCTTGTATGAATACAATATAACGCCCGTGATGAAAGATGAAAGGAGCATAAATCTAGGTTCGGTTTATGAGAGTGTTGTGGCTCAGGAACTTAAGGCACACGGACATGAGCTTTTCTATTATGACAATGTCAAGAAGGGCGAAGTGGACTATCTTGTAAACGATGTTTCCGGAATGACGGTATTGCCTATTGAAGTGAAATCAGGAAAAGACTTCACTTCACATAAGGCTCTTGACCGCTTTCTTGAGAATAAGGAATATAATATTCCATCTGCAATAGTTCTTGACAATGAACGGGAAGTGTACACAAAAAATAATATCACCTATATGCCGATATACTATATAATGTGTATTGAACGGGAAGAAATCCAGGATTCTGACTGTATTTTTTGACAAACAGAGTCAATTGGAAAATAATGTATAAATTGAAGTTTTGATAAGGAATTGAAAATGAATAGACTGTTGATTTGTTTTTGTACTCTTCTGTGTATCGGCTGTTGCCGGAATACCGAGGTATTGTCCCCGGGGAGAGACATATCTGTTGAATTCTTTTTGTCGGAGAATGGGCAGCCGGAATATTCGGTGGCTGTCGGAGGAAAGCTTCTCATTGCGCGGTCGGCAATGGGCTTGGAGGCTGCAGATTCGTCTTACAGCCTGTCAGAAGGCTTCCATGTGGTTGACGTCAAGTCTGCCTCCGCTGATGAGGTCTGGACCCAGCCATGGGGCGAAAACAAGTCAATAAGGGACAGTCACAATGAAAAGGTATTTGTCCTCGAAAACACCGGTGGTGTGTCTTTGGAACTGCGTTTCCGCGTTTTTGATGACGGTGTGGGCTACAGATATGAATACAGCGTGCCTGTCGGGGAAAATGTTGTGATTACTGATGAACTTACTGAATTCAATTTTGCGGAAGATGCCCTTTCCTGGTCCATTCCTGCGAATTTTGATACTTACGAACTTGAATACAGGACTCTTCCTTTGTCAGAGGTGAAGACCGCGAATACTCCGATTACACTGAAAAACGGTTCCGGAATCTATGCTTCTGTTCACGAGGCTGCGCTGACTGATTTCCCGGAAATGACACTTACGCAAATTGCCGGTACTTCTTTCAAGGCCAATCTTGCTCCGCTTCCTGACGGGACCAAGGCCGTTGTAGGATGCAGGTTCAAAACACCATGGAGGACCATCCAGATTGCCGGCAAGGCGGTTGGACTGATAAATTCCGCACTGATTTTGAATTTGAACGAGCCGTGCGTCCTTGAGGACGTGTCATGGATACGCCCGATGAAATACGTCGGAGTATGGTGGGGAATGCACCTTGGAGTCGAATCCTGGGTGATGGGAGACAGACACGGTGCTACCACCGAAAATGCCATCCGATATATAGATTTTGCAGCTGCCAACAATATAGAAGCCGTGCTTTTTGAGGGATGGAACGAAGGCTGGGAGTCCTGGGGAGGACGTCAGAATTTCGATTTCACCAAGCCGTACGCGGATTTTGATATCAAAAAAATTGTGGAATATGCGGCTTCCAAAGGTATTTCCGTCATCAATCATCACGAGACCGGCGGAAACATTCCCAATTATGAAAAGCAGCTCGACAGGGCATACGGATGGTCTGAAAATCTCGGAATGCCTGTGGTAAAGACCGGTTATGCGGGAGGTTTCCCGGACGGTTATTCGCACCACAGCCAGTATGGAGTGAAGCATTACAGAAAGGTGGTGCAGACCGCTGCGAAGCACAGGACTATGCTTGATGTGCACGAGCCTGTCAAGGCTACAGGCATACGCAGGACCTATCCGAATATGATGACCCGCGAAGGTGCGAGGGGGATGGAATGGAACGCATGGAGCGACGGCAACAAACCTGAGCACCATACCATACTTCCGTTTACCCGTCTGCTCGGAGGCCCTATGGACTATACACCGGGTATTTTTGATATACTGTATGAAAATATAAAGGACAATCCTGACCGCAGACAGTGGAATATGAAGGACAGCAAGGATTGCCGCGTGAACACCACTCTTGCAAAGCAGATTGCGTGCTGGGTAGTGCTGTATTCACCGCTGCAGATGGCTTCGGACATGATAGAAAATTACGAAGGGCATCCTGCGTTTCAGTTCTTCAGGGATTTCAATGCCGACTGTGACTGGTCTGAGGCGCTGGCAGGAGAGCCTGGAGAGTTCCTTTCCGTTGTGCGTCGTGCCGGAGACAATTTTTATTTGGGTTCTATTACCGATGAAAACGCCCGTGAGTATAATCTGTCTTTGAACTTCCTTCCAAAGGGCGTAAAATACACCGCAACCATCTATGCAGACGGCGAAGATGCAGATTGGGTCAGCAATCCGACTTCGTACAGCATAATAGAACAGACTGTGGACAGCAATGATTCAATCAATGTGAAAATGGCTCCTGGCGGTGGCCAAGCCGTAGTTTTCAGCCCGGTTTTGTAGCTGGCTTCCATTAAATCCTTAATGGCGTACATTGAGGAAAGGAAAATTTTTATTAAAAAATCAGGAAAATTGTGTAAGACCGTCTTTTTGAATCGTCTTTAATGTACACTAAGGAAAAAATGAAAGACTTTACGCTGCATAATTATTTCGAAGACAAAGCGACACCGGAAGAAATATTGGAGATTTCCCGATGGTTGTCAGAGGATGAGGCTAATCAGAAAGAATATGATAAGGCTCATGCTCTGTATGATGCTGTTGTTCTGCAGGGAATTGAAAGCAGGAAAAAGGAACTTGGCACACAGTCTGGCAATAAACGCAGATATATGCGTATTGTTTCGGCGGTGGCGGCTTCTGTAGTCTTTGTTGCCGGTCTTCTGACGGCCGGTTTTCTTATAGAGAAAGAAGTTCTGTACAATGAACTTTCTAAAAAAATGAGTGTTGTGGAGGTCCCTGCCGGACACAGGCTTAATGTCACTCTTCCTGACGGCACGGAAATCTGTATGAACGGAGGTTCAAGACTGGAATATCCGTTGGTTTTTGACCATAAAGTCCGCAGGGTCAATCTTTCAGGAGAAGCGTTTTTTGATGTTGCCCATAATGAGGAGCATCCTTTCGTGGTAGAGACTTTCGCTTCCAGCGTAGAGGTTTTGGGTACAGAGTTCAATGTCTATGCAGATGAAAGCACGGAAACATTCTCCACTACGCTTCTGACTGGAAAAGTCAAGGTTTCGACCAACGGACATGAAGGCGACAACGTCGTAATCAGTCCTAACGAGCGTGTGGATTATATCAATAAACACTTGGTAGTGAGCAAGGTAAAAGCAAGAAACGCCATAAGCTGGGTTGATGGTTATATCAATCTTGAGGGAGTGAGCTTCGGTGAGTTGATGAGGCGTTTTGAGGATGTTTACGGTGTAAATATAATAATAGAAAGGACCGACAGCATAAATGTCGGGTACAAGAGCGGTAAGATAAAAATTTCGGAAGGAGTGGATTTCGCTTTGAATATTTTGAAGAAAGCGGGGAATTTCACTTACGAAAAAGATTTGGCTACCAATACGATAACCATAAAATGACTTTTCTCAATGTACGCCATTAGGAAGTGCCTGATTGATAACATTAACTAAAACTATATAGTGCAATATGTCTAAAACATTACTAAACAGAGTTTCCTGCCTTTTAATGGCGATGGCTTTGCTTGTTTTCGCTGTAGATGCATTTGCCGCAGGTCCGGAACGCGTGACAGTCAACGTTTCCGATGTATCCCTTGAGCAGGTGATGCAGAACATCGAGCAGCAGACCGACTATGTGTTTTTGAACAAGGATGTTGATGTCAATCAGAAAGTCAGCATCAATGTTCAGAACAAAAGCGTGGAAGAGACGCTTGCAGTTCTCTTTGCCGGGAAAGATATCGATTTCGCTATCGAAGCCGGCCATATAGTGCTTTCAAAAAAGGCCTCAAAGACCGAGGATGAGCAGGAAAGCAATACAGTGTCAGGTACTGTGATAGATTCTATGGGCTATCCTATCATCGGTGCCGGTGTCATTATCAAAGGTACTACCACAGGTACAAGTACCGATCTTGACGGTAATTTCGCTTTTGAACTTCCGAAGAATGCAAAAAATGCAGTGCTTGAATTCACTTGTCTGGGTTATACCTCACAGGAGATTGCAGTCGGAAACCGTCGTGTATTCAACATTACAATGCAGGACGACGCCATCATGATGGAAGGAACCGTGGTTACGGCGCTCGGTATCAAACGTTCGGAGAAGGCCCTGTCTTATAACGTACAGCAGGTCAACACTGACGCGCTCAACGCAAACAAGGATGCCAACTTCATCAATTCCCTCAACGGTAAGGTAGCCGGTCTTAACATCAACGCTTCTTCATCAGGAGTCGGCGGTGCGACCAAGGTTGTGATGCGTGGTACGAAATCCATCTCACAGTCTTCCAATGCGCTTTATGTGATTGACGGTGTGCCGATGTACACTTCTGCCAAAGAAGGTTCAACGGAATTCGGTTCACAGGGCTCTTCGGATCCTATCGCCGACATCAACCCTGATGACATCGAATCAATGTCAGTGCTTACAGGTGCAGCCGCTGCCGCACTTTACGGTTCTGATGCAGCCAACGGTGCGATTGTCATCACTACCAAAAAAGGTAAAGCCGGCAAGGTCACTGCAAGTGTCAATGCGGGTGTTGAAATAATGAATCCTTTTGTGCTTCCACAGTTCCAGAACCGTTACGGCACAGGTAACCTCGCTTCTTCAGTCGGCTCTGTCGACCGCAGCTGGGGTGCAAAGATGAATTCAGCCAACAACCCTGACTACAATCCTGCAAAAGATTATTTCCAGACAGGCGTAATGCATACTGAAAGCGTTTCAGTGTCAATGGGTAACGACAAAAACCAGACTTATCTTTCCGCTTCGGCAATTGATTCTTACGGTATTGTTCCGAATAACGGATATCACCGGTATAACTTCACATTCCGCAACAACACCTCTTTCCTGAATGACAAGATGCACCTTGATGTAGGAGCAAGCTACATTCTTCAGAAAGACCGCAATATGATTAATCAGGGTACATACAACAACCCTTTGGTCGGTGCGTATATCTTCCCGAGGGGAAACGACTGGGATGCTGTCAGAATGTTCGAGCGCTACAATCCTACAAGAAAGCTCTACACCCAGTACTGGCCGGTGGGTGACGCAGGAATGACCATGCAGAACCCGTACTGGATCAACTACCGCAATCCACGCGAGAACAAGAAAGACCGTTTCATGCTCAACGCTTCATTGAGTTATGACATTCTTGACTGGCTCAATATTGCAGGACGCGTGCGTATGGACCAGACAATGACGACATATACCGAAAAATTCTATGCCACAACCGTCAACCAACTTACAGAAGGTTCTCAGAGCGGTCTGTTCGGTATAGAAGAGTCAAAAGACCGTCAGATCTATGCAGACTTCCTCGTGAACATCAACAAGAGGTTCAATGATGACTGGACTTTCCAGGCCAACCTCGGTGCCTCAATCTCAGATATGTTCTATGATGCAATGAAAAACAGGGGGCCTATCGCCGACGGCAAAATTACGGACGAAGCGCAGGGAGTTCCTAATCTCTTCAATATCCAGAATCTCAGCAACTCTCCCAAGACATCCCGTCTGCAGAGCGGTTGGAGAGAGCAGACCCAGTCAATCTTCGGTTCTGCCGAGGTTGGCTTCAAGAGCACATACTTCCTCACATTGACCGCCCGTAACGACTGGCCTTCAATGCTTGCAGGTCCTCACTCCAACAGAAAATCATTTTTCTATCCTTCTGTAGGAGCGTCAGTCGTGATTTCCGAGATTATCCCTCACATGCCGGAAAATCTCGAATACATCAAACTCCGCGGTTCCTGGGCTTCTGTAGGTACTGCATTCGAGCGTTATATCGCGAATCCTATGTTCAAATGGAATTCAAGCGGATTGATCTGGGATTCAACAACCACTTATGCAATGTATGACCTCAAGCCTGAGCTGACAAATTCATTCGAGGTCGGTCTTACCCTGCGTTTCCTCAAGGATTTCAGCCTGGATGTGACCTATTATCACACCAACACCAAGAACCAGACTTTCCAGCCTCAGATTTCAACCGGTTCTGGTTCTTCTGACATTTATATCCAGTCCGGAAATGTCCGCAACCAGGGTGTAGAGTTCAATCTCGGATTCAATCACACCTGGGGACTGTTCACCTGGGACACAAACTATACGCTTTCGGCCAATGAAAACAAAATACTCAGCCTTGCTGACAACGTACTTGCCGCCGACGGCCAGAGGGTAACGGTTGAACAGCTTGACATGAAGGGTATGGACTCGGCTCATTTCATTCTTAGAAAAGGCGGCACTCTCGGTGACCTGTATTCACTTATGGATTTCAAACGTGATATGAACGGTGACATCTATTTCAACGAAGACGGCATACCTGTATATGAAAATATTGAGAAAGACGAGAATTTCGTCAAACTCGGAAGTGTGCTTCCAAAAGCGAATATGGCATGGCGAAACGATTTCAAGGTGGAGAACTTCACTTTCGGTTTCCTCATCACTGCACGTATCGGAGGAATCTGTTATTCAAGTACCCAGGCCTATCTTGACTACTACGGTGTATCAGAGGCGAGTGCTGCGGCGCGTGATGCCGGCGGAGTGCTTGTGAACGGAAATCTCGTCGATGCCAACAAATGGTACAGCACAGTGGGCGGTTCCAATCCTATTCCTACGGTTTATACATATTCCGCTACCAACGTCAGACTACAGGAGGCTTCGATAGGCTACACTTTCCCGCGCAAAATGCTCGGCAACGTATGTGACCTGAACATCTCTCTTGTCGGACGCAACTTGTGGATGATCTACAACAAGGCTCCTTTCGACCCTGAAGCCGTAGCGACTACAGGCAACTACTATCAGGGTATCGACCACTTTATGATGCCTTCTCTGCGCAATTTCGGATTTAATATAAGAATGACTTTCTAATTGCAGAAGAATATGAAAAAATATATAATCAAAACCGGATTATTGATGTCGGCACTGTTCGCGATGTCGGCGTGTACCGGTGAATTTCTGAAAATCAATACGAATCCTTATGAAGCCAGTGAGGATGATTTGAAAAGGGATGACTATATCATCGCGTCCGTCCTTTCCGCCATGTCAAGTTCTGTCATTTCCACTGACATCAATACCTGTCAGTTTACAGACTGTCTGCTTGGAGGCCCTATGGGAGGATATTACTCGACAACGGGTTCATTTTCCAATACCATTGACTATTTCAATGCGACAGACAACTGGACAAATGTATTCTTCAAGAGCAACAATGTCATACCTGTATTGTTCACCAATCTTAAGCTCTTGGAGAAGTACACGGATGATCCGACTGCCCATGCTATAGCCAAAGTCATTAAAGTGGCATCCCTGAGCCGTGTGACAGACGCTTATGGTCCCATTATCTATACGGAGAATGGAAAAGGCAATCTCCAGGCTGAATATGATACTCAGGAGAAGGTGTATTATACAATGTTCGAGGAATTGGATGAAGCCATCAAAGTGCTCACTGAAAACAGCAGTTTCGGTATTTCCCCGAATGCGGATCCCGTTTTCGACGGAAGCGCGTTGAAATGGTGCAGGTTCGCGAATTCCCTCAAGCTCCGTCTTGCCATGCGCCTTACCTATATTCCTGACGGTGAACTGCTTACTAAAGCTGATGTCAAGAGACTTGCAGAAGAGGCTGTAAATCACGAAATAGGAGTCATCACTTCAAATGCCGACAATGCCGCTCTGCAGCCGAAGGCTATGGGTGAAAAGGGTAATCCTCTTTACACCGCAGTGAAATACAATCAGCCGGCAGACTGCGATACAGGCGGCGATACCCACGTGGCGGCTGACATCGTACACTATATGAACGGATACAATGATCCCCGCCGTGACAAGTATTTTATCAAGTCAATGTTTGACGGTGTCACTTATGCCGGTATACGTGTAAGTGTGGAGAAACCTTCACTGACTACTGTCAGCTACAAATATTCAGGTGTGAATGTAAGGTTCAACGATGCTCTCCAGTGGATGAATGCAGCGGAAGTTGCCTTTTTGAAGGCTGAAGCCGTTGCAGTCTGGGGCTTTGATATGGGTGACACTGCAGAGAATCTGTACAACCGCGGTATCGAACTTTCATTCGAGCAGTGGGGCGTTGCCGGAGCTTCATCCTATATGCAGGACGAGACAAGCAAGCTTGGCGCTTACGTTGATCCGGCCGGACTATACAGCTATGCAACTCCTCTGACCGGCCTGACTGTAAAATGGGACGAGGCAGCGACTGTGGAGCAGAAGCAGGAGCGCATCATGATCCAGAAATGGATTGCCAACTTCAACCTCGGCAATGAGGCGTGGGCTGACCATCGCCGTACCGGCTATCCTAAATTCTTCCCTGTACACGAAAGCGGAAACAAAGGTATTGATAAGGTTGACCCTGTCCTCGGGGCAAGACGTGTTCCTTATCCTCTTGCTGAGTACAGTGACAATGGAGAAAACGTGATGGCTGCCGTAGCCCAGCTGAAAGGCGGTAAAGACAACTACAATTCACGTATGTGGTGGGACAACAAAGAATTCTGAAACCGAGTAAACCCTAAGTGATTATGAAAATGAAAAAAACGATAATATCCGCATTTGCAGTTCTTCTTGCCCTGACTTCCTGCAGCGACTGGGTAAAACCGGAGCATCTCGAGTTCCCTGCAAAAGTCGAGAAGAATCTTGCTGCCGTAAAGAAATACAAGGAGTCCGACCATAACCTGATGTTCGTGACAATGGACGGTGCCGGGAAACTTGAATACAGCCACCAGCATCCGATGAATATTCCGGACAGCGTTGACGTGATTGTATTCAGGCTTGCAGGCGCTCTTGATCCTGCGGTTGCAAAGGAAATCAAGGAAGTCTGGAAGACAAAAGGTACCAAGTCGTACCTGTTAGTGGATTTCGCCGCCATAGAGACCGAATGGAAGGCTTTGGAAAGTGCCAAGGATGATGAGGGAAAGCCTGCCGGAACCACTGAAGAGGCTGTGGCGTTCTTCAAGGAAAAGACTGCTCTCCAGCTTTCCTGGTTTGACAAATATGAGTTCAGAGGCGTGGTGGTCTCTTTCGAGGGTAACACCTCAGGGATGAGAGGAGACATGCAGACCGCCTTCCTGGGTACATTCCTGGAATGGCGTGCAAAACACATCAATGTCAACTACATCATCAGAGGAACATTGCGCAATATCGATTATGACAAGGCCGAATACAAGACAATGATTGTGGAAAGCGAATATCTGACTGTTGTCACCACTGAAGGCTCTACTTCCGCCGGTGAAATCAACAAACAGGTGACGCGTATTTTGGCTTACATTCCTGTAGAGCAGCGAAATGTAATCTTTGAGGCGAATGTTCCTGATATGGCCGAGAAGAAACAGATAGGTGCAAGCGTGACCGTTGCTGCCGACTGGCTTCTCAAAGAAAAAAACAGCATCAATTTCAAGCCTTGTGGAATCGCTGTCGGAAATGTCCAGGACGATTATTACACGGGTGCCGACAATGTATTTGCCAATGTCCGTGCAGGCATCACATTGATGAATCCTGCCCTGAACTGAAAGAATAATTATTGACTCTTAAAATTTACAAGAAGATGAAATACAGTAAAATCATATTGGCCTCATTGCTGGCAATAGTTTTTGCAGGGTGCGAAACAGAGGAAAAGCTGCTTGAAAACCACCTTTTCATCGAAGCTTCGTCTTTCAAGAACGAGTTGCGCGTGGCTACTGACGAGGGCGTGTCGGAGATGTCAAGAAACATTGTCCTGGGCATGGCCGCTCCAATGGAAAACGATGTGAATGTCGATTTCAAAGTCTCTCCGGAGCTGGTGGACACTTATTGCCAGGCTTATTATGAAGAGGCGGAACTGCTTCCTGAAAATTGTTACAACATGGATGGTGTCAAGGCTGTGATCAAGGCCGGAAGCATCCAGAGCAACAGTGTGACCCTTGACTTCAGACAGCTTGACAAACTGGATTATTCCAAAGTCTATGTACTGCCTGTATCAGTGGTTACTTCTGACGTTGCAGTTCTCGAGAGGTCGAAGACTATGTATTATGTGGTCAAGGAGGCTTCCCTGGTCAACGTGGCTGCTGATTTGACCGACACCTGCGCCTGGCCTGAGTGGGGGGATTTCGACGAGGTGGAAAACATGGAGACATTCACCATGGAGTGCCTGCTGAATATCCACGCTTTCAACAACAAGGAAATCGAGACTATTATGGGTATCGAGGACCATTTCCTAATCCGTCTCGGGGACGCCCTTGTGCCGAAAAACCAGATTCAGATTGCTACTGCGATTTATGACGGCAGCTCAACGTACCGTGGCGGCCTTACAAACGAGAATATGCAGTTGAAGGCTGACAGATGGTATCATCTTGCCGTGACTTTCGACCACGGCGTGATACGCTGCTATATCGACGGGAAACTGCGGGGAGAACTGACCAATACGGTAATCGGCAACAGGCCTGATGATACGGGACAAATCGAGGATGTATGCTTTGAAACCGCCAATTTCAAGGTAAAGCATTCGGATGAGACCAACAGCCAGCCGCGTTGCTTCTGGATAGGCCACTCTTACAACGGAGATCGTTATCTTGACGGTATGATGGCTGAGGCGAGAGTCTGGAGCAAGGTCCTCACTCAGGAAGAAATCAACGCCGAAGGCCATTTCTACAAATTGTATCCTGATGCCGTGACGGGGCAATTCCCTGCAGAACTGCTCGCATACTGGAAATTCTGCGAAGGTGAAGGCAAGACTGTCAAGGATTGGTCAATCTACGGACATGATCTTACAGGCTGCACCAATGATGTGGAAAAAGAGCATGCCGACAAGGATTTCCTCTGGCATCAGGTAGCCCTGCCGAAATAGTACAGAATAACAAAACATACAACCAAAAATAAAACACTAAATTTTTTATTATGAATTTAAAACAGATTTTCAATGGTATCGCAGCTTTAGCCATTGCTGCTGCGGCACTTGTTTCCTGCACACCGCAGGAAGAGAAAAACACTTTGTCAGTGGAACCGTCTTCACAGATTGATTTCGCTGCTGTTGATGCTGAAGAAGTCGTCCTCAATGTGATGACCGATGCTCCGTCCTGGACTGCTGAAGTTCCTGAGTGGATTGAAAAGACTCAGGGCGGAAAAGTCCTTATGGTGAAAGCATCTGACAACACCACCGGTGAGGAGCGTATCGGACGTATCGTCATCAAGGCAGGCAATGCCGAGGATGTGAAAATCGTCGTTACTCAGGCAGCAGACGGCGGTAGTGTAAACCCGGGTGAAGGCGTGAAAGCCAAATTCAACTGCGCAGGTGAGACAAAACTTTTCGCAAAAGGTTCTGAGACAACTCTTACTGCAGAAGTGAATGTAGAACTTGAAGCAAATGCCGGGACTGACGTCGTATTCACGGTCAGCGTTGATGAGGCTTATCTTGCCGAATACAACTACATCAACGGTGAGTCTCACGTTCTTTTCCCTGCAGACAAGGTAAGCGGACTTGGAAAACTTACTGTCAAAGCCGGTGAGAAGAAATCCAATACCATCACCCTATCTCTTGATGCAGCCGGAATTGAGTATGCACAGGGCTACCTTGTACCTCTGCAGGTCAAGCTTGAGTCAGGTGCGGCAACAATCAAGGGTGATGACTCACGTGTAAACCTTCTTGTCCAGAAGGTGAATGCAAAAGCTGTCAAGAATGTCGTCTATTTTGAAGTGAACGACTGCAACCCTCTCAATGCGCTTGAGTATGTGCTTGAGGACGGTACTCCATTCTTCGATGCAGTTATCCTTTTCGCCGCCAACATCAACTACAATGCGACAGATGATGTGGTTTATCTCCACAACAACCCTAACGTACAGGCTCTTCTCGACGAGTCAGATGTATATATCCAGCCGCTCAGGAGGAAAGGTATCAAAGTATATCTCGGCCTTCTCGGCAACCACGATGCGGCAGGTCTCTGCCAGCTTTCAGACTGGGGTGCCGCAGAATGGGCAAAAGAGGTCGCCGAGGCCTGCAAGACATACAAGCTTGACGGTGTGAACCTTGATGACGAGTACTCAAGTTCTCCGGATTTGAACAATAAGTGGTTCGCTTCACGTTCAGGTCAGCGCGGAGGTGTATTGGAGTATGAGTTGAAGAAAGCTATGAAGAAGGTTTGCTCATGGCCTACAGAAGTCTCACACTTCGACTGGGGCTCTCTTTATTCATTCGGCAATGTGACCGACCAGGAGACAGGTGAAGAACATACCCCTGCCGAGTTCTGCGATTTCCATGTTGCCAACTATGGCGGTGCTTCTTCTCCTTTCGGCGACCTTACTATGGCCAACTGCTCAGGCGCGTCAATCCAGCTAAATTATGGCGACACTATTTCTGAGTCTAATGCTAAATCTTGTCTGGACAATGGTTACGGCTGGATTATGTGGTTCGCTTTCGACCCTTCAGGTACAGGCTCGGTAAGCAACAACCGTTCACATTCTGTAGCTCAGTTCAAGAATGTCGCAAGAGCCTGCTACGGTCAGGAACTTCTCGACCCTACCGGAGTCTGGAACAAGATAGGCGAGGGCAAATACGATCCTGAGCGTCACGCATTGTAATCATTTAATTAACACTAAAGAATAATTATGAAGAAATTTTTATTGATCGCAGCCGCTGCGCTTGCATTGTTCGGCTGCAGAGAAAAAATCGACACACCTGAAGTCAAGGATTCAATTGACATTTCAGTTAAGGAAAGGACTATTGATGACAAGGGCGGAGATTTTAAGGTACTTGTGACAAGCTCCAAAGCCTGGACACTTACAGCTGCCGAGGAGTATGACTGGGTAAGACCGTCTGCAACCGAAGGAGAAGACGGTGATGTTGTCAAATTCACTGTTGATCCTAACACCGGTGATACTGACAAGACTGCAAAATTCAACTTCGCTGCAGGCGAGGATTCAAAGGAGCTTACAATCACTTCACTTTGCATTCCTCTTATGAAGCTCGAGGCAGAAAAAGCAGAATATATCGTAGATTACAACAAAGGCGAAATAGCTGTAAACATCAAGACTGAAGTTGAAAGCTACCGTGACATCAAGGTCAAGGTCGAAGGCGAGTGGCTCAGTTATGTGGTTACTCTTCCTGGAACTGACGGTTTCGAGGCTTCCGCAAAATTCTCTTACGAGGCTTTGTCCGGACTCGATGACCAGGAGGCTACAGTGACATTCTCTGCCGAGGGTGCACAGACTTGCGAAGTCAAGATCACTCAGGAAGCCAAAGAAGTTATCGAGGTTGAGAAAGAATTCTTCACAATTGCCGTTGAAGGCGAGACTTTCGAAGTTCCCGTAACTACGAATGTTGCATATTCTTTGACAGTTTCCGAGGGAGTAAACGATTGGTTTACAGCTGAGAAGACTGAGACAGGCGTTAAAGTGACCGCAAAGGCACTTTCAGGAGACAAACGTGCTGCCACTGTTACTCTCACTCAGACCGATGCGAAAGAAGGTGTTGAACCTATTGTAAGAGTCCTCAACTTCACTCAGACTCAGGTACTTATCAACTGGGCTGCGAAGATGACAGGCAACCGCCTCTTCCCTAAGTGGGACGGAACAGCAGAAAAATTGGGAGTTGCGCATGCTATTACTCTCGAAACTATGCTTAATGTTTCTGAATTCCACAAGGAAATAAATACTATCATGGGTATTGAAGGGCGTTTCCTTCTTCGTTTCGGCGATGCAGGCGTTCCTGAAAACAAATTGCAGGTTGCTACTGTAAACGGTAATTATCTTGTTGATTGTGAATTCGAGACCAACAGATGGTATCATATTGCCTGCACATATGAGATGAGTGATTCTTATATGGCTACTGTAAAGGTTTATGTCGATGGAGAACTTAAAGGAGAAAAGACTGACTGGGCAATGAGAGTTTATGTTGGCTGGCCTACATATGGTTATGTCAACGGTGTGGACTTCTCTCCGGCATGGAGTTATGAACCTGATGGAACAAGATGTTTCTGGGTGGGTTATGCTTATGATGCAAACCGTGATCTTCGTGGATTGATGACAGAAATCCGTATATGGAACAAAGTCCTTACGGCTGAAGAAATCAATGCTCCTGATCACTTCTATACTGTAGATCCTAAATCAGAGGGTTTGTACGCTTACTGGAAATTCACTGAGGGTGACGGCAACACAATTGCTGACGCTACCGGTAACGGCAACAAACTCTACGGTGAGACCAATGTCCGCAAACAGGGGAGTGACAACAAGGGCGATGACGGCATCGAATGGGTTTCAGTTGCTCTTCCTGACAAATAGCAGGCAATGAATGCAGAATGATGTTTTGTACATCAGGACACATTCAGAAATAAAAATCGGTGTGTCGGTATTTGTCGGCACACCGATTTTTTTAATTATCAATTGATTATATGAAGAATTTCAGATACTTGTTTTTGACGATATTTTCCGTGGGATTTCTGTTTTTGTCCTGCAACAGGATTGACAAGATGGAGCAGAAGCCGGAAAAACTGTATCTTGTACTTGATGAGACTGATTTCAGAATCGGTTCGGACGGAGGGGAAATCGGGACGGAATTTTTGGCCAACGGAGAGGTCAGGCTTCAGTCTTTGTCCAAGGCGGATTGGGTGCAGGCAGAAATATCGGCAGACGGACAGGATACCGGAGAGTCTTCTTTCAAGACGCAGTTTCTCCGTTTCACTGTTTCAAGGAATGAAGCCGAAAAGGAGCGCAGCGCAAAGTTTATGCTGAGCAGCGGGGATTGCGATGATGTCATCGTGACGCTCACTCAGGAAAAATACGTGTATGTCTGGAAAGACCCGACATGCGAACTTCTGGGTTTTGAAGTCAAGGCTCAGAGCGGTCTGACGAATGCCATCAAATTTGATTTCAACAAGACCGGAAAGACACTGACTGCAATGCATCTGAAATGGATAGACAAGGAGAATCCCGAAATGCTTGTTCCGAGCTTTACCTACAAGGGGGCAAAGGTACTGGTAGGGGAGACCGAAGTGGAATCAGGAAAGACGGCCATTTCCTTTGCAGATGATTTTGATTTGATTGTAGAGGCTGAAAGCGGCGACAGGACAGCTTATCATGTAAGCCTCAATTGTCCTCAGATCAACAGGGAACTTCCCTGCCTGCATATCAGGCCTGATTCGAGGATTTATTCCAAGGAGACTTATGTCCCGACCAGTATAGAATTTTTCGACAAGACTCCGACATCGACCGGAACGGGCTGGTGGGACAGTGCCGTTCAGGGAAAGATTGATATGCGTGGACGCGGCAACTCGACCTGGGACCTGCCTAAGAAGCCTTTCCGTATGAAATTCCCTGAGAAGGTGCAGCCTATAGGCTTTGACCACTGCTCGGAAAAATCATGGGCGCTTGTGGCCAATGATATGGACAAGTCATTGATCCGTAACTATATAGCTTTCGAGTATTCGCGTATCATGTTTGTGAAGCATCAGGGCTATCATGAAGGGAAGGCACTGAAATTCACTCCAATAGCCCAGCCTGTCAATGTCTATTATACAGGATATTATCCTGACGGAAGCCGCAAGGACGGAGACTACATCGGCGTGTACCAGTTCAGCGACCAGATGAACAAGGGGGACGGACGCATTGATGTGGACAAGCTGACTGCTGCAGATACTGACCCGCAGATGATTACCGGAGGCTATATCATGGAGACCAATATCCATCCTGACAACGAGAATCATTGGTCGTCACGCTGCAATATACAGATGCTGTACAAATATCCTGAAGAGGAAGACCACAATTCTTCCCAGTACAATTATATCACGGACTTTATCGGGAAGGCTGAGAATGCCCTGTACAGCAGCAATTTCAAAGACCCGGAGAACGGATGGAGGAAGTATTTCGATGAGAAGACTATGGCTGACTTCATCATTATCAAGGAACTTGTGGGGGATATGGACGGCTACACCAGCACCTATTTCTATAAGAGGCGTGGAGTGGACAGGCTTTTCTTCGGACCTGTCTGGGACTGCGACAAGGGCTGGGGCAATGACAGGCGTGCTCCGGGCTGGAGTCTGGACCATACCTGCCGGCAGCTGATGATTTATGCCGGCTTCGGTATGCCGGGATGCTATGGTGATGACTGGTTCAAGCGGGTCTGGAAAGACGAGACTTTCCGTGCGTTTGTGAACGGTCGCTGGAAAGCCAAGAAGCAGGAACTGCTTGACCGGACAGAAGAGATTCTGAATACTCTTCCTGCACAGATGGAAAAGGCGGTGACTGCAAATTTCTCAGTCTGGCCATACTACTATCAGGCTTGCGGGGATGCACCTCTTCCTGCCGGGACTTATGCGGAGGAAATCGAGCGTATACGTGCTCTGACCATAGAAAGAGCCGCATTGCTTGATAAGGAATTTGCAAAATAAAAAATGAATTGCCATCTTTGCATAGCTTAAAAATTGCGCTATGTCGGAGAAGGAAATCTATAGGATTAAGGATATTACTGACGACTGGTTCGGACGGTTTTTCAAGGAGAACCGTTCTGATTTTGTAAGGATTGCCAATTCCTATGTGCATGACATTTATGTGGCGGAAGATATAGTCAATGACAGCTTCATAAAGATGTGGGAGAAGAGAAAGGAACTGGTGGTTGACAATTACAATGCATATATCTACAAAACCATAGTGAACAAATGTCTGGATTACCTGAAATCAGTGCAGGTCCAGACCGCTGCCAGGCAGAATATGGGCAATATGTCGATGATGATGCAGATGTATGACATCACGTCACTGAAAAACTTGAATCCCGATATGCTTTTTGCAAAAGAAGTGAGGAAAATTTTCAATGACTGTATGGCGGAGATGCCGGAACTGACAAGACGCATTTTTGTTGCAAACCGTTTTTATGGTCTGACTTACGGTGATATAGCTGAAAAGATAGGGGATATAACGGTACGTCAGATTACTTCGCATATGCAGTATGCGCTGCGTGTGCTCCGGAATGCATTGAAAGACTATCTTTGATATAAATAATATATAAAAATGTTGGAAAATCTTAAAATAGTTGGAGCTGCGCTTCCTTCGATGCCCTGGGAGGAAAGACCTCAGGGCTGCAAGACCACGATGTGGCGTTTTTCGGGCAATCCGGTGATTCCGCGTGACCTGCTGCCGGATTCGAACAGTATATTCAATTCGGCGGTCGTGCCTTTCAGGGACGGTTATGCCGGGGTGTTCCGTGTGGATGACACCAATATCAGGATGACCCTTCATGTAGGTTTCTCTAAGGACGGCTTGAAATGGGAACTCAATCCGGAGCCTCTCCGCTTTGACTGTGACATTCCGGAAGTGGGGGAATGGGTCTACGGTTATGACCCGCGTGTTGTCGAAATTGACGGCAGATATTATGTCACATGGTGCAACGGCTACCACGGACCGACCATAGGAATGGCCTGGACCGATGATTTCGAGACTTTCCATCAGTTGGAGAACGCTTTTGTACCATATAACCGTAACGGTGTGCTTTTCCCCCGTAAAATCAATGGAAAATACGCCCTGCTTTCACGTCCGAGCGACAGCGGACACACTCCTTTCGGAGATATTTTCTATTCCGAGTCTCACGATTTGGAATATTGGGGACACCACCGTTATGTGATGGGCCCGTCTGACTTCGAAAAAAGCGCCTGGCAGTGCTGCAAAATAGGTGCAGGTCCTGTACCTATCGAGACTTCCGAGGGCTGGCTGCTGTTCTATCACGGAGTGCATCATACCTGCCAGGGCTACAATTATTCTTTCGGAGCCGCCCTGCTTGACCTGGAGCAGCCGTGGAAGGTGCTTGCCCGTACGGGCCCTTATCTTCTTCATCCTGAGACACTTTATGAGTGTACAGGCGATGTTCCGAACGTATGTTTCCCATGCGCCACTCTGCATGATCCGGAGACTGGCCGTGTGGCTGTGTATTACGGCTGTGCTGACACTGTCGTGGGCCTTGCTTTCGGGTACATAGACGAAATCATTGAATTTACAAAGCGCACCAGTATCGTGTAGCGTTTTTCTGCCAGTAAAATTATGAAACGAATAATAACCCTGATAACACTGTCGTTAGGCATTTCCGCATTCGCGGCGGAGAGGCCTGTCGACTACGTCAATCCTTTTGTCGGGACGACCAACTTCGGGACGACCAATCCCGGAGCATTGTGCCCCAACGGCATGATGTCCGTGGCTCCGTTCAATGTGATGGGCTCGGACATGAACGTCTATGACAAGGACAGCCGCTGGTGGTCCACTCCGTATTGCTATGAAAACAAGTTTTTTACGGGCTATTCTCATGTCAATCTTAGCGGTGTCGGCTGTCCGGAACTCGGTTCTCTTCTGACAATGCCGACTTCAGGGACATTGCAGGTTGACTATCATATCTACGGTTCGGAATATACTGAAGAGAAGGCGGAGCCGGGCTATTATTCCAATTTTCTCAGTGCCCACAGAATCAGGACCGAAGTGACGGCCACCGCAAGAACATCTGCCGAACGCTACACTTTCCCAGCAGGCCAGGGAAATATTCTGCTGAATTTGGGCGAAGGCCTTACAAACGAGACTGGAGCGCGTGTCCGCAAGGTCAGCGACATGGAAATCGAGGGCATGAGGCTGCTCGGGACTTTCTGTTACAATCCTCAGGCTGTCTTCCCGATTTATTTTGTCATGCGCGTGAACAAAGAACCCAAAGCTTCGGGGTTCTGGAAGAAGCAGCGCAAGATGAAGGGCGTTGAGGCGGAGTGGACGCCAGACAACGGAAAATATAAAATCTATACCCGCTATGAAAGGGAAATTGCCGGTGATGACATCGGCTATTGGTTCTCTTTCGATACGGAAGAGGGCGAGCAGGTTGAGGTGCAGATGGGCGTTTCTTTCGTCAGCTGCGAGAATGCCCGCGAGAACCTTGACAGGGAGCAGGCGGCTTTTGATTTTGACGGAGTGCGCGCCAAGGCTTCGGCGCTTTGGAATGACGATTTGTCCCGTATCAAAGTCCACGGAGGTTCGGAAAATCAGAAAATGGTGTTTTATACGGCTCTGTATCATACACTTATCCATCCGAATATCCTTAACGATGTCAACGGAGAATATCCTCTTATGGAGCAGGGTGGTGTCGGCAGAGTTGAGGCTGGGCACAACAGATACACGGTGTTCTCTCTCTGGGATACCTACCGCAATCTTCACCAGCTTATGACTTTGGCCTATCCGGAAAAGCAGACGGACATGGTGCGTTCAATGATTGATATGTATAATGAATGGGGCTGGCTGCCTAAATGGGAACTCTACGGTCGCGAGACTTTCACAATGGAGGGTGACCCGTCAATCCCCGTGATTGTGGACAGCTGGCTGAAGGGCTTGCGCGATTTTGACATTGAAAAGGCATACGAGGCTGCTGTGAAAGGGGCTGTGACGCCTGGAGCGGACAATCTCATGCGTCCGGACATTGACCCGTACATTGCGGACGGCTATATCCCTCTCGGTTTCTATGCCGGAGACAATTCGGGCGACAATTCGGTGTCCCATGCCTTGGAGTATTACATTGCGGACTATGCTTTGTCGCTCTTGGCTGATAATCTCGGCCACAAGGAAGATGCAGCGCTGTTTGCTGAGCGTTCTCTTGGCTATAAGCACTATTACAGCAAAGAATCGGGGACTTTACGTCCTATAGAGAAGGACGGGTCTTTCCTCGCGCCGTTCAATCCCCGCCAGGGAGAGAATTTCGAGCCTGTGCCCGGATTCCACGAGGGCAGTGCATGGAATTACACTTTCTATGTGCCCCACGATGTGCAGGGCCTTGCCGCTCTGATGGGCGGGAAACGCAATTTTGTGAACAAACTCCAGAAGGTGTTTGACGATGGACTGTATGACCCTGCAAATGAGCCTGATATAGCTTATCCATATTTGTTTTCTTATTTCAAGGGCGAAGAATGGAGGACTCAGAAAGAGGTGTCTCGTCTGCTTGAAAAATACTATACCGTATTGCCTGACGGTATTCCGGGCAATGACGATACGGGGACGATGTCCGCCTGGGCGGTGTTCTCGATGATGGGTTTTTATCCCGATTGTCCTGGCTCGCCATACTACACGTTGACGACCCCGGCTTTTGACAGGGTGGAAATCAGTCTTGAACCTAAGTATTGCGGAGGAAATAATCTGCTTGTGATTGAGAGAAAAGGCGGTTCGGGACGTATAGACAGGATGTTGCTCGGCGGCAGGACCAATAGGAATTACCGCATCAGCCACGAAGCACTCACTTCTGCCGGCAGTTTGATATTTATAACTCAATGATAATGAGCCAAGCGCAGCGCGTGGAGGAATCCTGTTCACATTATGATAATGTAAAAGAATAATATACTATGATAAGAAAAACACTATTGCTATTAATTTCAGCCTGCACGATTGCGGCCTGCGCGACATCGCCGGAAGAAAAATACACTGATTATGTGGACACAGGCATAGGCACCGGAGGCCACGGCCACGTGTTTGTCGGCGCCAATGTGCCGTTCGGCTTTGTACAGCTCGGCCCTACAAGCATACCGCAGGCCTGGGACTGGACTTCAGGCTACCATGAAAGTGATTCAACGGTAATCGGTTTCTCGCACACCCATCTGAGCGGTACGGGTATAGGAGACCTGTTCGACGTGACGGTGATGCCGGTGGTCGGAGAAGTGAACTATGCGCGCGGAGAGGAAAATGATCCCGGCTCCGGAATGTGGTCGTATGCCGACCGTACAAAGGAAATCAGCCGTCCGGGCTATTATTCCGTCCCTCTTCTGCGTTATGGCATCAGGGCGGAACTGACAGCCACCACCCATGTAGGACTTCACAAATATACCTTCCCTGAGTCAGGCGACGCCGCCATTGTTTTCGACCTTGAGAACGGAGGATGCTGGGACAAGCCGACCGGGACATTTATGGAAGAAGTGCAGACGGAATCTCCGGAAACTTCTGCAATCAGGGGTTACCGTTATTCCAAAGGCTGGGCCGACAATCAGAAAATCTATTTCTATGCCGAGTTCTCAAGACCGTATGATTCTTTCTCCCTTCACGGCAAAGAAAATATGTACGGCAGGGTGGCATTTTCGACGAAGAAAGATGAGAGCATACTCGTGAAAGTCGGACTTTCCGCAGTCAGCATGGAGGGCGCCAAAGCGAATATGGACGCCGAACTTCCGGGATGGAATTTTGAAGAAACCGTGGCTGCAGCAGACAGGGCGTGGAATGACGAACTGTCAAAAATCCATATCGAGACTGCCGACAAAGAGGCGAAAAAAATATTCTACACCGCATTCTATCACACCATGATTGCGCCTTCAGTGTTCTGCGATGTTGACGGAGCCTATCGCGGAGCTGACGGCGAGGTGCATACTGATGACGGTTTCACCAATTATACCACTTTCTCGCTTTGGGACACTTACAGGGCTGCAATGCCGCTTATGACCATAGTTCATCCTGAGAAAGTGAACGATATTGTGAACACCATGCTTCATATCTACCGGCAGCAGGGCAAGCTTCCTGTATGGCATCTTATGGGCTGCGAGACTGACTGTATGGTCGGCAATCCCGGTATTCCACCTGTGGCTGACGCTCTGCTGAAAGGCTATGACGGCTTTGACAAAGAGCTTGCAATCGAGGCTATGAAGGCTTCGGCACTGAGACCTGACAGAGGTCAGGACCTGAGGATGAAATACGGCTATATTCCGAGCGATATGTTCAATGAATCGGTGGCTTACGATATGGAATACTCAATTGCCGACTGGGCGCTCGCACAGGCTGCCAAGAAGCTTGCCGGGGACACTCAGGATGAAGCCAAAGCAGCGGAATACATGAAAGTCTATGAGCATTTCGATGCCCGCAGCCATTCCTACAGGCATTTCTTCGATTCCGAAACAGGATTCATGAGAGGAAAGAAAGCTGACGGCAGGTTCCGTACTCCTTTCAGCCCGTTCGCCTCAACCCACCGCGAGGACGACTACTGCGAGGGCAACGGATGGCAGTACACCTGGCTTGCTCCTCATGATATCAAAGGTCTTGTCAGTTGCTTCGGTTCAAAAGAGGCTTTCCTCACAAAACTTGACGCTCTGTTTACAGCCCAGTCTGACCTGGAAGGCGAGAATGCATCTCCTGACATCTCAGGCCTTATCGGTCAGTATGCCCACGGCAACGAACCGAGCCACCATATCCTTTATTTCTACACCATGGCAGGTCAGCCGTGGAAGACTGCCGACAAGGTCCGCGAAGTGCTTTCTACGCTCTATCATGCCGAGCCTGACGGACTTTCAGGCAATGAAGATGTCGGTCAGATGTCCGCATGGTATATTCTTTCTTCCCTCGGCTTCTATCAGGTAGAACCTGCCGGAGGACGCTATTTCTTCGGTTCCCCGCTTTTCGACAAGGCTGAGATCAAGGTTGCCGGAGGTACTTTTGTTGTTCAGACTATAGGAAACAGCACCGGGAACAAATATATTCAGAGCATAAAACTCAACGGAGAGCCTTACACCAAGCCGTATTTGGATTTCAAGGACATCAATGCAGGTGGCACGCTGACTATTGTTATGGGAGCGGAACCCAAAGTCTGGTATTGTCCTGACGAACCGTCGGAGTACAAGGATCAGAGACCCTCTCCCGAGGCCCGTCTGTTCAAATCCGAGGCGGTAGAGGCTGAAATCCGGACAATCTGCGCCCAACTCGTCAATCCGAGGCTTGCGTGGATGTTTGCCAACTGCTTTCCCAACACTCTCGACACCACGGTGCATTATGGCGAAGACGGGAACGGACAGCCCGACACATACGTCTACACCGGGGACATCCCGGCCATGTGGCTCCGCGATTCCGGAGCACAGGTCTGGCCTTATATCCAGCTTATGGACAAGGATCCGAAGCTGCAGAAAATGATAGCCGGCACCATCAACCGCCAGTTCAAATGCATCTGCATCGACCCATACGCCAATGCGTTCAATGTGGAGCCTGTGGGCGCGGCAAACAAGACCGACCTGCCTGAAGCCGACCCATACGTATTTGAAAGAAAATGGGAGATTGATTCCCATTGCTATCCCATACGCCTTGCATACGCGTATTGGAAAAAGAGCGGGGACGTTTCGGTTTTCGGCAAGACCTGGCGTGAGGCCATCAGGAAGACTGTGGACACTTTCAAGGAACAGCAGAGAAAAGAAGGTCACGGACCCTACACTTTTCTGCGCATAACCGACCGCCAGCTTGATACCAAATGCGTTGTCGGTCAGGGCAATCCTGTAAATCCGGTGGGACTCATAGCTTCGGCTTTCCGTCCTTCCGACGATGCCACCACATTTGAATTTCTCATCCCTTCCAATTTTATGGCTGTATCTTCACTCAGAAAGGCCGCTGAAATCCTGAACAAGGTGAACAATGACAAGGCTTTGGCTGCAGAGTGCGCTGACCTGGCCGATGAGGTTGAGGCGGCTTTGAAAAAGTATGCGGTCTATAATCATCCTGAATACGGACCTATATATGCTTTTGAGGTTGACGGCTTTGGCAATCAGTATATTATGGATGATGCGAATGTGCCGTCGCTTTTGGCTATGGCTTATCTCGGTGACGTGCCTGCCGATGACCCGATTTATCAGAATACCCGCCGTTTTGTATGGAGTGAGGCGAATCCTTATTTCTATCGCGGTGCTGCAGGAGAGGGCATAGGCGGACCTCATATCGGCATAGAGATGATATGGCCTATGAGCATTATGATGAAGGCCTTTACTTCGGATGACGATGAAGAAATCAGGGACTGCATTGTCCGGCTGATGACGACTGATGCCGGTACAGGCTTCATCCACGAGTCTTTCCATAAAGACAACGCCGCCAAATTCACCCGTCCGTGGTTTGCATGGCAGAATACCCTTTTCGGGGAACTTATCCTTAAAATCATCAATGACGGCCGTATAGATGTGCTTAACAGTATTAATTAAGATATGATGAAAAAATATTTGGCAATACTTTTTGCAGCGGTAACGGTGATAGGCTGCTGCGGTGCTCCGGAAGAGAAACTTGCAGACCCGGTGGATTACGTCTCCACTCTGGTCGGTACACTTTCCGACTATACTCTCTCCACAGGAAACACCTATCCTGCCGTAGCCCTTCCATGGGGTATGAATTTCTGGACTCCCCAGACAGGTACGATGGGCGACGGCTGGGCCTACAGATATGACGCCCACCGCATCAGAGGCATCAAACAGACCCATCAGCCTTCGCCTTGGATCAATGACTACGGCCAGTTTGCGCTGATGCCTGTGCGTGACGCCGCACTCGTGGACCAGGATGCCCGCGCAAGCTGGTTCTCACACCAGAGCGAGACAGCGAAGCCGTATTATTATCAGGTTTATTTGGCTGACCACGACATCAATGTGGAATTGGCTCCTACTGAAAGGGCTGCATCTTTCCGCTTCACTTTTCCTGAGAGCGGCACTTCAGGAGTCGTTGTGGATGCTTTCGACAAAGGCTCATACATCAAAGTCATTCCGGAAGACAACACTGTCATAGGTTATACCACACGCAATAGCGGCGGAGTGCCCGACAATTTCCGCAACTGGTTCGTGCTCAGATTTGACAAACCTCTGCAGGGGTTCAGCGTCTACAGCGGAGAAAATGAAATCAAAGGCTTTGAGTACAAAGGCGACCATGCCCTTGCGGTGGTGAAATTCGCAACCGTACGCGGTGAGCAGGTGAATGTCCGCGTGGCCTCTTCATTCATTTCTTTGGAACAGGCCTACACCAATCTCGGGGAAATCGGAGACAAGTCCTTCGAGACAGTCAAAAGCGAGGCCAAAGCCCGTTGGAACGAAGTCCTCGGCCGGATTGAAGTGTCAGGCGGCACGGTCGACCAGTATCGCACTTTCTACTCCTGCCTCTACAGAAGCACGCTTTTCCCGCGCAAATTATATGAAGTGGCCGAAAACGGTGAAATCCTGCATTACAGTCCGTACAACGGAAAGGTCGAAAAAGGCTATATGTACACCGACACGGGCTTCTGGGATACATTCCGTGCCCTTTTCCCGCTTTTGAATCTTGTTTATCCTTCTGTGAACCGGGAAATCCAGCTTGCTCTTGCAAATATCGCCAAAGAGAATCCTTTCCTGCCGGAGTGGTCAAGTCCGGGACACAGGGGCTGCATGGTCGGCAACAATTCCGCTTCTGTCGTTGCGGATGCCGCTATGAAGGGAGTGAACAAAGAAGAGCTCGAAACTCTCTATAACGCAATAGTCTACGGTACTGAGCACGTACTTGCGGAAGCCAATTCTTCAGGACGTCTCGGTCACGAATACTACAACACTCTCGGCTACATCCCTTACGATGTGGGTATAAATGAAAGCGTGGCAAGAACCCTCGAATATGCCTACGATGACTGGTGCATTCTCCAGCTTGCCAAGAAGTTGGACAGACCTGAGGAGGAAATCGAAAAATGGTCTTCACGTGCTTCCAATTACATAAATGTCTTCGATCCTTCGACCAATCTTATGAGGGGACGCAATGCCGACGGCAGTTTCCAGACTCCTTTCAGCCCGTACAAATGGGGAGACGCTTTCACTGAGGGCAACGCATGGCATTACACCTGGTCGGTATTCCATGACATTCAAGGACTTGTGGACCTGATGGGCGGCAAAGAGGAATTCGTCCAAATGCTCGATTCCGTATTTATCGTACCTCCGGTTTATGATGACAGCTATTACGGCGTACGCATACACGAAATCACGGAGATGCAGGTGGCAAATATGGGCAATTACGCACATGGCAACCAGCCGGCCCAGCACATGGTATATCTCTACAACTATGTCGGACAGCCTTGGAAGACGCAGTATCATGCAAGGAATGTGATGGACAGGCTCTACACGGCACAGCCGAACGGCTACTGCGGCGACGAGGACAACGGACAGACTTCCGCCTGGTATGTATTCTCTGCCCTCGGATTCTACCCTGTGTGCCCTGCTTCCGACGAATATGTCATCGGTTCGCCTCTGTTCAGAAAAGCTGTCATCCATCTTGAGAACGGAAACGATATCATACTTGATGCTGACAACAATTCAAGGGAAAACGTCTACATCAGGAATATCAGTCTTGACGGAAAGAACTGGTATCACAACTATTTCCGTTTTGAGGATTTGACTTCTGGTGCGGATATATCCTTTGATATGTCCTCTGCACCCGAAAAGAACAGGGGTATATACGAAGATGACTATCCTTATTCTTACAACTGGATAGCCTGTCACCCGTTTTGGGATGAAGACTTAATATTTGATAAAGAATAAATAAAATACAAGAAAATGGCTAATTACAAAACAGACTCCCGTATAGTCCTCACCCTTGACGCCGGCGGTACCAATATGGTATTCGGCGCAATGCGCGGAGGAGAATTCATTTTGGACACCATCACCCTGCCGTCGAATGCGCAGAACCTTGATCTGTGTCTTGAAACAATGGTCGTTGGATTCAAATCCATCATCGAAAAGCTGCAGGAGAAGCCTGTGGCTATCAGCTTTGCCTTCCCAGGTCCCGCCGACTATCCTAACGGCATTATCGGAGGCTTCCTTCCGAACTTCCCTTCATTCCGCGACGGCGTGGCTCTCGGACCTTTCCTTGAGGACAAATTCGGCATTCCGGTTTTCATCAACAACGACGGTGACCTCTACGCCTACGGAGAGGCCCTCGGCGGACTGCTGCCTGAAATCAATGCAAAACTTGAAGCTGCAGGCAGCTCAAAACGCTACAAAAACCTCATTGGCTACACTTTCGGCACAGGACTCGGCATAGGAACCGTCATCAACGGCGAACTCAACAGAGGTGACAATTCCTGCGTTGAGACGTTCTGCCTGCCACACAAGAAAATGCATGACATCATCGTTGAGGACGGCGCTGCCATCAGAGCAGTAAAAAGGGTCTATGGCGAGCTTTCAGGCCAGCCTGACCATAAATTCGAGCCAAAGGACATCTACGACATTGCCGAAGGCAAAATCGAAGGCGATGTGGAGGCCGCAAAGAAGGCCTTTGCGGAAATGGGTGAAATCGCAGGTGATGCAATGGCCATCGCAGTGACCATCATTGACGGACTGATAGTCATCGGCGGAGGTATTACGGCGGCAGCCAAATACATCAAGCCTGCCCTTCTCGAGACTCTCAGAGGCAAAATCAAGACCCTCAAGGGCGATGAACTGAACCGCGTGCAGATGAAGGTGTACGACCTCGACGATGAGGCCGAGTTCGCCGCATTCGCCCGGGGCGAGCAGCGCAAACTGAAAGTCTACGGCACTGACAAAGAGGTAATCTACGACCCTCAGAAACGCGTCGGTGTGGCAATTTCAAAATTGGGAGCAAGCAAGGCAATCTCTATCGGAGCCTATACTTTTGCCCTCAATCAGATTGACAATAAATAAAAACCGATATGTATCCACTTAAATTTAAACCAATACTTAAAAGCCTTGTATGGGGCGGTGAGAAAATCGCCCCTTTCAAAGGCATTGAGACCGGGCAGCACAACATAGGCGAAAGCTGGGAGCTTTCCGGAGTCAAGGACAATGAGTCCGTGGTTGCAAACGGTCCGCTTGCAGGCAAAAACATCACTGAACTCTGTGAGGAGTACAAAGGCGGGCTTCTTGGAGAAAAGGTCTATGCTGCCACCGGCACTGAATTTCCTCTGCTGATCAAATTCATTGACGCAAGGCAGGATCTTTCCATTCAGGTGCACCCGGATGACAAACTGGCAGCAGAGAGACACAACGGTTCCAAAGGCAAGACGGAAATGTGGTATGTGATGAATTCCGACAAGGATGCGCATCTGATGTCAGGACTCACTGAGAAAATCACTCCTGAGGAATATGCCGCAAGGATAGAGGACAACAGCATCACCGAAGTGCTTTACGATTACAAAGTGTCCGAGGGTGACGTATTCTTCCTTCCGGCAGGACGTATCCACAGCATCGGTTCAGGCTGCTTCGTTGCCGAAATCCAGCAGACTTCCAACATCACTTACCGTATCTACGATTTCGGCAGACTCGGACTTGACGGCAAACCGCGCGAGCTCCACACCGAGCTTTCCAAAGAAGCCATTGACTACACTGTCTGTGAGGATTACAGGACAAAATACGAGGCCGCGAAAAACAAGGAATGCCGGCTCGTAAGCTGTCAGTATTTCACTACCTCGCTGCTTGATATCGACAAGGAATTTGACAAAGACCTGTCAGGACTTGACTCATTTGTCATTCTCATCTGTCTTGGCGGCAAAGGCACTGTGACTGATTCCGATGGCCGCAGCGAGACGCTTCGCCAGGGCGAGACCCTCCTTGTCCCTGCTTCGGCCAAAGGCCTGCATATCATCCCCGACGGCAGCATCAAACTGCTGGAAAGTTACATAGAATAAAATTACAGCCTGCACCGTTCGATGCAGGCTGTTTCTGTCATCCCGAGCTCCCCTTTCTGTCATCCCGAGCGCAGTCGAGGGATCTTGTACATTTAGGTAAGTACTTGAAATAATGTATATTCGTAATATGTACAAGACCCATTCGACTTCGGCACTACGTGAACAAAGGGACAAAAGTCCACAGGACTGTTTGTCTTATTCCTTTGTTTATGCTCAGGGTGACAGTGTGGCCGTTATTCCACAACGATTTCATCGATGAAGAGGAAGCCCGGTTCGCCTTTGGCACCATGCCAGTCCGGAATGGAGTTCACGGTCTTTGACGTCACGCGGAGATAGCGTGCTGAAGTCTCCGGGAAGCTGACGGTGTATTCTTTGATTCCGTCAGGGGCATTTTCCTGCTCCATAGGGATTTCAATCGCTGCGACTTCGGTGAAATCAACGCCGTTGTCGGAAACTGCAGCCCTGAGGTCGAGAGGGCCGAAAATGTATTCACCTTTCTGCACGAGCGCAGTCATTGCGACTGAACTGTATGCAGTCTTGCCTCCCATGTCTATGGTCAGGTCCACCGGGTCGCCTTTCCAGCCTGCCCAGTCTCCGCAGGAATAGATGAAAGGTCCCTTGATGCCGTTCACGAGTGAAGCCGGAGCCCCGAAAGTGTATTTGGAGAGAGGAGCGACATTCATTGTCACGGATTTGCCCACAGCCTTGTGTACAGTGAAAGCTTTGCAATAGCTTGGGGTCACGAGATTTGGTCTGAAGGCCGTTGCTGTCAGTGTAGCGCTTTCAGTAATTTCTATAGGCTTTGTATAAAGCGGTGATGCATCGGTCGGTTCACTGCCGTCAAGAGTGTATCTGATGGGAGCGTCTCCCTGGGTGAAGAGATTTACAACTACACAGCCTTTCCGGGCATCGACAGATTCCTCAGCGTGCACTCCGAAAGAAGTGGTCGAATAGTTGCAGCCGATGGCGTCGTATATCTCGAACAGATGAGGTACACCGTTGTAATATCTGTTCCAGTCCTTGTTCTCAGCTTTGCACCACTGCACTTCGCTGAGAGCGGACATTCTCGGTAGCAGCATATATTCGAGGTGTGCATTGTCGAGTATATATTCCGTCCAGAGATTTGCCTGTACGCCGAGAATATGTCCGCGTGCCTCGGCATCCATATCTTCAGTGAACGGCTCGTATGAATATACCTTTTCAAGCGGAAGATATCCTCCGATTCCGAAAGGCTCCTTGTTCTGGTCAGCACCCTGGTAATAGTCGAAATAGCAGTATGAATTAGGAGTCATGATCACGTCGTGACCCATCTTTGACGCCTTGATGCCGCCTTCTGTACCTCTCCATGACATGACAGTGGCGTCAGGTCCGGGAGTTCCCTCAAGGATTTCATCCCAGCCGATGATTTTCTTTCCTTTCTTTGCGAGGAATTTCTCCATTCTTTCCATCACATAGCTCTGAAGATAGTGTTCTGCTTTGAACTGGTCATCGTCCTTCAATCCCAATTCTTTGATTTTTGCCTGGCATTTCGGGCAATTTTCCCAGCGTACTTTAGGACATTCGTCCCCGCCGATATGAATATATTCTGACGGGAAAATGTCTGCAACCTCCGACAGAACGTCCTCGAGGAATTGCATGGTCTTCTCGTTGCCTGCGCAGAGCACGTCGTCAGCCACGCCCCATCTGCCCCAGACTTCGTAAGGTCCGCCTGTGCAGCCTAACTCCGGATAAGCGGTCAGAGCGGCAAGCATGTGGCCTGGAAGGTCGATTTCAGGGATTACGGTAATGCCTTTTGCTGCAGCATACGCAATGATGTCCTTGATTTCTTCAGTGGTGTAGTGGCCGCCGTAAGGTATTCCGTCATAATTGTGCCATTCCTTGCGGATGACGGTGCCTTTTCTGACGGAGCCTTTGGCGATGAGTTCCGGATATTTCCGGATTTCGATTCGCCAGCCCTGATCGTCAGTAATGTGCCAATGGAGCGTGTTGAGTTTGTGGATTTCCATTACATCAAGGTATTTCTTCACTTCGTTGGCATCGAAGAAATGTCTTGCCACGTCAAGGTGCATACCTCTGTATTTGAAACGCGGGCTGTCGCTGATTTTTGCACAAGGAAGTACCCAGTTTGCGTCAGGAGCCGCTTCTGAGGTGTAAATTTCCACTGGAAGCATCTGTTTCACCGTCTGTATGGCGTAGTTGAATCCGTTGAGGCCGGAAGCCTTGACCATGACACCTTTCTTAGTGATGTCCAGCGTGTAGCTTTCCGCCGGCAGAGTTTCGTCAAGAACAAATGAAAATCCGTTGCTGACGCTTTCCGAAGTGACTTCGCTTGGCTGCCCGCTTGCAGAAGAGAGGGATGCGGCGAATTTCTCGACAACGGCCCTGCCCATAGGGTCAATCATGGAATCGCAGCAGACCGGAGCTCCCGCCACATTGAATTGTCCGCAGGATACATCCACTTTGTCCGGATAAGGAATGACATTGATTGTGTTTTCGTTTTTGCAGCACCCCGACATCAGAACGAGCGCTGTTGCGACTGTGGTTAAAAAATGTAGTTTCATGTTTTTGTAACTATTTGATTTTGAAGATTTCTGTATTTTAAGCGGCTGCTGCGGCGTTTTTTTACGCCCACAAATATAGTATTATTTTTTTTGAAAAATATTTTTAAATTAGAAATTAATAATTTATTTTTGTCGCCAAATCTGATGCTGAATCAGGTTAAATTAAAAAATAATTAATAACGTTCCAAAATTAATTTATGCTTAGTAATTCAAAAAAAATTAACCCCTTTTTGAGATTACTATTTTGTGCTGTCACCCTCATCGGAGTGTTGACGGCCCAGTATTCTTATGCCCAGAATGTCGTGGGGGGGGGAGAATTATCAGGTAAAGTTGTAGATGATGCGGGGCTCCCTGTCATCGGTGCTGCATTGGTAGTCAAAGGCACGCAGCACGGAACAACTGCCGATCTCGATGGTCTGTTCACTCTGACGGATCTTAAGGAAGGCGATATAATCCAAGTGTCAAGCATTGGTTATGATCCGGTGGAAATCGTCTTCGGAAATCAAAACAACATTACTGTCACCATGCATGAGGCGGCTCTGTCTCTTGACGAGTCGGTCGTTACCGCCCTTGGTATCAAACGCTCGGAGAAGGCGTTGAGCTACAACGTCCAGAAAGTTGATGCCGGTGAGCTTACAGCGGTCAAAGACGCCAATTTCGTGAATTCCCTCTCGGGAAAGGTCGCAGGTGTGCAGATTACCCAGTCTCCGAACGGCACAGGCGGACCTACCCGTGTCGTAATGCGTGGTGTCAAATCATTGACCCAGAGCAACAATGCCCTGTATGTGATTGACGGTGTACCTATGTACAACTCTACGAGCGGTGTCAACAACTCCAGCGGTCCTGCCGAACTCATGGCCTCTTCACAGCCTACATCAGAGGGCATAGCGGACATCAACCCTGAGGACATCGAGAGCATTTCAATCCTCAACGGTCCTGCGGCAGCCGCCCTTTACGGTTCAAGTGCAGCAAACGGTGTTGTCCTCATCACCACCAAGAAAGGTTCTGAAGGCAAAATCAAAATTTCCTATACCAACAACACCACTTTCAGCAACGCCGTCATGACTTACCGTTTCCAGGACACTTACGGCAACCAGATGGGTTCACAGTTCAGTTGGGGAAACAAACTTTCGTCTCCGAGCGGATACAATCCTGCCGATTTCTTCCAGACGGGAGTAAACGAGTCAAATGCCATCACCCTGTCTGTCGGTAACCAGCGCAACCAGACCTACGTCTCAGCAGCTGCCACCAATTCGACATCGATCATTCCTAACAGCACTTATAACCGCTACAACTTCACTGTACGCAACACCACATCTTTCCTCAACGACAAGATGACCCTCGATTTCAGTGCAAGCTATATTCTTCAGGATCAGCTCAATCCTGTCGCAATGGGCGGTGCATTCAATCCTGTTCCGGTAGTGTACATGTGGCCGCGCGGCGAAGACTTCAGCGAGGCCCGCGCCTATGAGGAGTGGGATCCGTCACGCAACATCTACGTCCAGAGATGGAACTATGCTTCGGATGCCTTCGGTACAGGTTATGCGGACAACCCTTATTGGGAAATGTACCGCAAACGCCGTGAATACACCAAGAGCCGTTACATGTTCAATGTGAACTGGTCATACAACATCCTCGACTGGCTCAATGTCTCCGCGAGGGTGAAGATGGACAATGCCATTGCAAAGAACGAGAACAAATACAATGCGTCAAGCAAGGGCCTGGGAATCACCAATGTGCTTGATACCGGTGTCTACCAGTTCAGCAGCAATCAGGAGAAAATGCTCTATGGCGATGTCCTCGTGAACATCAACAAGACTTTCAACGACATATTCTCGCTATCGGCCAACATCGGAGGCAGTTTCAACCATCAGAGCTACGAAACCAACTCCTATGGCGGAGCTTTGGGTATGATGCCTAACCATTTCGTTTATTCCAACATCACCAAAGCCACGTCAAACGCAGATTACGACGCATGGAAGCAGCGTGAGTATGCGGTGTTCGCCAATGTCGAGCTCGGTTTCATCCGTGCGCTATATCTGACATTGACAGCCCGCAACGAGTGGTCTTCAACTTTGTCAAACACTTCGCAGCTGTCATATTTCTTCCCTTCAGTGGGTATTTCGGGAGTCATTTCCGAACTTGTGAAGATGCCTTCATGGTTTGAATACCTCAAGGTCAGAGCTTCATTCGCGGATGTCGGTTCCCCATTGCAGCGCGGCCTCACAGAGACCTACTACAAATGGAACGGTTCCGCTGCAAGTACTCCTGACTATCGTCCTATCACCCATCTGTATCCTGAAAAGACAGATTCATGGGAGGTCGGTATCACAGGCCGTCTGTTCAAGCATTTCAGCGTAGACCTCACTCTCTACCTGTCGGACACCAAGAAACAGACCATCCCTGTGTCCATTTCAGCTGCATCAGGCGGATACTCCACCATGTATATCCAGACCGGTAACGTACGCAATAAAGGTATAGAACTGGCTCTCGGCTACAGCAACACATGGAAAGATTTCGGCTGGAGCACCAATCTTACCTACAGTGCCAACCGTAACCGCATCACCGAGCTTTTCGGCGAGTATTATGATCCTGTGACCGACAGGACATATTATCCTGGGGATATAGGAATCCAATCAGGCAACAACCCGATCAAAGTCGGCAATTCAATGGGTGACATCTACACCACAAGGGATTTCGTGCGTGACATGAACGGAAACATCTATGTCAATTCCAACAAGGAAATCGAACTTGAGACTATAGAGGCCCGCAAATTAGGCTCGACTCTGCCGAAAGGAAATATCGGATGGAGCAACAGCTTCTCATACAAGGGTTTGAACCTCAGCTTCCTGCTGACAGCACGTATCGGAGGCCTGGCCGTGTCCTACACCCAGATGTATCTCGACAGGGCCGGAGTGTCACAGACTACGGCTGCGGCAAGGGATGCCGGCGGAGTGTTTGTGAACAACGGCTATATAGATGCCCAGCCATACTACAACACCGTTGCAAACCTCACGGACGGACTTGTCCAGGAGTATGTATATGACGGTTCGAATGTACGTCTTCAGGAATTGTCTCTCGGATATACCCTGCCGAGGAAATGGTTCCGCGACAAACTCGGACTCACGGTCTCACTCGTCGGACGCAACTTGTGGATGATTTATTGCAAGGCTCCTTTCGATCCGGATCTGAGTATGTCAACAGGTACATACAACCAGAGTACAGACTTCCTGATGATGCCGGGACAGCGCAATATAGGTTTCAGTGTAAAAGTAGAATTCTAAACAGGATATGATTATGAAAAATATATTGAAATTAGCCGGTATTGCAGTTTTGTGCTTGAGCCTTACTGCATGCAATGATTATTTCCATAAAATCAATTTCCCTTACGGAGGTCTGACTGAAGAAGACCTTGACCGTGACAACCTGCGTCAGGGTTCGATGATTCCTACCATGGAACTGTATATCGTGCCTTTGAACACTGCTGGTGCATTCCAGCATTGCGAAAGCCTTGTGGGCGACGTCTGGGGCCGTATGCTCATGTGTGAGCCGGGTGGCGGTGAAAACAACTTCGGAGGAGATTTTTCATGGTATTCTCCTGCAGGTGACCATTGGATCAGCAATCCTTTTACAAATGTCATGTCTTTCTACCAGTCATACGTGTCCACATGGAATTTTACCGGCCACGACAGTGCCAACAGCGTATGGGCCCTGACCCGCATCATGAGGGTTGCCGTCATGCACCGTCTTGCAGATATGTACGGTCCTATTCCTTATACGGCAATCAATCCGGAAGACCTCGACCTCTATATCCCTTACGATAGGGAGGAGGATGCATGGAAGGCCATGCTCAAGGAACTTGACGGTGCCGTAGAAGATCTTGAAGCCTGCATATCCGCCGGTTCCTGTGCGGACATTACCAATTTCGACCGCATCTATCAGGGCGACATGAACAAATGGTGCAAATATGCCAATTCGCTTCTGCTGCGCCTTGCAGTGCGCATAAGCAATGCAGAGCCTGAACTTGCGAAATCCTACATCACCAAGGCGCTTGACAGGGGTGTCATCGAGTCCAATGAAGACAATGCCGTGATGCACATGCGTATAGGTTTGATGGAGAATATCACTTCACACCTCTACACCATGATGTCCGGAGCATATAACGATACTTATGCTGCAGCGGACCTCACCTGCTATATGAACGGCTACAAAGATGCCCGCCGTCCTGCCTATTTCACGCCTTACACTTTCACCAACTCTTCGGGAGAGACCGAAACCGTTTATTTCGGACTTCGTGCCGGAAGCGGTGCAAGTGACGCCCAGGTAGAGTCCACATGCTCGAGACCGAATGTCAGCCAGTACAGCGATTATCCTTTGCTTACGGCTGCCGAAGTCTCTTTCCTGCGTGCCGAGTGCGCTTTGAAAGGCTGGGCTGACGGAGATGCCGGGGATTTGTATGAGAACGGGGTACGTCTTTCATTCTCACAGTGGGGAGTGAGCGGAGCTGATGCTTATCTTGCTGATTCCGAGAGTGTTCCTGCAGCATACAAGGACTATATGAACAGCGAAAGCACAGAAAACGGTCCTTCGGATCTTACCATCGCATGGAATGACGGGGATGACGCAGAGAAGAAGCTCCAGCGTATAATTACCCAGAAGTATATCGCCCTCTATCCTCTCGGACACGAGACATGGTGCGACTACCGCCGTACGGGATATCCTGAGTTCATGCCGATTTGTTCCGGTAAGGTGTCTCCGCAGTATGCGGCTATGCCTGTTGCCAATCGTCTGAAATTTTCTGTCGACGAGTCAAGGCAGAATTCCGCAAATCTCGAGACGGCCAAAACCTATCTTGGCGGAGCTGATGATTATTCAACCAAATTGTGGTGGGCTAAATAATTAAAAGAATTATGAGAAAAGTTTACAAATATATTTTGTTGGCTGCAATCCTCGTCGGTACAGGCGTGTCCTGCAGCAAATGGACACAGCCCGAACCTCTGATGCCGACTGATCTGAGCGGAAACAGCATGACCGAAGAGGAACAGGAACAGCATTATGCCAATATCCGCGCTTATCGCGAAAGTGACCATCAGATTATGATGGGCTATTATCAGGGATGGGGAGGTGTCACACAGGACTTCAAGACAAGTCTTATGGGACTTCCTGACAGTCTTGACATCATTTCAATGTGGGGCGCCGGCTTCAATTATACCGAAGCCCAGAAAGCCGATTTGAAAGAGGCTCAGCAGAAGAAAGGTCTGAAATGCCTTCTCGTGTTCATTGCGCACTCCATCGGTACCCAGATTACTCCTTCGTGGGTCATGGATGCTTCCGAAGAAAATCCTGTAAAGGTAAAGAACAGATACACAGGCGAATATGAGACATATACAGATGCTATCAAAGCACGCCGGGTGTTCTGGGGCCTGGATCCTGAAGACGGGACAGACAATACTGCCGAAATGGATGCTAAGGGAGTGAAGGCTGCCGAGCTGTATGCCGATTCATTGTGCCACATCATCAACAACGTGCTGTATCTTGACGGTTTCGACTGGGATATGGAGTACGGTTGGGATGTCGGTGACAATTTAGGTGACCTTATCGGCGATCAGGGGAAAATCACCAGACAGGCCGGTCATGACCGTACGCTCGCTTTCGTAAAGCGTATGCGCGAAGGTTTGGGAGACAAGATTCTCCTTATTGACGGTGAACCTGCAAGACTGCCTGCACCTGAGGCCTGCGTATATTTTGATTATTTTGCAAATCAGGTCTATTGCACTAAAGACAGCAACGCGTCCAAACGAAGCGACACCTACCTTGACGGATATCTTCAGGGGATTGTGGACGCTTTCAGCGACTATCTCGAGCCTGAGTTCGTGGCTTCAAGGTTCATCGCCCTCGAATCCTCCGAATGGCATTGGGCTGAAGGCGGAGTGGCCTGGTCTGACCGCTGGGGAACTCCGGGTCTGCTTTCCTGGGAAGGTGTGGCACGCTGGACTCCGTACATCAACGGTGAATATATGCGCAAAGGCGGTATGGGAGCCTATCTCATCAACAATGACTATGCTCCGAAGACTGGAGTGGTTACATATCCGCGCGTAAGAAAGGCTATCCAGATAATGAATCCCGCGCTTGAATAATACTTAATTGAATTGTTATATGAAAAGAACATTTATATACATAATGGCTGCACTGCTTGCGCTTCCTGTGTTTTCAGGCTGCGACGATGCCGTCAACACCCCCTTGGAAAATGCAATCTATCTTGTTGATGCTTCGCAAAGGGATGAGTATGACTGCATCATGAAGCCTATGAGGGATGCCGACTACAACGTTGTTGTAAGGATGACGCATAAACTCGACCATGATGTGAAAGTCACGGTTGCCGTTGACAAAGAGTGGACGGCAGAGCATTACAGGAAATTCGGTGAGGAGATAGATATGCTCCCTGCCGAAGGCTGGACTCTCTACAATGCTGACGGTACTGTTGCCGAAAACGGCCGTGTCACTCTGACCATTCCTGCCAAGGCTGTCACTGCCGTACTGCCTTTGCGAATCACTTCCTATTCCGGTGAAGCAAACCAGTATGCTCTTCCTATCACTATAGAGAGCGTTTCTGAGGAAATTCCGGTTTTGAAGAATCTCATGACACAGTGTTTTGTATTCCAGGCTCCGTTTACCGTTCCTGTCATGTTTGTCAAAGAAGGCTCGTCTGTCTACAGGGTTTTTGACAACCTTCCTTCAACGAGAAATTGGACTGTCGAATTCCATTATGCAATCCAGGCCGGCGTGCCGGATTCTAACTGGGGCTGCCCTCTTGCGTTTTCAGGACTTGCCGGCGATGATGAGGGCTTTTATATCAGACAGTACCGCAACGGTTCCATGGATATCCATCTTCTCGGTACTTTCGGAGTCGGTTCATACGACCTGAATGATACCGGGAGAGGCGGTTGGTACACCGATGCCCAATATGAAGGCAGGTGGCATCATTTTGCGCTTGTCTGCGAAAACGGAACAGTCACATCATATCTTGACGGCGTAGCCATGGGGTCTTATACGAGCGCGAATTTCAACAGAGCCTTTGATTTCACTTCACTCCAGCTTTGTGACGGTCACCAGTACGGCTATGTCGGATTCAGCGAGGTCAGATTATGGGCCAGTGCCAGAACCGTTCCTCAGCTTACGCGTTTCAAATACAGCGTAAGTCCTGAGGCTGACGGCCTGATTGCATACTACAGACTGAACGAAGGTGACGGAGCTGCCGTTCTCAAGGATTATTCTGCATATCAGAATGACATAGATGTTTCGCAGCTTGTGGACTACACCGATACCGAGACAGGATCTACCAAGACCCGTTACGACATCTATTGGGGTAAAGCCAAGAGCGACGATGATTTCCTGTCTCTCAGGACTGTAGAATAAGATGGATCGTAATTCACTTAAAAAGAAAAAGTTATGATACATATAAGAAAATATTTGATGATTGCCGCAATGGCTGTGTCAGCGGTTTCTGCAATTACCGGCTGCGTGGAAAAAGAGGTGATCAATATCCCTGATACATACAGGAGGGCCTACATCACTACGGACATTTATCCGCAGAATGCAGGGCATTATGCTCTGACTACGACAAGACGCTCCGATGCTTTGAATTTCGGCACAAACAGGCTTGAACTGGTCAAAGGCGGAGAAATCCTTACGGCTGAGGGGATCAAGTCCTACAAGGTGTATTTCCGCAGCAATTATACTGTAAATGCAGATCTGACCGGAACTTTGTCTGTCGCTGAAAATCTTCTTGAAGAAGGCCAGCAGCTGCTTCCTGCCGAGGCTTATACTTTGAGTGCAACTTCCACCATCAAGGCTGGAAGCAAGGAAGGCGAGCCTTTCGTGGTCGAGTTCAAGGACGGCATTGAGTCAATGGAACTCGGCACTTACGTACTCCCGCTCGTATGTACTTTGGCGGAAGACGCTGACGTTGAGTTGAGTAAGACCCAGAATTCTATAGTCCTTACTTTTGAAAATTCTTTCGTTGACGCTTCAGGTGATCCCGGTGAGGCGATAGAGGGCCGCAATGAGCGTATTCTCCACATCGACACCGATTTTACCTATGCTGAAGCTGGCGGAACCTGGGGTTGGGACGGATACTATCTTTCTTCAGAATTGTTTGATGACTATTATGAAAGCGGTTCAACGTACTATTACGCCCTGGTAGACGGGGACCCTTACATTGGAACGGTAGAAATTACATTCAATGAACCGCTTACAGTTTCCAGACTCGGTGTTGTCAATTACAATTATTACAGCAGTACCGGTCAGGTCGTGAGCGTGAAGTACAAATATGAAGGGGAAAGCGAGTATAAAGACTTTTCGGAATCATATTCAATTGGCAATTTAGGACTGACCTGGTGCGATCTGCTGGATGAAATCGGCACTGAGAAGAAAGTTCAGAGTATCTCTGTGACAATTGACGCATATTACGCCTATGGCGATACTTTTGCAGAGTTGTATATTCTCGCATTGGACGAGGAGTAAGTGCTTGGATTAAAACTAAAAACGAATGAAAATGAAACATTTGAATAAAATATTGTTTGGGATGGTCGTATGTGTGTCGGCACTTGCTGCGGTTTCATGCAGCACGGAGACTGAATTCATCTATCCCGAGCAGGGCATAAGCAGGCTGACCGTATCTCCGCGCAGTGTCGAGATGGGTTTTGCTGATGAAGTGTCTTTCACCGTTGCCGTGAGACCGGGGGATACCAAATATGTCTGGGAGTCAAGTGATGCTTCCGTTGCGTACGTTGACGAAAATGACCGTATTGTTCCCGTGGGGACAGGTGCCGTGACCTTCACTTGTTCGGCCGGAGACTTTGTGCAGACCGTTGAGGCTGTCATCCGTCCGTCGGTAGTCGTCTCACGCGACTATGTCTACATCGATGCCGGACAGTCTTCCTCTATGGATTTCGTGAAGGTGTTGCCTGAGGGTACAGCCTGCAAGGTGACTTCTTCATCTGAAGAAGTCGTGTCTGTTCCTGATGACGCAAAACTCGGCTTTGAAGCTGTCGCTGCAGGAATTGCTGAAGTGACTGTGGCGGCCGGCGAAGAAAATCCTGTCACCGGCAAATTCACTGTTGCCGTAGCCGGTACAGACAAGGTTATCACTGCCGCTGCAGCCGATGAATACTTCTATGGCGGTGCCGTTCTCGGCCATCCGGTATATGGTGTTTCCGCTCTTGCACTTAAAGCTTCCGGTGTGGAATATGCGGACGGCGGTGAATGGAGCGGTGCAGGTACCGGTCTGTTCCTGAAATTGTACAATCCTTCAAGGGGAACTGAATATGCTGCAGCTCCTGCCGGAAAATACACTGCAGGCGAAAGTGAGTACAATTTTTATACTGACAATTCCTACATCATTGATGCGGAGACCGGTACAAAGACCAATATTAGCGAAGGAGAGCTTGAAATATCCGACAACGGTGTCAGCGGCTACATTACTGCAGGTTCCGATATCTATAAGGTCGAATATACCGGTACGAGAACCGGCAAGGAGCATGTTTATACCTATGACAGCGTTACTTACGATTACACCGGGGCAGACTTCACCACTGGCAGTTATCTTTGTATTGACCACAACGGTACCGTTTACTACGGTGGCATAACCAATGTCTGGGTATGGTATCTTAAACTGTCCGGAGACGATTATCTTCAGCTTGTATTCCGTACAGAGGATACGGACGATCCTCAGGGTACTTTCCCTGTCGTTGATTCGTATTTTAGCCCTGCAACCTGTGTAGCAATGGGATGGGGTACATCTACGAAGATAAAAGTCGGGGGTGTCGAAAGCTACATTTCTTCAGGTACGGTCTCTGTCCTAAATTATGTTTATGATGCAACATACCCTAAGGCCGACCTCAAAGGAACGTTCTACGGCACTTGTGCTGATTCGATTGTGGAAATCGGTGAGTCAAGGAATATTCCGTTCACCGTCAATCTCAATGCTGAGGCTTATTCACCATATCTGTACGAATATTGAGACTAGGTTTCGCACACGGCGCAAGTTTTATGGACTGAACTGTTTACTGAGTTAGTGATTAAGTTCCATATTGACTGAAAAGGGAAGGAGATTGTATTTTTGCAGCTCCTTCTCTTTTTTCATTATTTTTGCTGAAGAATATGGGCAATCCCTGGCGGCATCGTAAAATCATAAAACGTGCGAAAAATCATCAGGACACTCACTATAAAATAACAGCATTCTTGAATGACCACACATGTTTTAAATGAAAGAGCCATGATTTGAATGTCAGTTTGTTTAATAAATGCAAGGGAGTCTGACGGAAAAAGTGTACTTTTGTTAGAAAATTAAGCGATTATGACTGAAATTAAAAAGCGCCTGATGGCGATGATCGATAATAACGAGTCCGTAGATGTCGAGTTTAAGTCCGGACGTGGCGGACTTCCTGCAAGTCTCTGGTCCACATATTCAGCTTTTGCTAATACTAATGGAGGAACTATAGTTTTGGGCGTTCAGGAGAAGGACGGAAAATTTATGCTGGACAAGCTGACGGAGGAAACGGCGCTGAAGTATCGTAAGGATTTTTGGGACAATGCTCACAATAGGAATAAGGTGAGTGTGTGTCTGCCGAGTGAGAGTGACGTGACAATCGAAAAAATCGACGGTTCATTTCTGCTTGTATGCCGTATTCCTCGTGCTCCGTATAATCTTCGCCCAGTGTATCTTACTCCTAATCCTTTGGGAAATACTTACCGCCGTAATCACGAGGGAGATTATGTATGTACAGATGCGGAGGTTAGGAGGATGTTTGCTGACGCAGAGCACGACAGCAATCCTCAGGATGCCTTAATCCGAAAGGGTTTCTCTGTTGAGCGGGATATTGATTTGCCGTCGGTTCATCAGTATCGTCAGTTGCTTTCTACCGTTCATCCCGGACATCCGTGGGGAAGTATCAGTGATGACAGTCTTTTCCTGGAGAAAATCGGTGCTATAGCAGTTGACCATTCGAGCGGAGAATCAGGAATTACGAGAGCCGGTCTGCTGATGTTCGGTAAGTCAGACAATATCACACATCTTGGTGGCGAGCCTTATTATTTCGTGGATTACAGGGAGCGTTTATATACCGATGATCCTAAGGTGCGTTGGACTGACCGTATTTATCCTGACGGGACTTGGGAAGCGAATTTGTTTCAATTCTATCTGCGTGTGTATAACAAGTTGGCGCAGGCGCTTCCGAAACCTTTCAGGTTGGTCGGAGATGCCCGTATTGATGAGACTTCTGCGCACAATGCAGTAAGGGAGGCTCTTGTGAATTGTATCGTGCATCAGGACTTGAATGCTATGGGTAATATAGTCATCACGAGGGATGAGTCAAAGATTAGCTTTTCAAATCCGGGTATGATGCTTGTGTCTAAGCAGCAGTATTTCCATGGTGGCCGAAGCATTTGCAGAAATCCGACTTTGCAGAAGATGTTTATGATGCTTGGACGTGCAGAGAAGGCTGGCAGCGGTGTGGATAAGATTCTGTCTGGATGGGATGAACTTGGTTGGGACAAACCTGTGCTTACTGAGGAATTGCAGCCTGATTATGTGGTGCTTACTTTGCCGATTGGTAAGGTGGAAACCCCACAAGAAGATGCAAAACCTACCCAGAAAACCTACCCAGAAAATACAAAACCTACCCAGAAAACCTACCCAGAAAATACAAAACCTACCCAGAAAAAACTTAGGAGTACAGCGCAAGCTATTGTTGATATTTTAGCTGTTGAGCCGAATGTGTCAAGAGCGGAAATTGCAAGCCGTATTGGAAAGTCAGAAGCTACAGTGAAGCTTCATCTGAAGACTTTGCAAGAAAAAGGCTATGTTGTGAGAGTTGGACCTGATAACGGAGGTTATTGGAAAGTGTTATAGATAAATAGCCTGTACTGAGGCTGAAAATATTATTTCTTGCCGTGTGAGTTTAACCCGGCGAGGTATTTTATATACAAAATTGCAGGTGCACTGTCTTTTATAAGGGTTGTCGTTATTTTTCTCAAATTGAAAAAATTGACGATAATCCTTAATTATTGTAATAAATAATTTGAAATATCGCAAATAAAAGCCTACCTTTGTGGGGATTATGAGGTTTGAATAAGTCTGAAAGATTGCGCGAGAAGAAGAAAAAACATTCAAACAACTGATTTACAGGGAGCTTTAAGCGATAAAACTTAATAAATTACAATAATATGACAAACAAAAACCTTAATCTTAATGCTTCGGAGCAGTACGTGTCTCCAGGCATAAAAACTCTTTCCCTACAATCTGAAGGGGTGCTCTGCGGTAGCTATGGCGATGAAGGCAAAGCCGGAAAACCAATTGACGATGATATTTACGGTGACTTCTAAAATTTTTGCGCTATGAAAACATCAATCAAATCTTTATTCGCACTCATTGCAGGAGTGTCTTTATTCGCTGCCTGTGAAAAACAGGATGTAAAGGAACAGCCGTCACTGGTAAACATCACCATCACTGCAAGCCAGGACACCGACACCAAAACCGTCCTTGGAGAAAACGGTCAGGTAAACTGGAGCCTTTCCGGAGAAAAACTCGCGGTATGGCAGAATGGAACTTATGCAAAATCTGAGGATGGTGTAACTTCAGACGGCGGTGCAACGATGAAATTCGGTGTAACTCTCCCTTCTGGAACAGCACCTTATTCTTATTACGCAGTATATCCGAATATGGCGGCATATAAACCTGGAGAAACTTCGGGAAGTTCCGCTTCTGCTGCAAAAATAGATTTGCGACAGGCACAATATCCTACAGCAGAGAGTTTTGGCCCTTCATCTGACATTCTCGTGGCCAAACCTGTAACAGGACTTTCAGAGCAGCCTGCGGAGCTTAGCCTGCAGTTCGCTCGTATGGTAGCGGTCGGCAAAATGCAAATCAAAAACCTTAATTCAACAGAGAACGTTACCAGAGTGACATTCAAGGCGGATGGCAAAAAGATTGCCGGTCGCAACACTATGGACCTCACTAAGGACATTACCGTAGCCGAAGTATCCGGCGAGATTGATCCGGCACAAGATAATGTTGCCCTTGCATATAACGGGGAAAATATTGCTGCCAATGGAATGATTGCGTACTTCACCTGCTGGCCATTCTCTATGACTGCCGGTGAGACTTTCACAGTGGAAGTTTATACTCCAAGCAAATATTTTACGAGAACTGTTACCCTGCCGAGCGATATTGAGTTCAAACAAGGCCGGGCAACTTCTTTCGGAGTTAATTTCAGCGGCATAGAAGGGGTGGAAAGGCAGCATTTCAATTATGCAAAACTTACCTTTGACGATTTTACAAAAGCAGGGGCAAAGACGGAATATTCCTTGACTACAGTTAAACCTAATGGTTCTGACGGTCCTATCTGGGATTGCCTTGCATACAAAGGTACCGGAATTCAGCTCAGAGATTTCAGCACAGTCAACGACAGCTATATCAAATTGCCTACATTCAAGGATGACATTCGTACGGTAATTGTCACTACCACTAATGGCAATCGTACAATATGTCTTGAAAACAGTGCAGCAGGCATTACTAAGAATATATCACTCACGTCTGTTTCAGGAGCAAACACTTTCGATCTTACTGGAAAAGGGATGAAAACAGCATATCTGCGTGTTTCTGGAGGTGCACTTCAGGTTTCTTCCATCGAAGTATGGGCAGGCGAAGACGCTCGCACGCAGCTTGCTACTCCTTCTAACATTATGGCAGACCTTGTTACTGGTACGCCTAATTCTATCGAAGTCGTTTGGGATGCCGTTGAGAATGCAGGATCGTATGTCGTGACTGCTACTCCGGAAAATGGTGACGCCGTTAGCGAGACTGTGACTGAGGTATCTCACACTTTCACCAATCTTGCATACGAAACAGAATACACCATCAGCGTAGTCGCAAAACCTGCCGATACAGCAACCCATACAGATTCCGAAGCCGGCGTTTGTGCGGACAAGGTAACTACCGGTTCAAAACCTGCAGGTGGAGATTTAACTCCAGGAGAATATGACATAGTACCTACGAATACATTTTGGGGAACATCTCAGAATGGCACTCAAAATGTCACCGCAAACAACTTTACGTTAAATGGCAGTTCCAATGGTATCAGTTTGGTTTTGAACAATGGAAGTTCAACCAACTCGTATGTCAATGCTTCACAAACTCGAGTCTATAACGGTTATACTTTGAAGTTTTCTGTTCCTGCTGGTTATTTGCTGACTTCAATCGAATTCACTGCGGATGGTTCCAATTGGGCTGGCAGTCATACATCCGATGTCGGGACTATGAAAACAAATAAAACTTGGGAAGGTGAAGCGGAAAGTGTTACTATATCGTTTAAAGGAACTTGTCGAATTACCAATATAAAGGTATCATTCAAATCAGATGTACCTGACACCCGTGAACCTCTTGCGACACCTGTTGTAACTGCACAACTTGACGAAACCAACTCAATTATTGTAAATTGGGATGCCGTTGAGAATGCAGGTTCATACGAGGTTACGGCAACTCCTGCAAACGGAAATCCGGTGAGCGAAACTGTTACGGGAACCACACACACTTTCACAGGATTGGCATATAATACGGAATATACAATCAGCGTTGTTGCAAAGCCTTCCGATACCAATCTCTACAAAGATTCTGAAGCGGGTGCTTGTACTGACAAGATTACCACAGGCGCAAATCCTAATGCAGGAGAAGAACTTACAGAAATAATCGATTTTGAGTCATCAACGTCTGACTATTCGTTCTGGACATTTACAAATATGACTTCGCAGCAAACCGGTACCATCACGGCAAAAGCAGGTACATATTATGGAACAACTGGAGGTAAGGCAACGGCTTCAATTTCTACGAAAAACATAATTGCGGCACCGATGTCTATTACATTTGAGGTTTCAAAGCAATCTAATAATACTACAAGTTCTACATGGTATGTGCAGGTGTCATCGGACAATAGTACTTGGACAGATGTGAAAACACAGTCTGCCACATCTATGACCAAAGGAAATTGGGTAAATGTAACAGTAGACTTGTCTGCATACTCAAATGTCTATGTGAGAGTATACTACAGCGGTTCTACAGCCATTCGCAATATTGATGAATTGTCGTTTACATATTCCGAATGAGGTTCATCCGTCGGGGGCGACGGGGGTGATGAGCCTGCGGAGAGTAAAGAGCCGTCTGCAACGGTGAGCAACGGCAGCCCGATAATAATGAGTTCGACAGAGGTGACTCTGTCGGGCTCTTATAGCGGGGCTTCGGCCAAGCCGGGTGAGGTGGGCTTTTTCTACGGCACTTCATCAAGTTCCATGACAGAATATGTGATTGCTACCGACAACGGAGGCACTTTCACAGCCAGATTAAGCGGGCTGAAGCCTGGTCAGAAATATGTCTTCATGGCATACGCCAAGGTCTCAGGTACGGGAACATACGCTTCACAGAGCAGCACGTTCTATGCGACGACTATTTTAACTTACTTCCAGATGCCTGGCGGAGCGGAACCTGCAGTCGATAAAGACTGGCTCGAACTTCCCACAGGGATGGATGACGACAGCGGTCGCTACGTGGTCAACACCACCTACAGCGGTGAACGCAATTACACCCATCTCTACGACACTCAGATGATGACTTCGCTTTGGACGGCTTATCCGCTGTCCAGCAGCCAGATGGGCTCACTCGAACGTCCGGGTAGCTGGAGCTACAACCCTGACATTCCGCAGCAATATCAGGTAAAAGTGACTTCAAGCAGCTATGGCAGTACGGGCTATTCCCGGGGTCACATGTGCCCGAATGCCTCTCGCAACGGTATCAGCACCATGCAGAAGCAGACTTTCTACGTGACCAATCAGGTACCTCAGCGCCAGGACAAGTTCAATGCCACTATTTGGGCAAATCTTGAAGGCGCTGTCCAGGGAGTCGGAAAGAGCGAAGAGATTTATGTGGTGACGGGAGTCGCTTTTAACAAAGCCGGCGAAAGCAGGACCATCAACTACATTTCACCGTCAGCTGACGCTTCGCAGAAAGTTCCTATCCCCAACTACTTCTACAAAGTAGTGTTGAGGGTAAAATATTCCGGCACAACAATAACTGATGCCTGCACGGTCGGATTCTGGTTCGAGCACAAGGATTACAGCGATAGTGCGTATGGCAACTACACCGTATCAGTCGACCAGATAGAGCAATGGACCGGTTTCGACTTCTTCGTCAATCTTCCCGATGACATCGAGGAAGCTGCAGAGTCAAAGTCCACCAACTGGAATCAGTTTAAAGCCTGGTAGCAGGAGTTAAAATGACAATACCAGACAGCCACGTTTGTGGTTTGTTATCATAATATTGAATTACGGATACGCCCTGCAGTGATGCACGGCGTATTTTTTCACTTTTCCGCACTACGGTGGAAATTCCTCGAGCGAATTTAAGCGCTTCTTCGGATGCTTACATTTTTTTCAATAAGGGATGTACAAGATCCCTCGACTGCGCGGGATGACAGGAGGACGGAAAGTTACATGCTTGCTGGCGGTAAATCAAATTCAAACGGGATAAAGGGGAGGCCGGCGGTGTTCTGCAGATTGCCAGGAACGAAGTCTCCCCAGCAGTAGCTGATTTTCACCGGATCGGCGGCAGATTTGCAGATTACTTCGACATTGCCGTTAACCCAGTCATAATCAATTCTTTCTGCCGGGTGGCGCGAACCGTCTGCTGAAGTTACATACAGTCCCTTGATTCCGAACATATTGCCCGGGCCGCGGTCCAGATTTGTCGCGCTAAGGAAGATGCGTCCGTCGCCGGTCCAGGCCTTTTCTGCTTCGGGACTGTAGCAGGGCAGTCTGTCATAGCCGTAATCGCGGTGCAGGGCAAGCAGAGCCAGTCTTTCCCCGACCTTTGACTTGCGGCATGGGTGAATCTGGCCCCGCTCGTAATCATAGACAAGGTCATTGGTGCAGACAAGGGCGGCATTGCTTATGCGCTTTGAGGCTATCCTCTGTGCGTCACGCAGCAGTGCGCCATTCTGATGACCTCCGGCTTCCGGCGAACCGTAGTCGTACGGGGCAATCTGCACGATATAGAAAGGCAGTTCGGCTCCGTTCCAAAGCTTTCTCCATGACGACACCATATCCTCCAGACGGTCTGCATACACTGTGTCATTCCCGACATTCGAACAGCCCTGATACCAGAGCATACCCTTCACTGTGTAGCCTCCGACGGGTTTCAGCATGGCATTGTACATCATATACGGACTGTAGTAATCATATCCCAATGCTTCAATATCCTTTTTTGAGGTGCCGATATCCCCGTAGCCGTCGCATATTTCCTTTGGAATCCAGCTTTCCACTTTGGAACCTCCGTAGGCGCACACGACGATGCCTATAGGAACATCAAGAGTGGCTGACAGATTTTTTGCAAAATAATATGCTGTTGCGCTCATGTCCCAGCCTGTGGAGGCGTCAAAGCCTTTCCATTCACCGTCCACCTCATTGCGCTCATTGAAATCACGCTCTTTCGGCACGGTGAAACAGCGGATTCTGTCCGCCTTTGATGGTCCGGTGAGTTCATCAAGGGCATTTTCTACAGGACAGCAGGAAAATCCTCCGAGTGGCATTTCCATATTGCTTTGTCCTGCGGCAAGCCATACCTCTCCGACAAGGATATCCTTGATTTCAAGCCTTTCCCTGCCCGAAGTCACGAGGAGTGAGTGCTTTGTGTATCCTGGCTCAGGAGTGGCAACTGCAAGCTCAAAAAGACCGTCTGAAGCTGCTGTAGCCTTGTATTTGTGCCCATTCCATGAAGGAATGACAGTCACTGCCGCACCGGGTTCTGCCCATCCGCGCACCACGGCTTCGCAACTGCCCTGGAGCACCATCGAATCCGACCATGGCTTTTTCACCCTCAGCTGTGCCGAAGCCGACAGGCAGACAGACAGGGCGAGCATTAAAAAAACATTTCTTCTCATTTTATCTCAAATCCAAATATCCTCTTTGAAAATTGTGTGACATTACTCCTCCGCTGTAGTTCATGACTTTGGTAGTAATGCTCCCGTCCGTGTTGTGAATTTCCACAGTGATTACCTTTTTGCCGGCCATGCCCTCAAAGGCACCTTCGCAAGTTCCTATGGTGAAATAGCGTCCTTTGTCTCTCCATGTGAAATCTATCCACGAATATGCGCCGTTTTCGTAGGCATAGCTGAGCCCGTCGTCCTCGTAAAGCGAATATTCAGCGTCCTTTCCGGCAAATATCTTGACAGTCAGCCTGTCGCCTTTGTAACCGGCTGTGCTCTGCAGATTGTCAACAGTCGGAATGATGCTGCCTGCACGGACAAATACAGGTACATGGGAATACGGTGCGTCTGCCGTGATATAGCGTCCTCCTTTTATGGGCTCGTCTCCGTTGTACCAGTCATACCACAGGCCTTCAGGAAGGTATATCTCCTTTTCGCGGGCGCCGTAGCTGTAGACCGGGCATACGAGGAACGCGTCGCCGAACATGAACTGGTCTGAAATGCCTTCTGCCGTGCGGTCGCCCTGGAAGTCCATAATCAAAGGACGCATGATTGTGTAGTCCTCAAAATGCACGAGTCCGGCCATAGTGTAGATGTAAGGCAGCAGCTGATAGCGGAGCCTGTCTGCGGCTACAATGGCTTCGTAGGCGGGATCGCCCTCCGGCGCGATGTTATAAGGCTCGCGTTCAGGCCATTGTCCGTGGGCACGGTAAAGCGGGGTGAATACGCCCCATTCGTGCCAGCGTGCCTGCATTTCACGCCATTCGGCCAAATCCGCATTGACTTTTCCCGTCTCATTGTAGAGGCTCTGTGCCTGCATGAAGCGGTTTTCGACAGAGAATCCTCCAATGTCCTGTCCCCAGAAAGGAATGCCGGAAATCGAGAAATTGAGTCCTGCGCTGATCTGGGCCTTCATGTCCTCCCAGCGGGTGCCGATGTCTCCGCTCCATGATGCGGTGGAATAGCGCTGAAGCCCGGCAAAGCCGTTGCGTGTGAGGAGGAACACGCGGGTGTCGGGATTTACGCTGCGCTGGCCTTCGTAAATGGCCATGGCATTCATCAGAGCGTAGGCATTGAAATATTTTGTGGATGAACCGAGTGCCGTAGGGCCGCAGAGAGCCTTGCGGTAGTCCATGTCAGTGCAGTCGTGGATGTTCGGCTCCGAGGCGTCCATCCACCATGCGTCAATCGGGTAACGGTAAAGCTTGTCGTTCATCTGCTTCCAGAACAGCTTGCGTGCCCCTTCCGAATAGGCGTCATAGAAACTCTGCTCATAACCGAGCCAGTCCACTACCGAGTCCCTGATTGCCCTCTGGTAAATCCAGCCGTTTTCGTCCAGTTCGCGGAAATTGTCCGTATAGCGGTAGAATTTCGGCCAGACTGAAATCATGAATCTCGCGTCCATTTTATGGATAGTGTCCAGCATCGCCTGAGGGTCCGGATAGCGTTCAGGGTCAAACTCATGGCTTCCCCACTGGTCATCCTTCCAATACTGCCAGTCCTGGACTATATTGTCAAGAGGGATGCCGCGACGGCGGAATTCGGCGACTGTCCCGACAATCTGCTCCTGGGAAGAATAGCGCTCGCGGCTCTGCCAGTAGCCCATGACCCATTTGGGCATCACCTGGGCCTTGCCTGTGAGCGTTCTGTAGCCCGAAATGACCTTGTCGATATTTTCACCTGCAACTATGTAATAGTCAATCTGGTCCTGCATCTCGCCCCACCATGACATCTCGCCCTGCTGTTCTGCGGGGACAGGACTGAGGACTCTCAGAGCGCAATATGAAACGGCTCCGTCCGGCTTCCATTCAATGCGCAGAGGTGTCTTGCGGCCTTTTTCAAGTTGAACGCTGAATTTCCTTCCGTTAGGATTCCATGCTGTGCGCCATATCTCTCCGGTGCAGTCTTTTCCGTCGATGAAAATGCGGGTGTAGCCTGCGTAATAGGTATAAAAATGGAACAGTCCGCTCTCTGACGGCTCGATTGCGCCTTCAAACAGCACATCTGCACCGTTGAAGTCAAAGCCCGAAGGGGCGCCGCGCACTACAAGGCATTCGGGAGTGTCCAGAAATTCCTGGCTGAGTGAAGTCTCACGGCGTACAAGCTGCTGGCCTCCGGCCGCGGTGTATGTACCCGTCAGAGCGCCCTCGACGCCGTTTTTGTCATATAGGGTGAAAACTTCCCCGAGCTGTGCGTATGGCCTCGGATCGCCCCAACGCAGGAAAGAATAGCTGTCCCACAGGATTCCGTAGCCTTTGTTCGAGACGGCAAAAGGAATGGAAATTTTGGTGTTGTACTGATAAAGTTCCTCGTTGCGGCCTTTGTAGTCCCATTCATCCGCCTGATGCTGTCCGAGTCCGAAGAAAGACTCGTCTTCAGGTGAAGAGAAGGTCTGACGTACAGTCCAGCCTTTGTCCCCGTCCACCTCAATGGCTTCAAATGAGGTTTCCTTTTCGCTTGTAAGCACTCCGTCAGCACCGGTGAATGTGACTTCGCCGGTAATTTTCGAAATCTCGGCGGTAATCCCGTCAAGAGCCGCTATCACGGATGTGTCCGTCTTTGTCAGTCTGAATTCCGGCGCGGCCTCTGCCGGCAGGACACAGAGTGACTGTGATTTGCCGAATTTGGCTCCTGCAGGGACTTTCGATACCCTGATGATGTCATTATTTACCGCCTGGAGACGTGTCTGTCCGTATTCTGTCCTGACTGTCACCTCCGATGACGAGCAGGAAGCAAGTCCTGCAATTATAGCAGCAGTGATCAATAATGTGGCTGTTTTCTTCATTATATTATATTTTTTATTCTTTCGATTATTTCAAGACACATTCGGGAATTGTGATAAGGACATTTCCAGAAACCTGCACGGTCGTCATCCGTATTCACGCTGCCGTCCGCCCTGACGCTCCAATACCATTCTTCCGGGGCAAGGAGCCGGGTCCCGATAAAATTCCATACATCGGCCGCGGCACGCAGATAACGTTTCTCCCCATACAGCTGATATTGGTTGAAGCAGCCCACAACGCATTCTGCCTGTACCCACCAGTGACGGTCCCCATCCTTTGTGTCAGTGGCCGGGTCATACTCATATATCATTCCTTGGTTCTCGATATAGCCTTCCATTGAAGCGTCCGCGATTTTTCTGCAGACCGTACGCACCTCTTCCGTCAGGGCCGGCTTGCCGAGCACTTCCGCCGCCTCGCAGAGCAGCCATGAAGCCTCAATGTCGTGACCGTAGGAAATCACGTCCGAGTGAAGTTCCCAGTCCATGCCGAAAAACAGGCCCAAATGCCCGTCGGGCTGCACTATCCTGTCGAGGAAAATGCGTATCAGCTCTTCAAGGTCACGGGCGAGCGTGGCATCCTTCCACACTCTGTACAGGCTTGTGTACCCTTCGAGTATATGCAGATGCGTATTCATCGTCTTCGCGTCATTTCTGTCCTTGTCCGAGAGTCTCATGTCCGCTATAGGCTGCCAATGGCGTGTCGCCGCCTCCACATATCCTCCGCAGACAGGGTCGAGGCTGTGTTCGCGTATGGAGCCGTAGAGCCTGATGGCAAGGTCGAGTGCGCAGCTGTCCCCGCAAGTGCGGAAATATTCGCTCAGGCCATAGATCATGAAGGCTATGGCGTAATACTGTTTTTTCGTATCCTTAGGGCTTCCGTCCGCATTGAGGCTCCAGAATGTGCCCCCGAATTCCTTGTCCACGAAATGATTGCGTATATATTCATAGCTGTGGCGTGCCGAATCGAGATAGCTGCTGTCGCCAAGCACCCTGTGGGCGGCGGAGAAGGTCCAGAGTATTCTCGCATTGAGAATTGCGCCTCTTTCGGCTTCGGTGTCGAGCTTTCCGAGTCCGTCCATACGTCCGTAGAAACCGCCTGCGGGGTCGGTCATTTTCGTCTGCCAAAACGGAATGATGTCGTTTCGGAGTTCTGCTTCAAATTGTTGTGAAAATTCTTTGAATTGCATAAAATGATAGTCGTTTTAGTGAACGCAGTTCAAAAATAGGCAAAAAATCAGTTCGGCTGACATAAAATTGAAATTAAGATGGTTTTTTATTATTATATGTCAAAAAAGTATTGTTTTCTAAAATTCTTTACCATTTGTTAACAAAATTTTATAACTTAGCGGCATAATCACATAAAAACACAAACATCATGTCTTCAGCCATTTCAGAGATCACGGGCCTGTCCGAAAAGGACTGTTTCTACATTGTGGAACGCTACAAAAGCGAATTTACCTATCCCCTGCACAGACATCCTGAGTATGAACTGAATTTCGTGCAGAATGCCCGAGGGGTGAAAAGGATAGTCGGGGATTCGGTGGAGACCATCGGGGACTATGATCTCGTGCTGATTGCGGCCGAAAATCTTGAACATGTGTGGGAGCAGGGGGATTGCAGATGCGAGGGGGCAAATATCAGGGAAATCACGATACAGTGCACTCCTGACATATTCAGCGCGGCTCTGATTGACAAAAACCAGTTCTCGTCCATCAGCAAGATGCTTGAAAAGGCGGCGAACGGCATTGCATTCCCGATGGAAGCCATAATGAAAGTCTACTCCCTGCTTGATACGCTCGCTTCGGAGAAGGATACTTTCGTGCAGTTCCTGCAGGTGTTCAAGTTGCTGTACGAGATTTCGAAATACGACTACCGCCAGTTGTCGACGAGTTCCTTCGCCCGCGCATCCACCGATAATGAAAGTAGGCGTATTACTAAGGTAAAAAGCTATATATCAGAAAATTACAATAAGGATTTGGCTCTTGATGCCTTGGCTTCCCTCGTGGGTATGTCGCCTTCTGCCTTTTCCCGCTTCTTCAAGAAACACACCAACAAGACCCTGTCCTCATATATCATTGACATACGCTTGGGAATCGCCGCGAGAATGCTGGTGGACACGTCCCGGAACATCGCCGAGATATGCTATTCCTGCGGTTTCAACAACCTGTCCAATTTCAACCGCATCTTCAAACTCAAACGCGGAATGTCTCCGAGAGAGTTCCGTCAGATATATATGAAGACAAAAACCATTGTGTGAATTTTTGTATTATTTGACAAAATTGTATTTGTTTGACAAGCCGAGTGTGTATAATTTTGCATTGTAAAACTTATGCATAACCATCAAAAACACTAAATTTTGTCTATACAATTGAAAATCAAACGTTTGGCAGTTTCAATCTGCGTGCTGGCCGCTATCCTGCCGGCCTTTTGTTCTTGTTCATGCAGGACGGATACGGCTATTTATGATATCCGTGACGGCAAAATCTGCAAAAACGGAGCTCCTGTATATTATATAGGTGCCAATGCCTGGTATCTGACTTCGCTTGCCGCTTCAAATCCCGAAAGGCTGGACAGGGAGCTTGATTCCCTCAGTGCGATGGGGCTTTGGAACGTGCGTCTGATGGCGACTGAACTTGCTGATACCAATGCTCTCGATGTCGTGCTGCAGAAACTCGGGGAGCGTGATATGGCCGCCGTGCTCTTCCTCAATAATGCATGGGAATGGACGGCGACTTCCTACAGGACTTATCTCGAAGCGGCCGGAGCGGGCAGGCAGCCGCATCCTGCAACCGACGGTTATTCTGCATATATGAGCGCCATGGCGGCATTTGCGCGGAATTCCGGGGCTGTTGCCCTGTATCAGGAGAATGTCAGGAAGATGGTCAGCCGTTTCAAGGACAGCCCCGCGGTTTTTTCGTGGCAGATAGCCAACGAGCCGAGGCCTTTTTCCGTTGAGGCGGAAGATGATTTCATCAATTACCTTCAGTCCACTGCGAAGCTCATCAAATCGATAGATCCCCTGCATCTTGTGTCTACAGGCAATGAGGGCAGCATGGGCAGCAACGAAAGCCTTGATCTTGTGGAGCGTATCAATATGATTCCCGAGATAGATTATATGACCATCCATATCTGGCCTTACAACTGGTCATGGGTCAGGGAGGACAGCATTGAGGATGGTGTGGAGAGGGCCATAGAGATTACGGAGAAATATATCAATGACAACGCGAGCAGGGCATACGTCTGCCGCAAGCCTGTGGTAATCGAAGAGTTCGGCTATCCGCGTGACGGCTTCCGCTGGCAGAACGACGGTACTACTGCAGGCCGCGACAAATATTACAGCTACATTTTCGGCCGCATTCTTTCTGAGGCCCGTACCGGAGGCCGCATTCAGGGCTGCAATTTCTGGGCATGGAGCGGAGAGGCCGGACAGACTCATCAGTTCTGGCAGCCCGGCGATGATTTCTGCGGAGATCCTTCGCAGGAAGCCCAGGGACTCAATGGCGTGTACAATTCGGACCACAGCACTCTCGCCGTCATCCGCAGCTACGCTGACTCGCTCCGCAATATGCCTGTAGTATGGGCTCCGCTCGAGCACAGGCTCGTGTATGACGGCTCGCAGAAACTTCATATCAATCTGGCTGCACAGGAGGACGGGGAATATTCTCTCGCCCTCGCTGCCGTTTCAGACACGACTCTGATGGGCGTCCAGGACACGGTGCTGTATGCCGAAAAGACAGTGAAGGCAAAGAAAGGCGAAGTTGTAGGGGCTGCTTTCGACATTTCTTCTTTGCAGCCGGGATTCTATCAGATCCGTCTCGGTGAGCTCAGATACAATATCGGCGTGCGTCCGGAGGATGTGCCTTCAGCCCTTTCCCGCAAGGAGGATTTCGAGGAGTTCTGGAGAGGCACATTGGCTGAGCTGTCCGAAGTCCCGATGAACGCCAAAATGACCCGTATCGCAGAGCATTCGAATGAGGTCCGCACCACGTATCATGTCGAACTTGACTCTTTCGGCGGCGGTGTCTGCGGCGGTATCGTCACAATCCCGAACAAAGAGGGAAAATATCCTGTGTCCATGTCTTTTATGGGATACGGGGCAGGTGTATATTATCAGGACCCTTCGTCGCATCCTGAGCGCATTGATTTCCTTGTAAGTGTCCGCAATCAGGGCATTTTCATGGATGAGGGCAGATGGTGTGACCGCGGTCTCGACAGCAAGGAGAATTATTATTACAGGGGAGCGTTCTGCGATGTGGTCCGTGCCGTGGATTTCGTATGCTCGCTCGACCGGGCTGACACAAGCCGTATTTTCGGCTGGGGCGACAGCCAGGGTGGGGCGTTTACATGGATAAGCGCGGCGCTTGACGACAGGATGTGCGCGATTGCCCCTTCCGTACCTTTCCTCGGTGATTTTGAGGAATATCACAAGATAGTGTGGTGGCCTATGCACGAAATTTTCGATGCGGCCCAAAAGGAGGGACTCAGCCGCGGACATGTTCTTGACATGATGAGCTATTTCGATGTCAAGAACTTCACTCCGTATGTGAAATGTCCTGTCTATATGGCCTTCGGAATGCAGGACCCGACCTGTCCTCCACGTACCAATTTTGCGGAATACAATCTCTGCAGCTCTTCAGACAAACGTTTCCTCTGTGTTCCTACCTGCGGTCACGATATGTGGAAAGAGAAGGAATGGAAAGCGGAGAGGAGAAGTTTTTTCAATGAATTCATGAACACTAAAAAATAAATTGCAAAAAAGAAAAAAACAGAATCAAACCACAGCGGAAAAGTCCGTAAAAAACCAAGAATCTATTAATTATCAACTATTTATTAACAATGAGAAGCAAACTGCTCACATGCCTGATGGCACTCGCAATGAGTGTCAGCCTTATGGCTCAGAACGTCGCCGTCAGTGGCGTCGTTGTAGACAAGGTCGGGCCTGTCATCGGTGCCAGCGTACTTGAAAAAGGTAACACCGGCAACGGAACAATGACGGATCTCGACGGTAAATTCTCCTTGACGGTCAAATCCGGTTCGACAATAGTAATCTCATCAATCGGTTACAAAACTGAAGAGATATTAGTGGACGGAAGCAGGACCGCTTTTAACATCACTCTTTCTGAAGATGCCGAATACCTCGATGAAGTTGTTGTCGTCGGATACGGTACAATGAAAAGGAGTGACCTTTCCGGCGCCTCGGTTTCAATGTCGGAGGAATCTTTGAAAGGTTCGGTAATCAGTTCACTCGACCAGTCCCTGCAGGGACGTGCCGCAGGTGTCCAGGCTGTCACCACTTCAGGTGCCCCGGGTTCATCATCATCTATCCGTGTCCGCGGACAGGCGACAATCAACGCCAATGCGGAGCCTCTTTATGTAATCGACGGTGTAATCGTCCAAGGGGGGGGCAACTCAGGAGCTGATTTCGGCCTCGGTGACGCGCTCGGAAACGGCAAGGTTTCCACCATTTCACCTTTGTCAACCATCAACCCTGCCGATATTGTAAGCATGGAAATCCTGAAGGATGCTTCCGCAACTGCAATCTACGGTGCACAGGGTGCAAACGGTGTAGTCCTCATTACCACCAAACGCGGTAAGGCAGGCGATGCTAAAATATCTTACGACGGAATGTTCGCCGTATCCCGCCAGACCAGGCGTCTCGATATGATGAATCTGCGCCAGTATGCGGAATTCTACAATGACCTTGCTTCCGTAGGCGAGATTTCAGACCCGAGTGAAGTATACTCGGATCCGAGTATTCTCGGCGTAGGTACAAACTGGCAGGATGCGATTTTCCGTACTGCTCTCCAGCACCAGCACCAGTTGAGCGTACAGGGAGGTACCGAAAAAGTACAGTATTATGTATCAGGTTCTTATATGGACCAGCAGGGAACCATCATAGGCTCCAACTTCAACCGTTTTTCCGTACGTACCAACCTTGACGCACAGCTCAAGAAATGGATAAAGCTCGGATTTAGCGCGACTTATGCCAATACCAATGACGACCTGAAATTAGCTGACTCAAACCAGGGTCTCATCTACTATTCTCTCGTTACACGTCCGGATGTGCCGATCTATGACATAGACGGCAATTACGCTACTGTAGTGGACGAGCACAATCTCAATCCGAATCCTATAGGAATAGCGATGGAGGATGATATCCTGCTCAACCGCCAGAAACTCACAGGAAACATCTTCGCGGATGTGACTCCGTTCGTGAACTGGAATCCGTTGAAGAATCTCGTGTGGCGCGTCGAGCTCGGCTTTGATCTCGGATGGAGCAAGGCTGAACGTTTCAAACCGACCCTGGACTTCGGTAACTGGACACGCGACACAAACGAAAGCAGCATACAGAACAACAAAAACACATTCTGGCAGCTCAAAAACTATCTGACATACACCAACACCTGGGGCAAACACAACGTGACCGCCATGGTGGGACACGAGATGTGGGAATCAAGATATGAGTATGCGAGCGTATTCAACAACCAGCTTCCGTCAAACGAGGTGCACAATCCTAAGTTAGGTGCAGGCACCCCTAAAATAAATGCAGGATTCGGAAGTTCTGCAATGGCTTCAATATTCACACGTGAGACCTACAACTATGACAACAGGTACTACCTGACCTATACCTACCGTTATGACGGTTCGTCAAACTTCGGTCCGGACAACCGCTGGGCAGGTTTCCATTCGGTTGCCGCTTCATGGCGCTTCAACAATGAGAAATTCCTTGCCGGAGCGAAAGAATGGTTGAGCAACGGCAAGATCCGTTTCGGCTGGGGCCAGACAGGCAACGCCAACATCGGAGGCTATGCATGGGGCTCGTCAATCAGCCCTATGCCTTCGGGTCTCGGAATGGGATACCGTCCTGCAAATATTCCGAATACGGCCATCCGCTGGGAAAGCCAGCAGCAGTTCAATGTCGGACTCGATCTCGGTTTCTTCCATGACAGGCTCAACCTCATCGTGGATGCATATTACAAGAGATCAGACGATATGCTTATGTCGATGCAGCTTCCTTCATATATGGGAACTCAGGGCAACGGTTCTTCCGCACTTGCAGCACCTAAGGGCAACTACGGAAGCATCATGAACAGGGGTCTTGAAATAACCCTCGACACCCATCCTCTTGTCGGCGATTTCCAGTGGGACAGCAATTTCCAGATTTCTTTCAACCAGAACAGGCTGCTGTCGCTTTCAGGTACCGAAAATGCCGCGCTTATCGGTTATGGACAGTGGAGCGATGTAGTGGCGATGTCAGTTGTCGGAGAGTCGCTTTACAGCTTCTACGGATATGAAGTGGAAGGTGTGTACGAGTCTCTTGAAGACATACAGAATTCTCCTAAGGCTGCAAAATATCCTTCAGACGGAGTATTCAACAGGAGCAACACAGTATGGGTGGGAGACCTCAAATACAAGGACCAGATTACTGAGGATACAGACGGCGACGGCGTTCCTGATGCCGGTGACGGTGTCATCAATGAGAATGACCGTGTGAACCTCGGTTCTCCACTTCCGGTATTCACTTTCGGATGGACAAACACATTCCGTTACAAGGGCTTTGACCTGGGTATCTTCCTTAACGGCAGCTATGGCAACAAGGTTATGAACTACAATGCCATTACCCTTACACACATGAACAGCCCGTGGACCAACCAGCTCAATTCTGTAAACGACAGGGCGCGTATTGTGGCAATCGACCCGGACAAAGTGTATGCTGACGGTTCGAAATGGTATGACGACATCACCAATGTCAGGGTAGCGAATCCAGGGACAAAGACCCCTCGTGCTACAATCAATGATCCTAATGACAATGACAGGATAAGTTCTCGCTACATCGAGGACGGCTCATATCTCCGTATCAAGAATATCACGCTCGGATACACTTTCCCTAAAAAATGGATGGAGAAAGCCCGTATAGAGAATCTGCGCATCTACTGCAATATCCAGAATCTCTACACTTTTACGAAATATTCCGGATATGACCCTGAAATCGGAGCGTCTACACAGGACTCTACAGGTCTGACTTACGGTCTTGACAACGGACGATATCCGTCACCGACTATGTATTCATTCGGCATTAACATCACTTTCTAATACTTGGAGTATATGAAAAATACAATATTAAAACTAACTCTTGCCGGTGTGCTGACTTTGGGACTGACTTCCTGCGACAATTTCCTTAACCGTCCGGCGGAAGACAATTACAATGTGGACAATTTCTATAAGAATGACGAGCAGTGTGTACAGGGGGTAAACTATCTGTATAATTCTCCATGGTTTGATTTCAACAGGGCGTTTATCTTTGTCGGAGAAGTGATGTCCGGAAATCTCTATATGGGTGACAGCCAGTACCTGGATTTCTCTGTAAACGGTTCCGATACGGACCTGAAGAACATGTCCTACTCGCTATGGGCTGTGAACGGCCATGCGAATACCGTCATAAAGAACATACTTGCATCTGAAGGACCGTCACAGGCAATAAAGGAGCAGTGTATAGGCGAGGCCCTGACATGGAAGGCCTTCGCGTATTTCTTTATGGTTCGTTCTTTCGGCGAAGTACCGATTATTCATAACAATAGCGAAGTCCTCGGCTCCGGCACCTACAACAATGTGTACAAGGCAACCCGTGCCAATGTCTATGAGTATATTATCATGACACTCGAAAAGGCCATGTCGCTCCTTCCTAAGAAAGGTGCTAAAGCTGACGGGCGTATCGACTATTATTCTGCCGAGGCTCTGCTCGCCAAAGTATATCTCACAAAGGCGGGACTTTCAGGAACTCTTGATGCCGATGACCTTGCCAAGGCGGCTGAATACGCAGGAGACGTGATTGAAAACTCAGGCCGTGACCTTCTGCCTGTCTACTCTGATGTGTTCCGTCTGGAGAATAACAAAAATCAGGAATGTCTGATTTCATGGCTTTGGGAAGCGGGAAGAGATCCATGGACACAGCAGAATGCGTTCCAGCCGGATTTGGCTTTGACCGGGTTCTCTGATTTTGAGGAGAATTGCTGGGGAGGCTGGAGAGGACCTTCCGTTGATCTCCAGGATGCCTTTGGTGTCAGTGCGACTGATAATCCTGAAGTCCGCATGTCTGAAAAGGATACGCGCCGTAAAGCCACTATGATGATGGCCGGGGACAAATACAGCTATTTCTGGACAGACAAGGGAGGATTCGACTATCTCCGTTTCATCTATGACGCCGATGATTACGGCAAGGGCGGTCCGAGCGGAACCATGCAGTCTCCTACCGGCGCCAATGTTGTCAAACACCTTACAGGAAGGAATGCAGACCATATCAAAGGCGTAGGTTACGGTGCGCTGAACATGGCTTCTTCGCTCTCTACCCATATCCTTCGTCTCTCTGATGTGCTTCTTGTGTATGCGGAGGCCAAAATGGGAACTTCAGGCCAGACGACCGACGCTTCTGCTATCGAGGCTTTCAACCGCGTCCGCAGACGTGCAGGAGTTGATGAGCTGAGCGGAACCCTTACCTGGGAGGATGTATGGAAAGAGCGCCGTCTCGAACTTGCCCTTGAAGGTGACCGCTGGTACGATTATGTACGTCTGTCGTATTATAATCCTCAGAAGGCGATTGATGAACTGAAAGGACAGAGAAGAGATGTATGGTACGGTCTGGATACTGTATACAAGCCATATTATGAATCAGGCTATACTGTATGGACTGTCAATGAGGAAGACGTGAGATACAATAAGGATGCTTCCGTGCCGAATGTCACAAAGGAAAGCTTTACCCTTCCTTTCCCGACAGAAGACCTTGTCTTCAATCCTCATCTTGCCGAGCCTGCACGTGAAGTGGATGTACGTGCGGAATATAGTTATGACTTTTAATCATAGAATACAATGAAACACATATACAAATATCTGGCTGCGATGACAGCGGTACTGGCCGGATTCTGCATTACCTCCTGCGAGGATGAACCGGACAAGTTCGAGCTTGCGGACGGCGTGCCTACAGTTCACTACATCCGTCCTGTCAACGTCGAGTCTGCGGATTCGCTGCTGACCGCATCATACATGGACAATATGATATGTATGGTCGGTGACAATCTGAGGAGTATAAAGGAAATCTGGTTCAATGACCAGAAGGCTATACTCAACACCAGCTATATGACTGACCACACTCTGCTTGTGACAGTCCCGAACTCTATTCCTGACGAAGTGTCCGACAAGATATACATGATTACTGCAGGGAAGAAAACTGTGGAATATGATTTCAAGGTCATCATCCCCGGTCCTGCCGTAAACTCCATGTCATGCGAATATACTCCGGTTGGAGAGGATGTGACAATCTACGGAGACTATTTCATCGATGATCCTAACGTGCCTCTGAAAGTCATTTTCGCGGGTGGAAAGGAAGTTACGGAATTCAAGTCATTCAGCAAGAATGCCATAACTCTGACCGTTCCTGAAGGTGCTGAAGAAGGAACAGTGACCGTATCTACAATCTACGGCGAGAAAGAATCAGTCTTCCACTATATGGACAGCCGCGGAATGATGTTCGAGTTTGACGGTCTGACCGGGCTCGGCAACCACGGATGGCACAACAGGGAAATCACCACAGGCGACGATGCCATTTCCGGCAACTATCTCGTACTCGGAGACGCTGACACCAAAATGAGTGAGGACGGCGGCTGGAATGACGGCAAATATGCTTTCGAATACTGGTGCGGTTCTTGGGACACTCCTCAGAACGTGACATCGGGTGACGGTATTGCCCTCCACAATCTCGTGGACTTTTCGGATTTCAAGAATATGGCTCTCAAATTCGAGATGCTTATTCCTTCATCCAATGCATGGAGTGCCGGCGCAATGCAGATTGCTTTCGAAGGTTATGACAAGGTCACACTTTCAGGCAATCCGATTGACGGATACGACGGCACCGTCAGGGCTGCGAACGCAATAATATTCAATGGAGACGAGGCTGCAATGGGCGCCTGGGGACGTGCGATGTATCGTCCTTGGCTTTCAGCCGAAGGAGGCTCTTTCCACACTGATGACAAATGGATAACAGTTACCATACCGTTGTCTTCATTCAATCTGGACAGGTTGGGAGCTGCTACGGACAGTGTGCCGTCATCTCCGGCTGATTTCGCGAGCCTTACAATCTTTGTAGTCGGCGGAGGAATCAACGGAACTGAATGTTATCCTATTATCAAGATTGACAACATCCGTGCTGTCCCTAACAGGTAAAAACACAGAAACAATGAAACGTATATTTAACATATTCGCACTTTCAGCAATGTGCATGGCACTGCTTGCGGGCTGCAACAACGAGCTTGTGGACACCGAACAGTATGCCAAATCAGGCGTTGTCCTTAATGTGTACGGACCACAGCCTGTCATGAGGGGCGGACAGCTCCGCTTCCTTGGAAGCAATCTTGACAAAATCACGGAGGTCATCATTCCGGGTGTCTCTCCTATTACTGACATTGAAGTTGTCAAGGCAGGTGTGCCGAGTGAAATCCGTGTAATTGTCCCGAAAGACGGCCCGGAGCCGGGTCTGGTAACCCTCAAGACTTCGGATGGAAAAGAAATCGTCACCAAGACGGAACTCACTTATTCCGAGCCTATCGTGCTTGAGAGTTTCTCTCCTGCATCAGTAAAGGCCGGTGATGTACTGACCATCAAGGGCGACTATTTCAACCTTATCCACGAAGTGGTATTCCCGGAAGAAGTCCTGGTGTCTGAAAAAGATTTTATTTCCCATACAAGGTATGAAATCAAGGTGAAGGTTCCTGCAGAGTCCCGTACAGGCCGGCTCGGTCTCGGAGATATGGATATGCTCAACAATGAGGACGAGAATGCTATGGCAAATGTGATGTATTTTGAGGAAGAGCTTTCAGTGGCGTCTCCTGAAGTGACGGGAATGACTGCACCGCGCTATAAGGCAGGTGAAACCGTGACCATAAGCGGACGCAATCTGAATTATGTAGCTTCTGTCGTTTTGTCGGGCGCAAAGGTGACAGACTTCAAAGTCGCTTCCGACAATGCCTCCCTCACTTTCGTGCTCCCTGCTGAGGCAGGTGACGGAGCTGTGGTTCTTGTAGCCGTTTCCGGAGTGGAAGTTGAGGCAGGAGAAATCGTGGCCGTTGTTCCTACCGGACTTGCAGCTGCTCCTCAGCCTGTCAAGGCGGAAGGAACGCTTGCAATCAGCGGCAAAGACCTCGACCTCGTGACTGCAGTGGAACTCCCCAATGCAGGCGAAGTGGAATTCACTGCTGACGGTGACATTACCCTTACTATGCCCGAGACCGCACAGGAGGGTATGGCAATTCTTAAAATGGCAAACGGGAAAAGCGTTGAGGCTGCATTTACACTTGTGAAACCTGCCGGCTTCGAGTACAGTGCCAATCCTGCCGCTGCAGGCTCTGACATCACTGTCACAGGTACGGATCTCGATCTTGTGAAGAGCGTTACTTTCGGTGGTGATCTGACGGTTGAGGTGGAGTCCGAAGAGACTTCCATCACAGTTGCAGTGCCAACCACGGCGGCAAGCGGAGTCCTTAAATTCAATCTCGCAAACGGCACTTCTATCGAAGGAGGGGCTCTCGAGGTAGAAAAGCCGACAGCATGTTTCATCACCGAACTCCCAGAGGAGGGAACAGAGATTTACGGCGGCACAGTGCTCGTCGTCCCTGTCGAGAATGAAGACAAACTTACGGGAGTTGAGGTGAACGGGGCTTCAGTGAACTTCCTGCTGAACGGCAAGACTCTCTATATTTCCCTTCCGGACATGGCAGGAAAAGACACGGTCATCAGACTCGTTTCATCAAACGGTGCTGTTGAATACACTGTAGACTGCATTCCGAACAATATTCAGAACAAGGTGATCTGGAGCGGCTCGTTCAATGCCGGCAACTGGAGCGGAAACCAGGATCTTGCCTGGGGTGGCTTTGACTGGTCGACGATAGATCTTTCTGCCGGGGATGTCAGTCTCGTATTCGATATCACTGAAGATACTTCCGCAGAATATTGGCAGTTTGCATTGCGTCATGGTCAGGACTGGGTTGACCTTCCTGAAAATTCATTCTTTAACCTTACTGCAGGACAGACACAGCTTGAAGTTCCGCTTACACAGCTTATGCTTGACGACCTTATTGCCAACGGCGGCCTTGTGCTTACAGGATGCAACTATACACTCACCAAGATTACTGTCAGAACAGTGATTCCGATGGCTGTGACCATCTGGGAAGGTGATTTCGCCCTGGCTTGGAACGGTATGGATGCTTTGTCATGGGGTAAATATGACTGGTCTGGCATAACTGCCGGTACTGTGGTCACTGTTCATTTCAGTGCTGTAAATGCGGGAGCCAAACTTCGTTTCGCGATAGGTAATGGATGGAAGACGCTTCCGTCAGGAGTTACTCTCAGCGGCGGCGATGCGGAAGGGAACATTCCACTCACTGAAGGCTCGGACTCTTATGCCCTGACCCTTACTCAGGAGGATGCGGCTATGCTTTCCGACACTGCGAACGGCGGACTTATCCTGACCGGTGACGGATGTACGCTTGCAAAAGTCACGGTGCTTTAGAAATTTTCCCAAGGGGTCTGACCGCCCCTTGGGGAGCAAGGAAAATATGATATTATACCGGATATGAAAAGAATATTTTGTATATTGGCAGGTATTCTTCTGTTGACGCCTGCCTGCAGAAAAGATGACAGGACACAGGGAAAGACTTCCGCAAAGGCGCCTGAACTGGTCTTGGTGTCTCCTGCCGACGGTGCAGAGAACATAAAGGGCACAAAACTGGACGTGGTCCTGACTTTCGACGTTAATGTGATGTGTCCCACGAGCCAGCAGAGCCGCATCTGCATCGACAATGGCGCGTCCATAGATAAAGTGAATGCCTATATGAAAGACGTGACAGTCTCGCTGAGCGGTCTCAAGGAAGAGTGCACATATACCTTGTCGTTTCCAGAAGGGACAATCAAAGGGTATAATGAAAACGTCGCGGAAGAGATTGTGGTGAGATTCAGCACGGCAGGTCCTGCCGGGCCGGTGGAACAGGATATCGACAGGCAGCTTGTCACGGAAAATCCGATTCCGAATGCGTCCAAGCTGTATGATTTTCTTTTGTCGGTGTATGGCAAAAAGACCATTTCCGGAGCAATAGCTAAAGTGGCATGGAATACCGACGAGGCGGACTGGATAGCTAAGTGGACTGGAAAATACCCTGCGATGGCGGTTTTCGACTACATCCACCTTCAGTCTTCCCCTTCCAATTGGATAGACTACGGAGACATCAGTCCCGTGCTCAAGCATTTCGAAAAAGGCGGAATCATCGGAGCCTGCTGGCATTGGAATGTCCCTGCGAAAGAAGGTTCGTCCGATTATACCTGCACCCCGGGCGACGGCTCGAAGAACAGTGACGGTAATTGGACTACGACATTCAGTGCAGCCCGTGCAATGCAGGAAGGTACATGGGAAAACACTGTGGTGAAGGCGGATCTCGAAAAGATAGCGGATTATCTGCTTCTGCTGCAGGAAAGGAATATACCTGTAATATGGAGACCTTTGCATGAAGCGGCAGGCAACACCTACACCCAGTGGCACAGCGGAGCCTGGTTCTGGTGGGGACGCGACGGAGCTGAGAGTTACGTCAGACTCTGGAGATATATGTTCGATTTCTTCAAGGGCAAAGGCCTCCGCAATCTGATTTGGGTATGGACTACCCAGACATCGGGTGCTGACGACTGTGACTGGGATTTTTATCCCGGAGACGAGTATGTGGACATTGTCGGCAAAGACATCTACAACAACACCGACAGCCGCGATATCAGCAGCCAGTTCAAGACCGTATGCGGTCTTTCCCCACGGAAAATGGTCGCGCTTTCCGAAAACGGTGGTGTGGCGGATATGGCGGCACAATGGGCTGCGGGTGCGAAATGGCTGTTTTTTATGCCGTGGTACGACTATGGCAACAACTACAGCAAGGATTATCCGCACGGACACGCAGACATAAACTGGTGGAATGCATCCTATGCTTCTTCCGCCGTATTGAGCCTTGAGCACATTATGCCCGACCTATATGAATAGCCGTCGGCGCTGTCTTAGGGGGGGGAAACGATGTGACACGTTATTTTTTGAAAATTACTTAAACAATTTCAATATGAGACAAACAATATTGGTACTTCTGGCATTTCTTTTTTCTGCGCCTCTGCAATCCTGTCAGGAAAAGGGAAACGGCAATCCCTACACGCCTGCCGTTGCGTTGGAGGTAGCTCCCGGCCGCATTGACATGAATGCCGGAGGCGGTGAGACCTCGTTTACTGTCACCGCTTCGCAGAAGCCGTATATTGTCGGGTCATACAATTGGTGCAGTACAAAGAATTCAGCCTTTGCCGGAAATAAAATGACCGTCACTGTCAGCGTTGCCGAGAACAAGACTACAGAAGCGCGTCAGGCGCAGTTTTCCGTAGTATGCGGCGATGAGAAAAAATATGTGGACATAGTGCAGAATGGGCGAGCCGAACAGTCTGCGGATGAGTTTCTCGACAGCCCTCAATTGCCTGACAATCAGGCGGCGAAGATGAGCGGAAAACTCGGCTTCGGCTGGAATTTGGGCAATCAGATGGATGCGATGAATGGCGGAGTGTCGTCGGAAACCGCCTGGGGCAACCGGCCTTGCACGCAGCAGACTTTCAACAGCTTGAAATCAAAGGGATTTTCAACAGTCCGTATCCCCGTCACATGGATGGGCCATATAGGCGCCGCTCCGGAATATAAAATCGACGAGGCCTGGATGAATCGCGTTGCCGAGATTGTGGGCTATGCAAAAACTGCAGGGCTTAACGCCATAGTGAACATCCATCACGACGACAGTCCCGAAGAAGGATGGCTCAGCGTTCAGAAAGCGGCTGCAGACGACAGCTACAAGACAGAAATGCTTGCAAAATATACTGCTGTCTGGAAACAGATTGCGCAGCGGTTCGCCGACGAGGATGAGTGGCTGATTTTTGAGGCCTACAACGAGCTGCAGGACGGCAAATGGGGCTACGGAGACAATCTGACCGACGGTGGCAGGCAGTATGGCGTGGTGAATGAACTTGCGCAGGCTTTTGTGAACACAGTGCGCTCAAGCGGAGGAAAGAATGCCGGAAGATATATCTCAGTTTTGGGTTATAGCGCAGCACCGTCTTATACGGTGGACAAGCTTGTCCTTCCGACAGACACTGCAGAGGGCAGACTGATGGTGTCCGTTCATTTCTATGACCCTTCCGGATATGCCTTGGGCCAGAACGGGACGTCTACTGAATGGGGACATACCGGAGCGGACGGCAAGAAAGAGAGCTGGCACAGCGAGAAAAACGTTATTGAGACATTCAGAATGCTCAAGGAGGCTTTCATTGACAGGGATATTCCTGTGTATATAGGAGAATGCGGAGCCGTGAACAGAAATGATGCCCGCGCAAAGGCTTTCCAGCAGTACTGGTTTGAATTCGTTTTCAAGGCGGCGAAGGAATATGGCTTCAGCCCTGTCGTCTGGGATAACGGAGCCAAAGGCAGCGGCAAGGAGAGTTTCGGCTTCATCGATCATGCCACCGGAGAGTATATCAATGGTTCCAAAGCTGTAATCGACACAATGAACAAGGCTTTCAATACGGAGGATGAAGCTTACACCCTCAAGACTGTATATGACAATGCGCCAAAGTAAAAATTATTGATAGTATGAAAAAAATACTGAAACCTTTATCAATATTGGCCTTTGCCGCCGCGATGTCTTCATGCGGCGGCGCGGAGGCCGTGAAAACGCCCGCCGAGATGCTTAAAGACAGGATTTCCGGGATGATAGCGGACGGACAGACCATGTTCGGACATCAGGATGACCTCATGTACGGCCATACATGGAGGACTGACGGAGGGGATTTCACCCGCTCGGATGTCAGGGAAGTCTGCGGCTTCTATCCAGCGGTGTACGGCCTGGATCTTGGCGGAATAGAGCTTGCGAACGAGACCAATCTGGACAATAATCCGTTCGCGCAAATGCGTGCAAGCGCTGTGGCCCATCATGAACGTGGAGGCATAGTCACATTTTCATGGCATCCGCGCAATCCTCTGACCGGAGGTGATGCGTGGGATGTAAGCTCGGACAAAGTGGTGGCGTCCATACTCGAAGGCGGAGAAAAGCACGCTTGTTTCATCGGATGGCTTTCCAATGCCGCTGATTTTCTCGAATCGCTCAAAACGGCCGGAGGAGAACTTATCCCCGTGATTTTCCGTCCATGGCACGAGCACACCGGGAGCTGGTTCTGGTGGGGTCGCGGGCTCTGTACTCCGGAAGAATATAAGGCTCTGTGGAAAATGACCTGGGAATATATGACGCTGGAGCGTGGACTTGACAATCTTGTGTGGTCATTTTCGCCCGGGTCCGGGGGTCTCACGGAGGAGATTTTCATGGAAAGATGGCCGGGCGATGAAATGGTGGATATGATAGGCACGGACTGTTACCATTATGGTACTTCTGAGGAATATACCGCAGAACTGCGCAATGCCCTGGATATTCTCGTGAAATTCGGCGAGGAGCACGGAAAAACCATAGCCCTTACCGAGACAGGCTGCGAGGGCATTCCTGATGCGGAATGGTGGACAGGAACTCTCGCCCCGGCAATCAAGGGTTATCCTCTGTCTTATGTGCTGACATGGAGAAATGCTCCGGATATGCCCGGACATTTTTATGCTCCTTTCCCTGGTCAGGCAAGCGCAGAGGATTTCAAGGCTTTCATTGAATCCGAAAACATCAGAATGCTATAATTGAATATTTACATTATAACAAACATACTGAAATGAATTTCGACAAAAGACTTGAGTTGCTTCGTGCCGACTACGAGGCTCTCATCACAAGAAAGAATAAGCCTGTTGAAGGCAACGGCGTGTATGAACGTTACGAAAATCCTATTCTTACCGGAGACCACGCGCCATTGGAATGGAGATATGACCTCAATCGCGAAACCAATCCGTATCTCATGGAGAGATTCGGCATCCATGCCACACTCAATTCCGGAGCCATCAAAATGAACGGAAAATACAGCCTTGTCGTGAGGGTTGAAGCCGCTGACCGCAAATCATTCTTTGCAGTCGCCGACTCTGACAACGGCGTAGACAATTTCCGTTTCAGGGCGCGTCCCATTACAATGCCGGAATGGGGGGAACCTGCGACCAATGTCTATGACATGAGACTGACAAGGCACGAGGACGGATGGATTTACGGCCTGTTCTGTGTCGAGCGCAAGGATCACAGCCTGGAGGGGGATCTCAGCGCCGCCACTGCAAGCTGCGGAATAGCACGTACACACGACCTCGATACATGGGAGAGGCTGCCGGACCTTGAAAGTCCGTCACAGCAGCGCAATGTCGTGCTTCATCCTGAGTTCGTGGACGGCAAATATGCCCTCTACACGCGCCCTCAGGACGGATTTATCGACACGGGTAACGGCGGTGGCATAGGCTGGGCCCTCATCGACGATATAAGCCACGCTGTGGTCAGGGAACAGAAAATAATATCAGCCAGACACTACCATACCATCACCGAGGTGAAGAACGGGGAAGGCCCTCATCCGATAAAGACTTCAAAAGGCTGGCTTCACTTGGCACACGGGGTACGCGGCTGTGCAAGCGGACTCAGATATGTGCTCTATATGTACATGACTTCCCTTGAAGACCCGTCAAGGACAATTGCGGAGCCGGCGGGATTCTTTATGGCACCTGAGGACGGAGAGTATATCGGCGACGTGATGAATGTGCTGTTTGCAAACGGATGGATTGCAGACGAGGACGGCAAGGTATTCATTTACTACGCTTCGAGCGACACCCGTATGCACGTGGCTACATCCACTGTGGACAGACTTGTCGACTATTGTATGAACACTGCGCCGGACGGATTCCGCACGGGCCTCACGGTCGGGACTCTTAACGCACTTATTGACAGAAACCAAAAGCTCTGAAAGTTATAGCCATGGCAAATAAGCAATACGGATACTTCGATGATGCTTCGAAAGAGTTTGTCATAACGTCTCCGGACACTCCGTATCCCTGGATCAACTATTTGGGTGACAGCGAGTTTTTCTCCCTGATATCACAGACGGCCGGAGGATACAGCTTCTTTCGTGACGCCAGATACCGCCGTCTGACACGCTACCGCTACAATGGGGTGCCTATGGACAACGGCGGCCGGTATTTCTACATCAAGGACGGGGACACTGTCTGGAATCCAGGATGGAAACCCTGCCGTACGGAACTTGATGCTTACGAATGCCATCACGGTATGGGATATACCCGTATATGCGGTACGAAAAACGGACTGTCGGCAGATGTGCTTTTTTTTGTGCCTCTCGGGGAAAACTGTGAGATACAGAAACTTACACTCCGCAATGACAGCGGACAGCATAAAAATGTGCAGCTCTGGTCATTTGCCGAATGGTGCCTTTGGAATGCAGGTACCGACATGGAGAATTTCCAAAGGAATTTTTCCACAGGTGAAGTGGAAATCGAAGGCGGCACAATCTATCACAAGACAGAATACCGCGAACGCCGCAATCATTACGCCTTTTACAGCGTGAACAGCCCAATCGACGGCTTCGACACAGACAGGGACAGTTTCCTCGGTGCCTACAACGGTTTTGAGCGTCCGCAGACAGTGTTTGACGGCACATCACGCAATTCTGTGGCGCACGGATGGAGTCCTGTCGCGTCACATCGCATGGATATGACTTTGGCTCCGGGAGAAAGCAGAACCCTCATTTTCATCTTAGGCTATATGGAAAATGCCGGGAAAGAGAAATTCATAGTCCCTACCGGTAAGGAAATATCGTCGTCATCGGCTATTATAAACAAGGAAAAGGCCTATTCGCTTATTAGTAAATATTCATCTGAAGAAGCTGTAAATAAGGCGTTTACTCAACTGAATGAATATTGGGACGGCCTGCTGTCGAAGTTTCAGGCAAGTACAGGAGTCCCCGAATTGGACAGAATGGTCAACATCTGGAACCAATACCAGTGCGTCGTCACTTTCAATATGTCCCGTTCAGCTTCGTTTTTTGAAAGCGGCATAGGACGGGGCATGGGCTTCCGCGACTCCAACCAGGATCTTGCAGGCTTTGTCCATCAGCTGCCGGATAAGGCGAGACAGAGGATTCTGGACATCGCGGCGACACAGTTTCCTGACGGAGGCTGCTACCATCAGTATCAGCCGCTTACGAAGCGCGGCAACAACGGCATAGGCGGCGGCTTCAACGATGACCCGCTATGGCTGATTTTCGGAACGGTGGCCTACATCAAGGAAAGCGGAGATTTCGGCATTCTGCGTGAAATGGTGCCGTTCGACAATGAAGCGGGAAGTGAAAAGACCCTCCTGCAGCATCTGCGCGTCAGTTTCGAGCACGTCGCGGCCAATCTCGGTCCTCATGGTCTTCCGCTTATCGGGCGGGCCGACTGGAATGACTGCCTCAATCTCAACTGTTTCTCTGATAATCCTGACGAGTCTTACCAGACCACGGAGAATGAGACGGAAGGTTCTAAGGCTGAGAGTCTTATGATAGCAGGCCTCTTCGTGTACGAAGGCCGTGAATGGGCTGAACTGCTGAGACGTCTCGGCCCTGAAAATGCGGAGGGTATAGACCCGGAAAGCGTCGACAAGGCCGTTGCCGCCATGGAAGACGCCGTGCGCAAATACGGCTGGGACGGAGAGTGGTTCCTGCGTGCGTATGATTACTTCGGCCGGAAAGTCGGTTCGAACGAGAATGAGGAAGGCAAAATCTATATCGAAAGCCAGGGCTGGTGCACGATGGCGCGTATAGGGGCGGAAGACGGATTTTGTGCAAAGGCGCTTGACTCTGTCAAAAAATATCTCGACAGTCCTGACGGTATTGTACTGAATAATCCGGCCTATACGAAATGGATTAAAGCCTACGGCGAAATTTCTTCGTATCCTCCTGGCTATAAGGAAAATGCCGGGATTTTCTGCCACAACAATCCATGGGTCATTATAGGCGAAGTGCTCGAGGGCCGCGCTGAAGATGCCTGGGAGCATTATTGCAAAATCTCGCCTGCTTTCATCAAAGACCGGCAGCGTCACAAGGTGGAGCCGTACGTGTACTGCCAGATGGTCTCAGGCAAGGACGCTCCTGTCCCCGGTGAGGGCAAGAACAGCTGGCTTACAGGCACTGCAGCCTGGAACTGGGTGACTGTTTCGGAATACCTTCTCGGAATACGTCCGCAATATGACGGCCTGGAGATAAAGCCGTGTCTTCCGCCCGAACAATTCAGGACGTTCAGAATCAAGAGGGCTTTCAGAGACGCAACTTACGATATTACAATTAATTACACCGGTACGGGCAAAAAAGCGTTTATAGCATATAAGCCCGGCCATCACGAAATGACTATAGAATTATGATGATTGTTTCAATGCTCGCTGCGGTTCTGCTTGCCGCTGCACTTCCTTTAGTGAACGAAGGGGATGGCGACCTCGTTGTCCTCAATACGGAAAACACTTCCATGGTATTTGAGGCTTCAAAGGGCTCTCAGCTCAAGACTGTCTACTATGGACAGCGTCTGTCCGAGCCTGCCGAGGCACTTGCCGGAGGTTATGCCGGACATGACAGCTATCCCGCATTCGGCCTCAAAGGTACGGAAGAGACAGCATTGGCGGTGACTCATGCGGACGGCAACATTACTCTCGACCTCGCGCTTGAAGAGGTCTCGAGGACTCCTGAGGAAAACGGCGAACTCTTAGTGTTTGTTCTTAAGGACAAAGTCTATCCTACTGAAGTCCGGGTCTGCTTCAGATCACGCTTCAAGGAGGATATTGTCGAGACCTGGACGCAGATCGGTTCCGGGGAAGAAGAGTCTCTGATTCTCAGAAGATTCGATTCAGGAAAGCTGTCTTTGAGGGGCGGAGATGCATGGATGACCTCATTCTACGGCACTTGGGCCAACGAGGCAAGAATACTTGAAGAACCTGTACAGCGCGGCTATAGGGTAATAAAGAATATTGACGGCACACGCAACGCCCACACTTCAAGGGGCGAAGTGATGATTTCCCTTGACGGCAAGCCTCAGGAGAATACCGGACGTGTAATCGGAGCGGCCCTCTGCTGGGGAGGAAATTATGAATTGAGAATGCAGTCCAATGATTCGGATTACATACATTTTTTTGCAGGCATCTGCCCGGAAAACTCCTGGTACACCCTCGGGAAGCATGATACTTTCAATACTCCTGTGCTTGCCCTCTCTTTTTCTGACAGAGGACTCGGAGGGGTCAGCCGCAATTTTCACCGTTGGGGACGCAGATATATGCTCCGGCATGGCGATAGGGAACGCAAGGTGCTGCTCAATTCCTGGGAGGGAGTATATTTCGACATCAATGAAGAGGGCATGGCCGGAATGATGCACGACATAGCATCTATGGGAGGAGAACTCTTTGTGATGGATGACGGCTGGTTCGGGAAGAAATACCGTCGTCTGAATGACAGTTCTTCGCTCGGCGACTGGGTGGTTGACAGGAAAAAACTGCCGCATGGCATAGGATGGCTTGTGAAGACGGCTCAGAAAGAAGGCATAGATTTCGGCATCTGGATCGAGCCTGAAATGACCAATACTGTGAGCGAATTGTATGAAAAGCATCCTGCTTGGGTTATCAAAGCCCCCGGACGCGAGGTAGTTACAGGCCGCGGAGGCACTCAGCTCGTCCTTGACCTTTCAAACCCAGAGGTGCAGGATTTCGTCTTCGGCGTGGTTGATGACCTGATGAAAAAGAATCCGGAAATAAGCTATATCAAGTGGGATGCAAATATGAACATTTCCGAGGCGGGCAGCCAGTATCTTGAGCATCAGAGCCATCTTTTCATAGACTATTGGCTTGGTTTTGACAAGGTATGCGAAAGAGTGCGCGAGGCATATCCGGACCTTGTCATACAGGATTGCGCATCCGGCGGAGGAAGGGCAAACTGGGGTGTCCTGAAATATTTTGACGAATTCTGGGTGTCAGACAATACGGATGCACTCCAGAGAATCTATATGCAGTGGGGCACATCCTATTTCTTCCCTGCAATTGCAATGGCTTCGCATATCAGTGCTACGCCCAATCACACGGTATTCCGCACGACTTCGCTCAAATACAGGATAGACGTGGCGATGAGCGGCCGCCTTGGAATGGAAATCCAGCCCAAGAATATGAGTGACAAGGAGAAGGAACAGTGCCGCAAGGCCATAGCCGAATACAAGATGATACGTCCTGTCGTGCAGTTCGGAGACCTCTACAGACTGGTTTCCCCATACGAGGACAAAGGCGTGGCTTCCCTTATGTACAGCTCGGAGCGAAAAGACAAGGCCGTGTTCTTCTGGTGGAAGATGGCCAATTTCTATGACGAGCATCCGTTGAGGGTGAAAATGGCCGGGCTTGATCCTGACAAATACTACAGAATCACGGAACTTGACAGAATAGACCTGGAGCCGCTTCCTTTCGAGGGTAAAAAAATCTCAGGCCGCTTCCTGATGGAGAACGGCCTTGAAATTCCGAAAGAGAACATTTGTGAATATCACGAGCGGACCGACTGGTCATCGCGGGTTCTCTACCTTGAAGAGGATTGAATTTTCTGATATTTCCGCCGAGATTCTTTGGGTTTCGGCGGTTTCTTTTTTCAGTGACCTTACAATTACCTGGGCCTTGTTTGAGAAAGGATGTACGGTAATTGAATTTTCTCCTTCCAAAGGACGTTCGATGTATTTGAAGCCAGGATCTCCGTTGCCCCAGCCGAGTATTTCCAGTCCTTTGCCCGTCACAGTCAGAGGAGTGTCGTCGGGGGCCTCTATATCAATGATGTCCACGCTTTCCCCGTCTGCTCTGAGCTTTCCTGCAAAAGGCTTCACTGAAATTTCCCTGCATACGAAAGGATAATTGTCCTCTGCGGCTTTATGACCTTTTGAATCATATCCCACAGCACGGAAAACCGCATCTTCGCTGACCTTCCAGACCAGGTGTCCGTCCTCGGGCATTGCCTGTTTTTTCAGGGCTTTGCCGTTTTCATACAGCCGTACGGATGCGCAGTTGGAATATACCCAGACTTCTCCCTTGTATGGTCCGCAGATATGCACTACAGGCGTGTCGGTCCAGGCTGCCGCAAGGTAAAAAGCCTCGTCTTTAGGGAAGCCGCAGTAGTCGAAAATGCCGAACTGCGAGCCTGTTGCCGGCCATTTCATAGGATTCGGCTCGCCGCGGTAGTCCAGTCCCGTCCAGTAGAACAGTCCGAGTCCCCACGGACGCTCTTTGTAGAATTTCCATCCGTGTTCTATGACGTTGATGCGTCCGAGAGTGTCGACGCGGTTGAGCGGTGTCATCCAGCCCTTTGAACTGTCGGTATAATATTTTCCTCTTGTGCCTGCTCCGGAAGTCTCTTCAGTACCCACGGCAAGATGCTTCGGATAACTCTGATGGTATTCATCCACAGGGTTTTGCACGATGTAGTTGTAGCCGAAAACATCCACGCCCTTGACAAGTTCGCGTCCACCTGAACTGCCGTAAGTAGTCGGTCTTGACGGGTCGATACTGTGTGCGAAGTCAGTCATTATTCCAGCGATTTGCGTACCTTTTTCAGACCATTCCACCGCCCATTCCTCGTTGCCTATGCTCCAGAGTATTACGCTCGGATGGTTGCGGTCACGCTCAATCATTTTTCTCATATCGTCAAGCTGCGCCTTGTTTACTCCAAGCTGCCTGTTCTCGTCTATCACAAGAAAGCCGAGTTCATCGCAAAGGTCGAGCATGGCAGGAGAAGCCGGGTTGTGCGAACTGCGTATAGCGTTGAATCCGAACTCCTTAAGGCGCATGAGCCTGTATCTCCACAATTCGTCAGGTATGGCGCTTCCCACTCCTGCATGGTCCAGATGAAGGTTGCAGCCTTTCAATTTGATATGCTCTCCATTGATTTTCAGACCTTCCTGCAGGTCAAAATCCAGATGTCTCAGACCTATGCGCCTTGTGTAGCTCGCTGAAAGTTCGCCGTCATACAGAAGATCGATTTTCATAGTGTAGAGATACGGGGCATCAGGGCTCCAGAGTTTTGACGGGTCCGTGTCCACATTTCCTTCAGCGTCAAAGTATGTGATTCTTTCGCTGACCTTTGCCGGATCCGCCCCGGGTACAAGGCTGGTCTCATAAGTCGGGACTCCCTTCCCGTCCACTTTCAGTGAATACGGTTTCATCGCCACAGGACCTGCCTTGTGGAGCCATACGTGGCGGTAAATTCCGGCACCCTCGTAATACCATCCCTCTTCAAGGGAGGCGTTGCAGCGCACCGTGATGACATTGTCCCCTCCGTAATTCAGATAGGGACTCAGATTGTATGTCGCTGATGTATAGCCGCTTGTTTCCTTGCCGAGATAGCAGCCGTTGATGAAGATTTCCGCATCGCGGTAGATGCCTTCAAATTCAAGCCAGATCTGCCTGCCTTTGTCTTCGGCGGGTATTTCAAGTTTCCTTCTGTACCAGCCGACTGAATTTTTGGGGTATTTCCATCCGATTGTCTTGTAACCGTGTGAGTGTGAGGCTTCTCCGCTGAAAGGCAGGTCCACTGCCCAATCGTGCGGCAGGGTGACATCCTTCCATGATGAGTCGTCGAAATTCATTGTGATGGGAGCGTGGGAGTGGTCCGCGGAATTGACTTTGCACAGATAAGTGAAATATTCCGTGCCGTGGGTGAAGTCCGCTTCCATGGATGAAGCGTCGCCCAAGGCGAATTTCCAGTTGCCGTCAATTTTTACGGATTGGGCGTCAGCATGTGAAGCGAGCACCGTCATTGCCGCCAAAACCGCTGCGGCCAGTCGGGTAAAATGAGTGAGTGTTTTCATGTTTTTTCCTTTGGAACAAAGTTATTCATTATCGCTCAAATAATCAATTGTTCCGCCTCTGTTTTTTTTGTGGTTTAAGCTGTATTTTCTTATCTTTGTACATCTAAACAATAACACATAATAATGGCACAAACAAATGTTCCTGCGGTGAAAAAGGCACCGCTGATTCAAAAAATCGCTTATGGTTTCGGAGATATGTCGTCTTCAATGTTCTGGAAGATTTTCACGGCCTATCTGCCATTTTTTTATTCAACTATTTTCGGACTTTCCCTGGTGGATGCCACCTTTCTGATGCTGATTACACGTATTTGGGATGCCGTTTCCGACCCTATGATGGGTATCATTGCCGACCGTACGTCCACAAGATGGGGAAAATACAGGCCGTATCTGCTCTGGATTGCAATTCCTTTCGCTATCGTGGGTGTGCTGCTTTTCACGACTCCTGATTTCTCCTATGAAGGCAAAAGAATATGGGCCTATGTCACCTATATCCTGATGATGACCGTGTACACGGCGATCAATGTGCCTTACGGGGCGATGTTGGGCGTGGTGACCGACGATTCTGACGAGAAGACTGTGTTTTCTTCTTTCCGTATGTTCTTCGCCTATGCCGGAAGTTTTGTCGTGCTTGCCGCATGGGAGCCTCTCTGCAGGGCTTTCAATTCGATTCGCGGTATTGATGCGGGTGTGAATGACGCCACTTCATGGCAGTACGCGATGATTGTCGTGGCAGCCTGCTGTGTGGTTCTGTTTATCCTTACGTTCATTTTTACGCGCGAAAACGTCAAGACCGAACCGAAAAAGACGTCTGTGGTTTCCGACCTCGGTTCGCTTTTCAAGAATGCGCCTTGGTGGATTCTGCTCGGAGGAGTGCTGTTCTTCAATTTCTTCAATGCCGTGCGTTATACCGCCGGGCCTTTCTTCTTTGCAAATGTGGTAGGTGACGGCGCCCAGCTGAAGATTTTCTCCACGGAGTTCCTGTTTTATGCCGGTATCTTCTTCGCCGTGGGTGAGGTTGCAAATATGGCCGGAGTGGCGATGACTCCTTCCATTACGGGCAAAATCGGCAAGAAAACCACTTTCATGTCCTGCTTAGTGCTCCTGATTGTGCTTAGCTCGGCTTTCTTCTTTGTTCCTCTGACAAGCGCCGGCTATTGGATGATGATGATCCTGCAGGTGCTGATTTCCATACTTACCGGTATCATTTCACCTCTTGTCTGGAGTATGTATGCAGATATTTCCGATTATGCGGAATTGAAATTCAAGACTGTCTCTACGGGTCTGATTTTCTCGTCTTCTTCCATGGCACAGAAATTCGGCGGCGCTATCGGCGGGTCTGCCGTGACCGCTATCCTCGCCGCTGTCGGTTTCAGTACAGAGGCCGGCGCCGTACAGACGGAGTCTGCTCTCATCTGGGTTCGCGCCCTCATGAGTTTCGTACCTGCTGCCGTCGCTCTGATTTCGCTTCTTTTCCTGCTGTTCTACCCGCTGACCACCAAGAGAATGAATTCCATCCAGGCCGAACTGGAAAAACAGCGAAACGACAACTGCTAATGAATTATACGTTGAAAAGGAAGTGCATGATGTCACCGTCCTGAACGACGTAGTCCTTGCCTTCGATACCGAGTTTGCCGGCGGCACGGCAGGCTGATTCGGATTTAAGCTGCACGAAATCCTCATATTTGATGACCTCCGCACGGATGAATCCTTTTTCGAAATCCGTGTGGATGGTTCCTGCAGCACGCGGAGCCTTGTCGCCCACCTTGATGGTCCAGGCACGGCACTCATCAGAGCCTGCAGTGAAAAAGGTGCGCAGGTTAAGCAGAGAGTAAGCCTTTTGAATGAGCCTTACCACTCCTGACTCCTCCAGGCCCATCTCCTCAAGGAACATCTGTTTTTCCTCATAGCTTTCAAGTTCGGCAATGTCAGACTCGATTTTGGCAGCCAAAACAAGAATTTCAGCATTTTCATCCTTTACGGCCTCACGCACGCGGTCAACGTATGCATTGCCGTCCTTTGCGGAAGCCTCGTCCACATTGCAGACATACATGACAGGCTTGTTTGTAAGCAGATACAATTCCTTTGCAAGAGCTATATCCTCAGGATTGTCCAGCTTCACGCTGCGGCAGGATTTGCCCTGCTGAAGCACGTCGCGGTACTGAAGGAGGATATCAAGCAGTCTTTTGGCGTTCTTGTCACCTCCGGCCTGAGCCTGCTTCTGCACTTTTGCGATACGGCTTTCCACAGTTTCCAGGTCCTTGAGCTGCAACTCCATATCAATCACTTCTTTGTCGCGGACAGGGTCCACCGTACCGTCAACATGCACGATATTAGGGTCGTCAAAGCACCTCAGCACGTGAAGTATCGCATCCGTTTCCCTGATATTGGCCAGGAACTGGTTGCCCAGGCCTTCACCTTTGCTCGCACCTTTTACAAGTCCTGCAATATCAACTATTTCCACCGTTGCAGGAATAACTCTCTGAGGATGGCAGAGGCTCTCCAATACCTCCAGGCGTTTGTCTGGAACGATGGTAGATCCTATATTCGGTTCTATGGTACAAAAAGGGAAATTGGCACTCTGTGCCTTTCCTGAACTCACACAATTGAACAATGTAGATTTTCCCACATTAGGAAGACCTACTATACCGCATTTAAGTGACATATTTTCTAAAAATTTAAATTCTTACTACATGCTGCACCCCGGCATACAATCAAATGAATTTGTTGTCTGCTCCCGGTTTGCAATTTATTTTACAAACAGACTGCAAAGGTACTAATTATTTGACGATTGTTTAAGTAATCATGAAAAAATCTCCTTTCCATTTTCATCCCTTTCGTCCCAAACGGCAATTTTGCTTTTTCTTACATTTTTACCACCGAAATGTAAAAAAAGGCAACGCAAAGTTTAATTTTATTTTACATAGCCGTATCAATAAATTCCTTACCTTGCCGCTACTTTCATTTTGAGGATGAAAACTGTTTCGCTTTACTTGTCCGTCGGATGTCTGGAAACTGATAATCAAATAATCAATAAAATATATTACTATGGAAAGGGAAAACAAATTATTTTTGCCGCTATGCTGCTTTGTTTTGCTGACTGCGGCATCCGCCGCTTTCGCAAAGGCTGCTGACAGGGATGCGACGGGTGCGGGAGAAAATAAGAACGGGACGTTTGTAGCGGTTTTCTGGAATTTAGAAAATTATTTCGATTACACGGACGGAGGTCAAAGCGAATCCGACAAGGAGTTTTCTTCATTCGGCAGGAGGCATTGGACGAAGAAAAAATTCGAGGCCAAATCGGCCGGAATTGCCAAGGGAATATTTTATCTTGCGGACAGATACAGGCAATTGCCGGATGTGATCGGTCTTGCTGAGGTGGAGAACGGAAAAGTGCTTTACAAGCTGCTACACGACACTAATCTGCGGAAAACCGACTACCGTTTTGTGCATTTTGACAGCCATGACAGACGTGGAATTGACGTCGCTCTGCTGTATCGCGGCAGTAAGTTCAGACTTCTTGGTGCCGAGGCCGTGACGCCTTTGACTGAGACTGGGGACACGATTTTCACCAGGGATATCCTGTATGCCGGGCTGGAGGAAATCGGGGTGGAAAAGGCTTCAGGAGTGCGTCGCTGGGATATTCTTGTCAATCATCATCCTTCGAAATTCGGAGGCGTGAAGGAAAGTGGGAAGAAACGCCGCGAAGTGATGATGTGTATGTGTGAAATCTGCGAACGTGTGCTTGCCGGTCGGAGTGGCCGCCGGGGTTTGCCTGGAAATGATGCCGTGACCGGCAGTGATGGGGAAATCTGCGCCGGGTCAGCGTGGATAATAGCTATGGGCGATTTCAATGACACGCCTGACGGGGAACAGTTCGCCTTGGTGGAGGATATTTTAGTCAATAAGGCTGTGGCCCTGCATGGGCGGGGCGAGGGGACTATACGCTATGAGGGCAAATGGGAGCTGATTGATATGTTTTTCGTGAGCCGCGGCCTTGCGGAGTGTTCCCGGATGGAAGTCTGCCGCATTCCTTTCCTGATGGAGAGGGATAAACGCCATGCCGGTGACAAACCGAAGCGTACCTACAGCGGTCCGCGCTACAACGGCGGCGTTTCTGACCACCTGCCGATTGTCCTGACAGTTTGTGAGACTTCATTATGACCTGACGGTTTCTTCCGGGCGGCAGAGTATAGTTTTATTTGGTGCTAAAAATCAGTCATTTGCCGATTTTTCATCAAAAATCACAGCAGTGTGAAAAATACTGACTATCTTTACGGAAATAATCATTTTATGGACACTAATTATAATTATTGCTGTTCGGAAGACGGTCATGGTCTGGAGTATCCAGGTTTTTCTGTGGTTTTCATTCACACTTTCACTGTGGACAAGAGATTGCAGTTCTTCATGCTGCCTTCAGCTGTTGAGGCGGATTACGAGGAGATTGAGAAGCTTATTACAGCCGAGGCCGTCGAGACTAAGGTGCATAGGGAAATCGCGGACTTTCTTGATGAGGACTTGGTGTATATGAACCAGAACATGGAAAGACAGATTTTCGTTGTAAAAAACGGAGACCGTCTGGAGACCTGCTATATGCGCGGGGAATTGGGTTCAAGGCGCATGGTGAAGGAAGAAGGGGAAAAATGTCAGAAGGTGTATTGTTTTCCCGAAGAGTCGGTGTACAGGTGTTCTCTGAGGGGCTTTGATTTTGACATGCCTCTAAGGCCTGCTGAGGACGAGGATTTTGAGCCGAGGCTCCTGAAAGGGCACGTGAATGTGGAAATGTCGTGTTTTTTCGGGAATACCATTTCCATGACCTACCGTTTTCTGTTTGACGGGTACAGTTCGCGGATTCTGTCGGCGGACGGGAAGACCCGGCTCAACGCCACAACGGATCATATCATCGCCCTGCTTTCGACTTTTCTCGGTGCGGAATATTGGAGTGATACGATTGATAAATCCGACGAGGAGGAAGGGGACAGCATCATCAATATGGAGACTGTGCTGAATGTATATAATATGTGGATAGACGAGAACGGAAATTCTGTGCCGCCGTCATCGGAGCCGCTTGTGTTGGAAGGCGAGGGCAGGAAATTTGATGATGTCGCCGAACGTTACAAGCGTTTCCTCTACCGTAACAACATGGCTTTCAAGGCGGAAGTCGAGAAGGAGGACAGAGTGGCTTTCAGAAAGAAGTTCCAGCGGAATATGCCATGCGTGCAGCAGGATTCGCATTATGCGATGGTGGATATATGGGAAAATGTCAGTCATCCGGAGAAAGGAGGAAAGGGTGATCTGTTCAGTCTCGAAAGGCGGCCGAAACTTTCGGAGGCGGAGATTGTCAGCCATATAAGGGAGTACCACAAGAGTGAACTCATAGGACTTCTGACGCTGTATCCATGCGAGTGGCCGTATCGTGATGATTCCTCTTATGATGAGGTCTGCGGTGAAAATATCGCAATCGACACGGATGACCTTGTTCTTGCCGGCTCAAACCTGAGCGTGGTAATAGGTACTTACGGCAGGCGCGGTGCTGTGGCTGAGGACGGCCGCAAAAAAGGCGTGAACTGGGCCAACCACCTGCGCAAAAGGGCTTACTATCATGTTTCATGGCCTGAATATCTTTTGATTCTGCAGATGGTGCTTGCAAAAAAACATATTATCGGCAGGGCTTGTGAACTGCTTATGGAAGCAAGTCTCCATGCTGACAAAAAGTCTGCAGAGCAGATTATCGGAGACAATGCGGAGACGGGCATGACACTGTCGCGCGTCATTCTGCAGCTTGATGTGGTGCAATATTCGAAGTTCGCTTCACACAAGGTGATGTTCGACCGCACGGCCAGGCGTCTCGGTCTGGAAGAGGAAATGCAGCAGTTTGATGAAATCAGCGACATTGTGGACTCGAGTCTTCACAATCTGAGCGACTACAATGCCATTAAAGAAGATTTCACGATGAATATCGTGCTGTCCATCCTGTCCTGTGCCGCTACCTTCGAATTGTTCTTCCAGGATTCGGAAATGCCGTTTCTGTCGTATTTCGATCTTGAAACCACCCGTTTTTCGGCATTGTTTGTGCTGATAGTCGCAGCGGTTTCGCTTTTTGCGATTTTGGTGGTGCTGAAGAATGTGCTGCGTAAACTGTGGTTCAGGCTGAGGGCGAAATTGAAATGATTTTGAAGATATACTTAATATGAATGAAAATTACATTATTCTTCCCGCTTTGAGGGAGGACGGTGCGCAGCTTTGTGATTTTTTCCTTGCCTACATTGACTCGCACACAGAGTATATTTCCCACGGAGAAATCCAGATGGGAGTCGGTCAGGGGCAGATTGTGGACGGGGAATTCGTTACTTCCACGGCTCCTGAGGCCCGAAAATATTGGCTGAAATATTACAACGGACATTTTGACAATCCGTCCGAGGGTGCTGTGTTCAAAGTGGTGCATCGGGATGAACCGGAGAAGATTTCGGGATTCTGCGTAGTGGAAATCACTGATGACGGAGCGGAGCCTTTCGGTATGCTCTGTGATGTGCTCGTAAGTGAAGAACTGCGCGGACAGGGTATAGGCAGCGCGCTGATTTCTACTGCTATAGACTGGTTCCATGAGCACGGGATTCAGGATATTTATCTGGAATCCGGTATGCACAACCACTCGGCGCACAGTATTTTTGTACACAAGGGCTTCAAAAAAGTGTCTGAAATATACAAGCTGATGTAGCCGGCGCCCCGGTAAACAATTCAAATAAATTGATTGTCTGCTCCCGGCTTTTTGCTATCTTTGCAGGTTATGAATGTACAGGAATTACAAAGTTTAAAGAATAAATATGATATTATCGGTAATGATCCGGCGCTCAACAGGGCGTTGGAGATTGCCGTCGGTGTGGCGCCTACGGACATCACAGTGCTGATTACCGGAGAAAGCGGTGTCGGCAAGGAGAACATCCCGAAAATTATCCATCAGAACAGCCGTCGCAGGACAGGCAAATATTTCGCGGTGAACTGCGGGGCGATTCCCGAGGGAACCATTGATTCCGAGCTTTTCGGACACGAGAAGGGTTCGTTTACCGGAGCGAATGAGATGCGCAAGGGCTATTTTGAGGAGGCTGACGGAGGTACGCTGTTTCTGGATGAAATCGGAGAACTTCCGCTTGCGTCCCAGGCCAAGCTTCTGCGCGTGCTCCAGAGCGGCGAATTCATCAGGGTGGGTTCGTCAAAGGTGCTGAAAAGCGATGTGCGTGTGGTGGCGGCTACCAATGTGAATCTTCTCAACAGCGTGGCCAAGGGCAAATTCCGTGAGGACCTGTACTACCGTCTCTGCGCCGTGACCATCACAATGCCGTCTCTGCGCGAGCGTCCGGGCGACATCAATCTGCTGTTCCGCAAATTCGCTTCGGATTTTTCGAACAAATATGCCACCTGCAAGGTGACTCTGACCGAGGATGCTGCGATTATGCTGAAAAAATACCGCTGGCCGGGTAATATCCGCCAGCTCAAGAACGTTGCCGAGACAGTGTCAGCCCTCGAATCTTCGAAGCATTCTTCGCCATACGACAAATGCGAGGTGACTGCCGCGATGTTGGAGGAATATATTCCTAAGGACGAGCCGAATCTGTTGCCTGTGAAAGCGTCCGTTGCCGAATTTTCGGAGAATCCAGGCGAGAGGGAGGCGATTATCCGTGCACTCTACCAGTTGCGTCAGGATGTGGATTATCTGAAAGGCGTGATAGCCAAATCGGGGGTTCAGGCAGCTGCCCCTGCAGGAAATTCAATAGCGGCGCCGCTGTCTCAGAGTACTCAGGAGTACAGTTCCTACGAACAGGAGGACCCGGAGGAGCAGGAGTTGGAAGAGGTGCCGCACAGTGATGCCGTGACTTCCATCAGGCAGTCGAATCTGTCGCTGATCGAGTCGGTCCTTGCAAAACATAACGGCAACAGAAGGGCTGCAGCGGCTGAATTGGGTATATCCGAAAGAACGCTTTACCGCAAAATACAGGAGTTGAACAAATGAGAAAAGTCTTAGCAATACTATCCCTTGCCGTGACGTCACTTCTTGTGGCGTCCTGTGGAATATATTCATTTACAGGTACTTCTATTCAATCGGATGTGAAGACTGTGAATATCAATTATTTTGAATATACCGCGCTGAAGGTCAATCCTTCTTTGCAGAATGATCTGACCGAGGCGTTGAGGGACAAGTTCCGCAAGATGACGAGGCTGGAGCAGGTGGACGTTGACGGTGACCTGCAGATTTCCGGTACGGTGACTGGTTATGATGTGCGTGCGACTTCCATTTCGGCCAACGAGCAGGCTGCGCAGAGTCGCCTTACGGTGACCGTGAAGCTGGAGTTTGTGAATGTTAAGTATCCGGAAGACAGCTTTGAGGACGGAAAGTCATTCTCTGCATACGCGGATTTCGATTCCATGCAGCCTTTGGATGCTGTGGAGGCTTCCCTTTGTGAGGAAATCATCGAGAAACTCTGTGAGGATATGTTTAATGCCACTGTGGCGAATTGGTAGAATATGGGAAATTTCATCGACATAAAGCAGCTGGGCCTGGACGAACTTATGGGAGTGATTTCCGCTTATCCTTGGTATGGCGGTGCACGTAAGGAACTGTGTGTCAGGATGTCGCAACTTGGAGGGGAGTTGAGTGCCGAGGAATATGCCAATGCAGCCCTTTATATTCCGGACCGCAGGAAAATTGTCTGTCTGATGAATCATGGTGCTGCAATGGCTGATGAAAAGCTTACTCAGATCATCAAATCATATATTGCGCACCGGCCGTCGGATGAAAGTGGTGCTGCAGCTCAGAATGAAAGGAAAATCCATGTGGTCGGAGGTGATTATTTCACCCAGTCGGATTATGACAGGGTGAAGAAGGCTGATGACAATGTCTTTTTGAATTTCAAACCTGTCTCAGGGGAAAAACTCAATGAAAAATTAGAGCAAATTGACATTTATACCGAGACTTTGGCCCAAATTTACGCCGAACAGGGCTATTATGAACAGGCAAAAGCCATTTATTCGAAACTAATTTTGGCATATCCGGAAAAAAATGCTTACTTTGCATCCCTTATCGAAAAATTGGATAGGGAATAATATACTTTTGGAAAAAATTAAAATAGCTTTATAATAGATTATGAACGTATTATTTACAGTTTTGACAGTCTTCGTTCTTATCGCAGCGATACTTATCACTCTTATCGTATTGCTTCAGAACGGAAAAGGTGGTGGACTTGCAAGTAATTTTGTTGCCGGCAACCAGACTTTCGGTGTGCGCCAGACAGCAGACATTCTCGAGAAGATTACTTGGGGTCTTGTAGCTTTCATTTTTGTCTTTGCAATCCTCATCAATGTGTTCACTCTCAACAAGGGTACTCAGGAGATTGACATCACTGACAAGATCCAGACAGAAGAGGCTGCACCTGCATTCCCAAGTCAGCTCCCTGCCACTGAGGCGCCTGCTGAGCCTGCAACAGACGCTGCTCAGGAGTAAGACAGGATTGTCGCGCCGATACTGACAAATTGTCAGATTTCAGGCATTGGAATATAAATTGACTTATAGCCGTTTGTTCTTAGGAGCAGACGGCTATTGCTGCTTTGCAGCTATCTGGCTCAAAGCTGGGATGCCGTAGCTTCCTCTGGACGAAAAGGAGGAAATTATATGGAAAACAAATTTGAAAATCTAAGCAAATTCGCCGTAAATCTTAATGAGAGGGCGACGCAGGGCAAGTTGGACCCTGTAATCGGAAGGGACGATGAGATAAGGAGGGTGCTTCAGATTCTTAGCAGAAGAACGAAGAACAACCCGATTCTCGTCGGTGAGCCGGGTGTGGGTAAGACCGCAATATCCGAGGGCATAGCACAGAAAATCGTTGACGGTGATGTGCCTGAAAACTTGAAGACGAAGACGATTTATTCGCTTGACCTTGGTGCGCTTATAGCAGGTGCAAAATACCAGGGTGAGTTCGAGGAGCGTCTTAAGGGCGTTGTAAAAGAGGTGGTTGACAGCGAAGGGGAAGTCATTCTTTTCATCGATGAAATCCATACTCTTGTCGGCGCGGGACGTACTTCGGGGGCAATGGACGCTTCGAATATTCTGAAGCCTGCCCTTGCGCGCGGTGAGTTGAGGACCATCGGTTCCACGACTTTGGATGAGTACCAGAAGTATTTCGAGACGGACAAGGCCCTGGAGCGCCGTTTCCAGATGGTCATGGTGGACGAACCGTCGCCGGCTGCATCAATTTCGATTCTTCGTGGTCTGAAGGAGCGTTATGAGAACCACCACAAGGTTCGTATCGAGGATGACGCGCTGATTGCAGCCGTGGAACTTTCGCACAGGTACATTACCAACAGGTTCCTGCCTGACAAGGCTATTGACCTTGTGGATGAGGCTGCGTCAAAGCTTCGTCTGGAGATGAATTCAGTGCCTGAGCCTATTGCGGAGCTGGACAGCAGAATCCGTCAGTTGGAGATTGAAAAAGAGGCTGTCAAGCGCGAGGGCGTGTCATTGAAGCTGGACAAAATCAATGAGGAATTGACTGCAGCAAATGCCGAGAGGGATGCTCTCAGGAAACGTTGGAATGAAGAGAAGGATATAGTCAAAGGCTTGCAGGAGGCCCGTCAGCAGATGGAGGATTATAAAATCCAGGCCCATAATGCCGAGCGTCAGGGCGATTTCGGGAAAGTGGCCGAGATCCGTTATGGCAAGATGACTGAAACCCAGAAGAAAATCGACGAACTCAGCGCCAGACAAGCTGCCGTTAAGGATCCTATCATAACAGAGGCTGTTACACCTGAGGATATCGCCGAGGTTGTTGCCAAATGGACCGGCATACCGGTGAAACGTATGCTTGAGAGCGAGAAGGAGAAACTCCTGCGTATGGAGAGCGAACTGCACAAGAGGGTCGTCGGCCAGGAGCAGGCGATTGAGGCTGTGGCAGATGCCGTGCGCCGTTCACGTGCAGGTTTGCAGAACGAAAAGCGTCCTATAGGTTCATTCCTGTTTATGGGTACGACCGGTGTGGGTAAGACCGAACTGGCAAAGGCTCTTGCCGAGTTCCTGTTCAATGATGAGAATATGATGACGCGTATCGATATGAGTGAGTATCAGGAGCGTCATAGCGTGAGCCGTCTTGTCGGTGCGCCTCCGGGATACGTCGGTTATGACGAGGGCGGCCAGCTTACCGAGGCTGTGCGCAGAAAACCATATTCGGTTATTCTGCTCGATGAAATCGAAAAGGCGCATCCGGATGTGTTCAACATCCTGCTTCAGGTGCTTGACGACGGTCGTCTGACCGACAACA
>JBJEBQ010000026.1:0-15425 GCA_051870215.1 Candidatus Cryptobacteroides sp. | reverse complement strand
GTGAGAGTGAGCGATAGCGAACGGCTATCATACTCTCATAAAATTTTTATAAATGTAAAAATTTTTGATAGTATGAAAAGAATTGATTTTATTTTGCTGATTGCGGCCCTCGGCTGCCTTTTCTCATGCTCGCCGAAACTGAAAGACGGGGAATACGAACTCCATCTGTTTACTACGAATGATGTTCACGGCCATTATTTTGATTCGACATATGTCTCTGACCGTTTGACGACTTCGCTGATGAGTGCATACGGGTATGTCAATAATGTCCGTGAGGAAGTCGGGGCTGAAAATGTGATTTTAGTCGATGCGGGAGACTGTCTGCAGGGCGACAACGCTTCATATTATTTCAATTATGTGGACACTGAGACTAAGCATGTGTATGCGCGTATGGCTGAATATATGGGCTATGATGCTGTGGTTGTGGGCAATCACGACATCGAGACCGGCCATCCTGTGTACGACAGGATGCGTAAGACCATGAAAGTGCCTTTTCTTGCAGCAAACTGCATTGACACTGCTACGGGAAAGCCCTATTTTCAGGAGTATACGATGATTGGGCGTCAGGGACTGAAAATTGCGATCATCGGCTTCACCAATCCGAATATCCACAATTGGCTGTCGCCGAAACTCTGGTCCGGTCTTGAGTTCCACGAGCTGAAACCTATGGCTCAGGAGCTTGTTGACAGGGTGGTTGCCAAGGAACATCCTGATGTCGTGATAGTTGCAATTCACAGTGGTACGGGCGACGAACAGGGCAACAATGAAAATCACGGACTTATGCTATTCAACAGCCTTAAGGGTGTGGATTTCCTTGTATGTGCGCATGACCATCGGCCTGCGATTTTCGAGAAGGAGGACATCTGTCTGATTAATTCGGGAAGCCACTGCCGCAATCTCGGTCACGGTACTATACGCATCAGAGTAGAAGGAGGCAAGGTGGTTTCCAAGACTCACTCTGCTGATTTGGTCTCTTTTGACAAGGCCAAGGTCAATAAGGAAATGCAGGCTGCCTTCCATAAGGATTATGAGGCGGTCAAGGCCTTTACTGTCAAGGAAATAGGCGAACTCAAAATGGACCTCCGCACCCGTGATGCATATGTCGGAATGAACGACTATATGAATTTGCTTCACACTCTGACGATTGAGAGCACTTCTGCGGAACTGTCAATGGCCGCTCCTCTTACGTTCAACGGTTTCGTCAAGCACGGCACTTTGCTTTACAATGATTTGTTTACTATATATCCTTATGAAAACCAGCTCTTTGTGGTGAATATGACAGGGGCTGAAATCCGTAATTATCTGGAAATGTCGTACGACGGCTGGATTAATACCGTGAGCCGGGGTTCGGAGCATATTCTGAAAATCGTGAATGAAGCTGATCCGCGTACCGGCCAGAAACGCTGGTCTTTTGTGAACCGCAGCTACAATTTCGATTCTTGCGGAGGACTTGTCTACAAAGTGGATTGTACTCAGCCTATGGGTAAACGCATTGTCATTGAGGGACTTGCAGACGGACGCGCCTTTGATGATGCCGCTACATACAAGGTTGGCATGACTTCTTACCGTGCTTCAGGCGGTGGCGGACTTATGCGACAGGGAGCAGGGATAGATACAGACAGGATTGACGAAAGGGTAGTGGAGTACTGCCCTGAAATCCGGAATATGCTTTATGATTATATCATGAAAGTCAAAACCATTGATTCTGAGCAGATTGGCAGACCTGAGCTTGTGGGGTATTGGACGTTTGAGCCTGCTGCCATTGCCGGGCCTCTTATGGAGAAGGATATGGATTTACTCTTCCCTCGAAGGAAATGACAGGAAAGCGGCGACCTCGGGAATGAAAAAGCCACTTTTCGTGCCCGAAAACCTCAAAACAGCAATTTCGGGAACAAAACAGTCCATATTTATGCCCGAGATTAAAGAAAGCAGTATGTCAAAGTGTCCTCTCTGTCATTTCGACTGGAGCGAAGCGTAATGGAGAAATCTTCGATTAAGCCGAATGCAATCAAACTTGTTTGAATTGCTGAGACGATAGAAGATTGTGCGTAGCAAAATCTTGGGTGCTTTGGGAAGTGTGTTTGATTATGCATCGAGTCTACCCTGCACAAGCCTGTAGAGGTTGCATCCGAGGAAGTTGCCGAGGACAACCGTGAGGTAGGAGAGCAGTGTGGGGACGATGTTGGCGCCGAGAAAACTCCACGGGCAGGCGAGGTAGTAGAATGCGTCGGCGATGGAGTGGATGAATCCGCAGCAGATGAATACGGGTATACCGAAGATTAAAGGCAGAAAGCGTTCAAAGGCTTCTCTGCCTTTGTCTTTTGCGAATTTCACTGCAGTGGTCATTATGAAGCCGCAACCCATGCCTAAAAGCGTAAGCTGCAGATAATCAAGTGAGAGGCGTTTCTCTAAGATTGCCTGGGCTTTGATGCTCAATTCGGGCAGTGAGTATTTTGCGCACAATGCTGTCAGAAGGCAGCCGGCAATGTTTCCGAGAAGTATCAGCCCCACGTCTGCGGCTTCTTTTTTGTTTTTGAAAAAGCCGACTGTCCCTGTATATAATTTCATTTGATATAATATCACTGTAATCAGCCCGAACGAGAATAGCGCGGCTCCTGCCACCCCTCCCACGCTCAGGTAGACAATGCAGCCTATGGATATTGCTATTCCCGCTAAAACGGAATCTTTCATCAATTGTAATTTATCTTGTCTCATACCTCCTGAAAATTTGTGAATTCCAAAGGTACGAATATATTTTGGAAATCATAAATTGTTTTATTTTGCTATATTTGTGCTAACGCACAGATATACGCTGGCGCCTCGGAAAACAATCAAAACAAGTTTGTTGTCTTCTCTCGGCTTTTGGCTATATTTGTACTTTTGTTAAAAATTATTGGAAATGAAGGATTTTGCGGCAATAGATTTCGAAACGGCAAACGGATGTCGTTCCAGTGTGTGCAGCGTCGGCGTTGTCGTGGTACGGGGAGGGGAGATAACCGACCGCTTTTACAGCCTTATGGAACCTTTCCCGAATTATTATACTCATTGGACGACAGAAATTCACGGGCTTACCCGACGGGATACTGACGGACAGCCGAAATTTCCGGAAGTCTGGGCGCAGGTGGCTTCCCTTATCGAAGGGCTTCCGCTTGTCGCGCATAACCGTCCTTTCGATGAAGGCTGTCTGAAAGCGGTTTTCTCCGAATATGGTATGGAATATCCGGATTATGATTTTTACTGTACTCTTGCCGCATCGCGCAGGTGTCTCAAGCTTCCGTGCCACCAGCTTCATGTGGCGGCCGCTGCCTGCGGCTACAATATGGAGAACCATCACCATGCCCTTGCCGACGCCGAAGCCTGCGCCGCCATCGCGCTGAAATTGCTGTGAACATATCCTGTTTCATACTATCAAAGATTTTCATGTTTGGTTTCATAAAATTGCCGATAATGATTTTTTTATCGTTTCCCGATTCACTGTATCTGTTGTGGAAATGCGAAGCAGGGGAAGTCCTGACTTTGTGAAGATTTGATTTTTCAGCTCATCGCGTAATTGTTGGGCGTCATTCTCCTTATGGAAATGCCATCCATCCACTTCTATAGCACAGATCGGTTGTTTGGTCAAGGAGTTATAGAGCAGGAAATCCACATGTGAAAAAGGACTTTCGGCAAACGCTTTTTCCTTGTCTTCCAGATGATTCCTGTCTGCAATAAGTCTGGATAGTGGATAATGACAAAGTATTCCGGTATGGGACAAACTTAATTCGGCAATGGCTTTTGACAGGATATCGTATATCAGATTTTCTGATAAATGTTCAGAAACTGCCGGATGAGAGGCTTCGTAGGCCAATCTTTCTGCCGTGTATTGCTGATAGAGCAAATCAAATACAGAATGTAGTTTGCTGGCTTTCACTTCAAAATTATTGTACCGGATATAGCTGATCAGCTGGCTGAGATTGGAATCCTGCGGCATTTCGTTTCCGTTCGTTACCAGACATAGTTTTGTCTTGGCGCGTGAAATGGCCACATTAAGCAAATTTGAGTCATCCGAGAATTCGGTAGGAGAGTTGTCCACCATATTCATAATGATGGTGTCACATTCCCGTCCTTGATACTTATGTACTGTGCTGGCTATGTCTTTCCCGACTGCCTGATTGATTGCTTCAGCTTGTGCCCGATACGGAGTAATAATGCCTATATTTTCAGTTTCTGCACATTCCGGTAATACTTCCTGCATTATGACGTCTATTTCGCGTCGGTTGAAATGTCCTCTGGCATGGTTGCCTGGTACGGTCCGAATCACTTGCAATACATCTTTTTCTCCTTTGTCCGTAGTCATGGCAATCAGTTCTCCATTGTAAAACCGCCGGTTACAGAACTCTATGATTTTCGGATGGCAGCGATAATGTTCTCTAAGCAGTGTTACCGGTGCATCCGGAAATATTTCCAGGCACGATTGCAGGAAACTATGAGTGGCGGCGTTGTATCGGTCGTCCACTTGATATGTGGCCTGAATAGCCGTCAATGCCAATTCTTCTTCTCGGCTTATCACGTTGGGTAATTGTTTGTCGTCACCCACAATCACTGCGTTCACGGCGCATGATAGAGCCAGAGCCCCGGTCTTGATATCCACTTGTGAGGCTTCGTCCATAATCACATAGTCAAATACCATGTCTTTATTGATACAGCTTTTAGCTGAATATGTGGTACTGAGCACAACCGGATATTCTTTAAGGAACTCTTCTGTTCTGGACTTAATATCCCTGATCGTAAATCTTTTCCTTTGTCCGCTATTATACCGTTTGGATATCATGTCCTTCAAAAGTTGCAGGGAAGCGGAGCGAAGTTCTTTCATACTCTTCTGGATATCTATGCTTTGGAGTGTCGAAGCAATTGATTCCATCTCTCGCTGTATTTCCTTTTTTCGGGCGAAGTAATAGGCCGATTCCAGACTGCTTATGATATCAGACTCTTTTCTATTTAAAAATGTCAATATTTTGGTTCCTAATGAGAAAACCCATTGCAATCTGAACCATAAACCTGGCTTGTGTCCGTTCTCTACCTTCCTCTGATAGCGGTAGAGCAATTTTATAAGTTTAGCCGATGGTTTATCATGCAGCCATTCATCTTCTGTATGGCTGTCTTCCCGCATTTCGTTGTATTTAGATTCTTTTGATAAGGCATCGTATTCTGCCTTTAGCCTGGCCTGCCGGAGTTGTCCGTCAAATCCTTGGGAAACGGCTTGAAGTGATAATTTCGCCAGATTTTGTGTAGTTGTCTGTTCATCAATCTTCCAATCTGTCATATCAGGATACTCGGACTGGTTGGCGATGAATGTTTCTTTGTTTTGGACGCTACCCAGCTGGGCCACAAGGAAGCCCAGGCCTTCTCCGCTTAGTTTCTCGGCTATATTCTCTACAGCCGAGTTGTTGTTTGATACAACCAATACCGTTTTACCTTTCATCAGCAGATTGGCAATGATATTCAGTATTGTCTGTGTCTTGCCGGTTCCCGGAGGTCCTTGAACAATGCTTACCTGATGTGTCAACGCTGCTTCTACGGCCGCTTTTTGGCTGGCATTGCAACCAAAAGGATAGTAGACTTGTTCGGGCATGGGATAATCGGACAGTTTTGTTTTGTCACCCAGGTATTGGGCTAAGGGAACATTATCACGTTTCACATCTACCTTTTCATATTGCTTGGATAGGATATTTTCACCACTGTCTTCTGCAATCAGACCTGTTTCAGCAGCCAGTTTACAAAGATATTCCCAAATAGAACCTCCATTTCTGTCAATCGGTGTACGGGTAATATAGACCTCGTTTCCTTCCAGATTCTCATAGTAGCCATTGCTATATGTGACCCGATAAAAAATGTAGCGACCGTCTGTAAAACGCAGTAATTCTGCTACATTGTGAATGTGTCTATTATTGATGTATAGACCTTTTTCTCCAAGATTGATTGTGTCAGGATGTGTCAGACAAAGCAAACGTGACGGATTGTAATTGAATATACGAGGCGATGATGAAAACCGGACAACCCAAAGTCCGTTCCTGCCCCTGTAAATGGAAGAAACGCGTTCGGTGACAAACATTTGCTTGTTGCCGCGTTTCTCCAAATCTACAATCATATATTGTTTAGCATCCACTCAATCTAATATTTACTTGTTTTCACTTATATCAGAAATTCTTTTTCCGGCAAGTGTCTACGGCATTCGGAAGACTCTTGTACTTTAAGGCAGTTACCACCGCATTAATTTATGCTACGAAACTCTAAGGTCCACTGCAAAAGTAGTGATTTATTCTTAATGTCGAGAGAATATTCGGGAAAATATGAATTTGACATGGTGATGAGCATGATGATACGCTATTAGCAGGGAGCGGTGAATCGCATATACGAAGTTTGCATAGGCATTTGACAGTGATGGGCAGTCCCTCATTGTGCGGAATTCGGTGGCTTATAGCAGAATGTGTCATTAATACTGATATTATTGACTGACATTTTTGTTTTTATATTGAAAATTCATTTCAGCGTTTCAAAAGTACTTTGTAAATTTGTAGGGTAAATTTGAGAATATGTATTTTGACCATCATAATGACGTGATCTGTGCGCCGGCGACAATTCCGGGTACGGGGGCGATTGCTGTAATCCGGGTGAGTGGCGAGGCTTGTTTCGAGGTGGCGGATGCCGTGGTGTCCTGTCGTAAGGGCCGGTTGGCGGAGGCTCCGGGATATACGATAAAATTCGGCATTGTGGAGGGCTTGGATGAGGTGTTGGTGTCTGTTTTCCGTGCTCCGCACAGTTATACGGGAGAGAATTCGGTGGAGATTTCATGCCATGCTTCATCGTATATTGTGACGGCAGTGCTGGAACGTCTTTATGCAGCGGGTGCGCGTGCCGCCGAGCCTGGCGAGTTTACCCGGAGGGCGTTTCTGAACGGAAAAATGGACCTTGCGCAGGCGGAGGCAGTTGCGGATGTGATTGCTTCGTCTAATGCAGCGGCGCATCGCGTGGCTCTGGCGCAGCTCAAAGGCGGTTTTTCGTCTGAGTTGAAGTCGATGAGGGATGAGCTTCTGCATATTGTTTCGTTGATGGAACTGGAACTTGATTTCAGCGAGGAGGAGGTCGAATTTGCTGACAGGAGAGAGTTAGTGTCGCTGTTGGAACGTGTCGTGGGACATATTTCTTCGCTTGTGGATTCGTTCCGTCTCGGAAATGCTATCAAAAACGGTGTGCCTGTGGCGATTGTCGGGGCTACGAATACGGGGAAAAGCACTTTGCTGAATGCCTTGTTGGGGGAGGAGAGGGCTATCGTTTCTGATGTTCACGGCACTACGCGCGATACGATTGAGGAAACGTACAATATAGGGGGAGTGCTGTTTCGTTTTATTGATACTGCCGGCTTGAGGACGACTGACGAGACGGTGGAGAAAATCGGTATCGAGAGGACTTTGCGGAAGCTGCACGATGCCTCTGTTGTGCTTGTGATGCTGGATGTGAGCCGCTCTAAGGAAGAGTTGTCGGCTACGCTCGATGAAATTGTCCCTCAGGTGGATTTTGCTGCCCAGAAAGTGGTTTTTCTGCTCAATAAAGTGGATGCGGTCACTGATAACAGCTTTACGGAGTTGCGCAATGATATTGTTTCATATCTTGATAATCATGAGATTACATCTTCGTTTTTGGCTATTTCCGCCAAACGTGGCGACGGAATCAATGCACTTCGTACCTGGCTCGCCGACAGTCAGAAGGACAGTGTTTCCGCCTCCCTTGACAGCACTTTGGTAACCAACCAGCGCCATTATCAGGCCTTGTCCGACGCCCGCACCGCTCTCTGCCGTGTCCTCAATGCTCTTTGTCCGACAGGTGCCGCCGGCGATGTTTCCGTCCTTGCAAATTCTGCTGTTTGGGGTGCTGTTCCTACTGGAAACACCTCTGCAATTTTGCGTGCTGATGCTGGCGTCCCGACCGGAGATTCTCTGCTTTCTGATGTTGCCGTTCCTACGGGAGATGCTTCTGCACCTTCGCATGCTTCTGCTCCTACCGGAAAGACCTCTGCAATTTTGCGTGCTGATGCTGGCGTCCCGACCGGAGATTCTCCGCTTTCCGGTGTTGCCGTTCCTTCGGGAGATGCTTCTGTAATTTTGCATGCTGATGCTGCCGTCCCGACCGAATTTCTGTCCCAGGACATCCGTGAAGCCATCTACCACCTCGGATCCATCGTCGGCGAAATCTCCACCGACGAGGTTTTGGGAAATATTTTCAGCCATTTTTGCATCGGGAAGTAGCCAAATATCAACATCCATCGGAATAAAGCATAAAAGCATTAAATATCAGCATCTTATCTCCGAGACAGATGTTTAACCATTTATGATATTTTAATGCATTTTCATGCTTTTACGTACTGATTTGTACCGCATTTGTACCTCTTGCGGTACAAATTTTTGTTGTTCACCGACCACTGAGCCGAAGAACTCGACAGCTTGAACAAAGTTGAACAACACTGAACAAAGATGAACACGTAAAATCGTAGATGCAGCCCAGCAAAACCAGTTATGGACACACACAGACGCACCTACCGCAAAATCTGCCAACACTGCGGAAAAGAATTCATCGCCCTCACTGCATTCACAAACTATTGCAGCGTGCGATGCGCCAGCCTTGCAGACAAACTCCGCAAAAGAAACGAGCGCCTCGCCACAACATCAATTGAAGTCAGAGAACGCCACCGCCTCGCACTTCTCTACAAGAATTTCCTCACCCTCTCCGATGCCGCCCGCCTGATGCAAATGTCCCGCAACACCCTCTACAAAATCATCAAACTCCCCGGCATCGAGCTCAAAAGATTCACCGACCGCACTGTCCGAATCAGCCGTGAAGACCTTGACAACGCCGCAGCCGGAATCCCGCAAACCAGCACCTCAGATAAAGACGACATCCTCAGCAACTGGATGACAAAAGAACAGATAATGGAAGAATACGCAGTCACGCTCAGCTGGTTCAACTCCACTATAAAACGCCACCGCATCCAGCCCAAAACCATAGGCTGCAAAAACTTCTACGACAAAGACCAGATCGATGCCATATTCACAAAGAACGACTTCAGCGACAGCCAGCAGTGGTACACCTTCGACCAAGTCCGCGAACAAAGCGGAATGCGCACCGAATCCATCTGTGACTACTGCAAAGCCCACAAAATCCGCCGCGAACGCAAAAACGGCATCACCTACATCAACAAACCCCAATGGGACAAAGCCAGAGGAAACAACATCGACCCCGAAACATACATCACAATGAAAGAAATCACCGACACATACGGCCTCTCCCGCAACCACCTCTACACAATTTTCAAGGATAAAGGCCTGAAACGAATAAAAATAGGTAACTTTACATATTTCAACAGAGAAGATGTCGCAGACATCCTCATAAAACGCAGGTAAATATGAGCGCAGTCAAAGTAACACTCCGCAAACGGGAATACCCGAGCGGAAAAATCGCCCTATATCTCGATTTCTACCCGGCCATCCGCAACCCTCGCACAATGCAGATGACCAGACGGGAATACCTCGGCATATACATAATGAAAAGCCCGCGCACAGCAGCCGACCGCCGCAACAACGCCACCAAACTCAAACAGGCCGAGGCTATCCGTGCCCAGCGCGAAATCTCGCTCATCAACGAACAATACGGCTTCCTCGACAAATCCAAAGGCCAGATGAGCGTCCTCGAATACTTCTACTCTGTCTTGCAAGGCCACGACAAGAAATGGAGAATAGTCTACGAACACTTCAACATCTTCGTCAAAGGCAAATGCGCATTCGACGAAATCACAGTTGACTTCTGCAACAAATTCCGCGACTACCTTTCCACCACCCATCGCATCAAAAGCGAACGCCTGAAACTCTCCCAAAACTCCGCAGCCAGCTACTGGAGCACCTTCCGCGCATTCCTCGCCATAGCCTTCAAAAACGGCTATCTAAGAGAAAATGTCAATGACTACCTCGACAAACTCGAAACCCAGGAAACCAAACGAGAATACCTCACCATCGAAGAGCTCCGGCAACTCTCCGCAACCCCTTGCGCATACCCGGTACTCAAAGCCGCATCACTATTCTCCTGCCTCACAGGACTCCGCCTCTCCGACATCCTTCAAGTCGAATGGTCCCATATCCAGGACTACCCGGGAGGAGGCAAATGCGTCCGCATCAAGACAGAAAAGACCGACACAGAAGCCACAATCCCTATCAGCGCCCAGGCTCTCGACCTCTGCGGTGAACCATCCGAAGGACTCATCTTCAAAGGCCTCACCCGCCAGATGGTCAACAGCCAGCTCAAGCCGTGGCTCAAATCAGCCGGAATCGACAAATACATCACATTCCACTGCTTCCGCCACACCTACGCAACCCAACTCCTCGCCAACGGCATCGACATCTACACCGTCAGCAAAATGCTGACTCACAAGAACGTCAGCACCACCCAGATCTACACCGAAGTCGTAAACGAAAAGAAAAAAGCCGCCGCGGAAGTCATAACATTGAAGAAGAAAGATTGATCCAACAACAAGAAAATTTCAGGAATTCCTTAAATTTGAGCCCGTATTATAATGCATCACATAGTTCTGAACTCCTCGAATTCGAGGGGTTCAGAAATGTTGCAAATCACTTGAATTGGAAATGCCGTACTTGTCATACATCATTTGCTTTGTTCTTGCCATCTCGTTAATCGTTATGGTGATTTTCAGAATCTCGCTAAAAAAGAAGGCGAAAGAACTATCCAATAGAATATCCAAAAGTAGGGCCTCAATGGGGATACCCACAGACATTGAGTGCAGTTTTGCAGATAAAGTTATCTCTTCATCAGACGAAACTTATTTTGAAGGCCAATATTCTGAGATATACAAATATGCGTGCGCTCTTTCAAAAAAATCAAGAGCCTTTTTGATAACATCGCCCGGAGTGATTACAAGACTGATTCGGGACTATGAACAAATCCATCGCCTTGTTAAACAACATAATGACAAGGTTATACAATCTTTGCTTGCTACCAATAAAGATTTCTTTGATCATTGTCTTAAATATCCACTTGACAAGCAGCAAAGACGGTCCATAGTATCTGAAGAAAACAATTGTCTGGTCGTGAGCAGTGCCGGCAGCGGTAAAACATCTTCAATAATAGGAAAGGTAAAGTATCTTACCGAAATCAAAGGCATCAAGCCGGAGAGAATACTTCTTATCAGCTACACAAACAAGGCCGCAGCCGAATTGACAGAAAGAATGGCAACCAAAGGTTTGAATGGCTACACATTCCATAAACTGGCACTCGACATCATCGGTCAGGCTACTGGTACAAAACCATCCATCTGCGACAAGACAGATGCTTTGTTTGTCGAAATATATCACAATTTATTAAAAGATAAGTCTTTTAGAAAAAGCATTCTTAAATATTTTGTGGACTGTCAGGCAGATGAAGCGGATTGGGAAAAACGCAAAAACGAAAGGCGTGAACAATTACAAGAACAAAAGCTTGTTCAATTGAAAGCGATGCTCCCTGATATGGACGGAAAAACAATATATGTCTGTAGCGAACAGGAACAGAAGATATGTTTTGTCCTGTCTTCACTTGGAGTCAATTTCAGGTACGAAGAACCATACGAACACCAACTGGCAGACGAAATGCACTCCCAATACCGTCCGGATTTTTCTGTATATTTTGAACAGGATGGGGTAATCAAACGAATTTATCTTGAGCATTTCGGAATAGATGAACACGGACTTGTACCGGCTTGGTTTGCAAAAGACAAGAATATTACATACGAAGAAGCCAATCAAAAATATAATGACGGAATTACTTGGAAGAAAGCAGCTCACGAAAAATTCGGGACTCAACTGTTAACTACATCAAGTGCAGATTTCCATTATTCAGACATAAAAGAAAAACTCAAAAAACTCTTGACAGACGCAGGTGTGCCAATCCAGGAAAAGACTGATGAAGAATTGTATGATTTGGTACTACCCAAAGGCAGTAAACAAGAAAAAGCCTTTATACGGCTTATCGTCACCTTCGTCACATTGGTAAAATCAAGCTGTAAATCCGTCAAGACAATACTCGAACAGGCCAAGAAAGCTGCTGATGAAAGAAGTGTATTTATCATCAAAGATATATTCCTTCCTGTTTACGAACATTATATAAAAGAACTGCATAATAGAAATCAAATCGACTTCACAGATGCAATATTGCAGGCAACTGAAATATGCCGAGTCTCACACCCTGTTGAGTATGACTACATTATAGTGGACGAATTCCAAGATATTTCAGTCGACCGCTATAACTTCCTGAAAGTCTTAAGAGAAGGAAATCCTCCGGCAAAATTATATTGTGTCGGAGATGATTGGCAGTCTATTTATCGTTTTTCGGGAAGCGATATGGCACTCTTCAATCAATTCCCGGATTATTTCGGCCCGACTGAAATAAATAAAATAGAAACCACATACAGATTTGGCGAGCCACTTGTTTCTTTATCATCTCGTTTTATTCAGCGCAATAATGCCCAGATAAAAAAGGACATTCATCCATTCTCTCAGGATGCGAAAACAGAATTGGAATTTTATCCGTACGACAGACAAGAATACTGCATAACAATAGGACAGCTAATATCTTCTATCCCGGCAGATAAATCGATATTCCTATTAGGCAGGTACTCCTTCGATGACTACTACCTGTCATTTATGTATAAGAGCATAAAAGAAGGCAACAGATTTTACTATTTAATCGGAGGACGGAAAATCGAATTCCTGACAGTTCATAAATCAAAGGGACTTGAAGCAGATTATGTGATAATCCTACAGTGCAACAAAGACACATACGGATTTCCGTCGCTGGTCAGTGACGATCCGACCCTCAATTATGTATTGACAAAAAGCGACCAGTTCCCGTTTGGGGAAGAACGAAGACTGTTCTATGTTGCTGTCACAAGAGCGAAAATCAAAACCATTGTACTTTACGACAAGCGTTTCCCATCCGTCTTTGTCAATGAGTATTTGCATCCTGAAAAGCTTACGGAAGCAAGTTATTCATTACATCCCAACGCCAATAAAAGATGGACTAAAAAGGCAGACCAATTTTTGATGCAGCTTCATAGTGAGGGCAGAAGTGTCAAATATATTGCTGCAAAAATGGGAAGAAGCCAGACATCAATCGTTATGCGATTAAACAAACTACTTCAAAAATAGCAGTTCCACCAACATCCACCGCCAATCAGCAAAAAATCGTTATGTACTCAATATGTAGTACATAGCCCGACCCATAAAATCCATAGATATTTGCCCACGACAATTAACAAGTCGTGGGCTTTCTTTGTAATACAAGGCGCCAAAAGAAAGAACGACTCGCGACATAAAACAAACGCTTTATGTCAAGTTATACTTTTGACCAGCTGCCCGAAGTCATAGCGACCCTCGCAGACGAAATCAGAGACCTCAAAAGTCTCATAAAAACAAACTCTGCCCACAAAGCAGAGCCACGCCAGGAATGGATGACACTCAAAGAACTCCAGCAGTATCATCCCGAACACCCCGCAGCTCCCACCATCTACGGCTGGGTTCGCAGCGGCATCATCCCCCACTACAAAAAAGGCAAGAAACTCATATTCAAAACCGCCGAAATCGAACAATGGCTCAACGCCGGCAGACAAAAGACCGACAGCGAAATCGAAGTCGAAGCCATAGAATACATCAACCAAAGGAGGACCGGAAAATGAGCGAACCAAAATCAATAAGGGACATAATGCTCGCAATAGCGGCAAACCCCACGGACGAATACGGCAAACTCCTCCGCAAATGCCCGTTCATCCAAAAAGAACTTATGCGCCAAGGAATAATAAGCTTCGATGACCTCACAGACGCAGAATGTGACCGCCTCATCGAATACGACCAGGCCGAATCCAAAACCACCGGACAAGAACCGGACGGCCCGTTCTACGACAACCTCATAGACAGCCAGGACGTAATGATGCGCCTACACATCAGCCAACGAACACTCCAGACACTCCGCTCCAACGGCACAATCCCATTCATCAAGATAGGACACAAAATCTGGTACCACAAAGCCGACCTCGAACGCATACTCAAAGACAACTACACAATGTTCAAAATCGAAGAACGCTATGGAAAAGACAATTGACAGAGAAACAATACTGCGCAAAACCCTTTGGGGAACAGACATATACGCACACATCCTCCGCCAATGCTACCCTGGCGAAACAGTAATGAAAATCACCGGAAGGGACTGCGGCATCTGCCGCAACCCCTTCGCCGGGAACTCCCTCTCGCTCCACGTCTGGTTCAGCAAGAACAACCCAGAAGCAAAACTCTCCGACGAAACCGCCCGCCACCACGACAACAGCGGCACAATCCCGGACGGAGACGCCCTCGACTTCGCAGCCCTCTACTACCACCAGAGCGGCCAGGAGCTTCTCAACACCCTCAACCGGGAAATGTATCTCCACCTTGACCAAGAGCAACGCCAGTACGCAGGACACGGACTGAAACCCGTGGCCAAAGGCCCGCTCTTCTCATTCTTCAAAGCCCCGATAACCAACACCAAGCCCCACAAAAGCATCACCATCCTCGATGCCTACAACTACATCGTAGGCCCATACGCCAAAACACAGACCGAAGCCCTCCGCCAGATTACAGACAAGAAAAAAGCCCGGCTCTACAAAGCCGCCAACTTCGCCTACGCCACCTTCAGCGGAGAATTCATCACACGCTCCGACACAAATATCAAAAGCATCTCAGGCCTCCTCTGCATAGATTTCGACCACATTCCAGCCATACTTGAAGAGACAGAAGAAAAGCTATTGCAGGACAAATACTTCGAGACCGCACTGATGTTCCGCAGTCCCTCAGGAGACGGACTCAAATGGATAATCGAAATCAGCCGAGGCAACACCTCACATTCCGACTACTTCAAAGCCGTCCGCAACTACCTGCTCACGGCCTACGGCCTGGACGCAGACAAATCCGGAAAAGACATCTCCCGCTCCTGCTTCCTCCCATACGACCCCAACGCATATATCAACGAAAATTACAAATAAAGATGAAACAGACCTTCAATCCACAAGAATGGCTCAACGGCCAGACCCAGGAAACCATTTCAAGCAAAACAACAGACAACGTCAAACAATCAACTGTTGCAGAAGATATTGAACTCATAACGCAGCGCATCGAACAATCACGCACCGACATCACCGCCGGCTACGACAACTGGCGTGACCTCGCCTTTGCCCTCAGCGAAGAACTCGGTGAATCCGGCCGCAGCTACTTCCACCGGATCAGCCGCCTCAACCCTGACTACAACTCAGAAGAATCCGACAAACAATACGACAGCTGCCTCAAAGCCCACGGAAGCGGAATAACCATCAAAACCTTCTT
>JBJEBQ010000025.1:0-15614 GCA_051870215.1 Candidatus Cryptobacteroides sp. | reverse complement strand
CTGTGGTGAAATATATGGATTTGGGCAGTCCCGGAAAGCATACCCTGCACAAGGGGGATTTGTCATTCAATCCTTCGTCTCCGGATGAGAACGGGCTGCTTCCTGTCGTGGAGTATTTCCACAAGGGCGGTTCCGCGCTGAATGTCCTTTTTGCCGAAACGGGAGAAAAGTTGGCGAGCGTACCGGCACCGGACAGCCTGCAGCTGCTTGAACCTGTGTGGGTTGACGGAAAACTGTATGTGTCGGCCCTGTCCGGGAACGGTTACGGTTTCTATCATCTCTCCGGAGGAGAGTTCAAGACTATATTGGCGCCGCAGCCTGTGACGGTAAAGGATGTGAACGAGCATGGAGGCTACATTACTTTCACCTGCGACCGCACCGGGGTGAATGAACTGTATTTTCTTGACCCTTCGGGCGGAAAGCTGTACCAGAGGACTGTGACCAAATACGGCGCGGAGGCTTTTCAGTTCAGCGAAGACGGCAGATGGCTGTATTATTCTTCGCAGATGCCGAAAGGAAAATTAGTGTTCCGTTCGCCTGTGGATTCTCTGATTTTCAGGGAAGTGGATTACACTGAGCTGCCGGTCTGGCCTTTCGTGGACAAAATAGTGGCCCAGGAGAAGGCTTTGGCTGCAGCCCACCGTGCAGAAGAAAAAAATCTGGACACCGCCTCGACAGATTTCAATTTCCGGGACACGACGACCGTGACTTTTACCGCGCCGAAAAAATACAACAAGTTCGCCCATCTGTTCAATGTGCATTCATGGGTGCCGTTCTATGTGAGTCCGGACGCAATTATGAATATGTCGTTTGACCATATCTATCAGGCTGTTTCGCTCGGAGCGATAGGGATTATCCAGAACAGGCTCGGAAATGCAGTAGGCGAGTTCGGCTACAGTGCCCACAAAGACCCATACGACAGAGCCGGATGGAGACATTCGGGGCATGTCAAATTCACATATTCAGGATTTTATCCTGTGATTGAGGCTTCTTTGGACTTCAATGACAGGGCTGCCCGTACTTATTATTTCACGGATGTCTATTCCGATGGCCGTGGATACACCCGGTTCTCTTCTACGGCATCCAAGCTGCCTGCTTTGGAGGGAAAATTAAGACTTTATATCCCGTTCAGTTTCAATTCAGGAGGGTGGTTCAGGGGCTTGATTCCGTCTGTGACCTACAGGCTGAGCAATGACGTTTTTTCACGTAAGAAAATGACTATAAGCGACTATGGTACCAGATTTACCGATGGCAAACATATTATCAGGCAGTCTTTGGCGGCTTCTCTGAGGGGCTATGCGGTAACTCCTGTGGCGCATTCTGCAGTATATCCGCGCTGGGGCTTCGGTGCGGAACTCGGAGTGTATGCCCAGCTTGACTGTCTGCACGCTTTTGCACCTATGGGCTATGCCTACGCCTACGGGTATCTGCCCGGCGTCATTCCTGTGCATGGTATCAAGTTGACGGCGATGGTACAGAACAGGTTGAATGACAAAATGTTTGCGGCTCCGGTTGTGAATTGCCTGCCGCGCGGTTTTGAAAATGACACCCGTCTGCTTTCGTATTATCTCAATTCGCGTCGTCCTGACGGCTCTGTCAACAACTGTATGTTCCGTGTGACGGCGGATTACGCCATGCCGGTCTATGTGGGAAACATCTCTTTGGGCGGCACTTTCTTCTATCTGAAACGCCTGACGCTGACTCCTCATTTTGATTTTACATACGTCAATCCGGCTCATAATCTGTTCTCCGTCGGCGGTACTTTGGGTTTTGATGTGTCGAGCGTCCTGTGGCTGAATTTCCCTTTCACTGTGGGTGTGACGGCTTCATACAACGGCGGTTCAGCCTTCAAGAGCCTTGTTGCAGAAGGCGTAGATCCCCCTTCACGCTATTTTGTCGGGCCTGTGTTTGAAATTTCATTCTGATTTTTGTTTAAATTGTGAGATTTTCGGCAAAATGCTTTTTTTCGTATATTCGCAGTTGAGTTTAAATTGATAAGGAAATGTCAATAGTAAAAGAAGGAATGGCGCCGTGCAGCAAATGCGGCGAGAAACATAAAATTGCGGTGTACCGCAGTGTGAATGTGGCGGAAAACCCTGAGCTGAAGCCGCTTATCAAGAACGGTTCGCTCTTTTTGTGGGAGTGCCCCCACTGCGGGCAGATGAATCTGGAGCAGTATGAAGTGCTGTACCATGACCCGGAGAGGAAACTGATGATATGGCTTATGCCATCCGAGGATTTTTCTGAGACTCAGATGGATGCAATCAACAGACACGCCTCGGCAATGGGCGGATATACTCTGCGCCGTGTTGTGAATGTTGGCGAACTGATGGAGAAACTGCTGGTTTTCGATGCAGGCCTGGATGATGTGACAGTGGAATTGTGCAAATATGTGATGAAGTTGGAAGTTGCCGGCAAGCTGTCTGAGGAAGATGCCGCTTTGGTAAAGAATGCGGATTTCCATTTCTATCAGCTGGCGGACGGCGATGACAGGGAAATCACCCTGACTTATCCGTTCAAAGGTCAGATGATGGGGCTGAATATGGGCTGGAATGTCTATGAGGACTGCAGGAATATTCTTTCCAGAAATCCGCAGGTGACTCCGGGAGAGGGGTTTGCCCACATCGATGCTGGGTGGCTTGGCAATCGTATCAAATAGACAGTACATCTTATTTTGTCATCCTTGGCGGGCGTAGCTCGGATGTGGCTGCTTAATTCAAGATGTCGCGCCCGGGGGATTTTGTGTGGTCGTGTAGAATTGCCGGGCTGTATGCACTATTATTTGAAGATAGAAATAAAAAAGACAATGAAAAGATACAGATAGTCAGCCAATGCGATTCTAAGGTCTTTCAACGCATGCCTGATACTTCTGTCCACCTTAATGGTGGAAATATTCAATTTTTTCGCTATTTCCTTATAGGTCATGCCCTCAATCCTGTTTTTCATGAAAATATCACCGACTTGCTGAGGCATTTTGCCTATGGTATCCTTACAGATACCGAGAATTTCGTCCGTAAGCAACTCGGACGGATCCGTATTTTCTATGGCCGTAGAATAAATCTCATACAAGCCCCGATCCCGTTCGAGTATATTGTCATAGACTTTCTGATGAATTGCCTGATTCCTCCGGTATTGCAAACAGGCATTCCTTACACTTACGAACATATAGGGAAGCAAATTCGAACTGTCAACATTCTCACCTGATTCCAGCACATCCAGGAAAGTCTTGCTTACGATATCTTTGGCTGTCTCATTGTCCCTGACAAAATAATAAGCGATTCGTTCGAGCGTCTCGTAACTGTTCTTGTATAGTTGCTCGAATATCCTGTATCTCTCTATGTTAATGCCTACCGCCATAAAATGCTAACAAAGATAGTATTTTTTTTCATATTTGGGGAAAATACTTTTAATCCTTAACAAGACATTGATGTTAAATTTGAGGATTTCCATGAATGTTGAAAACTATCGAAAAAAAACATGGAAAATCCGATGAATTATCCTATTTTCATATAAAAGTGCAAAAAAAATGACGAACCGACCCGAGTTATGGATATTATATATAGAGTAAGTTTGAAAACTGACCGATAAGAGTTAAGATTATGAAAGTAACAGACGAATTGATATTTAAATTTTTCCGGAATGAACATACGGCAGAAGAAGCTGATACCATCAATGAATGGGTAAAAGAGAAGCCGGAGAACGAAAGGGAATTCCATAGATTGTACAAGGAATTTATGCTGGTCGAAATGCTCAGGGCTACGGGTGCGGACGATGAAATACGCAAATCCATCGAAGCGAAAAAAGCAAGGAGAAAGAAAATTTACAGGCTTTCTTCAATCTTTGCCGGCATAGCTGCTTCCTTGGCTATCGGTTTCCTTGTCTCAAAACAATTCATAGCCAAACCTGCCATTGACTTGATTGAAAACAGTCTTGCAGTACAGGAATGCCAGCCGGGACAGCACTCATCCTTCACGCTTTCCGACGGTTCGGTAATTCATTTGAATTCAAATTCCAAATTGGAATATCCCGCGATTTTCCATGGAGGTGAAAGGCGCGTAAAACTGGACGGAGAGGCTGTGTTTGATGTGGTCCATGATCCTGAACATCCTTTTGTCATAGAGACATACGCCTACGACGTGAAGGTCTTGGGTACAAAATTCGGGGTTGTCGCAGATGAAAGCACCGATGAATTTTCAACAACTCTGCTCGAGGGGTCGGTAGGTATCTATCAGGATGCTGCGGAAATAACAGTTCTCAAGCCGAATCAAAGGGCTGTATTGACAGAGAACGGATTGAGGACAGAGACGCTTGACGATGCAAAATCTGATTTGTTATGGACTGACGATATGTTTTTTGTCGGCAAATCCTCATTTGAAGATGTCATAAAAAGGGCTGAACGCTGCTACGGCGTAAAATTGGTCATTGACAGGAAAGAACCGCTGGACCAGGGTTTCGCGAGGTTGAAAGTACGTATTTCTGAAGGAATCGGACACCTGCTTCAACAGCTTCAGAAAAAATCTGATTTTACATACTATTATGATGACCGGGATGATACATACCACATTGAATAACTAATAACGTCATTGATATGGACACAGGATAAATAACACTGAAAACCGTTGCCGGTTACGGTAATAAAAAGCCGAAAGAAGCCCGAACTCCTTTCGGCGGGGTTTAACCGGCATCAGAAGCATAATTAAACACTAAAATACAAATGTATGAATAATTCAATTCTCCGACAAGCCATGCTTGCGGCGTTATTTTCGTTTTTCATGCTTTTGCCGTCATTGACCTCATACGCCCAAAAAACAGGCAGAGTCACGCTTGATCTGCACAATGTGCGTATGCAACAGGCAATGGACGAAATCGAGAATCAGACCCGCTACCTCTTCGGTTGCGGCGAAGATGTTGATGTCAGCCGGCAGGTATCTGTCAAAGTCGAAAACGCATCTGTCAGGGAGGCACTTGACATTATGCTGAAAGGCAGCGGCATAACATACGAAATCGATGGCACAAGCATTATCCTCAGCAAAGCAGAAAAGCCTGTCCCAGTGACAGTTTCCGGTACAATCCTCGACTCAGGCGGACTTCCTGTCCCTGGAGCGGCAGTGTTCGAGCAAGGCACCGTCAACGGAACCACCACCGACATAGACGGACATTTCTCCCTTACGGTGGCCGGACCGCAGAGCGTACTTGAAATCAACAGCCTCGGCTACAAATCGAAAACTCTCACAGTGGGAAAACGCAGGACATTCAACATCACCCTTGAAGAAGAGAGCGTAGCCCTTGAAGGCACAGTCGTCACCGCCCTCGGTATACGCCGCGACCAGAAGGCCCTCAGCTACAACGTGCAGGAAGTCAGCGCGGAAGCCCTCACCGAGGTCAAGAACGCCAACTTCGTCAATTCCCTTGCCGGTAAAGTGGCAGGCGTGGCAATCAACTCGTCCTCCTCAGGAGTCGGCGGAGCGGCAAAAGTCGTGCTTCGAGGCAACAAATCCATCAGCCAGAGTTCCAACGCGCTCTATGTCATCGACGGCGTGCCGATGTACAACTTCGGCGGAGGTGGCGGAACGGAATTCGATTCCAAGGGAGAGACGGAATCCATCGCCGACCTTAACCCGGAGGACATCCAGTCCATCTCGGTCCTTACAGGCGCCGCGGCTGCGGCCCTCTACGGCTCGCAGGCAGCGAACGGAGCCATCATGATAACGACCAAGAAAGGCGAATCCGGAAAACTGAAGGTCTCCTTTTCCAGCAACACCGAATTCCTGAACCCGTTTGTGCTGCCTGAATTCCAAAGCCGTTACGGAACGGGGTCGAACGGCACAAGTTCCGGCAGCGGAATCTACAGTTGGGGCGCAGCACTTCCTGCTGGACATAAAGGATATAATCCCACCGATTATTTTGATGGAGGTCATACATATACCAATGTGTTTTCCATCAGCGGAGGTACGGACAGGAATCAGACTTACTTCTCTGCAGGTGCGGTCAATTCGGATGGCATTATCCCGAATAATCTCTACGACCGTTACAATTTCACCTTCAGGAACACATCGTATTTTCTGAACAACAAACTGAAACTTGATGCATCGGCAAGTTATATCTTACAGAAGGACCAGAATATGACCAATCAGGGTGTATATGCCAACCCGCTTACTTCCGCATACCTGTTTCCGAGGGGCGAGGACTTCGATATGTATCGCAGTTTCGAGAGATGGAATGAGGGCAGCAAGATGATGGAGCAGTTCTGGAGCGATGACCTTGTGGGCGACTTGCGCATGCAGAACCCATATTGGATAAATTACCGCAATCTGCGCAACAACACCAAGAAGCGTTATATGATGACGCTTAACGTCAGTTATGACATACTCGACTGGCTCAGCATAGCCGGACGTGTACGCATAGACAACTCTGACAATCTCTATACACAGAAATACTACGCCACCACGGAAGCGACGATTTCCGAAGGCGGAAAGAACGGTCATTATACCGAAGCCCGCACCTACGACACGCAGACATACGCTGACATCATGGTCAATGTGAACAAGAGCTGGCAGAACTGGAGCCTTGTCGCGAACCTCGGTGCCTCTCTGAACGACATCAAGACCGATGAACTCCGTTACGGAGGTCCGATCCAGGAAAACGGCCTTGCAAATGTCTTCAATGTCTTTGACCTTGACGACACCAAGAAACGTGCGAGCAAGTCAGGCTGGCACGACCAGACACGCTCCATATTCGGAAGCCTTGAAGTAGGCTGGAAGAAGATGCTCTACCTAACCCTTACGGGTCGCAACGACTGGGCGTCCCAGCTTGCAGGCTCATCCGCAAAATCCTTCTTCTATCCGTCCACAGGTCTTTCGTGGGTTCCTACTGCGATATGGGACATGGGTGCGCTCAGCTATCTGAAAGTCAGGGGTTCCGTCGCTTCCGTCGGAATGCCTTTCCCTCGCTTTCTGACCATCCCTACCTACGAATACGATGCGACCAATAAAATCTGGAAAGACAAGACCCACTATCCGATTGGCGACCTGAAGCCGGAACGCACACTCACATACGAAGTCGGTCTCGAAGCACGTCTGTGGCAGGACCTCAGCATCAACCTCTCGTGGTATCTCGCCGACACCTACAACCAGACTTTCGACCCCCAGCTCCCGCCGTCGTCGTCATACAGCACCATCTATCTCCAGACAGGTAGTGTCCGTAACACGGGCGTTGAGGCAAGCGTAGGCTACAACCATACCTGGGCGGGCTTCACCTGGGACAGCAACTTCACATTCAGCTGGAACAAAAACAAAATCCTCAAACTTGCAGAAAATGCGGTAAACCCTATCACGGGTGAGCTCCTCAATCTCGAGACACTTGAAATCAAGGGACTCGGACGTGCGAAGTATATCCTTAAAAAAGGTGGTACATTAGGAGACCTCTATACTTCATCTAACCTCCTGACCAATGATAACGGTTATATCGAGATAGATGACAAAGGAAATGTTTCTGTTGTCGATGATGGAGACAACATATTCCTTGGAAGCGTTTTCCCTAAATATAACCTTGCTTGGCGCAATGATTTCAGTTATAAGGGAATACATTTGGGATTCCTGTTCAGCGGACGCATTGGCGGAATCTGCTATTCAGCGACCCAGGCTTATCTTGATCTTTATGGCGTGTCGGAAGCTTCTGCGGCTGCACGCGATGCCGGTGGAGTCATAATCAACGGACGTGATTTTGTGGATGCACAGAAATGGTATCAGACTATAGGCTCGCAGAGCGGTCTGCCTCAGTATTACACTTACTCGGCTACCAACTTCCGTCTTCAGGAACTTTCCGTCGGTTATACTTTGCCACGTAAGTGGTTCAAAGACAAGTGTGCTCTGACGCTGTCTTTTGTCGGCCACAACCTCTGGATGATATACTGCAAGGCGCCGTTCGACCCTGAGTCCATCGCCTCTACGGGCAACAACTACCAGGGCATCGACTACTTCATGATGCCGTCCCTGCGCAGTATGGGATTCAACATCAAACTGGACTTCTAAAAAAGTATGACTATGAAACATAACATAAATGTCATTTCGAGCGCAGCAGCTCTCATACTGACGCTCGCTTCTTGCACCGCCGGGTTCTATGAGATGAACACCAACCCGAACCAGGTGACCGGGGACCAGATGGAAGTGAACAACTACCGCACCGGGGCCAAGATAAGGAACCTCCAGAATCTTGTCATCCCTGTCCAGGAGCACATGTACCAGTTCAACGAGAGCCTTTCAGGAGGTCCTTTCGGCGGCTATATTGGCAGCACGGTTGAGACTTGGAGCAACCGTTTCGAGACTTACAACCCGTCTGCTGACTGGCGCAAGTGGCCTTTTTCAAACGTCATCACCGAGACTTACGCCCCATATCGAGGTATAGTCAATGGAACGGATGACGAAGTGGCCAACGCATTTGCAACTCTTTTCAGAGTGGCTATAATGCATCGCGTCACAGACTCCTACGGTCCTATTCCGTACACCGATGCAGTCGCAAATGAGGGCATCCATGTGAAGTACGATTCTCAGCAGGATGTATATAACACAATGTTCGATGAACTCGATGAAGCCATTAAGGTATTCAGAGAGAATACCGGTATAGATGCTTCATCCTGGCGCAACTACGACTATGTCTATTACGGACAGATGGGACAATGGTACAAATATGCCAATTCTCTCAAACTCCGTATGGCTATGAGGCTCAGCTATGTGAAGCCGGAACTTGCGAAGGCAAAGGCTGCCGAGGCCATAGCTGCAGGCGTGATTACGTCCAACTCCGACAATGCGAATATGCATGCGGCGGAAAACCGCACGGCCCTCATTTACAATGATTGGGGCGACCATAGAGTCGGTGCGGACATCATCTGCTATATGAACGGTTACGAAGACCCCCGACGAGAAAAGATGTTTACTACCGTTCCGGTGAAAGCCGGTGCCGAGACAGTGGACGGATATGCGGGAATACGCATAGGTTCTGATGTGGAAAGCAAGACTGCGGCAGTGGCAGGCTATTCAAATATGATAGTCACTTCATCCACTCCTTATCTCTGGCTTAATGCTTCCGAGGTAAGTTTCCTCAAAGCCGAATATGAACTTCGCTGGGGTTCGGTTGAAACTGCCAAGGAACTGTATGATAACGGTATCAGGCTGTCATTCGAAGAACGCGGAGCGACCGGCGCTGAAGAATATCTTGCAGATGCGGCAAAGATGCCTGAGGCATATACCGACCCGGTAGGCAGTTACAGCGAAACCGGACGCCAGAGCACCATCACCATCGCGTGGGAGGAGAGCGGTAATCTTGCAGATGGTGTCACTCCTGCAGCAGATGCGGCTGAGCGCAACCTCGAAAGGATTATCACCCAGAAATGGATAGCCATTTGCCCTCTCGGGACTGAGGCCTGGAGCGAGTACCGAAGAACCGGGTACCCTCGTCTGCTCGCATCTCCTCAGGACAAGAGCGGTGACGGCATAGACCTGCAGCACCACGCCCGCAGATTCACATATCCGGTCGAGGAGTACAGCTTGAATATGGATAACCTTAATGTGGCCGTCCAGACGCTGAATTCCGAGACTACAGGTGGACGCAGCGGTGACGGAATGGGCACCAGAGTGTGGTGGGATGTCAAACAGTATAATTATTAGTGCCATGAAACTGAAAAATATATTTAGAATAACAGAATGCCTGGCCACAATGCTTCTTGTCCTGGTGTCCTGCTCGGACTGGAACAAGACGGAGTCCGTAGACCTGCAGTGGCATTACTGGTGGGATGAAAACCCTGAAGTCTGGGCAAATTACACCGCTGCTCTCCGGGCCTACAAACAGAACGACCATTTCCTTACTTACGCAGTGTTCAGCAACGCAGAGGAAAAACCGGGCAGCGAGAAATGCTTTATGCGCAACCTTCCTGACAGTCTCGACATTGTCTCCCTCACCAATGCGGAAAATTTCTCTGCCCACGATGCGGAAGACATGACCGTGATGCGTGACAAAGGCACAAAAGTGCTTTATCAGATTGACTTTGCTGCCCGCAGGGATGAACTGGACGATGCTGCGAAACTTGGAGCCTGCATTGACAACGCCATTGCATCTGTCAAAGACAATGGTCTTGACGGCTGGTCATTCACCGGTACTCCGAAGCTGGGTGATGAGGCGACGGCCCAACTGGCAACCCTTTTAGTCAGCAGACTATCTTCGGCCAAACAGGATGGCCAGCTGATAGTGTTCGAAGGTGATCCTATGTTTATTCCTGCAGCGGAAATGGAGAAAATAGACCTTTTTGTGCTGAATACAATTGAAATGGAGAATGTCCAGGACATAAGACTCGCTGTGCTGTCAGCGACTTCAAGGTACAATATCCCTTCACGAAAGATACTTCTTGCAGCAAAGCTTGATGGGATTTTAGCAGATGAAGACAAAGTTGAACATCCTGCATTGGAAGAGGCTGTTGCGCGGGTAATGGAATTCGGGCCGTTGTGCGGAATCGCAGCTTATAATATAGACTCGGATTACTGGCACTCAGGCAGCAATTACCTCTCACTCCGCACGGCTATCCAGACTCTTAATCCTTCAAAATAAAAACGATTATGAATATATTCAATAATAGATCTTTCGACTCCCTGCGGTCGCTCAAGATGACAGGGAGTGTCATTTCGACCAAGCGCCCTTCTGTCATTTCGAGCGGAGCACGCAGTGCGAAGTCGAGAAATCTTGGTCATTCAGGGGAGTATAGCACGAAGTGGAGAAATCTCCTCACTGCAATAATGGCAGCGGTCATCATCTTGCCATCCTGCAACAGATATGATTCGGACGGCTATAAGTTCGACAACTCAGTCTATCTCGACGTGAGCAGGACCAAAACCGCCCAGCCGACTACTTTCGGCAACAACATCGCCGAAATCAGAAAAACACTGTCCGCCAATCTTGCATATCCTTCAGACAAGGATGTCAAGGCAACTATTGCCGTTGATGCAGACCTCGTGGCGACTTACAACGGCAACAACGGCACAAACTATGAACTGCTGCCACAGCAATACTGTGACTTCAGTTCGGCGACAGTGCAAATCGAAGCCGGAAGGACTTCTTCGGGAACTGTAGAAATCCTGTTCAAGGGACTTACAGAACTTGATATAGACTGCACCTACCTTTTCCCGGTAAAAATCAGTTCCGGTGATATTGATGTGATGCGGGCTTCATCGGTGGCATACTATCTCGTGCGCCGTTCTTCAGCAATCACGGTGGCGGCTCAACTGACTGACAACTGGATAACATTCCCGTTGATGGACGAACCCGGAGCCGTTGCCGATGCATACAATGGCCTTACAGGTATCACTTACGAAGCACTTGTCAATATAGACCGTTTCGATGCATCCAATGAATTCGGTGACTGCCACATCTCCACAGTGATGGGAGTTGAGCAATATCTGTTGCTCCGTATGGGTGACACCAACTTCGAACGCCAGCAGCTCATGTTCGACGGCAGCGGCGCCGGCACCTCGTTCGGCAAGTTCCCTAAATCCGATGCTTCCAAGAATCTGGATTCCGGGCGCTGGTACCACGTGGCCTGCACCTACGACTACGCTTCGCGCACAGTCCGTATCTATGTAAACGGCAGACTTCAGAGCGAAGGCAAGGAAATGGGCAGTTCTACATCAGGAATCAACCTCGCGATGCGTGCATTGGAGCAGGTCGAAGAGGGCAAGGAAAAGACTTCCTACCAGTTCTTCATCGGCAAGTCCTACAACGACTTCCGTCCTCTGCAGGGCAAGATTGCCGAGGCCCGCGTATGGTCAGTTGCAAGAACCCCTGATGAGATTTGGGACAATATGTACCGCATAGCCGATCCTGAAAACCATCCTGAACTCATAGGTTACTGGAAGTTTGACGAAGGCACGGGCAACATTGTCAAGGATTACTCAATTTACGGCAATGACGGCGTTGCAGCCCATGACCTCGTCTGGGCTACAGCGATAGAAATTCCAGAGATTAACAAATAACAGGTATTATGAAAGCATTAAAACACATACTGATAAGTGCAATCTTTCTTGCCGTCCTTACATCATGTGAGAAGAATCTCATAAATGTCAGGTCAAACAAGGATCGCGTTGACGAAAGTGCCTTGAGTTCTTCATCAATTTCCCTGAAGAGTGCAAAAAGCATTGACAATACCGTCCATGTGATGCTGACAGAAGGAGGCCCGTCTTTGGCTGAATCAATTTACGCAACCATAACAAATCCTTCATCTGTGGACCGGACTGAAGTTGTTGGCGTAGAACCTGCGCTTGTGGAAGAATATAACAAGAAAAACGGTACTGATTATGCAGCTTTTCCGGCATCCTATTGCACCATTGCAAATGGCGGGACAATCAAGATTCCGGCCGGAGAAAAATATTCAGACGGACTCAGGCTTACGTTCAGTGTTGTCAATAGTCTTGGCAATAGCCTCCCTGCAGGACATTATATCTTGCCGATTGCATCGTTGACGACAAAGGATGTTGTGTACTATGACATTACGGTGCGCTCTCCTTATGAAGGAGATGCCGGGCTGTACTCTGGAGATGATATTATGTTTGTGTTCTACGTAAATACAACACAATATGATCCAAGATTGGCATCAGACTACTATATGACATTTGTAAGTCATGATTGGTCTGAAACTTATGCGGCGATTGGAAATATAATTAATTTACGCCGCACACAGATAACTTACGATTCTGCTACAGGCAGAGCCGTTTTCAGTCTTGGTCCTGATATGCGTTATGTCCTTGACCATTACTCCACCTATATCACTCCTCTTCAGGAAGAAGGTCGGAAGGTCTGCATAAGCATTGAAGGTGCCGGTTCCGGACTTGGATTCTGCAATCTTACAGATGCCCAGATAGAGGATTTTGTGTCACAGCTTAAAATTGTCTTTGACACTTACCCTCTCGACGGCATCAACCTTTGGGATCGTAATTCCGGCTATGACAAATCAGTCGAAAACGGTTTCCATGAGATGAACACCACATCCTATCCGAAGCTTATTGTCGCTCTCCGGGAAATGCTTGGCCCTGACAGAATGCTGACTGTTACCGATTTCGAAGAGCCTACCGAGTACTTTTATGATACAGAAAAGACTGGAGGTATTGAGGTCGGCAAATATATAGATTATGCTTGGTCGGGATACTGTGATGCCACCGAAGCATATCACATCGTTGACCCGTGGCATCAGGGAGGGACAGGCGTTTCTGCAAAACATCCGCGCAGGCCGATGACTGGACTGTCACCGGAAAAATATGGCGTTATTAATTTCCCGTGGATTATAAATCACAAATCTCAGTCAATAGAAGAAGCCTGGATTAAAAGCTATTCTGAAGCCAAAGCTTGGATAGATTCTGGTTATCAACAAAATGGCATTCTAATATATGAGGATCTAAGAACGAATCTTCAGGATTCTGCGGAAACCATATGGGATGGTGTATTTGCAGATCCTTTCATGTTGTTTTGCAAAAATTATGCATATGTAGATTTTGCGAAATATCGCTTATGGTCTGATTATAATGGAACTTACGGTAAATGGTTAAAAGAATGGTAAACTATAATATCCACACCATATATAAAAATTTAAATTATTAACACAATGAAAAGAAATCTTATTTTGACAGCAATGGCTGTAGTCAGCCTTCTGTCCGTCTCTTGCAACAAAGAGACCGCTCTCGTTTCTCAGAACGGGACATCTGCTCCGGTTGTCACTAAAGCATACGGTGACAAGACTCCAAAAATCGTGGTCTATGTTGAGACCAACGATGTAAACCCAGTAAACGCAGGAGATTATCTTCTCGCTGATGGCAGTCAGTTCGTGGATATCGTTGAACTGTTCGCTGCCAATGTCCATAAGGACGGCAATGGCGATCCTTGCATTTATTTTAACGACAAGCTTGCTCCCGTTATGGAGAATATAGACGAGTACATCGTTCCTCTCCAGCAAAAGGGAATCAAAGTTGTCCTCACAACCCTCGGAGACTGGCAGAACATCGGTGTGGCGAATATGACAGACTCCCAGGCTCAGAAATTCGCTGAGATTCTCGCGTATATTGTTGATGCTTACGGTCTTGACGGAATCGGTTTCGATGATGAATATTCAGGTACTTCTGTTATTATAGCCGGATCTTGGGGAAGAGTTATTGAAAAACTCCGTGCACTTCTTCCTGTGGGTAAACTGATTACAGTATTTTCTTATGGTCACACATCTCAGATTTCATCTGCTCAGGGTGCCATGATTGACTATGCATATACGAATTTCTCTCTGTGGAATGGTACTCCGGGCATCTCAGGTGTCACTAAAGACAGATGGGCACCTATGTCTTTGAATCTCGGTAATTCATATACCAGTTCTTTAAATACAATAAAGAATAATGCCAAGAGAGCAAAAGATGGAGGATACGGAGCGCTTATGAATTTCAATCTTCGCACGGCTTCAGACGTAAGCCCTCTTCCTGTATTTAATGCTATTGCTGAGGGTGCATTTAATTCAAGTGTGACTATCGCTGCCGGAGGTGGAAACCGTCCAAGAGCTGCTGCCGGCGATCCTGTAACCATTACTTATGATGATCTTTAATTGATTCATTAGTGACATACAAGAGACTGACTTTATACCTTGTTTATTGTCAGTCCTCTTGTATGGACTATGCAAAATAAACTGGAAATGAAAAGAATAAAAATACTAATTGCTTTTTTCACCTTTACGACGGTCATTTTCTCTTTGGCTTCATGCAACTACGATGACTCTGGTATTAGGAATCGAATAGATAATATTGATGAGCGTTTGACCACGCTTGAAGAGGTAGTCAAAGAAATGAATAATGATATCTCATCATTGATGACCGTAGTTCAGGCTTTGAAGAATCAAGTTTCAATTACTTCCGTAAAGGCATTTGAAGATGGCTCTGGGTATTATATTGATTTTTCTGATGGCAAGCAGATTACTGTCACCAATGGAGTGAATGGTTTAGATGGAACAGATGGCAGTACTCCTGTTATTTCTGTCAAAGTGGATTCCGATGGAGAATATTACTGGACGGTAAACGGAGAATGGCTTCTGGATGAAAACAACTCCAAGATACCAGCAACTTCGAAAACTCAGATTCCTCAAATACGCGTTGAAAACGGAAACTTTGAACTGTCCTTTAATGGTGTGGATTGGCAGTTCATCGGCTCTGCAGGAAGCGCCGGCATCTTCAAAGATGTAATTCCGGGAGAGGATTCTGTCACTTTTATTCTCAATGACGGAGAGCCTATCATTATTCCTCTTGTTCAGGAGTTTGCCCTGAATATTGAAAAGGTAGAATTTCCTGTGACAGCAGGTGGCTTCGTTAATGTTCCGTATACAATCTCTGCTTGCGATGAAGGTACAGCGATTATGGCATTCGCTACCGGTGGCTTTACAGCGGAAGTTGGATATAACTTTGATAACGATATTTCTTCAGGAAATGTCGGTATCACCTGTCCGGACCCTCTGATTGATGGGAAAGTTGTAGTAATAGCGACAAACAGCAAAGGTATTACTTCGGCAAGAATCCTGTCTTTTGAACAAGGCATTTTCGATGCTTATGAATTCA
>JBJEBQ010000024.1:0-2960 GCA_051870215.1 Candidatus Cryptobacteroides sp. | reverse complement strand
AGTGGGGACGTCCTATGCCTACGTTCTGGAACAGGTTCTGGACTGTGGAGTGCGACCTTACCCAGAATCAATTCAACCCTGCAATCTGGGGGCCTGTTTCACTTGCCGAGGCTTTGGCTCATCCTGGCGAACTTATTATAGCTACGAGAGAAAGCTATAATAATTTCCCGGAATGGTGCACCAAGCCTGAGACAGATCTTTGGGGTGTTGAGGGCGAAGAAGCCACAGAAGGTAGCAAATCAATCTATGACCCATGTCCTAAAGGTTACAGGGTGATGCCAAAACCTGCGGTGGATGCACTTTTGGCTTCCGGAACGGCTACATTTACTGCAAATGACGCCACTACCCGTGGAAAACGCGCAGCAATGATCAGCGGCCTGACTTTCCTTACCAGCGGTCGTATTTCAGCTAAATGGCAGAATGCTGATTCACAGCCTATACAATATTTTTCTATGAGTGAAGACGGCGGATCAAATGAGGGTTTTGTGTGGACCAACTTCTCCGCAACTCAGGGACAGACTCTGTATACCAAGATTTCTGACAAGAAATTTACTAACGGACAGAATGACCGTGCCAACGCTATGCCGGTAAGGTGTATCAAGGACAATGACAACAGATAAAAGCCTGTGTCGTTGAGTTGACAATATCGGGGGTGCCCGCTGAGTCCGGACATCCCCGATTTTACTATTATTAGAAAATGAAAGCCAAACTTATTTCAGTACTCATTTCTGCGGTCTTTTTCACATGCTGCGCCTGCCACAAGCCTGAATCTGCACCTGACCCGGCTCCTGAAAGCCATGATTTTCTTGTAAGATACGAAAAGAATTCTTCCGACGAATTTTTCAATATTGCTGTGCGTGACGAAATCAGGCCGGAGATTTATTTCGTTTTCAGGCTCAGGCACTACAATGACCACGGAAGCTCCAAATATATGGATTTGTGGCGCATAGACTGGGCGTACAAAGGAGAGTGGGATGCGGAAAACTCCACGATGACAAATGTTCTCGACAAAATCTTGACAGACGGCGAGAGCGAATCTGTGCTCAAAGATTACGGACAGAAGCAGGAGAATGGTTCATACATAGATACTTACGATTTCACCGGTGGTTTTCACGGAGATGAGCGTATTGATGCTGAACCGGGTTGCGGAGTGACATTCTATATTGACGGTGAAGCGCTTACGGCTGACAGAATGGAGACTTCTTTTGACTGGCGGGAGTGTGATGCTTTCCATTATGTGCAGACTTCGACCATGCACAAGACAGCTCTGAAAGTGGACGGGCAGGAACAGGAGTCCGATCATCATGTCATTGCAGGACACAGCAAGACCACAGTTTTCGGAGATGGCGGCTACAAGACGTACAATACTCTCACAATGAGGGATGAAATTGATTTCTACTGGTACTTCGGCATCTGCTGCATCGGTACTTCAGTGGCTGATTATGGCGAGAATGAGGAAGCCAGACAGGTGAAATTCGCGCGCAAAGGCGAGACGGTGCTGCAGAACTTCGGCAAGAGCGAGTACCACGCCTGGAGCTACAACAATGGCATAGAGGCCCGTGTCAAATCGACGATAGACAATGAAGGGTACGAATCTCAGAGTCGGATGCATATTTGGGACACTGTGAATTATGCAAAATATTACAGGCGCTATCCCGGCAGCGGTCCCCACAGGACTTCTGCAGGCGAGGAATTCTCTTCCGAAATGAGTGTCAGTTTCAAATGTCTGTGGTAGGAAAGCGTCATAGTACATATAATTTTTAAAAATATATCAAAACTCAGACTTTTAATACAATGAAAAAATTGAAATCCAATATCAAACGGGAGCAGTACATATCTCCCGGCATGAACGTTCTTTCCCTTCAGTCTGAAGGGGTTTTGTGTGACAGCGTCGGTGGTGCTTCCATAAACGAATGGGTGGAAGAAGACACCGGTCTTGATTTTTAACAACTAACATCGTAAAGCCATGAAAAAAGTTATGCTTTCTTTGGGAGTTGTTGCAGCAGCTGCGCTCTCCCTCGTTTCCTGCCAGAAAGAAATGTCCAATCCGGACGGAAATCCCGCTGTCAAAGGCACTCCGTTTGAAATCATCGCGACTTCGGCCGACACCAAGACTGTCAACAACGGCCTCGCAACCGAATGGGCCGGCGATGAATCAATCAACCTCTTCTACGCCGCAGCCGGTGAAACCACCTACAACAACGGCGGCGAATTCACAACTACCGATACCGGCGCATCCGTTAAGTTCAACGGCACTCTCGACGCTTCGAAACTCGGAGATAGCAACGACTGGTATGCTTTTTACCCGTACAACAAAGACATTGAGTCTCCGGCAAACGGAGCAAAAGTATCAGGCAAAGACAATTTCACTACGCTCGGTCACACCAATAACGGCAGCCTGACGCAAAACGGAGTAGACAACAAGTCACACCTTGCCGGTGACAATCTCCCAATGTATGCAATAGCTTCTGGAGTGGAAAAAGGCACGACACCGGAACTTGCCTTCCATCATTTGGCGAGTATCATTAAAGTGCACGTAACCAATTCGACTTCAGAGACTCTGACCATCAGTTCGGTCTCTTTCACAGCTCCCGAAGACATTGTCGGAACATATTGCATTGACTACACCGCTACACCTGTCATCTACACCAAATCAGGCGACAATTATGTCGGGACCACTGCGAATCTCAATGTGACGAATGCCGAAATTGCAACCGGTGCAGCAGCGGATTTTTACCTCACAATCAAACCTTTCACTGCAAAGGCAGGCTCCACCCTAAAACTCGCGGTCAACGGTAACGAAAAGACAATCAAACTTGCAAATGACGTCACCTTCACTGCCGGCAACATCAAGCCGCTGAATTTCAACTATGATTCAGCGTATCCGGACTGGTTTGTAGCGGACGACAGCCGTTATGTACCTGGATCAGGTGTGGCATACGGTCCAGCGAACACATTCT
>JBJEBQ010000023.1:0-65227 GCA_051870215.1 Candidatus Cryptobacteroides sp. | reverse complement strand
GGTTGCTTTCCTTGGCTACTTTTGAATAAAGTGCAGTTCCTATGATGGTACCGCTGAGTGACGGGGTGGCTTTGAGTGAAGCATCTTTCACATCACCTGCCTTGTCTCCGAAGATTGCCCTGAGGAGCTTCTCTTCAGGAGAAGGGTCGCTCTCTCCTTTAGGCGTAATCTTACCGATCATGATGTCACCCGGATCAATGTGTGCACCTATGCGGATGATACCGTTTTCATCAAGGTTTCTTGTTGCATCCTCGCTGACATTCGGAATGTCCGATGTAAGCTCTTCCATACCGCGTTTGGTATCACGTACTTCAGTGATATATTCGTCAACATGGACTGAAGTGAGGATGTCCCAACGGATCATGCGCTCGGAAATTACGATTGCATCCTCATAGTTGTAACCTTTCCAAGGCATGAATGCCACTTTGAGGTTACGTCCAAGTGCAAGCTCGCCGTCCTGTGTCGCATAACCTTCCGTCATGATGTCGCCGGCTTCAACTCTCTGACCCTTTCGCACGATAGGTTTGAGTGTGATAGTCGTATTCTGGTTGGTCTTGCGGTAGATAGGCAGTTTGTATACAGTGATGTCCGGTGAGAAGCTTACAAACTTCTCATCAGCCGTCATGTCATATTTCACGTGAATTTCCTTTGCGTCCACATATACGACTTCACCGCTCTTTTCAGCCATAATCTGAGTCCTTGAATCCAGACAGACCCTCTCCTCAAGTCCTGTACCTACAATCGGTGATTCCGGATTGAGAAGCGGAACGGCCTGACGCATCATGTTCGCACCCATGAGGGCACGGTGTGCATCGTCATGCTCGAGGAATGGAATGAGGGATGCAGCCACAGATGCAATCTGGTTAGGGGCAACGTCCATATAGTTGACTTCTTCTTTGGTCACTACAGGGAAGTCTGCACCATAACGGCACTGGATGCGGTCTTCGAGTATGTTACCGTCGTCGTCCATTTTCACTTTTGCAAGTGATACCATCTGGTCCTCCTCCTCTTCAGCGCTCATGTATTTCCATCCGTTTTCGCTGAGGTCAACTTTACCGTTCTCAACCTTGCGGTACGGAGTCTCGATAAAGCCGAGGTCATTGATTCGAGCATAGACACAGAGTGAAGAAATCAGACCGATGTTAGGTCCCTCCGGTGTCTCGATAGGACAGAGACGGCCGTAGTGGGTATAGTGAACGTCTCGTACCTCGAAGCCTGCCCTGTCTCTTGACAAACCGCCAGGACCGAGTGCAGAAAGACGACGCTTGTTGGTCATCTCGGCAAGCGGGTTGGTCTGGTCCATGAACTGTGACAATTGGCTTGTTCCGAAGAACGAATTGATGACAGAAGACAAGGTCTTGGCATTGATGAGGTCAGCTGCGTAGAACTGCTCGCTGTCGCGTACGTTCATCCTCTCACGGATTGTACGTGCCATACGTGAAAGACCCACGCTGAACTGGTTTGCAAGCTGTTCTCCTACAGTTCTGATACGCCTGTTGCTCAAGTGGTCGATATCATCGACTGTTGCCTTCGAGTTGATAAGCTGAATCAAATATTTAATGATCTCGATGATGTCGGTCCTTGTGAGAACGCGCACGTCATCTTCGATGGTTAAATTCAATTTCTTGTTGAGACGGTACCTTCCTACATCACCAAGGTCGTATCTCTTTTCCGAGAAGAACAACTTGTCGATAACGTCTCTTGCTGTCGCCTCATCAGGCGGTTCTGAGTTGCGGAGCTGTTTGTAGATATAGTTGACAGCCTCCATTTCCGTATTGGTAGGGTCTTTCTGCAGCGTATTGTAGATGATTGCATACTCATTTGCGTTTGCTTCATCTTTGTGCAAAAGAATGGTCTTCTCGTCTGTCTCCGCAAGTTTTGCGATAGTGTCGTCGTCGAGAATTTCACCTCTTTCTACAATAGACACTGTCCTTTCTACAGGAATGACCTCACCGGTATCCTCGTCAACGAAGTCCTCTGTCCATGTCTTGAGAACTTTTGCTGCGAGTTTGCGGCCTTTGTTCGCCTGAAGGTTCTCAGGGGTGATTTCAATTTCCTCGGCAAGACCGAAAATGTCGATGATGTCCTTGTCCGAATTGAAACCTATTGCTCTGAGCAGGGTAGTGACAGGTAATTTTTTCTTGCGGTCGATGTATGCGTACATGACATTGTTGATGTCCGTAGCAAACTCAATCCATGATCCTTTAAACGGAATGATTCGTGCAGAATAAAGTTTGGTACCATTGGCATGGACACTTTGTCCGAAGAAAACGCCAGGTGACCTGTGGAGCTGTGATACGATGATACGCTCTGAACCGTTGATTACGAAAGTACCTCCCGGAGTCATGTAAGGAATGTTTCCGAGATATACGTCCTGAACTTTCGATTCAAAGTCCTCGTGCTCAAGATCGCTGCATGAAAGGCGGAGTTTTGCCTTCAGAGGAACATTGTAGGTCAGTCCTCTCTCAAGACATTCATCAATCGAATACTGTGGCGGATCGATAAAATAATCGATAAATTCCAGTTTATAACTGTTTCTGGTATCTTCGATTGGGAATATTTCCTGAAATACCTGATACAGACCTTCATTGCGTCTGTTCTCCGGAGTGGTATCAAGCTGGAAGAAATCCCTGAATGACTTGAGCTGCACTTCGAGAAGGTCAGGATATTCAAGAAGAATTTTTGATGATGCGAATGAAATTCGCTGATTTTTAGTCTTTTTTGACATCTTTCTGCCTTTGAAATTGAGAAAAACTTAATTACGACAAAAAGGTTTAGAGCCTATTTGGCCCTAAACCTTGATTCCCTTCCTCGGGGATGGAGCGAAGTTATTTAATCTCAACTTCAGCGCCAGCCTCTTCGAGGGCTGCCTTCAAAGCTTCAGCGTCAGCTTTAGAGACTTTCTCTTTAACTGCTACAGGAGCCTTGTCAACGAGATCCTTAGCCTCTTTCAGGCCAAGACCTGTTGCCTCTTTAACAGCCTTGACTACGCCAAGTTTAGCCTGGCCAGCTGATTTGAGGATAACGTCGAATTCAGTCTGCTCTGCAGCTGCTGCCTCACCGGCGCCTGCTGCTGGACCTGCAACTGCAACTGCTGCTGCAGCCGGCTCGATTCCGTACTCTTCTTTAAGAACGTTAGCAAGTTCCTGAACATCTTTTACAGTAAGGTTTACCAACTCTTCTGCAAGTGCTTTAATATCTGCCATAATGTAATTATTTAAAAATTGTTAAAAATTATTCTCTTTCTGAAAGTGTTTTTACGAGACCTGCAATAGTGCTTCCTGATGACTGGAGTGCAGAAATAACATTGCGTGCAGGTGACTGGAGGAGTGCAACGATGTCTCCGATGAGTTCCTCGCGTGACTTGATGTTGCAAAGTTCTCCAAGTTTCTCGGCACCTACGAATGCACATTCCTGTACATAAGCTGCTTTAAGGACAGGCTTCTCCATACCGTCATCCTGGAACTTCTTGATGAGTTTTGCAGGAGCGTTAGGTGTTTCACAGTACATAATGGCTGTAGGACCTTCGAGGGTAGGATAAACCTGTGCAACCTCCTCGTTCTCAAGAGCCATCAATGCTTTGTGGAAAAGGGTGTTTTTAACTACTACAAGAGTGATACCCTTCTCGAAGCATGCGCGACGAAGTTTAGATGTCTGCTCAGCATTCAAACCTGAGATGTCGGTAATATAGAAATTAGGGGTCTCAGAGAGTTGTGCTGCGATAGATTCAAGTATCTGGGCTTTTTCTTCTTTTCTCATAACTCAAAACGTTTATTCAGCACTGCTGATTGATTTAACATCTACGTGGATACCGGGACTCATTGTAGAGCAGATAGAAACAGTCTGCATATAAGTACCTTTCAATGTCTGAGGTTTCAGTTTGAGGATGGCGTTGATCAGCTCCTGGGCATTCTTGCAGATCTGCTCGCCGGTGAATGATACTTTACCGATAGCTGCATGAACGATACCTGTCTTGTCGACTTTGAAGTCAATCTTACCTGCCTTTACCTCTTTCACCGCATTTGCGATGTCCATGGTTACAGTACCTGTCTTAGGGTTAGGCATAAGTCCGCGCGGACCGAGAATACGGCCGATTGCACCGATTTTTGCCATCACTGAAGGTGTACAGATGATGACATCAACGTCAGTCCATCCACCTTTGATTTTCTCGATGTACTCGTCAAGACCTACGAAATCTGCACCTGCCTCCTTAGCCTCATTCTCTTTGTCAGGAGTACAGAGAACAAGCACTCTTGTCTCCTTACCTGTACCATAAGGGAGGGTAACGACGCCACGTACCATCTGGTTAGCCTTACGAGGGTCAACACCGAGTTTTACGTGCAATTCTACTGAAGCATCAAATTTTGTAAAAGTAACTTCCTTTACAAGCTCACATGCTTCTGAAAGTTTATACTGTCTGGCCTCATCGATTTTGGCCATTACAGTTTTCTGGTTTTTAGTCAACTTACTCATTTGCGTGTGATTTTTAGATGTCTTCAGGGAACTTTCCCTCGACTTTGATACCCATACTTCTCGCTGTACCTGCAACCATAGTCATTGCAGATTTGAGTGTGAATGCGTTCAAATCCGGCATTTTGCTCTCAGCGATGCCCTTTACCTGCTCCCAGGTAATAGTAGCTACTTTCTTTCTGTTCGGCTCGGCAGATCCTGCAGAAATCTTTGCAGCTTCTTTAAGCTGTACAGCTACAGGCGGCTGTTTTACTTCGAAAGTAAATGACTTGTCACTGTAAACTGTAATCACTACAGGCAATACCTTTCCTGCGCTTTCCTGCGTGCGGGCATTGAACTGCTTGCAGAAATCCATGATGTTCAAACCTTTGGAACCGAGGGCCGGTCCTACTGGAGGTGATGGATTGGCTGCGCCGCCTTTAATCTGGAGTTTAATAAATCCAGTTACTTCTTTTGCCATAATTCTATTCTTTAGTTACTTGAGTAAATCCGAGTTCCAATACTGTCTTGCGTCCAAGAATCATTACGATGACCTTGAGTTTGTTCCTGTCTTCGACAATCTCCTCGACCACGCCATTGAAGCCGTTGAAAGGTCCGTCAACAATCTTGACAGCCTCTCCGACCGTGTAGTCAACGACGGTCTCGGTGTCTGAAGCAGCCATCTCGTCCTGTTCTCCGAGTATGCGTTTCACCTCGTCATCCCTGAGTGGGATTGGAAGCTTCTCAACCTGGGTTTTGCCGTCGTAGCGTGTCACATCCCTCTTTTCTGTAAGGAAGCCCGACATGTGCGGAACTTCATTTCTGATGATGTACTGCAACTCACCGGTCAGTTCCGCCTCTATAAGAACATAGCCGGGATAGAAAAGCTTCTCTGTACAGATTCTTTTACCATCACGGATTCTATATACTTTCTCGGTAGGAACCAGGACCTGTGAAACAAAATCCTGCAGGCCGCATCTTTCGATTTCTTTCTCAAGGTATTCTTTGGCTTTCTTCTCCTTTCCGCCTGCCGCCCTTAACACATACCATTTTTTATTGCTGTCGCTCATAAATCAGCTGTGTTTTAAAGGGTGTAAATAAATGACATAAGGTTCTGAAAGCAGAAATCCATGAGGAAGATGACAACGGCACAAATCAAAGAAGCCACCATCACGACGACGGCAGAGTTCTGAAGCTTGTCCCATGTCGGCCAAGATACCTTCTTGGTCAGTTCGACAAAAGATTCTTTGATGTAATTAGTAAATTTGCTCATCTTTACAATTGATTGACCTTGCAGCATTTGGGAAGCTTCTGCTCAGTCTGTGTTAAACATTATCAAATCGTAACCTTTGATGTTTTTTTGGCAGGGGAAGCAGGATTCGAACCCACATCGACGGTTTTGGAGACCGCTGAACTACCCTTGTTCTATTCCCCTGTATATGAGCGGGATTTTACTCCCGCCCTTTGTTTTTATTGATTGCTTGAGTATTAGTCAAGAATCTTGGTTACCTGACCTGCACCAACTGTACGTCCACCCTCGCGGATTGCGAACTGGAGACCTTCGTTGATAGCAACAGGGTAGATGAGATCTACTGTGATGGTAACGTTGTCACCAGGCATAACCATCTCTACACCCTCTGGAAGAGTAATCTCTCCGGTAATATCGAGAGTACGGATGAAGAACTGAGGACGATAGTGATTGTGGAAAGGAGTGTGACGACCACCCTCGTCTTTCTTCAATACATAAATCTCAGCCTGGAATTTCTCGTGAGGATGAATCTGACCAGGTTTAGCAAGTACCTGACCTCTCTTGATTTCCTTCTTGTCGATACCGCGGAGAAGAAGACCTACGTTGTCACCTGCCTCACCCTCGTCAAGGAGTTTGCGGAACATCTCGACACCTGTTACGGTAGTCTTCTTAGGCTCCTCGCCAAGACCTACGATCTCAACCTCGTCACCTACATGGATAACACCTGTTTCGATACGGCCTGTAGCAACTGTACCACGACCTGTGATAGAGAAGATATCCTCGATAGGCATCAGGAACGGTTTCTCATTGTCACGTGGAGGAAGCGGAATATACTCGTCAACAGCGTCCATAAGTTCCATAACTTTCTCCTCATAAGTAGGGTCACCGTTAAGTGCACCAAGAGCAGAACCTCTGATTACAGGAGCGTTCTCACCGTCAAAGTTGTAGAATGAAAGAAGATCACGAAGCTCCATCTCAACGAGGTCAAGCATCTCAGGGTCATCTACAAGGTCAACCTTGTTCATGAATACAACGATTCTTGGAACGTTCACCTGACGAGCCAAAAGAATGTGCTCACGAGTCTGAGGCATAGGACCGTCAGTTGCAGCACAAACGAGGATTGCACCATCCATCTGAGCGGCACCTGTTACCATGTTCTTCACATAGTCAGCGTGACCCGGGCAGTCAACGTGTGCATAGTGACGTTTTGCAGTCTGATACTCAACGTGTGCAGTGTTGATAGTGATACCACGCTCTTTCTCCTCAGGAGCATTGTCGATAGAGTCGAATGAACGAAGCTCTGAAAGACCTTTTTTAGCAAGTACAGTAGTAATTGCAGCGGTCAAAGTTGTTTTACCGTGGTCAACATGGCCGATAGTACCAATGTTAACGTGGGGTTTGTCTCTTTTAAAGGTTTCTTTAGCCATAATATTATGTTTTTAAAAGTATTATATACACAAAAAAAGCAGAGCCGGTGGAGAGATTTGAACTCTCGACCTCTTCCTTACCAAGGAAGCGCTCTACCCCTGAGCTACACTGGCGTAGTATTGAGCGGAAGACGAGGTTCGAACCCGCGACCCTTAGCTTGGAAGGCTAATGCTCTACCAACTGAGCTACTTCCGCTTATTTTTGTGCCTTTTGCGATGTCTGCATCGTCATTGCTCTTCATTCGTTACCTCACAACCGGAGGGTTGCTGCGTCACTCTCCCTTTCGGGACTTTATTAGACACAAAAAGTGTGGGAGAAGATGGATTCGAACCACCGAAGGTATAAACCAGCAGATTTACAGTCTGCCCCATTTGGCCACTCTGGTATTCTCCCAAAATTTTCAGTAATGCTTTACCGCAAATTTTTCTTTTTTTGAGCCGATGGAGGGAGTCGAACCCACGACCCCGAGATTACAAATCACGTGCTCTAGCCAACTGAGCTACATCGGCAATATTTTTAATGTGCTTCCCTGTCTTTGTTTCGTTTGTTTCCGAAAGGGATTGCAAAGATAGGCATTATTTTTTATTCCGCAATATCTTTTGAGAATTTTTTGTGTTTTTTTTGCATTTCCTGCCGGATGGTCTCATAAATGCTGTCGGTGTCGAGCATGCATTCGTGTCTTTGGTCGCTCTGGCGTGCCTGTATGATGTATCTGTCAGGAATACCGATGGCGGTGACGTGAAGCGGATGTTCTTTTGTACAGATATATTCGGTGACGGCTCCGTGCAGTCCTCCGGCGGTACAGCCGTCTTCAACGGTGATAATCCGGCTGAAATGTTCCGCGATATAATCAAGGAGTGCAGTGTCAAGCGGCTTGATGTACCTTATATTATATACTGCAGGGGATTTGCCTGTGTCTGTAGCGATACGGTCTGCAGCTTCGGCTGCCCTGTGGGCGAAAGGACCTGCGGCAATGACTGCGATGTCCGCACCTTCGCGGAGAGTCTGTGCTTCGCCTGGATTCATCGGGGTGAACGGGTGGGTCTTCCAGTCCGCACCTTCGCCGCAGCCTCTTGGATAGCGTATGATGGTAGGCCCTCCCTCGCTGTGCAGGGCTGTGTACATCATGTCCTTGAGCTCAATCTCGTCGGCTGGGACGGCGATGCTGATGCCCGGTATGCTGCGGTAAGCGGCCATGTCATAGCAGCCGTGGTGGGTGCTGCCGTCTTCGCCGACCAGTCCTGCGCGGTCGAAGCAGATTGTTACCGGCAGGCCCTGCATGGCCACGTCATGGATAATCTGGTCGTATGCACGCTGAGAGAATGACGAATAGATGTTGCAGAACGGACGCATTCCCGAAGCTGCCAGTCCGGCGGAGAAAGTCACGGCGTGTTCCTCTTCGATGCCGACGTCAAAGAACCTTGACGGCATTTCCGCCGCGAGCAGGTTCATGCCGCAGCCCGAAGCCATTGCCGGGGTGATGCCCACTACGCGGCTGTCGGCCTTTGCAAGTTCCAGAAGTACGGAACCGAATACGTCCTGATAGCGGCTTGCCGGATAGTTGACAGGCAGTCTTTTGCCGGTCTCAGGATCGAATCTGCCCGGTGCATGCCAGGCTGTCTGGTCCTTTTCGGCAGGTTCGAAGCCCTTGCCTTTGAGCGTGATGGTGTGGAGTATGCGCGGTCCGCTGAGACTTTTCAGTTTCCGGAGCGTGTCAATTGTCTGCTCGAGGTCATTTCCGTCGACAGGTCCGAAATATCGGAAACCGAGGGATTCGAAAACCGCACCGCCGGATTTCCTCACAAGGTTGGATTTTGCGTTGACAGTCATCTGCTGCACTTTCCGTCTGAGCCTGCCGTCACCGAGAAAATCCCATACGTGCTTTTTGAGCAGGTTGTAACGGGGACTCGTGGTGATGTTCAGCAGATAATTGTGCATTCCGCCGGTGTTCTTGTCGATGGAAATGTTGTTGTCGTTGATGATTATAAGCAGGTCGGACTTGCTGGCCCCCGCATTGTTGAGACCTTCGTATGCCAGACCGCCCGTGAGGGAGCCGTCGCCGATAATGGCCACCACTTTTTCGTGTGTGCCTTTCTGTTTGGCCGCCTCCGCCATGCCGAGTGCCGCGGAGATTGACGTGGAACTGTGTCCGACTCCGAAGGCATCGTACGGGCTCTCGGACGGTTTGGGAAATCCGCTTATGCCGTCTTTGGTACGGTTGCCTTTGAAGGCTTCGCGTCTGCCGGTGATGATTTTATGGGCGTAGGCCTGGTGACCCACGTCGAACACTAATTTGTCTTGCGGCGTGTCATATACATAATGGAGCGCCACAATCAGTTCCACGGCACCGAGGCTCGAGCCGAGATGGCCCGGGTTGACGGCGCAGCATTTGATCATATAATCCCTGATTTCATCGCACAACAGGCGGAGTTCCTCGATTGTGAGCCCTTTCAAGTCTGCAGGCGAGTCTATTTTGTCAAGTATTCTGTACATTCCAAATCTCAAATATAATGTGGCATTCAGACCGCGAAGTTACAAAGAATTATCGAATTTATTGTATTACTTATTCAAAACTCGTAAATTAGCGGAAATTTTTCGTCTGCAAAAAATAATAATAAAAAATAATTACAAATGAGTGAAAAAATTTACAGATTTATGAACGACTCTCCGCTTGCGAGATGGACAGTGTTGATTTTGGTGGCAACTACAATGTTCTTTGCCTATATGTTTGTGGATGTGATGTCTCCGCTTATGTCCTTGGTAGAGGGCAATCTTCATTGGAACAGCAGTGTGTTCGGCACATACGCGGCATCTGAGTACATCCTCAATGTATGCGGTTTCCTGCTTATTGCCGGCATCATACTTGACAAACTCGGAGTGAGGTTTTCCGGTGTGCTTTCTGCCGGTCTGATGGTAATCGGCGCTTCGATCAAATTCATCGGTATCAGCGACTGGTTCCAGACCACCCAGTTCGCAGCCTGGCTCAACAGCTGGTGGATTGAAATGCCTGCGAGTGCAAAAATGGCATCCCTCGGCTTCATGATTTTCGGCTGCGGCTGTGAAATGGAAGGCACCAACGTGTCAAAAGTTCTCGCCAAGTGGTTCAAAGGTAAAGAGATGGCTCTTGCAATGGGACTTGAAATGGCCATTGCACGTCTCGGTGTGTTTGCAGTAATGTGGATAGCTCCTATCATCAGCAAATCATTCGGCGGCTCTGTGCTTGCACCTCTCGGTTTCTGCGGCGCCCTGCTCTGCATAGGTCTGCTCAATTTCGTCATTTTCGGTGTAATGGACAAGAAATTCGACAGGCAGCTTGCCGAGGCGGGTGTTGCCGGCGGTGAAGAGGGTTCCGAAGAAGAATTCCACGTCAGCGACCTCGGCGCAATCTTCAAGAGCAAGATGTTCTGGATTGTAGCTCTGCTCTGCGTGCTTTATTACTCTGCGATTTTCCCGTTCCAGAGGTATGCGACCAATTTCCTCGAGACCACTCTGATGATTCCTGCTGAGGATGCGGCAAGACTTTTCAGCTGCTTCCCTATCCTTGCAATGGTCCTGACTCCTGTGCTCGGCATCTTCCTCGACAGAATCGGCAAAGGCGCTTCAATGCTCATGGTCGGCTCCATCATTATGATTGTCTGCCATTTGAGCTTCGCTTTCCTGCTTCCTGCATTCCCGAGCAAATGGCTTGCTGTGCTCCTGATTGTGGTTCTTGGCGTCAGCTTCTCTCTCGTTCCTGCTGCTCTCTGGCCTTCTGTCCCGAAAATCATTGACGAGAAAATCCTCGGTTCTGCCTACTGTCTCATTTTCTGGGTGCAGAACATCGGACTATGCTTCGTGCCTAAGATTATCGGTGCCCTCCGTCAGTCAACAGGCGGTTACCTTGTGCCTATGATAGTCTTTTCTTCATTCGGAGTGCTCGCTTTCATTCTGAGTCTCGTGCTTAAGGCTGAGGACAAGAAAAAAGGCTACGGCCTCGAACTTCCTAATATTGTGGAAGAAAAAGAAGAAAACAAGTAGCTCTCAGTAAGTAATCTTCAAAAAACAGGAAGCCATAAAATTTTAACAGCTTCTAATAAATGGATAAAAAATTCAATATCACTACAAAGGCATGCTGGATCGCTCTGGCGTGCCTTGTTGTTCCTATGTTCGGCTCGTACTTTTTTGACGACATGTTCTCCGCCCTGAGTCATCTCTTCAAGAACCCCGAGCTTTTGGAACTTGGCTGGGATTCAGAGGCCTATGGCTTCTATGCCGGCGGATATTCCTTCCTCTGCGTATGTGGCGGGCTGATAATCTGCGGAGTGCTCCTTGATATGTACGGCGTGCGTCTTGTCGGTTCGATTTTCGTCGGAATGATGATATTCGGTGCAGGACTGGTACTCTATGCCATCACTTCAGGGCTCAATCCCCAAACATCGCTGCTGATAGCGTATGCCGGATGTATGCTCTTCGGTCTGGGCAGCGAAATTGCCGGAGTGGCCGTGACGCGCTCCATTGCAAAATGGTTCAAAGGCAGAAATGTGGCGCTTGCAATGGGCCTGCAGCTTGCGATTGCACGTTTGGGAACTGCGGCGGCTCTGATACTTTCGCCTGTACTTGTGGCTCAGAAAGCCGTCGGGGAAGCCTACACTCTTGCCGAGACCGCAAAACCTGCGATTTTCGGGCTTGGACTGCTGCTTTTGGGAGGCGTGCTCTGGGCTGTATTCGTCGCGATGGATGCCCGTTTCGACAATGCTGCCGGTACAAATGACAGGAAGGAAACTGCGGAGGAGGACAAATTCCGTTTCTCCGATATCTGGAAAGTATTGACCAACAGGCGCTTCGTAATGATAGCCCTGCTCTGCGTATTCTTCTATTGCTGTATCATCTCGTTCAAGAAATTCGCGACTTCCATAGTAATTCCGCGCTTCGATATGGATGTGGAATCAGCAAAATGGATGATTTCGATGATACCTTTCTTCACCGTTGTCTTCACTCCGCTTTTCGGCGCCTTGGTAGACAAAGTGGGACAGGGTACGAAATGGATGATTGCAGGTGCTGCACTCGTGCTCGCAGCCCATCTGATTATCGCTTTCGCTCCTCAGGGACAGGCTTTCTACGGCTTCCTTGCAATTTCGATTTTAGGAGTAGGCTATTCGCTCGTTCCGTCCGCAATGTGGCCGTCAGTGCCGAAAATTGTGCCGGAGAAAAATCTCGGTACGGCTTATTCGCTGATTTACTGGATACAGAATATGGGTATGCTGCTCGTGCCGGTGTTTGTAGGAAACATTTTCAAAGGCACTGTCACAGAAGTTGGCAACAAGGCTCAGGAGCTGACCGCCGCAGCCCATGCCGAGTATATTTTCATCGGGCTTGGTATTGTGGCAGTCATCGTGGCTGTCCTTCTGATGAATTCGTCAAAGCGTCATCCCGAACTCGAGCTTGACGCTCCGAATAAAAAGCGCTCTGAATGACATTTTTTGGAAAAGTGCAGAAAATGGCATATTTTTGCTTTGGAAAAATGCAAATTCCCGAAGTTCTGGTTCTGTGCAATGACAACCTGTCAAGCGAAGGCAAGGTCAGGTATGTCCCTGTCTACATGACGATGTTCATCCACAAAGAGAAAACCTCTGACGTGCAATTCCGCCTCGACCTCAGCGGATTATAGCTGTTTGGCGGGAGTGATTGTCACTTTCTGACGTGGACCTGCGGAGTCGGGTGAGACAGGTGCGTCTTCAGTCATGCAGACCACGGAAGCAGCCAGTTCCAGAAAATGCAGAACCTCGCCCAGACTTTCCCCCTGCAGACTGAAATGGAAGATATGTCCTTCCAAAGACGGGGCAAGTTCGAATTCTACATTGTAAATCTGCTGGAGACGATGGCATATGGAAGCCAGCGGTTCATTATCAAAAATCAGGATTCCGTTACGCCACGAACAGTATTTCTCCAGTTCGATGTCATGGCGTACAGACAATTTGCCTCCGCGAAGCTCGGCATTGCGCTCCGGCTGCAACAAAACCTTTTCTTTTGCCGTACAGACTTCTACCGCACCTGAAACCAAGGTCACGGTAGCGTCTTCGTCATAAGCGTTCACATTGAATTCCGTACCTGTGGCAGTGACGACAAAACACGAATTGTGCACATTGAAAGGATGATTCTTGTCAGCCTTTACGGAAAAATAGGCTTCGCCTTTCAATTCGACATCCCGGGAATCCCCGTCCATTCGTGAAGGATAGGTCAGAGAACTGTTTGCATTAAGCCATACCACGCTGCCGTCAGGGAGTGTGGTCCTGCTTGTGCAGCCATACGCAGTGGCAAGCACCACATCCTTCGTCTGCAAGTCTCCTGGTCTGAGAATCAGATACAATATCCCTGCAATCAGAGGCAGAACAAGAATTGCAGCGACGCGGGACCAGCTTTTCAGGAATCTGCGGAGGAAGCCCTTCTTAGAATCTATCCCGCTTTTTTGCAATACCTTGCGCTCCGCCTTGTCGACGTCAATGTCATTGATGTCAACAGAAGGATTCAGGCTTTCCCACAAATCCTGCAATTCAAAAAATTTCTTTTTGTTGTCACTGGACTGCTCAATCCACCGGCGCAGTCCGGTCACCTCATCATTCGTCGCCTCCCCTGTAAAATAACGGGCGATGATAACATTCATATCGTCTGTCTTTTGATTCATATCACAATAAATTATAAAGGAAACAAATCACGAAAATTATTATCAGATTCTTATAATCTTTCAAACTCTTCTGCAAAAATTTCAAAGCCTTGTTTATGCGGTCTTCAACTGTCCGCGTAGAAATATTGAGCTTCTTCGCTATGTCTGCGTACTTCATTTTGTCCCTTCGGCTGAGAAACAGAGTCTCGCGTACTTCTGGATTCATTTTGTCCAATGCGTCATCAACCGCATCCTTCAGTTCCGAATAGAAAAGATGTTCTTCGGGAGACAAGGCGAAAATGTCTTCATGATTGAGACTCTCGTACCTGTCCCTGACCTTGCGATGCCTCAACTCGTTGAGTGCCAGATTCTGTACCAGGGCGGTAAGATACGAACGTATGGAAGTCTTGATTTCCAAGTGCTTTCGATTGTTCCAAACTCTGACGAACGCCTCCTGGACGATGTCTTCGCACACAGCCTTGTCGTGAATGAAACGCGATGCGAAAACGACAAGATTCGCGTAATACTGATGAAAAATCTTGACGAAAGCCTCGTGGCTGTCATACTTCAGGGCAACCACCAACAGTACATCATTTTTTAATGCGTCATTCGTCATATCGTGCAAAATTTCGGACGAAAATATAAAATATAATCCCAACTTAAAAATTTTTCAATTAAAAATTGCAATTTGTAAAATTATTCATTTTCCCAATGTGGATTTTTCAAATTTGAGTGTCATAGGATTGAAATAAACCAACATTTATGGCAACTAATAACACTTTCCAATGCGTTGGCTCGTGGTGTAGAATCCTCAGTTCAATCCTTATTCTGCTGATGATATGTACCGGAGTCCACGCCCAGACAGCAAAAAACAAAGTGACAGTCGACGTAAACAATGTCAGTTTGGAAAACGTATTCAAAACAATTGAAAAACAGACAGGCTACCGTTTCTTTTACAGTAGAGTGAATGTCGACGTGTCGGTACCCGTCAGTCTCAAAGTCAGCAATGAAACACTGGAGACCGTTCTTGACCGGCTTCTTCCGAAACATGGTATCAAATATGTCATCGACAAGAAGCAGATTATCCTCAGCAAAGCCTCATCTGTAAAGGAGGAGACGAACACATCACAGCGCAGAAGCAGGTTGAATCTGCATGGCACCGTCACCGACCCCAAGGGAGAACCGCTGATCGGTGCGGCCGTAATGTACAAGGCAGGAAACATCGGAGCCACCACCGACCTGGACGGCAAATACGAGATAGAAGTACCCTCAGGAGCGGAACTGGTGTTTTCCTACATGGGATACAATTCCGACAATAAGATTGTGAACAAAGGAGGTGAACTGAACATTGTACTGAGTGAAGACGTCAATCTTCTGAATGAGGTCGTCGTAATCGGTTATGGTACAATGGACAAGAAAGAACTCACATCCGCCATCAGCCATATCGGTGAAAAGGAATTCCTTGCCGTCAGCTCATCTGACCCTGCAAGACTCATTCAGGGCAAGGTCTCAGGCGTTTCCATTACAAATACAGCTGCTTCCGACCCTAACAATGCGTCAAGTATTCAAGTCCGTGGCGTGTCTTCGCGCGCGGCGGGGCTTGGTCCGCTCATCGTCATCGACGGCGTTCCGGGAGGAAGCATGAGTAATGTCAATCCAAACGACATAGCCTCTTTCGATGTGCTTAAGGATGGTGCCGCATCTGCAATCTATGGTACACGGGGCGCAAATGGTGTCATCCTCATTACAACCAAGAAAGGTACAAAGGACGGTACTGTGCATGCTTCATATTCAGTCACTCTGTCATGTGACCGGATGATAAAAGAACTTGACATGATGAATGCCGATGAATATCGTCGTATCCGTCTTGGCTGGGGTGACTCAGGAAATGATCTGGGCGGAAATTACGATTGGCTTGACGGTGTGAGCCGTACCGGTTTTGCCCACAAGCATACGATCAGTCTGTCGGGCGGCAATGCCAGGACAAACTACAGGGTGAGTGCCGATTATCGTGACGCCAAGGGTATTGACATACGTTCAAGACGTCGTGAGTATGGCGGACGAGCTTCCATCAATCATTCGACCAAAGGCGGACTTTTTGATTTTTCCGTCAATCTGGCACCCCGCATTGTCTATGCCGACCTTGCGGATTGGGGAGTTTTTTCAAATGCCGTTGAAGCCAATCCTACGACTCCTCTGATGGATCCGAATGACCCTTCGAGGTACTATAATTTCAGAGGCCAGTCCGCTACATACAACCCTGTAGAACGCCAGAAACTTGAAAAGAAGCATCAGGACATCCATATGCTCGACTGGGATGCCACTGCACGCCTGAATCTGCTGCCTCTTCTCGCCAAATCGGAGGATTTTCCGGTGTCACTCAACACACAGATAACTTTTGCCGACAGACAATACGGATATGACAATTCCGAATTCATACCTTCTACAAGCAACACTGCCATCAACGGAGGGTACAGCGGAAGTGCCAAACGCTCATACGATCTTGACAGGCAGTATATGCTGGAATGGATAACAAACCTTGCAGCAAACTTCGGACGCAATACCCTGAAGTTCATGGGCGGCTACAGCTATACCTATGCCCATGCCTACGGACATGGTGCCGAGAACAGGGATTTCGCCAACGACGGACTCGGAGCCGATGATTTGGGTTCAGGCGAATATGCTCAGGAAGAAGGTGTTGTGAATATGAGCAGTTACAGGAATGACAGCAAGCTGATAGCATTTTTCGGCCGTATAAGCTATGATTGGGACAGCCGTTATTATGCAACTGTATCCGTTCGTCGTGAAGGTTCGTCAAAATTTGGTGCCAATCACAAGTGGGGTACTTTCCCTGCAGTTTCTTTGGGCTGGCGTATAAGTCAGGAGCCTTTTATGGAAGCAGCCAAAGGCTGGCTTGATGAACTTAAATTGCGTGGGGACTATGGCGAAACAGGTAACCAGGACTTCGCGAGCTATCAGTCAATTCCGATTATGGAGCATACGGATGGCAGTTATCTCATCAATGGCAAATTCATGCAGGTGTGGGGAACCGGTACCAACGTAAATCCTGACCTGCATTGGGAAAAGGCAAAAAACTGGAACATCGGTATTGACTTTTCAATGTTGAACGGACGCATTGCCGGTTCACTCAACTATTTCAACCGCCGTTCTTCCGACCTTTTGGGAGAATATAATGTGTCTATTCCACCATACCTGCATGAGACTACTGTCGTGAATGTCGGCAGCATGGCAAACCAGGGATTCGAGTTCGACCTCAGTTTCATACCTGTGCAGACACGTGATTTCACCTATAGTTTCAATGTAGTAGGCTCGACTCTGGACAACAAGTTCGTAAGTTTCTCCAATTCAAAGTACGTGGGGCAGGACTATTATTATGATGCATGGACAGGGGCTCCTTATGCAGGTTACACACTCCAGCGAATTGAGGCAGGGCAGCGTGTGGGAAACTTCTATATGTGGAGATATGCCGGTATCAATGACAATGGTGAATGGATGGTCTATGACAAAGCCGGAGATATTATAGAACTCGGACTTGCAGACGAAAGTGACCGCGCAATCGTGGGCAACGGTCTGCCGAAGTTCACTATGTCCACCACACACAATTTCCGCTACCGCAATTTTGACTTGTCCCTTTTCTTCCGCGGAGCCTTCGGCTTTGACATTTTCAATATCCACGATTTCTATTACGGAACACGCAAATTCAACGGAAATCTCCTGAAGAAGGCTTATGGAAAGAACCTTGACATCAGTCCAAGCTCTCCTCATGCAGTGACCGATTATTTCCTGGAGCGTGGAGACTATTTCAAACTCGACCAGATTACTTTGGGTTATACCCTCAAGACACCGAAACTCCGTTTTATGGATGGTCTGCGTGTCTATGCTTCGGTGAATAATGTATTTACGCTCACCAAGTTCTCAGGCGTTGACCCTTCAACCTACAATGTGAACGGACTTACTCCGGGAGCGTCAGGCGACAGAGGCTATTACCCTTCTGCCAGACAGTTCATCTTTGGAATGCAAATCGATTTTTAATTGATAATAAAAAAGTCTGATAATTATGAAATTAACAAAATATATATTGGCAATTGCCCTTGGAGGATGTGTTTTGGCAGGATGTACCAATCTTGATGAAACCCTTTACAGTTCCATAGGCACGAACAACTACTACAACACGAAGGAAGATGTACTGCGTGCAGCCTATCGCCCTTTTGAACATGCTTTCTGGTCGACCCAAAGCCGTTTTAAACTGAATGAACTCAGTGCCGATCAATTGATTACCCCGGTAAGAGACGGATGGTGGGATGATGGCGGAATCTGGAGCCGTTATCACAAACATCAATGGACGGAAATGCGAGGCTCTGATGACTCCATTATTTATGAATGGTCGGGATGTTTTCAGGGTATAGGTCAATGCAACTATGTAATTGAAGAACTTGAGAGGCTTGATCCGTCAAAGTTCGGGTTTACTCAGAAAGAGTTCGATAATCTTGAAGCACAGTGCCGCGTGTTGCGTGCATGGTTCTATATACGTCTGCTTGACGCTTTCCGCAATGTTCCCTATGTGGTCAGTTTCAATGACCAGTCCAAGAATACAGAAGAACAGGTCGAGCCAAGGAAGATTTTTGATCTGATTGAGTCAGAATTGAAAGACTGTATCAATCTTGTATCCGAGAACGGCCCGTCAGTCAGTGCCGGCCAATGGACGCGCGGGGGAGTTGTGGCATTGTTGGTACGTCTTTATCTCAATGCGGAAGTGTACATCGGAGAAAAACGTTATGAGGATTGTGAAACATACGCACAGGACTTGGTGGATGGAAAATATGGTACATATTCTGTCGCCGAACGTTGGGATGCCGCTTTCGACTGGGACAATGACAAATGTGATGAAGTGATTTTCGCTTTCCCTGCCGCTTCCGGCTACACCTGTTGGCATTACAACACCTACTGGCATACTGTGCCGGCAAATTCTGAATATTATTTCGGTGACCGTAAATGCAAGCAGGGAGCGCATAACTGTCAGTTTGCGGCTTCTCCAAGCTACGATCTCAACGGTGAACTGTATGATTATGAATTGGGTATGCCGGTACAGAAATTCCGCAAATATCCTGGGGATGAGCGTATGAAGAAATACAGGAATCTTGGAGACGGACGCCGCGAAGGCATGTTCTTGTACGGCTACATAGAGTATACGGATGACAGCGGAAAAACCATACGTATGACAGCTCCGGAAAAACCTTACACCTTGTATATCCGTGATGCAGTCGGTACTTTCCATGACCTTCCTGCAGACAGCTGGCCGAAAAACAAGGTGAGCACCCTTGCTTCCGGAGACCACAATTCGGGCTGGCATTTCGTGAAATATCCTTTCTATTCCGATGATGACCCTCATCAGCTCGAAAGCGATTGTGTGGAAATACGTTTGCCGGAGGTCATCTATTCTTTGGCTGAGTGTAAATTGCGTCTGGGTAAGACCGATGAAGCTGCAACCTTGCTCAACAGTGTCCGCAGGCGTAACTATCCTGCTGAAAATCTGGAGGATGTGCTTTATGCACCGGAAGGTAAAGTCGCACTTAACATGAATGAAATGCTTGACGAGTGGGGACGTGAGTTCTTTGCGGAAGGACGCCGCCGTATTGACCTTATACGTTTCGGCAAATTCTCTACCGGCAGGTGGTGGGACAAAGACCCTGACAGTGACAGTCACTGCGAGATTTTCCCTCTGATACGTCAGACACTTGACACCAATGACAAACTCGTTCAGAACCCTGGCTACTAAAAAATAACATCATGAAACTGAAAAGAATTTTTACAGCATTTTTGCTGATATGCCTGTGTTGTATGGTAAGCTGCGAAGGTGAGAAGGAATTGATTCATCTTGGTAATGATATACCTACAAAACTAGGTGCGCTGTATATGGTGGGAAATGCAAGTCCCGACAATTGGGATATAGATTATCCTACCCAGTTGGTACAGTCAGATGAAGATCCGTATATATGGATTTACAATGGAGCTCTCATTGAGGGAGAATTCAAGCTATGTATCAAGACCGGTACTTGGGAACAGCCTATGTTCCATTCAATGACTTCCAATGAGGAGATCGGTAAAGAACCTGTCGTGGACAAACCATTCCAGGCAGCCCGTCAGGGTGGAGAAGACGAGAAATGGCTCGTTGTCACTCCTGGAGTCTATAAACTTTCATTCAACCTCCGCACACGGACATATTGCAGCGTGTATGAAGGAGAAATCGGCTCGGATGTCACACCTATCGAGACCGACGGTGTGTATCTGTACGGAGGTGCCGCTCCTACAGGAACCAATCTGGCAGGTGCTGAACCGATGGAAGTGTCCGGGACGGATAAATATATCTTCACATGGACAGGAGATTTGTATGTCGGTACATTGAGATTTGCCGTTTCGACTACGGACGAGAGCCTTCCTATGATACGTCCTCTTGTAAATAACGAAAATATAGGACGCAGCAATATAGAAAACGGTTCGTTTGTATACCGTGTCAGACCTGACGCCAATTGGTATGTGTCCGACAATGGAAATTACACCATTACCCTGAATCTCCGTGAATGGACAATTTCTACTGTGTTCAATCATGAAGTTGCTCCTAAACCTATTGAAACAGGTGTACTTTATATCTGCGGAGAGCCTGTCAAGGGTGAGACACAAAATGACGATTGGTTCATGCTGATGGAGCAGTCTGCCGTTGACGAATATGTATTTACCTGGAAAGGACGCCTCAACTCGGGATCCGGCTTCTGGTTCATGATAGATATTGATGATTGGGAGCGTATGATCCAGCCGATTGACAAACACACTTATATATCCAAAGATGAATCTATTGTAGACCAGGCTTTCTCATATCCGAAATGTCCCGGCAACTATAACTGGTTCGTGAATAAATCAGATGTATATGAGATTGAGGTTGACCTCAGGAACTATACTTTCAGCATTGAGTGGAAAGGAGATTCATCGCTTCCTGAGCCTATTGAGACAGATGTTCTCTATATTTGCGGTAATCCTGTAAAAGAGAATGATTCTGATGCAATCTATTGGCAGGAGATGCCCCGTTCATACAGCAATGAGTATATATTCACATGGAAGGGTAACTTGAGGGCTACTTCAGGTGACGGTGCCGGTATCTATTTCATGATTGACTACAATGACTGGGACCGTATGTTGCGTCCGGTAGATGCACATACTTTTGTGTCTAAGGATGAACCTGCAGACAATCAGCCTTTCTCATACCCTACAGGCGGCAACTACAACTGGTACGTGACGGAATCCGATATCTATGAAGTAACGGTAGACCTTGAATATCATACTGTAAGCATTGTGTGGACCGGCGAAGAACCGGAATTGGAGCCTATAGAGGCGGACAAACTGCTCATCTGTGGAGAGGCTGTCAAAGCTGAGACACAAAATGATGATTGGTATATGGAGATGACAGTTTCTACTGAGAATCCGTATATATTCACTTGGCAGGGACATTTGACTGCAGGAAAGAATTTCTGGCTCATGATGGACCCGGATGACTGGAATCGTATGATACAGCCTGTTGACAAACATACCTATATTTTCAAGGAAGTACCGATTGTAAATCAGATTTTCTCATATCCGAACTGTCCGGGAAACTATAATTGGTTCGCTTCGGAATATGGTGTGTATGAAATAACGGCAGACCTTCAAAAACACACTCTTAGCGCCAGATATGTGAGTGAATAATAAAATGAATGATATTATGAATAGATTAAAACATATTATATCCTGTTTTGTGCTTATAGGCTTGATGGCATCACTTTATGCCTGCAGTAACAAGGACTATTACAAAATGACGCCACCTACCCAGACGCGGTATACCTCCCTGCCAAAGGGCTTGCCGGACTTGGGCGACATACATACCCATAAGGCCCCTCTCTATTGGTCGACTTATGAGTTCATGAAAATGTCAGAATGGGCCGGCAAGGAACATGATGATTGCGTTTTCACCCTCGGTCAATGGATTGAAGTGCTTGACTGGGTGCAGAAAAACCTTCTTCCATATGGCTATGACATGGTCTGTACGGATGGTTCAGGCTCATTCCTCGCTTTGGACGGTTCTCCTTATATGACTCACCAGACTTCAGTGGCATTCAAGGACCTTGTCAGGGAAGCACATGCCAGAGGATTGCGTGTGGGTATTTATGATAACCCTATGTGGATTCACTGCGCTGACGATGTCCTGATTCCGGGTACAGACATTCCTGTGGGTACCTTGCGTTATGATCCGGCAAATGACTACGCCGAGACGACAAAGCCGGATAAACCCGGACCTTCTGACGAGCCAATGATAGTCGCAACCCATGAAGGTGCAAAGGAATGGATTGACGGATTCTTCAAGTATTACCATGAACTTGGCGTCGATATGATCCGTATGGACTTCCTGAGCTGTTATGAGGAAGGCTGGTCGCGATCTGACAAAGTCTTCTACGGACCGGGATATGGCAGAGTCAATTATGCATGGTTCATGGCATATTGTGGCGAGGCAGCTCAGAAATATGACATTTTCCTGTCTTTGGTAATGCCGAATATGTACAATAACGCGGAACTCGAAGGACGTTACGGACACATGGCGAGAGTCGTGGACGACACTTATACAGGCGGCTGGTATTTCACCTCTGACTGTTGGAAAGGCAGTGTCTGGGACAATTGGCCGCATAGCAAGAATCAGTTTGACGGCTTCACTTATTGGTCCGGAGCCATGAACCGCACCAAGCTCATTCCTGACGGCGATTTCACCCGTCTCAATACCTACGACACTGACGCAGAAAAGGAAACAACCATTTCCATCCAGCTGCTTGCAGGCGGCCCTATCGCCGTAACTGACCAGCCGTCAACCATCGGGAACAACTTGCCTTTCTATCAGAATGAAGAAATGCTTGCTCTCAATAAAGACCGTTTCCGCGGCAAACCGCTGGACAGCAAGGTCAACAGCGAAGGCAGCAATATCTGGTACGGAACCATGAGCAACGGAGACCATATTGTAGGCTTCTTCAACCGTGAAGACGAGGAAAAGAGTTTCAGCCTTGCCTTGTCACAGCTTGGTTTTGACGGGGAGTACAAGGTACGTGATCTTTGGCGTCACGAAGACGAAGGTACGGCTACGGAACTTCATCCTGTTGTGCCTGCACACGGATGCAAGATTGTTAAACTCAGCAAATAAGGGATACTGTAATGATTAAATCTCTGTTTATAGCCCTTGCCGTTTCGGCAGCAATCAATATCAGCGGCAATTCCACATCCATGACATGGGCATCGAAAGATACCCATTACCACCAATATGAAAAGCCATCTGTGGGACATTCTACTGACACTCTTGTAACGGCGTGGAAGGGAGAACGCCTGGGTGTGGAAGCGCTGATTGAATGTAATGAGGAACTCGGTCCGCTATATGTGAGTCTGTCTGATTTTACCAATGCCAAGGGCAGAAAAGTGGAAATGCCAGGCTCATCAGCCATGTTCATGCGTTATGTGGTGGCGAACAACTGCCGTGATTGTTCGTATCAGACGGACGACATTCCTGCAATTACTTTGCCTGACATGATTGACTTGCCCGGCTTGTCAAGGACAATCCCTTCAGGAAGCGTATGTCCTGTGTGGTGTACTGTAGAAGTGCCCCGAAACATAGCTTCCGGAAGATATACAGCCACTCTTTCACTCAAACAGGAAAAGAGTAAAAAGGCTGTGGCGGAGATTAATCTTTCCATAGATGTTCTTGACCGAACATTGCCTGAGCCTAAGGACTATGCCTTTTATCTTGACTTGTGGCAGCAACCATATGCAATTTCACGCTATTACGGCGTGAAAGCATGGAGTGACGAACATCTTGAACTGCTCAAGCCGTACGCTGAATACATGGCACGTGCCGGTCAGAAAACAGTGTCTACCATACTTTTCTATGAGCCGTGGGGCGAACAGAGCAATGACAAATTCGAGCCTATGGTCGAGACTACGCGCAACACCGACGGTTCCTGGAGCTTCAATTATGACATCTTCGACAAGTACGTGGAATTTATGGCAGACAACGGTATCGACAGGAATATAGAATGTTTCACCATGATACCCTGGGACATGAATTTCAGATATAGAGACGCAGCCACAGGAGAATACCGTTTCCTTGAAGCCCCTTCATATTCAGCGGAATACAGGGAATTGTGGACAGCGACACTGAAGTCGCTCAGAGCTCACCTCATGGAAAAGGGCTGGTTCGACAAGTCCATCATATTCATGGATGAACGCGGACGTGACCAGATGATGGATGCAGTTTCCGTCCTCAAAGAAGCCACTCCTGACTTCAAGGTAGGACTTGCGGGAGAATATCACAAGGAACTGGTGGATCTGCTGTATAATTACACACTCGGCAACCGCTGTTTCTTTACGGCAGAGGAATTGGAACGTCGCCATCAGAAAGGCCTTGTCTCACTCATGTACACCTGCTGTACGACTGCACAGCCGAGCCAGTTTACAAGCAACCCTCCTGCTGATGGAGCATATATTCCTGTTTACTGCACGGCAACAGGCTTCGATGGCTATCTCCACTGGTCATTCCAGAACTGGAACAATGATCCGATGAACGACACCCGTTTCTTCAAATTCGGTTCCGGAGACACCTTCTTCATTTATCCGGACGGACGCTCTTCAATCCGTTATGAGCGTATGTTGGAGGGTATTCAGCTAAGTGAGAAGATTCGCCTGCTCCGTCAGGAAATGGCGTCAGAAAAGGATGTTGACGGCGTGTTGCGTCTAGAAAAAGCCCTTATCCCTATTCGTACAGGCGCTTTCTCTTCTTGGCTTCCGACTTCCACCGTCATTAATGAACTTGAATCGGCAATTACAGAACTTTCCCGTACCAAATAAAATTTATATAGATGAAAAAAGCAGTTTCCATATTGATTTTAATGTCCGTATGTCTGAGCATCCAGGCACGTGAATACACACTGACTTCACCTGACGGGGTACTTCGTGCTGTCATCAGTGATGAGCTGAAATATTCAGTCAGTTATGACGGCAAGGCTCTGTTTAAAGCCGAGGCGGCATTGACTCTCGAAGACGGCAGGACTTTGGCGAAAGCACGTTCTCCAAAGTTGAAAAGCGTCAATTCATCAGTTACGTCACCTTTCTATCGCAGTACGTCGATAGCCGACATTTACAACAGCATGAGCTTGACTGTCGACAGGGATTGGACAATCGAATTCAGAGCTTATAATGACGGTCTTGCCTATCATTGGATATATGGTGGCAAGAGTTCTGTCAACATTACCGGGGAAACCATCAGATACACTTTCGCTGAAGATTTCAGAACCTTCACTCCGTATGTCCGTGATTATTGTGACGGCGACTTCGAGAAGCAATTCCACAATTCTTTCGAAAATATCTATTCAGAACAGCATGTATCCTGGACATCGGATACACATCTTGCCTTTCTTCCTATGGCATTTGATGCCGGCACAGTCAAAATGCTGATTACAGAAAGCGACATTGCGGACTATCCCGGACTTTATCTGCTTCACGAAGAAGGAACGACTCTCAAAGGAGTACATCCCCGCTATCCGAAAAGCGAAGAGGCGGGAGGCTATCTCGGACTGCAGTCCATTGTGAAAGAGAGGGAAGACTATATCGCTCATGTCAGTGCTGCACGCAGCCTGCCTTGGAGAATTGCCATTATCGGTGCGGAAGACAGGGTTTTGGCTGAAAGTCAGTTGACCTATCTCCTTGCTTCACCATGCAGAATCGAAGATATTTCCTGGATCAAGCCGGGCAAGGCTGCCTGGGACTGGTGGAACAACTGGGATCTGACAGGTGTGGATTTCGAAGCAGGCGTCAACCAGAAGACTTATGAATATTATATAGATTTCGCGGCAAATAACGGAATCGAATATATCATCATAGATGACGGCTGGAGCGTGTCTGGCAGCAAAGATCTTTTCACCGTTGTGCCGGAACTTGATTTGCCTGCACTTGTCAGATATGCAGACAACAAAGGTGTCGGTATTATCCTTTGGGCGATGTATCTCAGTTTTGAAAAGGATCTCGAGAAGGTATGCCGACATTACTCCGAGATGGGAATCAAGGGCTTCAAGGTGGACTTTTTCGACCGCAACGACCAGAAAATGACCGCTTTTCTTGACCATGCTGCGGAAGTGGCTGCCAAGTATCACCTCGTGCTTGATTATCATGGCGTGTATATGCCTGCAGGTATCAACCGCAAATGGCCTAATGTGCTTAACACGGAAGGCGTTGCCGGACAGGAAGGAATGCGGGGTGTGACACGCGAACGTGACCAGATGCGCTATGATGCGCTCATTCCGTTTATCCGTCAGGCCGGCGGTCCGATGGACTACACGCAGGGAGCCATGCGCAATGCCGCCAGGCAGGACTTCGTGCCTGTTGAAAGACACGCCGGCAGCCAGGGCACACGCTGCCATCAGCTTGCCTTGTACGCTATCTTCGATTCTCCGCTTAACATGCTGTGCGATACTCCGATAAATTATGAACGTGAACAGGAATGTACTGATTTTATCGCTGCCATTCCGACTGTATGGGATGAGACTCTTGTCCTTGACGGTGTAATGGGAGAATACATTGTGACGGCAAGACGCAAGGGGGATGACTGGTACATCGGAGGCATCACCAACTGGACCCCGCGCGACTTGACATTGGACCTGTCTTTTCTTTCAGCGGACGCCAGGTATGAAGTTGACTGGTATCTGGACGGAGTCAATGCCCATCGAAACGCCACAGATTACAAACATATCAAAGAAGGGTTAGAAACGTCAAAGAATATACACCTTGCTCCGGGCGGTGGGTTTGCCGCCAAAATCATCAGAAAATAAGCTTTGATATGAGACGGTGCTTTATATTGTTTTTACTGCTCGCGTGTCCGCTTTTCCCTTTCGAAAGCGTGGCACGCGGGATAGTGCAATATGCCCGATGGCTTGACACTGACGGCAATCCCATCAATGCCCATGGCGGAGGCATATTGTACCATGAGGGCACATATTATTGGTATGGAGAATACAAGAGCGGCGCGACCTATCTTCCGGAGGGCTCAAATGACAGCTATCGTACAGATGTGATAGGCGTATCCTGTTATTCTTCTTGCGACATGGAGGATTGGAAATTCGAGGGAATCGTCCTGAAAGCTGTGCCTGATGAACCATCTCATGATTTGCACCCGGGCAAGGTGTTGGAGCGACCGAAGGTTGTGTTCAATGCCATGACAGGCAAATTCGTGATGTGGTGTCATGTTGACAGTGAAGACTACAGTAAGGCTGCGGCAGGCGTTGCGGTAAGTGATTCTCCGACAGGACCTTTTGAATATCTCGGTTCTTTCCGTCCCAACGATTCCATGAGCAGGGATCAGACCTTGTTTGTCGATGAGGATGGAAAGGCATACCAGTTCGCTTCTTCCGAGGATAACCGCACTCTTCATATCAATGAACTGACTGATGATTACCTGCGTCCTACAGGAAAATATACACGTAACTTTATTGATGGGCTTCGTGAAGCGCCTGCTGTTTTCAAACGCGGGAGCAGGTATTATATGCTCACCTCAGGATGTACTGGCTGGAATCCCAATGAGGCTGAATTGGCTGTGGCTGATTCAATTATGGGGCCTTGGACAGTCTTGGGCAATCCGTGTATGGGGCTGGAAGCGGACAAGACTTTCTATGCCCAAAGCACTTATGTTCAGCAGGTCTATGGGAAAAAGGACCTTTATATAGCCATGTTCGACCGCTGGAACAAGACAGATTTGGGCGATTCGCGGTATGTCTGGCTGCCTGTCTCTTTTGAAGACGGAAAAGTCACCATTCCCTGGCGGGAAAAATGGGACATTGATGAATATGAAGACGTTATCCCGTCCTGCCGTGAGATTTCCGGCGATGACTGGAGTGCTGTTATTGATACTCGACGTGGTGTGCTGAGGGAATATACCTGGCATGGCTCCAAGGTGCCTTTCAGGGCGGATGATTTTGCGGGTCCTTCATGGGAAGGAGTGGAAATGTCGCCTTGTGACGGGGCAGTGCTTTCTTTCCGCGGCAGTAAGGAAGGGATTGAGTATACGGTGAAATACATTCCCCGTGCCGACCATCTTGAGGTTGAATGTGGAATGGTGAACGCCACGGATTCGGTTTTCGCGCCTTTGCAGGCAAGCCTTGTTTTCGGCGTTGATTCTGAAATGCATAGCTATCCTCAGTGGAATGACAGGTATTTCCCGACTCTGCTGCGTTGTGAGCGTGATTTCGCCTGGGGCTATTTCATGTCACCGCTTGGCGGCATCATGGCAGTCGGAGTGGAAGACCCTGTGGCTTCTTATTCTTTGGATTATATTTACAGGGATATCAAGGAATGGAAATGGGGACATCAGATTTATACCGCCGCTTGGGATATGCTTCATTGCGGCCCGCTTCCATCCCGTCATCCATCAGATATGGGGCAGTTGCTACCTGGAGAGAGTAAAAGATGGACCATGCACTTGGGCTGTGTCGCCCGGACCGGGGATGTCAAAGCGGCTCTTTCTTCCTGGCTGTCCGCTCCTTTGATGGAAGCTGAAAAATACACGCTTGCCTGCGGCGAAAACAACGGGCTGACGGTTTATTCTACATCAGAACTTGCTTCATTGACCTTTACGGACACAAAAGGGAAGTCTCATAAGTTGAAGGCAGACCATATTTCGGATGGCGTCTGGACGGCTAAACTTCCTGCGCTCCGCAAAGAAGGACAATACCGGGTTGAGGCCGTGAATGTCTTGGGAAAGTGTTCGGAAGCTGTTATAAATGTACGTGGCGACTGGGCACGCTATCTTTGCCAGGCACGTGATTTCGTAATGAAGCACCCTCCTTTGATGGGCAATTCCTGCGAAATGTTCTACGGCTACTATCCTGCCTTTCTTGCCGCCCGCCATTTTCCGTCTCCGGACGACGCCCTTCTTGAAGCCAGGTTGATGCGTGACGTTTCAATGTTAGTGGATCCTTTGACAGGACTGCCGACCGCCGACGCAACGCAGTCGAGGGTGCAGAACTTCTCGACATTGATGGGAATATTAGTGGACCTGTACGAGGCGACGGAAAAGGAGGAATATCTGCGTGTGGCTTCGCGTATCGGTGATTATATCTCAAGTGAAAGCGTCCAGACGGCAGACGGCTCTTACCGTTCAGGCAATACCCATTATACCGCGGTCATATATCCGGCAAAGTCAATGCTGGAACTTGCAGACGCAGAAAAATCATGTTTTGCAGCGACGGCTGATTCTGCCTGGCTCGCACGTTATTCCCGTCACCGTGATTCAGCGATGCACGCCATTGACGATCTGGCCAGGCGCATGGACAATATAGAGACGGAAGGTGACATGACTTTCGAGGACGGAATGATAAGCTGTTCTGCCTTGCAACTGGCTCTGGGTGCGTTATATGCCGGGGATGAAGCCAAACGTGCGGAGTATTGTGCCGCCGCTTCGTATATGCTCGAAAGACATCGCTGCCTGGAGCAGAACCTCATACCTGACGCACGTATGCGTGGTGCTACGCTGCGCTACTGGGAGGCTCTGGATATTTATTTCACTCCGAATCAGGCTATGAACTCTCCTCATGGATGGACTGCCTGGAAAATCTATGCGGTCTATTATATGTATCTGCTGACAGGTGACTTGAGATACTGGAATGACTTGAACGACACTCTCGGTTCCTGCGTCCAGCTGATGACTTCGGACGGCCATCTGCGCTGGGGCTTCATCCCTGACCCTTATATAGACGGACAGATCTGTGTTCCGGACGGAAAGGGCGGTTTCGGCTACAAAGACAAGGTGATAGGCGAGCAGTATCTCGAGATGATAAGCCCATGGCAGCGTCCTGAGGATGAAACAAAACTCTGCAATTTCGGTGACATAGGCGGAGCAGGCGACCACACAGTCTATGAGATTTTCAAGGCATTGGAGGAAACCATGATTTCCACGGCATATGTGCGTGTTGAAGCTGACGGCAAGTGTACGGCTTTGAACTGCAAGGCAAGACTTCGCGGAGACAGGCTGTCAGTATCAGCTGACCGCCACATCAGACGCCTTCATGTCTATACCACAAGTCCGTTGCGGCTTTCTGTCAACGGCGACCAACCACAGACGCTGTCTGCCGGTCCTGTTCTTATTGATAACTGTTTTTAAGTTTTGTCAAATTTCAATTCTTTCCCGATTATGAAAATTGTCGTTGCTTTCTGCTTTTGTTTGTTTTCTTCGATTTTTGCTTTTTCTGCAGAATCGGATAAGGGCCCTTATCCAAAAGAAGCGCTTCCTGAACCTGTGTATTCATTGCACCCGGAATTTGTGGAACTTTACTATAAAGCGTGGGAACTGGCATGGGACCGGGTGAAATATCAGGAAGGGGTGCCCCAGTCTCCTTATATGGATGAGAATCTGTGGGAAAACCATATCTGGATTTGGGACACTGAATTCATGGCTTTGTATTGCCGTTATGCCCCTGATTTTTATCCCGGTATCGAAAGCCTGGACAATTTTTATGAAATTATTCTGAACCATGCTCCGACGTCGTTGAATGTTCAGCATCCTGACAATCCTCCTTTCTATGCTTGGATAGAATGGGAATATTACAAGATGACGGGAGACAGGACGCGTCTGAAAAAAGTACTGCTTGACGAAAGATTCCTGCAGAGACATTATGAGTGGTTCGATAATCTCAAGCCCGGTCTGGAAATGCACTTCAGTCATGCTCCTATACTGCTTGAAAAGACTCAGTACGGCTATCGTTGGGGAAATATCCAAAGCGGAATGGATAATACGCCAAGAGCTGATGCCGCTAAATCGAAAACTGGGATGTTGTGGGTGGATGCCCTGGCACAGCAGATGGTTTCTGCCTTGTATATCAAACGCATAGCGGAGGAATTGGGAGCGGATGATATTGCCGGGAAGTTCGACAGCCTTTACAATGCCAATAAAAAATTGCTGAATTCAAGGTATTGGGATAAAAAGGACGGATTCTATTACGATTTGAATGGAGATGACTTGTCATTTATAAAAGTACGCACTCCTGCCGTATATTGGACTATGCTTGCAGAAGCCCCGTCAAAGGCTATGGCAAGAAAACTGGCTGCTTATGCCGTCAATCCTATGGAAATGGGCGGAAAATATCCGTGGAATACGGTATCCCGTTGCCAGGAAGGCTATGACAATGCCTATGGAGATTATTGGAGAGGTGCAATCTGGCTTCCCACTGCCTATATGTCGACAAAGGCGCTTGAAACTTACGGCTTTTATGATATAGCCCATACCAATGCAGTCAGGCTGCTGAGCCAGATGTATGATACCTATAAAAATTATGAACCTCATACCATTTGGGAGTGTTATTCTCCTTCAGAGCCGAAACCGTCATTCCGTGTGTATGGGGATGGTGAGTTGGAACGCGTCCGTCCGGATTTTTGTGGCTGGTCTGCACTTGGCCCGATTTCGATGTTCATTGAGGATGTAATCGGTTTTTATAACATAGATGCAAACAGACGCCTTGTCGAGTGGCGCAAAGTCGGAGACGGTGTACAGGGAATACGCGGTCTTCGCTTTGGGGATATCGTTACGGATATTGTTGCAGACGGAAAAACCTTGACTGTAAAATCGAATGTTGCTTATGTCCTGAAAGTGAACGGTAAAAAATACAGGATCGAGACAGGGGAGCAGCATTTCAGCTTATAAACTGATAGAACAATGAAAAAATATATATCCATTCTATTTCTGTTGCTGGCTGCATTGACAAGCCATGCTCAGCCTCTGCCATATCAGAGACGGGATTTGTCTGTGGATGTGCGTGTCGAAGACCTTCTCAGCCGCATGACGCTGGATGAGAAAATCTCCCAGATCCGTCATGTCCATTCATGGGACATCTTCAACGGTCAGGAACTGGACATGGCCAAACTGGAAAATCTTGTGGGAGACAAGTGCCCGGGCTTTGTAGAGGGCTTTCCTCTCACGGCAGAGAACTGCAGCGTCAATATGCGCCGGATCCAGGAATATGTTCTCAGCCGCAGCCGTCTGGGCATACCTGTTTTCACGGTTGCGGAAGCCTTGCACGGCTCGGCCCATGAGGGTTCCACCATTTATCCGCAGAATATCACCCTCGGCAGCACTTTCAATCTTGAACTTGCATACCGCAAGGCTGCCATGATTTCCGGGGAACTCCATGCCCAGGGTATGAAACAGATATTGGCTCCCTGCGTGGATGTCGTGCGTGACCTGCGCTGGGGACGCGTTGAGGAGTCATTCAGCGAAGACCCGTTTGTCTGCGGCTGCTTCGGGACAGCGGAGGTCAAGGGCTATCTTGAACACGGCATTTCACCAATGCTCAAGCACTTCGGTCCCCACGGCAATCCACTCGGAGGCCTGAATCTGGCTTCCGTTGAGTGCGGAGTGAGGGATTTGCATGAGGTCTATCTGAAGCCATTCGAGATGATAGTGAAGTCCCAGCCTGTCATGGCTGTGATGTCGACCTACAATTCATGGAATCGGGTGCCGAATTCCGCCTCGCATTATCTTCTGACTGATGTCCTGCGCGGACAATGGGGTTTCCGTGGCTACGTGTATTCTGACTGGGGCGCGATTGAAATGCTGCGTACCTTCCACCACACCGCAGCGAGTGAGGAAGAATGTGCAGTACAGGCGCTGACGGCAGGCCTGGACGTGGAGGCGTCAAGCGACTGCTATCCTGCATTGAAGCAGGCTGTGGAAGAGGGACGTTTCCCAGTCGCTTATGTCGACGAAGCCGTCCGCAGGGTACTCACAGCCAAGTTTGAGTCGGGTCTCTTCGATGACCCTTTTGGAGAACACTATAGTGCAGACCGGCTGCATTCGGATGAAGCCATCCGACTTGCCCGTGAAATCGCGGAGGAATCGGCGGTCCTGCTGAAAAACGAGGGCGGACTCCTTCCTTTGGACGAAAACCGCCTGAAGTCTGTTGCCGTCATAGGACCTAATGCCGATCAGGTACAGTTCGGTGACTATTCATGGAGCCGCAGCAACAGTGATGGAGTGACTCCTCTGCAGGGAATACGTAAGTTAGTGGGTGACAAGGTGAAGATAAGATATGCAAAAGGCTGTGATTTGATGTCTTCAGACCGTTCCATGATATCCGAGGCTGTGAAGGCTGCCCGCAGGAGCGATGTCGCGCTTGTCTTTGTCGGCAGTTCAAGTGCATCTCTGGCACGCGACTACAGCAATTCAAATTGCGGTGAAGGCTTTGATATAAATGATGTGGTGTTTTCCGGCGTGCAGTCCGAACTGATAAGGGCTGTCTATGCCACGGGGACTCCTGTCGTGCTGGTGCTCGTCAGCGGCAAGCCATACGCCATGCCGTGGGAAAAAGAGCACATCCCTGCCATCATTGCACAGTGGTACGCAGGAGAGCAGGAAGGCTCCGCCATTGCCGACATCCTTTTCGGCAGGGTGAATCCTTCGGGACATCTTACCTTCTCGTTCCCTCAAAGCACGGGGCATCTCCCTGCATATTACAATTATCTGCCGTCGGACAAGGGCTTTTACCATAACCCCGGCAGTCCGTCAAAGCCTGGACGCGACTATGTGTTCTCGTCTCCCGACGCCCTGTGGAGCTTCGGGTATGGGTTGAGCTATACGGATTTTACCTTCGAAGACATTTCCGTTTCGGCAGATACTGATTCAGTGTATGTCCGTTGTAGGGTTTCGAATGTCGGCAGCCGTGAGGGCAGGGTAGTGCCCCAGTTGTATGTCAGTGACCTTGTCAGTTCGGTCGCCATGCCTGTCAGACAGTTGAAGGCGTTCACAAAGTTCGCTTTGGAAGCAGGTGAATCCCGTGAAATTGAATTTGTTGTTCCATTTAATGAACTTGCGGTCCCTGGAGATGACGGCACGCGTACTTTCGAGCCGGGGGAGTTCGAGTTCCAGATAGGCGATTCTTCCGACCATATCCTTTTGAGACACACTTTGTGGCTTGGCAATAAGGCGGAAACACAGACGCGGAAGGAAAACTCTGAAGACGGTTCGGAGACAGTTACCGGTGTGAAACTTCAGTTGCGCGGAGTGGTCCGCGACCTTCAGGCGACTCCGGTTGCAGGAGTGGAAATCAGCAGGAAAAGAGATGGCGAATTCCTTGGCCAGACTGCTTCCGACGGATCTTACTCGGTCGAGGCAGTTCAAGGCGAAACCCTCATTTACAGCAAGCATGGTTTTGAAACCCGTGAAGCAGGCGTTCTTGCTCCCGAACTCAACCTCCGTCTCAGTTACAGCTCTCCATCTTCAGGGAGTACCTTTGACTGACGAGCTTTTGCCGATGTTTGGGCATTGGCTTAAATACGAACTTAATTTTAAATGTTAAATATGAGAAGATTAATTTTATCAGTTTTAATTCTTTTTATCCCTCTGTTTGTCAGAGCGGAGGTCATTCTTCCTGCTGTTCTGGGAGACAATATGGTATTGCAGCGCAATACTGAGGTGAATCTTTGGGGACGTGCCACAAAGGGGAAGACCGTTGTTGTCAAGACTTCCTGGGACGGTGCCGGATATAAGGCAAGGGTTTCGGAAAACGGTGAATGGTCCCTTAAAGTCAGGACAGGCGAAGCCGGTGGCCCGTATACCATATCGTTCTCTGACGGTCAGAAAACCAAAATTTTGGAAAACATACTCCTGGGTGAAGTTTGGATATGCGGAGGTCAGTCAAATATGGAAATGCCTGTCCGCGGTTTTATACACCAGCCTGTTGAAAATGCTGCCGAGCATATTGCGGAAGCCGCGGAATATCCCGAGATACGTATGTTTACGGTGGACAGAGTGTCTACGGACACATTGAGGACTGATTGCAGGAGCGAGTGGCTGGTTTCAACGCCTCAAAGCGTCGGCTCGTTTTCCGCTACTGGCTATTTCTTCGGCAAATATTTGTCGAAGGGACTGGGAAGGAAAATTCCTATCGGACTGATTACTGCAAACTGGGGAGGCAGTAGCATTGAGACGTGGATGACTGAAAAGGCTGTTGATGCTATAGAGGGCATCAATCATGAACTTGCCAAAAGTGGTAAGTATGAAAATACAGCGGTCGGGCGCTTGTTCAACGGCATGATCTGGCCTGTCAGGAATTACACGGCAAAGGGCTTTATCTGGTATCAGGGCTGTCAGAATAGACACAACTGGTTTGATTACAAGAAACTTATGATGGCTTTTGTGGATTTCTGGAGGGAAACATGGAATGACAGGAATATGCCTTTTTACTATACCCAGCTTGCTCCTTACACTTATGAGGGGGATGAACTCCGTTCTTTGCCCCTGATGGTTGAAGCCCAGTATCAGGCACAGAAGGAAATCCCTAATTCCGGAATTGCTGCCACCACTGACATAGGTAACGGAATTTGTATTCATCCGGAGAAAAAGGTCCAGGTCGGACAAAGACTGGCTTTCCTGGCGTTGGAACAGACCTATGGCATTGAAGGCTTGCCTGCACATGCTCCGACATACAAGTCAATGGAAAAAGATGGAAACAGGCTGATCCTGAGTTTCAACAACGTGTCATATGATGTAAACAGCCTTTCGGCATATACAGGAAGCGAATATGCCCTACCTGCGGGTTTTGAGATTGCAGGAGCGGACAGGGTATGGCATAAGGCTGAGACAAAGTTCCGTTGGCATGAGAACCGTATTGAGGTCTGGTCTGAAGAGGTAAGCGAGCCTGTAGCAGTCAGATATGCCTTCAAAAACGTCTGCAGGGAAGCCAATGTTATGACAGTTCTCGGTCAGCCTTTAGTCCCTTTCCGTACAGATGATTGGCCGGTTGAAGACATTCGGTAATCTTATAATGAAAAATAATAACTTTTTAAACACTATTATTATGAATAAAAACTACATCAGTCCTGAAATTACGGACTTGGAAATCCTCAGTGAGGGGCTTCTCTGTCAAAGCGACAGGGGGGGGCAGGCTAACAATGAAGAATTGACATTTGAAGATGCCATCTGGTAATCGAAGTTTCACTATTAAAATCAATGAAAATGAAAAAATTTTATTCTTACATTCTGATAGCTGCGACTTTGCTGATTGCGGCTTCATGCAACAAAGAGAATCCTGTCAAGGAAGACAACACGGAAAACGGACTCGTTACTTTCCATGCGACTTATGAACCTGAGTCCAAAACGGTCATCGGTGGAATAGTTGACGGAAAGGCTCAGGTCCTTTGGAACGGCAAGGAAAATATCGTCGTATCAGGCACCGAATCAGGTACCGAATATGATAAGGGATATGTTTTTGAAAGAACTGACGGCGAGTTAGAAAGTCCAAGTGCCGAATTTGCCGCTTTTGCTGATTTGACCGGTGACATTTATGCCATTTATCCGGGAAACAACATTAATTTTGACATTTACAACGGAGACAGCAGGCCTATCGGTATCTATGAGGACCTTTCAGGAACTCAGACTGCAAAAGCAGGTTCATTTGCTGACAAAACCATGATTTCTGTCGCCAAGGCTGACGAGAACAACAATCTTCTGTTCAAACATGTCACGGGAGTGATTTCTTTCACCCTTGGAGACGATTTCAATGATGTCGTGAGTGTCAGTTTCTCCGGTAACAACGGCGAGGATCTTGCCGGACGTATTAAAATCGGCTTGCCTGATTTGGATATACTTGAAAAGGGAAACCAGCAGAAATCTGTCATTCTTAATGCTGAAGAAGGTTCTGTTCTGCAAACAGGCGTTGCATATTATATGGTAGCCTTGCCGGCTGTGCTTGATAAAGGTTTTACGATTGAGATCAGGTGCAGCGATGGCAAAATATACAGAAAAAGCGGCAGTTCTAAAAATGAAATCAAAAAGGGCGTGATTCTCAATATCCCGGACCCACTTGCAAAAAGTGACTTCTCTTATTCTTTCACCGAGAAACTCTACATCTGTGGTAATCCGGTCAAGGAGAATGTTTCTGATAATAGTGAAGCATATTGGAGGGAGATGACCCGTTCTGAAGATGATCCGAATCTGTTTACCTGGGAGGGCCGCTTGAATGTGACTTCCGGTAACGGAGCCGGTATCTATTTCATGATAGACCCTGATGATTGGGATCATATGATTCGTCCTATTGAGGCTAATACAACTGTAACAAAGGACAGTCCGGTTACAAACCAGGCTTTTTCTTATGGCAAAGGAGAAAACTACAACTGGTTTGTGAATGAATCCGCCATTTACTCGGTAACGCTTGACTTCGGAAACCGTACAGTCAGCATTGCATTCAAGGAAGCGTTGGCTCCGGAAGTCGAACCGATTGAGACAGAAGCACTTTATATTTGTGGCAATCCTGTAAAAGAGGATGTTGACAGCTCTTCTGAATCATATTGGAAGGAGATGACCCGTTCTGCGGAAGATACGAATGTGTTTATATGGAAAGGCAAACTTAATGTAACTTCCGGCGATGGTGCAGGTTTCTATTTCATGGTGGATTACAATGATTGGGACCATATGATCCGCCCTGTTGAGGCAAATACAACCGTCTATAAGGACACTCCGATTACAGGCCAGGCTTTCTCGTATCCTACAGGTGGAAATTACAACTGGTTTGTGGAAGAGGCAGGTGTGTATGAGGTCTCTGTCGACCTTGCAAAGCGCACTGTCAGCATTGCATTGAGTGCCACCGGTTCCGTTTCGGAATAACAGGAACTTTAATTTGTCGCTCCTGACATTTCAGGAAAAGTGTAGAAAACAGGAGTAATTCTAATTCTTGCATAAAAGAGGAGGCTGGATCAAGTTATTCAATTTGACACAGCCTCTCTTGTTTTTCTCATTGAGTGTGAAGTCCTACAACTTTTCTCCGAAAGCGAGGTCGCCTGCGTCGCCGAGACCGGGGACAATGTACGAGTGGGTGGTCAGCTCCTCATCCGCAGTGGCAATCCAGAGGGTCACATCCTCGGGCATTACTTTTTGCAGGTGCTCGATGGCATAGACACTTGCAATAGGACATACAAGGTGGGTATGGAGCGGAGTGCCGTCTTCAAGCAGTCTGCGGTATGCCACCTCAAGTGAAGAGCCTGTCGCAAGCATGGTGTCGGCAAGAATGAGGACTTTTCCGTCAAGATTCGGCGAACTGCAATACTCAATGTTGATGTGGAAACTCTCATGACCTCTTTCATATTTACGGTAGGCCGCTATGAATGAGTTCTGTGCGTCATCGAAATAATTGAGGATACCTGTGTGAAGGGGCAGTCCCGCACGCATGATTGTGCCGACAACCAATTTGTCATCGTATGTGGGCACTTTTGCTATTCCGAGAGGAGTAACCACCTCTTTTGCTGAATACTCCAGAGTCTTGCTGATTTCGTAAGCAAAAATTTCTCCCAATCTTTCAAGATTTCTGCGGAAACGCATACTGTCTTTCTGTACATTCTTGTCGCGCATCTGCGCAACGAATTTGTTGAGCACTGAATTTGTCTCACCGAGGTTAATGACTTTCATAAAGATGGATTTTTGTTTCGAAAAGCAAATGTATCTTTTTTTTCGTCATTCACCAAATTTTTTGATGGCTATTTGGTCTTCTTGCAGTATTGGGACATAATCACACCGATTGTGGAAAGCATAATGCCTATCCACTGGCGGCTGTTGAGCAGTTCCTTGCCGACAATCCATGCAATGATGGCGGCGGCGACTGGAATGAGTGCGGAGAAAATGCCTGATTTGGCCACTCCGAGGCTTTTGATTGTGCTGACCCAGAGCGAGAAAGCCAGGCTGGAACAGAGGACTGCGAGACAAATGAGAGGGTAGAGTACGTCTGCGGAAAAATATAGTCCTGCATCAAATCCGTCGATGCCTTTCCATAGGAAAAACGGCAGAAGGTATACCGAACCGATGAGGAACTGGTACATCACGATGACCTGTGCACTGTAGTGTCCGGACAGACTTTTTGTCAGGGAAGCATGGGCCACTTCGGAGATGACCGCAATGATAAGCAGGGCAATGCCCCAAATGAAGTGTTCGCCCAAATCACCTTTGGCCATGGCCACCATCACAATGCCGACCAGGGACAACAGTATGCCCGCTATATTGACCGGATTGATTTTTTCCTTGAAGAAAATGATGCCTGCGCCTATGGAGAAAATCGGGATGGTCGCAATAATCATGGCGCTGAGGGTGGGTGAGCCTGTCTGCTGTATGCCCGCTGTCTCGCAGATGAAATAGATGAACGGTTCACACAAGGCCAAAAGTACGAACTTCGGCAGATCCTTGCGCTGGATTTTTACCATTTTGCCGCTTGCCGCATTGAAAAGGAAGAGCACAAAACCGGCAAGAAGTATTCTTATGAATACGAAATAAAAAATGGGGATGCCCAATGCAAGAAGCTGGTCCGTCCAGATGTACGACGCTCCCCAAAGTGAAACGGCGCACATTGAAACGATGTAAACCAATATTTTGTTGGACTGTATGTCCGGTCTGCCTTTGTCAGTCATAGATTATTTTTTAGCTTTTATTTTTCTCATTTTAAGTTTGAGTACGCCCCAGAATGCTTCTCCGAAAATTCCGCTGCTCATCTTGGAGGTGCCTTCGGTCCTGTCCACGAAAATGATAGGCACTTCCCGGATTTTGAATCCGAGCTTGTAGGTGGTGTATTTCATTTCTATCTGGAAACCGTAGCCTTTCATTTGCACGTTGTTCAAGTCGATGGTTTCCAATACTTTGCGTCGATAGCATTTGAAACCGGCAGTGCAGTCATAGATTTTCATCCCGAGTATCGTGCGCACATAGACCGAAGCGTAGTAGGACATGATTACGCGTCCGATAGGCCAGTTGATTACGCTGATGCCGTTGCAATAACGCGAACCGATGGCAAGATCGGCTCCGTCTGCGCAGGCCCGGTAGAGCTTAGGCAGGTCGTCCGGATTGTGGGAGAAATCGGCGTCCATCTCGAAAATGTAGTCGTATTTCTGCTCGACGCACCATTTGAAACCCGTGATGTAGGCTGTTCCGAGGCCCAGTTTACCTTTACGCTCAATGATGAAAAGCCTGTCATGAAACTCCTGCATCAGCCTTTTCACTATGGTAGCAGTCCCGTCGGGGGAGCCGTCCTCTATCACAAGGATATGGTAATCCCCTTCAAGCGAAAATACCTTGCGTATTATTTTTTCAATATTCTCCTTCTCATTATAAGTAGGAATAATGACAATTTTGCGGTCCATATTATTTTATTTCTTTCATCAGTTCTTTGACGGCAGCTTCAATCTGTCTGTCTTCGCCGCGGAGTGTCGATGCCGGGTCGTTGTACACGAGAATATCCGGTTCGATCTCCATATTCTCCAGCCATCTGCCTTCCTTGACTCCCAAGGCTCCTACCTGTGGAATGCCGAAAACGATGGACGGATTGACCTGGTTTTCCCACCATACGGCTGTCATGGTTCCGGGAACGGGAGCTCCGATGAGTTTGCCGATTCCGAGTGTCTTGTAGACGTATGGGAAGCCGCTTGCGTCAGAGTAGTTGTCCTCTCCGATGAGCACGCATGAAGGCTTGGTCCATTTGCTGTAAGGATCGCTGCCGACGTACTGCCCGCGCGGAGTGTATCTGATGTATTCCTTACCGCTGAGCAGGGTTGCGAGGTCATCATGCAGCCAGCCGCCGCCGTTGTGCCTTGTGTCCACAATCACGGCTTTACAGGTTCTGTATTTGCCGAGCAGATTTGAATATACCTCTCTGAAGCTGTCGGAATCCATACCTGCCACGTGCACATAGCCGATTTGACCTCCCGAGAGCCTTTCCACCATTTCTTCGTTCCTTCTCACCCAACGTTTGTAGAGCTGAGTGTAGTCGCTGTATGAAGGAATAATATAAATCTTTTCCTTTCCGTTGATTGTGAGCTGGATTTTGCTGCCTGCCTTGCCGGTCATGAGTTCTTCCCAGATGTCGTCTTTCTTTACAGGAACTCCGTCAATGGCAGTGATTACATCTCCGGCCTTGACTTTCGGCGCAGTGTTGGACATGACTCCTCCATGCAGGATTTCCTTGATTCTGATGCCGTCTTTTGCGTATTCCCGGTCAATGATAATGCCGAGGTGACCGAGAGTCAGGCCTGTTCTGACGCGGTATCTTGCTCCGGTATGTGAGCCGTTGAGTTCTCCGAGGAATTCCGACAGCATTTCCTGGAAGTCGAAATCGTTGGTGATGTAAGGCAAAAATCTGCTGTAATTGTCCCTGTATCCGTCCCAGTCAATGCCGTGGATGTCCGGGTCGTAGAATTTTTCAGCCACCTGTTTGTAGATGTGATTGAAAATATATTCCCTTTCGGCCATCGGACGATAGTCGTAGTCTCCCTTGAATGAAATGGACTTTGTGTTGCCGTTTGCCATGTCGTATCTGGTGATGCCGGAACCGGTGTACAGGAAGAAATATTTTCCGTCGGCTGAAGGATAGATACTGCCGCCACAGTTTTTCTTGACCACGGTGACTGAACCCTTCTTCACATCCATTTTGCAGAGGTCATAACTGTTTTCCAGTCTTACTACGTAGTAAAGTGTCTTGCCGTCATTGCTGAGAATGTAATCGCCCATTCTGCCGGAATATTTGGTCAGCCTTACGATTCTGTCCTTTCTGCCGTCGAGGTCAAGCTCCAGCTTCTCGGGTTTCTTCTCGGCCTTTACGCTGTCCTTCTCTTCTTTCTTCTCTTCTTTTTCGGTTTTCCCAAGTTTTTCTATGTCTTCCAACTCTTTGTCCCTTAGCCAGTTTGCGTATTCCTGACCGTCGAAGAACATCAAAAATATATCCCGCTCGGCGCCCCAGCTGCCGTGGCTCTTGTAACCGGCCTTGTCTGACTGCCATGTCATAGCCTTTCCTTTGAGGGCCCAGCGTGCATTGCCGTCTGAATATCCGCTTTCGGTCAGGTCGGTGATTTTACCGGACTCGACTTCAATCAGGGCCACGTCCTCGTTGTTCCATCCGCCGTCTGCCTGATAATTGCATATCAGATAGCGGCTGTCGGGACTCCACTCAAAACTTTGGTCGCCGTCTGTATATGAGTAATTCACGTCCTTAAGCAATGATTTTTCCTTGCCGGATTTAATGTTTTTCACCACAATTTCAGTGCGGTTCCTGAGGAAGGCAAGCCATTTTCCGTCAGGCGAAACAAGAGGCTGGAAACAGGTCTCTCCTGGCTCGGTGACCAGTTCCTCCTCCATTTCCACGGCGTAGGTGAAGCCTTTGTCCTTCTTGTCTTTCAGCGTAGTCGCGTAAATGCCCCAATGACCGTTGCGCTCCGAAGAATAATAGAGTGTGCGTCCGTCCTTTGAGAAACTTACATTGCGCTCCTGCTCGGGAGTGTTGGTGATACGTTTTGCTGTAGCGTAATCCACGGTTGTGACAAAAACGTCGCCCCTGCAGACCACAGCTATCTCCTTGCCGTCGTTTGAAATTGCAAGCGAAGTCGGTGAGCCTGACACTGAAGTTTTCTCCAAATCCCTGTAGGTCTTGTCTTTGACAAGCCGGATGTTCAGTTTCTGAGGTTCAGTCCCCTCCTTCATCGTGTAAAGCTCTCCGTTCTGCGAGAAAGCAAGCGTACCGTCATCGGCTACAGAAAGATACCTTACGGGGTTGCCTGTGAAATGAGTGAGCTGCTGTGCCTTGCCTCCGTTGATGTCAGCTTTGTAGACGTTGAGCGTACCGTCCTGCTCGCTGAGGTAGTAATAGGTCCTGCCGTCAGCCGCAAAAACAGGATTTCTGTCCTCGCCCTTGAAGCCGCTGAGTTTTGTGAAAGTACCTTCTGCATTGATTGTCAGACCGTTTGCCTTCTTGTCTGCCTTTGGCTCATATTTCCAGATGTCGCGGGTCACTGACGAAGTATGATGTTTCCTGAACGGGTCCTCGTAGCCCTTGATGTCCTCGTAAAGCACTATGTTGCCGGCATTTACGCTGGCGTTTCCCATAGGCAGCGAGGTCACAAGCTCCGGCTTGCCGCCTTTGAGTGACACCCTGTAGGTTTGCGGGTCGCCTGGAAAACCGTTGTAAGCGGCATCCATCTCTATATTTGCCGAGAAAAGCACATAGCCGTCTGCTGTCGTACAAAGCGGAACTTCATTTCCGGGCAGGGTAGTCAGGCGTTTCGGAGCACCTCCCTCCGCATCAGTAATGAAAATATCCTTTGATTTCTCCCTGAATGAGCTGAAAACTATAGACTTACCGTCCTTAGTCCACATTGGGTCAGAGTCGTATGCCTGATTTGATGTAAGCTGCAGGGCCTTTCCTCCCTTAGCATCCACCACGAAAATATCTCCCTGATAAGCGAACACCACCTTTTCTCCGTCAGGTGAAATCGCATTTTTCCTAAGCCAAAGCGGACCCTCCTGTGCGCTTACGCTTACTGCAAGACCAAGGCCCAAAAACAAGCCGATGATAATTTTTTTCATTCTATCAAAAATTTTATTTCACTTCAAACCCTATAAAGCGGAGTATAACGGTCTCCACGTCGAAAGTATCAACAAAAGTAATAATTTTTTTATTAAGTAATGCGAAAAAATGATGCTGTTTATTTTTTGAGAATTGCTAAATTTGTCAAAATCAAACGGACTAAAATCTACATTATGGAAAAGAAAAGCGAATATATTCCGAATCCTATTGATGTTTCAGGCATCGTGCTTCCTCCGGAACTCAACGATTTGGCCGAACTTATGGCAAAAAACGTGCACGAAGTATGGGCGCAGACCCGCATATCCCAGGGCTGGACCTACGGCGAAGAGCGTAACGACGGCAAAAAGACGCATCCCTGCCTAATTCCTTACGAGGAACTGCCTGAATCCGAAAGGGAATATGACCGCAACACTGCCTTCAGTACACTGAAACTCATCGCAAAGTTGGGGTTCAAAATCGGGAAAGAAGATTGACTGTGAAGGGCGGGAACAAGTATTTTATCGGAAGGGTGTCTGTTTTATTTTGTAAAAAAGAAAATAAACGCTACTTTTGTCTCTTGCAACATATAAAAATAACAGATTACTGAATTCAAAATAATTATGCAAAGGTTCACGCTTTTGAAAAAACTAAGGGGTGTAATGCTTGTTCTGTGCATTGCGGCCACGTTTTCTTGTGCTTATAATGTTCCTCTTCCGGAACGTCTTGACAAGGTTGTAGAACTTGCCGAAGCGGATCCTGCCATGGATTACGAATCCTGGGAAGCACTCAAAGAAGAGTATTATATGATAATGGATGAATTCCGTGCTACGGCTTCTGACTATACGCGTGAGGAGAAACAGGAAATATACAGGCTTTCAGGTAAAATGAACGGCATTATCAGCAAAAGGACTGCCGGTCAGGTAATAGACGGACTGAAAGATCTGAACGAGTCCCTGCCTGCAATGGTAGACGGTTTTATCGAGGGCATTTCTGATATTGTAAATAATTAAAAATCAATAATTATGTGGCAACAATCAATGTTTAAAAAACTGATGGGGGGGGGGATAGTAGCAGCCTTATTCTGCCTTAGCTCCTGCTCTTCCTCAATCACTCAGGACCTTTCCTTTATTCCCGGTTTCCACAGGGAATATTTTGCGGAGGCCGATCATGCGCTCAGCGACACAGTGGATTTGTATGTGGATTATTCAACCTGTGTTGCAGAGGCGAAAAATTCAAATTATTACAAGGCGACCCATCCTGCCATTGTAGACAGTTCTCCTGTCTTTTATTCTATCAAAGGGAAACAAATAACCCGTGAAACTGACAATCGTCAACAGGTATATCAGCTTCTCAGTACAATTCACGAGGTAAATCATGCGGATATCAAAGCCGCGGTCAATCAAATAGTCAATTCAAATAATCAGGCTGTCCTCATCACCGACGGAGAGTATTTTATGTCGGGTGCTGTGAGAGATAATCTCAACAACCCTTATCTTGCGGAGGAGTTCAGACAGTGGCTGGCTGCAGGTCATGACATCTATATTTACAGCGAGCCTTATCTCGAGAAAGGAAAATACAGCAAATTCCGATATTATATGTTGTTCACCGACGCTGCAATGCCGAACAACATCAATGACAAATTCTCGCGTAGCGCTCCTGCCGATTGTGGCGTGAAAATGCTTCATTTGAGCAACGGGGTACCTGCATTGAAAATTCAGAAAGACAATTATCCCGATATCAATCAGGCTCTTTCTCCTGTTATGGACAACTGTAAAACCGACGGGGTCGAAATTCAGGAATATGGCGTCGGTTGGGGCGATATCCATGCTTTTCTTGACGGCGACGAATTGGACATACGTTATGTGTTCCGTGGCTTGTTTGTTGACAGAACGCCGTCTGACTGCTATAGAATAGATAAAATCAAGGCAGTTGTAAGCAATGTGTATGAAGGCTACCAGCCGTATTGCGACAGCCTTTATGCAGAAGGCTCCATACCTGCAAAACGTCGTTACAAAGAGGTCAAGGGCGTATTTGATATTGATGAAGACCTATTCGAAGAAACAGGGGAAATCGCACTTTGCCTTGACAGGGAATTCGACGGGGTCGGCAATGCACTTTCCGCAGAATATCCGAATCTTCTGAAAGTGGACTTTGTCATCAGCGAGGCAAGTGATAATTTCTCAAACAATCCGGAGCTTTGTGCAGCCTACAAATGGAATTCGATTTCAGCGGCCCAGGGACACGCGGAGAATACTTCCATTTATGAAAGTATCTCACAGGTAATCAAGGATCCGCAGATGAATCCTGCCCATAACGGCAAAGTCATCTACACAATGTATCTTTCAACGTTTAAACTTTAATAAAAATAACTATGGTTCCTATTAAAACTGCGCCGGCTCTTCAGCAGGCAATCACCTCAACTTACATTTTCGACATTGTTATAGCAGTGGTTTTCGTATTTCTTATGATACTTGTTGTCAATCTGGTCAAATATCAGGACGGTAAAAAAGACAACTCTGGCAAAGTCAGAAGGGCTTGGTTTTTTTCTATTTTGGCAATTGTGTTGGTAGCTTCCATAGGCTTCGATTATTTCGTTTACCTTAGGAGCATCAAGGTTCCTGCTTTCATAGGCAAATATATGATGAACATGGGAATAGCTTCCATAATATCAGGCATATTATATTTTGTGACAGGTTTTGTTGTGATCAAGCTTGCTCCTATCGGTTCGAAATTAGAGTCAATTTTTCCAAGAAAAGATAAATAGCTATGGCAAAAAAAGTATATGTTATAGGTATAGGCGGCACAGGAATGCGCTGCCTTGAAAGTTTTGTACACACCTGTGCTATAGGTATGTATGACAATACTGAAGTGGAAATGCTGGCTTTGGATACAGACCGTCACAATGGAAACTTCGAGAGACTCCGAAGTCTGGTCAATTGTTACAAAGCCGTCAACGGCGGCAACACAAAGTCAGACACTTTCTTTAGTGCAAAGATTACATATTATGAATTTTCTCCTAACTATACCAATCAGTCGTTCCACACGATTTCAGATTATCGCAGTGCAGCCGATCATAGGACAGACTCTCCTGTGGCTGATCTGATTGACCTTTTTGTGGATGAAGATGTACGTAACATGAATTTGGAGCATGGATATCGTGCCCAGACCCAGATGGGTTCTATGCTCATGTACTATAATATCCAGCAATCCATTTATGAGGCAAAGGTTGAGAGAAAATCAAATGGTATGGAAGCTTTCCTCGATTCTCTTGGGAAAGCTTCAAAGGCTCCGGTGTTTGTTTTCGGTTCGGTCTTCGGCGGTACAGGTGCATCCACTATTCCTATTCTGCCTTTGGCACTCAAAAAAGCATCAAGCATGAGCAACGGTAATGGTACCTTGGTATCAGACAATTATTTCGGTACCATGATACTTACCAATTATTTCAACTTCTCGGTCGATCAGATGAACAACAAGGAAGTGATTGCGAGAAGTGATAATTTTGCAATCAATTCCCAGTCTGCTCTCACATTTTACGCTGAAGATGAAACAGTCCAGAATACATATAGGAGAATGTATCTTTTGGGCCGTTCCTTAAAGGAAGCAAGGCAATATTCGAAAGAATCCGGCAAGAAAGGTGTGACAGGAGGCGAAGAGCAGAGAAATCCTGCAGACTATATCGAACTCTTGGCGGCGTCTGCTGCATATAACTTTTTCAAACTTGCAGAAGAGGAATCTAAGAAAGGACCGGATGCGTTCAAGGATGGTGACAAGTTCTTCTACATAGCCCATGATGCTGATAACGAGATTATGGATTTCTCTCTTTTCGGTCAGGAAAACGGTGATATGCTGAAAAAGAAAATGGGTGTGGCTGTGGTTGCTTCGCTGCTTGATCTGGTAAGTGACTTCTTCAAAAACATAGTCACAACCTCGAATGTGTTTGACAATGTGGATTCCGGCAGTGAACAATTCAATAAACTAAAGGAATATTGGCGACTCTTCAATTTGTCAGAAGATTCAAATGGTAACCTCGTGCGTGGATGGCTCCCTCAAATGTATTACGGAAAAGGTGGACAAGGTATATTGTTCAAAGACATCATGTTCCAATGCAAGACTTTAAAGGACTTGAAAAAATTCAAATACAACAAAGATTTGTTTGTAGGAGATCAGGCTCCTCAGTTTAATGTGGGATTGCTTGAGGATCGTTTCGACGTAGTCAAGAAGACTTTCAATTCCACTCTTGTCGATAGAAAAACCACAATGGATGACTTGCTTGCAAGAACCTATGCAACTTTAGTGAAACTTTATTTTAAAGAATAATCTGTTATGAAAAAAGAAGTACTTCTATTGGATTCTGGCACCCAGTTGTCTGCTGAGAAAGAAATCAACCGATGGATTGCCGAGAATAAGGATACTGTAGTAGGATTTATACGTGATATTACAATTTCTGAGGGCGGAGGTGTCGAGAATCAGAAAGATAAATTCAGGACAATGATTTCAGGTATCCCTACCCCATGGGCAAGGGTCATGCTTACGCGTAAAGCCATCTGTTATAAGAAAGACAAAAGCGATGGCTCTACAACTATCCTTGACGGCTGCTATAAATTGTTCAAATCGGAGTGGCGAGGTCTTGTTGCCGCCTATGTGCTTCATCCTGATAGCTTTGAGTTTTCGGCGCCTATAGTCCTGAATGGTAGGACAGTCGAAGACAACGCAGGCAAAATGAGCGTTCTCAATATGTACGGAGATATGCTTTTCGATGAGCAACCGCTTTGGACCTTGAATAATGACAGTTTCAGTCACGACAAAAATCCTGCAACCATTCAGATTCTTTATTACAAGAGAAGTGAAGGTGCTGGTTTCAAACTACAGGCTGTAGCTGCGACATCTCCATACACTTTGTTTTTTACTTCTGTCAATTACTGCCTTAAGGAAGCGGTGAATGATATTCCGTGGATTGATAGCGATGGCAAGTTTATGGATCCTACCACTATGAAGGAAAGAGATTTCAAAATTGAAGAAGCCCAGAGGCTTTATTCTTTCCTCGCTCAATTGACTTCTGCAGTATCCGGTCCGGAAAGTTCTCCGAGAGACCCTAAAAAATATTACCGTGACTATATAAATGACCTTCTTAAAAAGGTCAATCTTTCGGAGCATAATCTCAATGCCGGGCAAATCGAGGAATATATAAAGGAATGGAGTGGCGCTTTGGGAGATTGGAGGAAAGAATTGGAGGAAAGAATCACAGGAGCAGGCGGTAAAGTCAGCGATAATATTCCTGTCTCTGTCCCTATTCCTCAGGGTCCTCTTTCAATCCTGATGAACAGTGAGCACACTTTCTACTACAATGACGGTAAATTCTCCAACGATTACGCAGAGGGAAGAATTGAACTCAAGAGCAATGAGATATTCCTTGACAGCGAATATATAGCTGCATGGAAAGGGGTCGCTGGAGATGAACTGCGCGATCATAGTAAAGCTCCTGTATACCTGATTCCTGCAGGGAAAAAGGAATACTATCTGGCTCTTCCTCTGACTGCAAAAGCGCTGTCAATATTCAGTGCCAAATTGCATGATATAATGAATGTCAGAAATGACATTAAATTTGAAGCAAGCGTAGGAAATGAAGGCAAAGTGACTGTTGAGTGCAAGGCTGTCATAGATGCAACTGAAATGACCATTGCCAAGAAGACCTATCAGATGGAAGTTATTCCTGAGTCTTCAGGCAAAGTGTTCGTTTGGCCTAATTTCAAGTCAGCACAGTGGCATAGCTATTTCTTCTACAGCGAATTTCCTACCAATGTCACAGGCGTGAGAATGTTACCTCATTTTGAGGGTGTTGATTTCGAGACAGCCACAGATACCCAAATCAAGCATCTCGTGACCTACCCTGTCAATAAGGTCGACACGACCAAGCATAAATATGAGATTCTTTGGAGTGCTTCTCCGTTGGAATATGTGGACGTCAGATTGAACAAAGGAGGCAAAGATATATCAGCTGGAGTACTTTGTCTTAAAATACAGAATACGGGAGATTCCAACTGCTTGAATTCTACAGGTCTTATCGACAAAAAAGGTGGTCTTGCCACCAAGCCATCGACAGTGGGTATCGACTTTGGTAGTACCAACACTTGCGCATACTACAAGGGTGACACCGGTGTCGACCCTGTGCCTTTTACCAACAGAAGACTTGCAATCGTAGGCTTTGACAACCCAAAATCAGCAATGGCTCAGAAAGATGAACTTCTGTTTATCTCCAACGAGGAAACTCTTGCCAAGAACGGCCAGGTCAAATCATGGCTGCACGAGCATGACACGTTATATACAAATGGTGTGTATAGCGATGAAATAATCGGCGGTGTACCTGTGAACGAAAGCAATTTGCCCGTTGTAGCCATGGATGAGCATATTATCCAGACCAATGCAGGCCGTCTGCACTACAATATGAAATGGCTTTCAGACGAAGATGGCAAACTCAGAAAAACTTCATTTATCAAGACGCTGTGGTTGCAGATTTGTGCCGATATGGTGGACAAAGGCTTCTATCCTGAAAAAATCCATTGGTCATTCCCAAGTGCAATGAGTGGTTCAGACCGTATTAATTTGGGCAACACATTCTCATTTTTGGAATATCCGTTTGATGCAAATACATACGCACCTGTACTTTCGAGCTACACTGAGGCTGAATCAGACTTATCTTATGCAATGCTGAATCATATAGAGGTGGATGAGAAAAGAATGTTTCTCGGCATTGATGTCGGAGGTTCAACCAGTGATATTCTCATTGTTGGAGAAGGAGAATCATTGTTGGCACAAAGTTCAATCAGAATTGCCGGCGGTTTCTTCTTCAAGGCGATAAATTCTTCTGCAAAATTCAGACAGGCTTTGTACAACTTCCATGAGTCCAAGAGATGCGACATTAAAGTGCTGAATATTGCAGATGTAATCCATTCTGATCCTCAGATTTATAATCGTGCCCCATATTACCTCAACAATGTCTTCGATCAGTTGCATACTCCTAAGGACTTCGGGGAGTTTTACAGGTTCATGCACATGAATGTGAAGCAGATTTTCGCTTTGCCAGCGTATGTGACCGGAGTTTTGCTCTACTATTCGGGAATGTTGGTCAAAAACAGCATGACAAAAGTCGACAGCGAAAGAATCAAAGAAGTGAATATGATGTATTTTGGCAAAGGTGGACGACTTTTCGAATGGTTGCTTGATGTCTATAGGGATTATGCGGAAGACTATTTGAAGCAGTGTTTTTATGCCGGTTATGGCAGTGACAATCTGAATTTCATAATAAGAAACGATAATGTGACAAGTAAATTGGAAAACAAATCAGAAGTTGCCATCGGACTTGTTTCTAAAAATATTTACCAGATTGCAGATGGAAAGAATTCAAAGAGGGACATAAAGTGTTATGATGTAATCGGAGAAAAAGGCTTTACCTTCAAGAAAACCGGTTCTGAAGAACGTGATTTGTCAGATATGGAGGTGATACCTGATGATATTTTCGATGGTGGTATCAACTTGAGATTCCCTGAAAAAATGGAGAATTTTGAAAAGTTCCTGGATATTTATCTGAACTTTATCGGACCGGATCAAATCGGTATCATCACCGATCTCTCTGATTTGCAGGCCGGACGTGATAATCTGAAAATCCGTGCCTTTATTCAGAATGATCCTGAATACCAAAAACTTTTCACCAGCAAGAGCAAGGGAACATACAGAATGCCTATCATCGTTGCAGCTGCTTTGAGCTATCTGTATGACACATTGCTTCCTGCAGTGGCGAAACAATTGAGATAAAAACATGGATCCAAGACTACTTATATTGGTTGAAGAGGATTTCCTTATGCCTGCTGCATTTGATGCGGAAGGAAGGTTCCATAAATACACCAAAGACGATGAAAGTCGTCTTTGGCTGTATTTTAACAGTTCTGACACTGCGGTTGACAACTCGCTGAAATATAAGCAGAAATACATTTCAGGCACGGCGAGGTATTATGGTGATTTCTTCAACAGAGTGCAGGATGGCAGCAAGGCTGAAATCAACGGACAGGACCTGCCGTATTTTGCTCTTTTGAGCCAGTCGGGCATCATCGGCGAGCTTCGTGATTTCTACAGGGACGAGACTGGTGACAGAGGTAGCAATATACCTGTGTCATATGTCTTTGCAGAGTCAATAAGCTATGCTGCAAGGAGGTCTTTCATCAAAGAAATGGAGGGTAAGGGTTTCTCAACTATGTCCTACTCCGTCTCGCCGGCTTCTCTGATGGTGAAATATGCCTTGAAGACATCCGGAGAAGAGTTCGGCTTCGGTGATTACATCCTTGTTCTGAGCTCTGCCGGGGACACGTTGAGGACTTCAATTTCAGTCTTTGACGGCAACAGCTGGCTGACGGACAGCAGTAACCAGGATAAGAGAGGGATTGGAGCCAAACCGCTTCAGACCGCGTTAGTGAAGCATGTCGTGGACAGCGTTGACCGAAACAAGGGCTATCTCACGCGTGAGGACCTGAGGCAGAAGGAGTATAATTTTCAGATGGCGAATGCCGGAAAATGGATGGATATACGCAGGGTATCCGGAGGAGACTTTGATATTGATGATTTCGTCTATTCTCACGATGCAAGCCAAAGATTTTCGTGCCATATTTCGGGACGTTTTCTTGATGATGTTTATGAGTCGATTGTCAGGGAAACCATCGGCGGAATATCAAAATACTGCAAGGAGACCATGGGCAATGCGCTCCGTTTAGTGGTGATGACCGGTATGGCCTTTGAAGATGAAGAGTTCATTATCCGTACACGGAGCGAACTCGGCAACCCTGTGTGCTGCTATCTGCCTACATACAAAGTACAGGACGCTCTTAAAGGTTTTTTCCCCGAGGATTATGAACTCAAGGAGGAGCTGAAGAACTTCGATACGATTGCAAAACGTGTGGCAGGCAAGGCGAAGTCCGTTAATGCATGGATTGCTTCGGCAAGGCAGATCAAGGAACTGAAACAGCGTTTTGACGCTATTTTGCCGGATTTCAAAGATCGTATTGGACAGGATTCCCGCAAACTTGATGAAATGCTCGGACTATGCAATGACCATCTGAAGCACAGCAGATTCGATGATGCCAAGGAGGCGTTGCGGCTCTATCCTATTCCCGGAACTGATACCGGCGAGGTGAGGGTGTCTGTCAATGCACTTTTGAATAAGGCAGCGGATATGCAGCCGACTTTCGATGCCGTCAAGCATGTTGACGGTGCGCGTATGGAAGTAGCGAAAATCAATGACTGCTCAGAAGAGACTGCAAAATGCTTTTCTGTCCTAAGGGATATGGTAAAAAGTCTTGAGGAGGCAAACGAGGCTATCAGGTTCTTCGAAGCGCATTACGACGAGTATCTGTCGCTGAAAAAGGCCTTTAATAGAGCTGACTCAATGCAGGAGAAGAGGAATTTGGTCGAAAAGATGTCATCTCTGACTATGGAGGAACTGCCGGCTTTGCGTTTGAACCCGGTCAAAGCCAGTCTCTATGCTGAAATACGTGTCACAAAGTCTGGTTTCCTCGGCATGAAAAAGAAAAAGGAACTTGTCTACCGGATGACTGTGGACAGGAATGAGGTTCTGCCCTGCGACGCTGTCATTAATATTTCAACGGAAGCGCAGATCTGTGCAAATCCTGGGGATCGATTCTGTATTTCCATTCCTGTTGAAAAAGGAACGTCATCGTATGAGGGGGAATTACTTTTGCCTGACAGCAGGTTTGACGCTCGGAAAACTATACTTGTCTATTTATTTACGGCGCCGGATGTTTTGGATATCAAAGCTATAGACGCCTCTTATGCAACAGTAAAACAACAGTAGCCATGGCAAAGAAAAACATATTATGTCCGTTCTGTTTTAAGCACTTTCTTAATACAGAAGCTGAATATCAGTGCACAAATAATGAATCTGATGTGCACCATGTTCCTTTTTGTCCTACAGAAGTGGACAGAAAATATAATGATTATTGGAAAGTTGAGACTGAATCAAAGCATTTTTTCAAAAACAAATCTTTGAAGGCGTCTTTATTCGGCGTCACTCCAGGACCTGCAAAATGTGACAAATGTGGGGCTGAGAGCCGGAGATTTGTCTGCCCTCATTGTCACAATATCATTCCAAGTGAAATGATTGAGCTGGGTTCAGAGATAATTTCAGTTATAGGTGCTCCAAATAGCGGTAAGACAGTATTCTTCACTGCTCTTATGCATGAGATGATGAATAAGGGAACATGGTGTAACCTTTCAGTAACTCCTGTCACAGAGTCTCTCGTTCAGGGAGAACCTTCCACTGCACAGATTCATGAGAAGAAGGCCAGTGATATGTTTAAGCATCATATACTTCCAGATAAAACGCAATATATTGAAAACCAGCGTTCTATTCCTTTAATTTTCTGCCTCAGTACCAAAAGGGGCTACAATGATACAAAAGGAAAGACGATATATCTTGTGTTTTATGACACAGCTGGAGAGGCATTTGAAGATAACGAACGTATCAATAATATTGAATACGTCAGGGAGTCTTCCGGCGTGATTATGCTCTTGGACCCTTATTCTGTTCCAGAGTTGTCTGCCACTCTTTCGGGTAAGAGTTTTGTTGCGGATGAGCATGATGTGGGGCATATTGTGACTCAGTTGCTTGGCGCTTGTAAGAAAGATTTGAAAGACAAGCCGATTGCGATGGTATTCAGTAAAATAGATGCAGTCATCAACGGCCTTGAGGAAGTTGGTGCAGATTATGAGATTAAGGGAATTGATCTTAAAAAGAACAGTTCGTTCCTGACCAAAAAGGTAATGTCTTTGGCTGAGATTGACCAGATTGACGGTGCCATTGAAAAGGTCTGCCGGGAAAAATGGGACCTCGGTAAGATGAAGCAAAACCTTACTAATGCCTATAGCTCCGTTAAAGGTGATTCGCAGTCTGATAATATTAAATATTTCGGGGTATCCTCACTTGGATGCAGTCCAGAGGAGGATAAGAAATTCACCCCATACAGAGTTATGGACCCGATTTTCTGGATACTACATAAAATCGGAGGCTTTGATATTCCTGTAGAATAAACCAACATTAAAACTTATTGATCATGAATTGTTATCAGATATTATACACCTCATCAATCCGCGGTATTGACGGACGTCCCGGATTGGGAATCAGAGTACTTACAGAAGAAACCCCGAAGGAAGTTATCAAGATGTTTATTTCATCGGGAGTCTATAGGTATTCATCGGGAAAGTTTACTTTGGGGCATTCTTTCGACAAAGATATTGCAGAAAACCCAGCCAGGATATATGAATATCCTCAAACATACTTTCATATTGTAGCCTTTGACGAAAAGAATAAAAAATACCATATACTTGTGCGCTCCGTTTATACTGGCTATGATTTTGCATATTTCAATACAAATCAGGTTACACGTCCGGGGAACGTCGCAGCGCACGCCTTTATTTTCGATGAATTTCCTGGTAAGAATGTCTTTGAACTTTTGTATGGAAATGCTTCTGAAGGTGCTGCGGAATTCCTTCCCAAGGATTGGACTCTGTCATTTGACAATGAGGAACTGAAACGTCTGGAAGTGGGGGAGCCTGAGCAGTTCGCCGTTGGAATGCCAAAATTCGGGACAATCAATATTGAGATTCCGGAAGAAAGTTTTGATGTGCTGTTTGCCTACAGAGCGTCTTCTGTCAAGAAAACACTTGAAGGGGCAAAAATGCCTTTGGTAGTCTCCACAAAAGCTGAGGACGCATCAAAAATTTGTGCTGGGGTAATGAAACTTTTGTCAAAGGACTTGGCGGAGAAAAGCACATTTGCAATAAATTATCAGCAGAATGGTATTGCCAAAGAATATGCCATCATTTTTGTCAACGAGTATTACTCATATATTGTTCCTCAGACTTTGGTCTTCCATGCGGATATTCTTGGTGGCACAAGACAGATCGATGAGATGGAGGCGCTATGGAGACCGATAGTGAAAAAGGCTGTTGAAGCCGGGGATTTTGAAAGGGTCGAAAGGCTCGTAAACTGGATTTTCTCTGACTTCGCAACGACAATGGTGGGCGAGTCCATGGAACTTAACCAGGCTGTTTTTGATTATTGCATGTATCCGGAGAACTTTACTCTCGACAAACTTGCAACAGTGAATGGACTCCTTCCTGCCCTAAGCAAGGCTATTGCAGCAGACAATACTACCGCAGACAGATTGATAGCTCTGCTTTCGGAGAAATTTGTCTCGGCTGCAAGCCTGCAGGACTATCTGGACGCTATCAAGCTTGCTCAGTCTGTGGAATCCGTTGGAATTGGCATTGCTGAAGTGGTAAAAGTGGCGCAGGGTGAATTTACGGCCTTCGTGCTTGCCGACAACAAAAATCTGTTGGAGGCAGTGGAGCAGTGCGGACTATTTACAAAATATATTGCGCTTGATAAAATTCCTGCTTTGGAGGTGCTTCTGCCACAATTCGCTACGGCAAATGAAAGTTCTGAAAGAGTGTTCAGATTGTCGGACCTTCTGCAGCCATCAGCAGAAGAAAGAGTGAAACTTTATGTGAAGCTCATAAATGCCGCTCCTGACAGTATGAAGTTCTATCTGCCTTTGTTTGATAAAGACAGGAGCGTAGCCGATAGAGTGGATTATCTTAAAGAATTCAAAGAGTATCATGCCAATGCCACGTTTGCAGGCTTGTTCTTCTCTCAGATTAAACGTACTTACACTCAGCGTCCTGTCCGGGAAATGCTTGCCCTCCTTGAAAAAATGCAAAAATGCAATACAGAATTCGGGAAACTGCTTTTCAACGATATGAGCATTTATCCGACATTGTACGGAGAGTATGAAAAAATGGTTCTTGAGGACGAGGCAAAAGAAATATCATACAGACAGTGCTGTGATGAAATACAGAAGAATGTGCTTGACGTTATTCCTGAGGATATGAGTTCGCGCAAGGATTGGCAACTGTTGAAAGATGTGCTTGCGGCTGAAAAAACTGATAATACCGATTTAAGAAAGTATTGGGAGTTGGCTTTGAAAATGGACAATACTCGTGCTTTGACGGTCATAATATCCGACTATATTCCCGTTATGGATAAAGATGACATAAAAAGGAATGTGGCAGTCATAAAAGAAAAGCAGCTCCTGACAGATAAGAGGATGCTTGAAATAGCGGCAGGAATCGACCGGGAGAGAGTGCAACGAAAATGGTTGAAGGTAGTTGCGAGAGTCTATGGCTACAAATATGACCAGATTGCGGCCTATGCAGTGGCATTCGGACTTGAAAATCCCGGAAAATTCAAAGAATTTATGAAGGAGCATTTTAAAAAGGAATACCGTTCGCATTGGTGGAAACTTTTCTTCGGGAAAATAAAAGGTCAGTTCTCGAAAAAAACTCAAGAGGCCGATGAAGAAACTATTGAGCCAAAGGCGGAAAAGAAAGAAAAACGAAATAAGAAAAAAAATAAATGATTATGAAAAAATTATTACTTTTTGTATTTACGCTTCTGTTCTCTGTCTCACTTTTTGCGGCAGAATACGGAATATACACGAAATCCAGCCCGATTAGATATGTGGTAACTTCCGGCGATGTGAAAGGTTATGCAACCACAGATATGAAGGCCAAGGTGGTCAAGTCTTTCAGTGCGGGTGACAGGATTTATGTGAACTCGGACAAGAGAACCATGGTCGACGGTATGCCATGGATCCAGGTTTCCGGAGAAAATATCTATGTTTTTGCCCGTTATCTGACCATGGAGAGCAATCCGAATTATGTTTACAAAGCTCCGCAACAGGCAAAGAAAAGCCAGTTCCATTTCGGCTTCTATGACCTGCCGAAATGGCTCGGATGGACATTGTTGCTGACGTGGCTCATCATGGCATTGGCCGGCACTCTGCTTTCCGTCAATATGAACGAACTATTGCGACACAGGCATGGTCGCCCTTTGAACAAAGTGGAAAATGTCTTGTGCTTTATTTTTTATTTCCCTCTGTTTATCGGATGGAGAGTCTTTCCTGGTTGGGTGCATAATGGAAGTAAAGCCAGAAAGGCTGCTGACTATAAGGCGTTTAAAAGAAAATATAACCGAAAGGAACGGAAAAATCACTTAGCTGAATTCTGTGAGGCCGGTGTACCTGTGTCAACCTTGAAAGAAAATTATGGCAATGGAATGAGGAAAATTCTGTTCTATAACAAGGAACCGTATATCTGCTTCCTAAAGTTTGCAATGATAGTTATTCTTGCGTTTTTTGCTACCATTCTGCTTTTTTTAATCCTTGGAGGCTTGATTTGGCTCTTTTGTTGGATAGCGCGTGTGGCGATGGTCGGACTGTTCTGGATACTCGTTGTCGCTCTTGGTCTTGGCGCTATAGCGGGAGTTTTTTGGGCAATATTTTCGGAAGAATTAGGCTGCTTTGGAAAAATTTTGGCATTGGCAGGAGGTGTTCTTGCCGGTTTCTTGAGTTTTGCAATGGTTCGGTTTAGCGATGATGTAGCGGATTGGGGCTTGGCGATGGTAGAGTGGGGCAATTATGTGTTCTCGGTATTCAACATCGGTCAGGTCGGGCTTTATCTTGTGTCTCAGTATTGGCTCACAGCCTTGATTCTGGCTGTCACGCCTCTGCTGCTACTTCTTGCGTGCGCTGTGATATTTTTCATCTTTGCTGAAAGCATGATTGCATACGAGAACATTAGACTGAAGAAATATAACGTCAGCCATCCATGTCCTGTATGTCAGGAACCATCCGAGCCTGCGACTTATCTTTCGCATGGTTATGAATTGCCTGTGCCTTTGCGTCCGAGCGTATGGGGGCTTTTCCACATTACGCATCCTGCAACCGGCGAGAAAATGCCTACGCTCTTCATGAACGGCAAGGACAGACTTGAGCGCAGATGTAAGCATTGCGACCGTGTCATCGGTGCTGAAATCGGTACGGAGAAGCATATTGCCGTGGCAGGTGTCGCTAACTCCGGCAAGACTGTCCTTTTGGACAGAATGATGGCTGAAATACTGAGGCTGAAATACGGTTGTTTTACGGATGATCTTGGGGAGCATGCCGCAAGTATCACTTCAGTTCTGGATTCCATCAAGAATGGCGAAAAAATGTCGTTTAAAGCAGACAAGACCGAAGAGGGACGTCGTCGTTCAATTCAGTTCCTGGTGGAGCATTCAGGTAGTTCACTACCATATAGGCTGTTCCTTGACGATGTGGCGGGAGAGATGTTTACTTATGATGGAGTCAAAAGTGCAGATGCGGCTTTTATGAAAAATACTGACACTTTGATACTTCTTATAGATCCTTTTACTCTCAGACATGATGATTTGGTTTTGTCTCAGCGTATGGACAACTGGTATGGGCTTCAGGATAAGAAGGCATTGGAAGCAACTTTCAATTTCATCGAAGCTGTGCAGGTTTTGGCAAACCTTGTAAAAGACCACAGAAACTCAAAGGAAATTGCAAAGATGAAACTGATGGTTTCATTTGTAAAAACAGATGCCGGCTATTTGAAAGGAGTTGATACTGCAGTTGAGGAAAATTTACGTCAATTTGCTATTGTTGACCTTGGTTTGAGTGTAGCTATAACCAGTTTGGAAAATTTATTCGGTAACAATATATCCTATCACGCTATAAGTGCCTGGGAATCTGTAAAAGTCTCAGGTTTCGACAACTTCCTGAATGACAGCTTCGAAAAGACCGGCATTGAAGTCAGGAAAATTATACCTGTAGCGGAAGGCTCAGCTAAGAAATCACACAAAACCGGTGCCCAGCTTCTGGAAGACGCCCGTTTCAAAAAATTTGACAAGAATAGTTATGGGGTCTTTGCTTCAGATCATTATTCAGCAGTAATGAGCGGCTGGGCTGTCGGGCTTTTCGTCCTGACAACGGTACTTATTACGACCGGAATTTCGATTTCAAATTCCATATCCAAGAAGAACTATGCCAAGTCTATGGCTTCAGTCACTTCTATGATGAAACAGCCGTGCAATTATGAACCGACCATCAAATATATTGACAATCAATTGAATACTATGTCATTCAGTGATGAGGGGCGTAAGGCTCTTGCCAAGAAGAGAACGGAAATCAGCACGGAGCGTCAGAACAAAGTCGATGATGCCATGAGTGTCCTCTACACTAACTTAGTGCCTAAGAGCGGTATGTCCAACGCCGAGATCAGTGCAAAATACGGCGCTCTTGATACACTCAGGGGGCTTAAGGAAAAATTGGATGAGCTTGAGAAGCTCGTTCCGGATGACCAGGAATACCTCGGCTACAAAAAACGCTTCGAAGACCTGCTCAAGAAATACAGAATCACCTTATAATCTTAAATGAATTTTATATTGCATGAATAAATTGAAACTTAGTTTGATTTGTTTGTTTTCAGTAATTTGCACACTGATGTCCGCTCAGGATTCCGGGCAGGTGGCAGCCAGTATGTTTGCAGAATGCAAGTATATGGAGTCTGCCAAGATGTACGAAATGGCGGCTTCCCTGACTTCTGACACAAAGCAGAAGGACGGTTACTATGCCAAGGCGAAAAAGAGCAGACAGTGCGCAGATCTTCTGAACAAAGCCAATTCCTATTATAAAGCCGGGAATACTGCTGAGGCGCTCAAATTCTACAGGCAGCTTCTTGCCGCCAATTCAAATGACCGTACTGCAAGTGCGCGTATTGCGGAACTGAATGCGGTCATAGAGAAAGCTGAACTGCAAAGAAAGGAGAAGGAGGCTCTCCTCGCGGAGCAGCAGCGCCGGAAGAAGGAAGTGACTGTCGGTGACAAGACTGTCGTTGTGAAAGAGGCCAGGAAACCTATTTCTGCACCGAAGAACTCCAAGACCCAGAAGACTGAGTATGCAAAATATTCCCAGGCTTGTAATGCCGGTACCCTCAAAGCGTATCAGGATTTCCTGAAGCTTTATCCTAAAGGCGAGTATGCCGATGATATCAGAGGCAGATTGGCGGATCATACTTTGTGGTACAAGGCAAAATCCGAAGACACAATTGAAGCATATGAGAAATATTTGAATGATTCCGAGTATTGTTTTTTCGCGGACGCGGCAGTAAAGGCCATGCAGAATCGTATAGCGGTTGACAGATGGTGGCAGCTCAGCGGCTCGACATCAATTTCAGCCATGGAAGGATATATCAGGATGTTCCCCGATTCTCCGTATATTGCTGATGCAAAGAAAAGGGCTCATGAACTCAAGGCCGAGGATTATTTCGGCCGTAACCAGTTGGATAAGGCGTACAATGAATTTGTAGCGCTTGGAGGACGAAAGGAACTGTCTGCAGCTCAAAAACAGATGTTTGATGAGTGTCAGGAGTATGTTGATTTCAAGAAACTCAGTCCTTATTCTTCAAAGGAAGAACTTCAGGAATATCTGGACACATATCGTACTGGCGCTTACCGCACTGAGGTGTCGAACTATATGGCAAGGCACATGGCCCGGAATTTCACAGGCTATACAGATAAGGCAACACACAAACGTGCACTTTCCTATGCGAAGGACAAAATGACAGCGGCTTACGTCAATTCGCAGTACAAAACCGCGAAAAAGAATGGCAAATCACAGCGATTGAAAGCTGCATGGGATGACAGATGGCAGTTGGGTATCGGTGTTGATGCCGAATATTGGAACACGATGGTATGGGGACCACGTCTTGAACTTAAAATAGGTTCAAATGATGATATCTTCAATTTCAGTGTCGGCGGAAAATTCTATATGTGGAGTTTTCTTGATGATAAAGAAGTGGCGCGAGATGTATATAACGCCAAATTCTCCGTTTATCAGGCTCCGGTGTATGCGAGTTTTAAATTCAATGTGGCAAATTGTGGCAGCAGCAAATTCTATCTTGCCGCTGAGGGTGCTTGCAATTTCAATGTGAAAGCCAAATACCTTGCTCCGAACATGTCCGTTCAATATGACGAATACGGTAATCAGATTGAATATGCTTCACCATGGCAGGGAGAAAAAATCGAAGATATAAATTTGGTGAACAAGTATAATTTCACTGCGGGCTTGAGGTTGGGATTCAGCTGGAGGACGGTTGATTTCGGCATTTATGCAAAATATGACATTACTCCTATGCTCAATAAAGAATACATTTCTACTGCTTATCCCGATGCCATTCCAAGTTGGAATAAATATATGAACAATACACAGTTCAGGGTTGGTGCTGATTTGATTTATTACATAATATTCTAAACATAAACAGGAAATGAAGGTTTTTAAGTATATATCGGGCTTGATGTTTGTCTTGCTCTCTTCTTTGGTCTATGCCCAGGATTCAGGACAGACTGCGGCACAGCTGTTTGCTTCAGGGCAATATTCGGATGCCGCCAAAATGTATGAACTGGCTGCTTCCGTAATTTCGTCTCAGTCGCAAAAGACAAAGTACTATGATATGGCGAAAAAATGCCGTTTGTGTGCGTCATATTCTACTGAGGCGAATTCTCTTTTCAAACAGGGCAAGTATGACGCCGCTGAGACAAGTTACAGGAAAATCCTTGCGATAAATCCGAATGACGCTTCGGCCAACGCGAAAATCAGAAAGATTGCCGGACAGAGGGAGGCTGCGAAGCTGGCATTGGAACGGAAAAAGCAGGAAGAGGCCGCATTGGCTGAGTACAAGCTGGCTCTGAGTTCCAGAAACAGTAAGGAATTGTCTTCATGGGCGCAGAAATACAGCGGCATGGAAAAAGCCGGAATGGTGCAGGAGGCTGTGGCTTGCCTCAGTTCTGACGAGAACATGAATCCGGTCAGGGATAGAATAGATTTTTATCTGAAGTGTGGGGATATGTTTGCCGAGGACGGAGGCGATTGGTTTGCCCTTCAATTTTATGATATGGCAGCTTCACTGGCGTCGGTTGAAGGTATTATGAAAAAGGCTTCATTGTCTATGGGTAATGCCAAAAAGGGAGGGCTTTTACGTTATGCGGCAGTTGCAGGAAACGAGGAGGCGAAACAGCAGTTGGCTTCCAATGGTCTGAGTTGTGATGAAAAATACTATAACTATGAAAACCTTGCGAAATTCGGAGTGGAACTTATTCCGACCATCCAGGTGCTTTCTTCTTCCGCGCCTTTGTATTTCGACCGTTTGCCAAAAGACAGGGCTTATGAGATGATAGCCCGTGCCGATATAGAAGAGTTGAAGGCAATTAAAAAGATAAAGGCGGGAAAAGTGTACTATGACGTTGCACAGGAATGCTTTAATAAAGGAAAATATGATTTCGGCAAGAAAATGCTGGAAGTGTCTGTCCTGGACGGGTATACTGAAGCTGCAAAACTTTATTATGAAAAATATAAATTCGATAATACGGAGATTTCTCAATTGTGTAAAATTGTAGTTTATGAGTATTTACCTGAAAGTTATGACTATCTTGACAGAAAGTACCTTTTAGGATATATGGAATTTTTAAGAGGTGCTGGTTCTTCAAGGTATGTTTCTGGTACTTTAAGAAGTATTGGCATTTACGACCAGTCTGTGTTTTATGACAGGCATGACCACCTTATTGGGGACTGTGCTGGATTATATAAATATTCTACTAAATCTGATTTTGATGAAATTAATACCTTGCTTGCAAAATATGATTGCTGGGACAAGGATGTAGTGGAGCAGTGTATCGGCCTTTTGAAAAAGAACAAACCAAAAAAATATAAAAAGGTGGTGTCGAAATTAGAGAAACTGAATGTGGCACAAGGCGTCAAGGCAAAGGAGCCGAGCCCGCTCAAACCTTATGCCGACAGTTATTATTTCGAGAATTTGTATTGATTTGCATTGCGTGTATCTGTCATCTTGACAGTGGCTATATTTGACAGTCGGTTGGTAAACTGAACATTTTGAGATTCGTGCGGATTTTGCCGAAAAACATTTTGAGATTCGCGCAAAAATGCCCAATATTTTGAGATTTGTGTAGGTTTTGGCCCAAAACATTTTGAGATTCGTGCAAAACGGAAAAATTATTTGTTAATACTGCTGTCCGATAAAACTATTGGCATTAGATAAAAAATTAGGACTGGCACCTATTACAGGAGTCAGTCCTTTTTATTTATTTTGTTGCTGCCATGAGTGCTGCACTTTGTGATTCCAGGTGAGTAGCGGTGGCTTTCGTTTCTCTGAGGGCTTGTAAGGCATTTATATTATATAATAGGTGTCGAAAAAAGTTAGCAAAAAGTTATGTTTATGAAAACATTTTAACGTATAACTACACTTTCTTAAACAAATCGTCTGCTGTTACTTGCTTGTTTATTTTCCTTGCGTACATATTATTATATAGTCCGAACGGAGTTACATATACTATCGAAAAGGATTTCCTTGTATTCGTTACTTTCCGAAATGTGCGGAGTCTATCCTCCACATAGCTGGCATAGGGTCTTGTTATCTCATACTCTTTGCCAGAGTATTTCATTTCGCAAACGCTGATTGTTTTGTCATTTCTGTCAATCAACAGGTCAATCTGACCACCTCTCTTCAAATCCTCATCTGCATTTTCATCATTCCTGATAGTCTCTGAGGGGCGGTAAGACCAAGAGCATGGCGAGTAGTATACTCCGCTTATACCCAATGCATTCACAATCTGTTCGATGTGATGCAGACAGATGGTCTCAAATGCATAGCCAGACCATGCTGTGTATTCTGGTTTTCCAATCATCTGCATCCAATAATTCCTGCCATAGTTTCCTCCAGCCCTCATAAAGTGCAGATAGAAGAGTGAGAACTGGTCTGTAAGCTGGAACATCTTGTTTTTCTTCTCCTTGCCGAATGGCTGATAAGAACGGATGAACTCACAGGTTTCCAACTCTTTGAGTAGCGTAGTGAGATTGCCATTGTTAGAAAGCTTCGCCTTGTTAATCAATTCAAGACGCGTCATTCCTTTCCGGCTGCTGCTTAGTGCATTGATTACAGCGATATGATTCTCTGCTTTTTTGAAAAGTGAGTCGTATAGCTTATTGAACTCGTCAGTCAGTTCTCCGCCTTTGGTAAAACAGAGCTTGTTAATATTTTCAGCCACGCTTTTTTCTCGGTCAAATAGCGATAAATAGTATGCAACTCCACCGACTGCCATGTAACAATCGATAATCTCAGGTCGCTCGTAGTTGAAGCCCTTGTTTTGAAAGTATTGCTCTGTTTCTTCAAGACAAAAGGGAGAAACCAGCATCTTATGGGTCACTCGATTGTGCAGTCCACCTCTGGCATTGATCAACTTTTTCAGCATCCATGAGGTGGCCGAACCACAGGCTATCAGTTTGATGTCGTTCCGATAGTAGGCCCAGTTGTTCCAGAAGTGTTCCAGAGCTCCAAGAAAGCATGATTTTTGTGTGTCAAGCCAAGGAAGTTCGTCAATGAAAATGATTTTGGGACCCTTCCCCAATCTTTCGATGTTTTTGGAAAGCATACGGAAAGCCTCTGTCCAACTCTTAGGCCGCCTGTCATCATTAAAGAAATCTTCAAGCGCATATGAGAAATTCAGCAGTTGGTCGGCCAGATTTGCTTTCTCCTTACCTGTCATCCTAAAGGTGAATTTGCCCTCCAGAAGTTCCTTCACAAGAAAAGTCTTGCCGACACGTCGCCTTCCATAAATGGCTATAAATTCCGACTGCTCTGAAGAAATGTACTTCTTCAGTTCTACTATTTCTTTTTCTCGTCCAATTATAGAGCTTTCCATATTTCTATTATATTTATATTATGGCGCAAAGTTAATAAAAATCCGCGATTGCGCCAAATAATAACCTTATATTCTGGCGCAATCTTAACTTTTTTGCAGGATTGCGCCAGAATATAACTTATTTTAATGTTGCTGCCATGAGTGCTGCACTTTGTGATCCCAGCTGAGTTGCGGTGTCTTTCGTCTCTCTGAGGGGTTGTAAGGCATTTATATTATATATAGGTATCGAAAAAAGTTATCAAAAAAGTCGAAAAAGATTTGGAGTGTAATGATAAAAGGTGTATCTTTGCAGTCCTTTTCAACCAAAACTCCTGGAGACAGCCGCAAGACGTCAATCAGGATGATGGCGGAAGAAAAAAGTTCTA
>JBJEBQ010000022.1:0-65294 GCA_051870215.1 Candidatus Cryptobacteroides sp. | reverse complement strand
AATACGCATTCAACGGAATCACAACCCCAATGGGCGTTGCCTCCTACGACAACGTGAAAGTCAAAGAAATTCAAGACCAGCTCCCATCCGTAGAAGAACTGACTAAACGCATCCGCCTGCTCGAAGAAGAACTTGAAAAGAAACAGGAGTAAGACACTATGGCAATGTATCCAAGCGCTGATGTTCACGGAATACTCTACGGAACATACAGCTCGCTCAGCGAAGATTGCCCGAGCGAGGAATTCTGCGCCCAGCAGTTTTCATTATTCCACAAAAGAAAAATCCACTTTTCGTCGAAATTTCAAGCCAAAAATCATCCACTTATTCTCTATTTTCGGACAAGACGGGCGACAACAAAGCGGTCGGTGCGGCCGGATGCGCCATGGGCTGAGCCGTGAAATTCAGCGGCACGGGTAGTTGCATCCAGAGCATCGATATTGGACGGCCGCACTCCACCGCCGGGCATTATGATTATACGTCCTGCAGCGCGTTCCACAAGGGCGGCAAGCAGCTCGCGACCGTCGTAGGCGGATTCTTCCAGCCCGGAGCTCAGCAGCCTGTCGCAGCCGAGAGCGATGATGTCATCCAAAGCGGCAAAAGGCTCGTTGCACTCATCAAAAGCTCTGTGGAAAGTCACAGACAGTGGCCTTGCTGCAGCTATCATGCGTCTCACCATCTCCACATCCACACTGCCATCCCGACGGAGTGCTCCAATCACCACGCCGTTTGCGCCAAGTTCCCTGCACATCGCTATCGACTCCAACATCTGCACCTCCTCTTCGCGGGAATATACGAAATCCCCTCCGCGAGGGCGCACAAGCACATTCACCGGCAGAGAAGTGCTTTTCAACACCTCTTCCAACAATTCCCTTGAAGGAGTGACTCCCCCGACCGCAAGATTTTCACACAATTCCACACGGCTGGCACCTCCGGCCTCCGCTTCCAAAACCTCATAAACACTTGTGCAGCAACACTCTATAAACCTGCCCATATTATTTTTCATTTAAGCGACAACTTGGATTCCTATGTTTCTGAAGCCGGGACAATACTCTCGATTCTCAGCTGAAATGTGCCTCCGGGAGCCTTGACGTCCACAATGTCCCCGACTTTGCCGCCCATCAACGCCTCACCTATCGGAGAATTGCAGGAAATCCTGCCTTCTTCAAGATTCATTTCATGGTGGGTCACAATGGTATATGTCATCCTGCGGTTTGTCCCCAAATGCGTGAACTCCACCTTGCTCAGAAGAGACACACAGTCTTTCGGCAGAGCCGCAGTGTCGATGACTCTCGAATATTTCAGCACATTCTGCAGGAAGCGTATCCGGCTGATGGCCCTGGCCTGAGCTCCCCTCGCCGCCTTGTATTCGGCATTCTCACTCAAATCACCCTGCGCGCGGGCTTCAGACAGCTCGTCACGGATCTGCGGATACACCACATCAGTCAGGTGGTTGAGTTCCGCCGCAATTTCGTCATAACGCTCTTTTGAAAGATATTCCATCAGTTAATAATTTATCTTGCAAATTTAACAATATGAAACCGAACATGAAAATCTTTGATAGAATGAAAAAAAATAAAGTGCATCAAAATGAATAATATTTTTGAGTTCATGAAGGAAATAGTCCTGCGGACTTTTGCAGCAAGCAGCCGACGGCATTCGGACAGGAATTGGAATATCATGTAAATTTATTATTTTTGTCCCGCAGACCTTGGGATTAACCTGCAAACCCGAGGTGTGACAGATAGAATAAAAGACGACGAAATGAAATGGTATCTCAACATATTATTGACGGCCCTGCTTGTGTCTTCATGCAGCAACAAAGGCCCTTCACGCCCACAGACAGGTGATCTGGTATTTTTCGAGGCCGCGCAAGGAAATGAATTTGAGGACGCCATCAACAGCGCGACATCAGATGATTCCGCCGGTTTCATACACGTCGCAATTGTCGAAGTCAGCAATGACAGCCTGTTTCTGATACAAGCCGAAACAGACGGCGTTACCCGCAGGCTCTGGGACAGTTCTGCAGAAAAAGCCGCATACAACATCATGAGATTGCGTTTTTCAAAACCGTTGGCTGTCAAGGCTGTTGAAAGGGCAAAAGCATTTATCGGACAACCATACGACTGGTATTATCTGCCTGACAATGACGCCATGTATTGCTCGGAATTGGTTTACGAATCTTATCTGGACGACAACGGAGAGCATCTTTTTCACGCCAAACCGATGAATTTCAGAGCTGCAGACGGCTCCATGCCTCAATTCTGGACCGAACTCTTCGACTCGCTCGGCTGCCCTGTCCCCGAAGGCATCCCCGGCACCAATCCCAACGACCTGTCCCGCTCTCCCCTGCTCGAAAAAGTCACCTGGCAATAGGAGCCGGCAATCATTGGGAAAACAAAAAAGAGAGAAACTTTTCAGTAACTCTCTTTGATATAATCCCGGCTCAGCAGCTATTTGGCATGGGCGAAGTGGGTCGGCTCCGCTTTTTTCTTTTCCGGATGGACAATAAGAGCAGGCTGTTTGCGCACACAGGCGTAAATCAGGAAGCCGATTCCTATCAGTATGAACGGTATGCTCAGCAGCTGGCCCATATTGAGGGCCATGCTCTCTTCGAAACCGACCTGAGGTTCCTTGATGAATTCGATCAGGAAACGCGAGCCGAAGCATCCGATGAAAAACAGGCCGATAAAAGTGCCGCGGTGGATTTTTTCAGCCTTGTATTTATAGAGAAGGATGAGCACTATGCCGAGCACCAGATAACACAAAGCCTCATAGAGCTGTGTCGGATGCTTAGGCAGGATTTCTCCCCTATTCTCAAAAATGAAGCCCCACGGGAGACTTGTCACGTCGCCGTAAATCTCTGAATTGCAGAGGTTTCCCAAGCGAATAAACATTCCGGCAAAACAAACGGGAATACAGAGGTGGTCCAAAATCCACACAAAGTCGAAATCATATTTCTTTCCGTATTTGTTTGCGAACCATATCATGCACAGGAAGAGGGCGATGGTGCCTCCATGGCTTGCCAGACCGCCCTTCCATGGCATGAAAATCTCCCAGAAACCCTTCCAGCTGCCAAAGTAGTAATCCGGCTGATAGAAGATACAATGTCCCAGGCGCGCTCCGACGATAGTGCCTATAAGCAGAGTATACAGAAGCGGGTCAAGAACGCTGTAAGGCACGCCTTCACGTTTGAAAAACCACTTGAAGATGTACCATCCGAGTACGAATCCGGAGACAAAAAGGAGGGAATACCACCTGATTGAGAGCGTTCCGATGTGGAACAGCTCAGGATTCATGTGCCAGTTTACTACCAGGAATTCCAACATGATTATTTACGGATTGCAGCGATACCAGGAAGCTCTTTACCCTCGAGGTATTCGAGCATTGCTCCACCGCCTGTTGAAACATAGCTGACTTTCTTTGCGAAGCCCATCTGGGTAACGGCTGCCACTGAGTCGCCGCCGCCCACGAGGGTGAATGCGCCGTTCTCGGTTGCTTTTGCAAGGATTTCAGCGACTTTGAGCGTACCTTTTGCAAATGCAGGAATCTCGAATACACCTACAGGGCCGTTCCAGAGGATAGTCTTTGATTTCATCAGGACATCCTCCCATACGGCGAGGGTGCTTGGAGCCGCATCAACGCCTTCCCACTCGTCAGGAATTTCGCTGTTAAGGCAGATTCTGGTATTTGCGTCATTTGAGAATGCGTCAGCGATGATAACCTCTTTTGAAAGATAAAGCTTGACGCCTTTCTCCTCAGCTTTCTTCAGAATGTTGAGGGCAAGATCCATCTGGTCGTCCTCACAGAGTGACTTACCGATTTTTCCGCCCTGAGCCTTCATGAAGGTATAAACCATACCGCCGCCGATAATCATATTGTCAACGATGTCGAAAAGATGCTCGATGATGCCGATTTTTGAAGAAACCTTTGCGCCGCCGACAATGGCGGTTACAGGGTGCTCCGGAGTCTTGAGTACACGGTCAATAGCCTTGATTTCGCCTTCCATCACATATCCGAACATCTTGTCGTTAGGGAAGTAGTCAGCGATAAGGGCTGTGGATGCGTGTGCACGGTGTGCAGTACCGAATGCGTCGTTGATGTAGCAGTCAGCGTATGAAGCAAGTTTCTTCACGAAGCCTTTCTGGCTCTCTTTGACTGCAGCTTTTGCAGCTTTCTTCTCCTCGTCAGTCGCATCCTCTGCAAGTCCTCTCGGCTTGCCCTCTTCCTCAGCGTAGAAACGGAGGTTTTCAAGAACGAGCACCTCTCCCGGTTTCAAAGCCGCAACCTTGTCGTCAGCATTCTGGCAGTCATCAGCGAATTTTACTGTAGTGCCGAGAAGCTCCTCAACACGGCCGAGGATGTGCTTCAAAGAATATTTCTCAGTAACTCCTTTCGGACGGCCGAGATGGGACATAATGATAAGGGAACCGCCTTTTTCGAGGACTTTCTTGAGAGTAGGGATGGCAGCACGGATACGGGTGTCATCGGTAATCTCCATTTTTTCATTCAACGGAACGTTGAAATCGACTCTGACAATGGCCTTTTTGCCTGCAAAATCGTAAGTGTCAATGTGTTGTTGCATAATTTTTATGTAATTAAAATTAATTTATCTATATGTGCAGATCCTTCGGCAAGCTCAGGATGGCAGCGCGCACAAACCAAGAGGCAAAGTTAGCAATTTTCACTGAAATAACTCCTTACATACACTATTTTTTATTTTCATACTAAAGACAGGCAAAAACCTGCGAAAATCACATCACGATTCATGCAATATCAAATTTTTTATTACCTTTGCCGAATACGTGTGTCCAATAAAGTGGCACACCCTGACATACATAAGACATAAACACTACTAAATTCAACAAACATGAAAATCAACGTAATGCAGCAAAACGAAGGGCTGATGGGGGGGGTAGAATACCATAGCCCTGAAGCTTCGGTTATCTCAGTAACAGGCGAGGGGCTTCTTTGCCAAAGCACAGGCAACGGCAATACCACTTTTGTAGACCCGAATTTTGACCAGGACAATTATTATGAATGGTAACATGGAGGACGGCAATATGAAAAAGACAATTCTATTACTCTGCGCTCTTGCAGTTTTATGCTTTTCTTCATGCATGAAAGAAAATTTCAAAGGACAGGACAATCCTGACATGGTGAAAGTCTGCTTCCACGCTACCAACGACCTTGCAGACAACGTCCCTGCTACAAAAATCGGCTTGAATGGCGATGCGACAAAATACGTCTGGAAAGAAGGCGACAAGGTCGGAATTTACGATACGGGAACAACTTCTTTTAAGGAATTTTCAGTGAGCAAAGTCTATCCTGACGGTTCTGCCGACATCGAAGGTCTGCTGACCGAGGGTTATGAAGCTCCTTTCATTGCGGTTTATCCGTATGATGCGGATGCGACGTTAGGTACACACAACGAGAAGGAAGCTGTCAACATGGAATTGAAAAGAGACCAGAGCGCAGTCGCCGGAAGTATTCCTCCGGAAAGTATTTTCGCTGCAAAATCGGAAACCACAGATTTGACTTTCAAATCAGTCACAGGCTATGTAAGCTTCACCGTGCAGTCTGACAACATCAAATCCGTAACATTGGAAGACAAGGCCGGAGCCACATTGGTTGCAAAAATAAACGTCTACACAGACGGTACAGGCAACGCCGGTCCTTCAGACGGTTCTTTTTTCGTCTCGCTTACCGGAGACTTCCAAAAAGGACAGACCTATTACATGGCAGTAAGGGCAGGAGCTTTCAACAGCGGCCTTACTCTCTCATTGAAAGATGCGGACGGCAAGGTCTATTACAGGACCTCGGATAAAAAACCCGCAAACGGTGCGGCTGCCAACAAGCTTCTGAAACTCGGAGACATTTCCGTTGACGGACTGCCTCTCATGAATGACAGCAATGACCGCAAATTGAAATGGATTCACGGAGTGGATTTCACGTTCGGAACGACAACGGTAAACAAATACACACATCCGTATCTGTTCAGGGACGATGCCATTAAAAACGATTGCGTTTGTTTCCTGACCAAAGATATCACTATGGGCTCTCCTTCCAATTCCATCATAATGGGCCGCTATGAGGATACAACGATAAAATTGACGAAGAACGGCGCACCTGTGTATCTGCCGGCGACTGAAAACGAAGACTGTGTGATTCTGTCAAATGTGGAACTAAACATCGAGCCGGGCAGTTCAAACTATCTCATTACAAACAACAAAGCGTTTCCGCTTGAGAAACTCATATTGGATAAGGTCAGCGTAACAATTCCGCAAAACAAACATCTGATACACATAATGGGTGCAACACAGCCAATCAATAACGTCACTATCAGCAACTGTGACATAAAGCTTGGAATCAACACGGCCAACACAGCTTTATTCAATGTAAATCAAGCGGTTACAGCCCCTATAGAAAGCTTTGTTTTTGTAAACAATGTATTGAGCAGCCCTGTAACTGCGGAAAATACAGACAAGGTATTCAATATTTTCACGACAAAAGCAGGTGTCAACACAGCCAATATCATCTTCAACCGGAATACAATAGTTAACGTTTATCCGAAAGGATATTTTCTGACTCCCGACCTTTTGACCGCCACGACAGAAACCAAAAACGAATTCAACAACAATCTGTTTTATTTCGATTACGAAATCTATAAGACATTGTATACGGTCAACGGCACAATCAACTATCTCGGTATCGGCAACAAATCGTTCAGCACAGACAATTCAAGTTTTGCCGGCAACTACGTCGTGTATGCCAATGTAGCAGAAGAAGACGGTACAAACGGAATCCCATCCAGACGCATGAAAATGGCTGCCAATATTAACGACAACAACGTCACCGGCGGCATTTTAAACAAAAGCACAGCAAACCAGGAAGTATTCGACCTTGACGATACGTCCAAGTTTGACATTGCCGAAGGCATTTTCGTTAACAAAAGCACAGTTTACGGTGCGCAGCGTTAACAGGCAATTTATCGCAAAGTGTACGGCACAGAGCGAAAAATCACTTTCAATCCCCGGGACATCCTCGGGGATTTTTTCTATCTTTGCAGTCTGGACTTAAAAAAAACGGGTATGCAGGAAAAAAAGAATAATATTCTGATTGAAACGCCGGAGGCGGGCTGGAAGGATTACGAACTGATTGATTGCGGAAACTTCGAGAAACTGGAGAGGTTCGGGAGCTACGTGATGGCGCGGCCTGAGCCTAAGGCGCTGTGGAACAAGACTTTGTCCGAGGGGGAATGGAACCGCATGATGCATACGCGTTTCAAGACCGGAGCCGGATTCGGCAAGGCCGGCAAGGAGGACAGCGGCACATGGGAGCGCAGGAAGGCCATGCAGGACCAGTGGTATATACGCTACGGTTCGGCTCAGCAGGGGCTGGATTTTTCCCTGCGGCTCGGTCTGACTTCGTTCAAGCATGTGGGAGTGTTCCCGGAACAGGCTCCGAACTGGGAATTCATCTACAGCCGGACCCGCGCCCTGGTGGAGAGAGCTGCCGCAGAAGGCACTCCCAAGCCGAAAGTGCTCAATCTTTTTGCTTATACTGGCGCGGCATCACTTGCGGCAAAAGCTGCCGGAGCTGACGTGACCCACCTGGATTCAGTGCGCCAGGTGGTGACTTGGGCACGCGGAAACATGGAAAGTTCGGGCCTGGACAATATCCGCTGGATTGTGGAGGATGCATTGAAATTCGCCCGGCGCGAAGCGAAGCGGGGCAATGTGTATCAGGGAATTATCCTTGACCCGCCTGCATACGGCCACGGTCCCGACGGGGAAAAATGGAAACTGGACGAGTGCCTGAACGAGATGCTGTCCTGCGTGTCTGCCATTTTGGCTCCACAAGACAGCTTTATGGTCCTGAACCTGTATTCAAACGGATTCTCGGCCATGCTCGGCGAGACTGTCGTGCGGCAGAATTTCTGTCTGAAGACCGCCTGCAGGGAGTTGCAGTGCGGCGAACTCGTACTGACTGACCGCTACGGCAAAGTCCTTCCGCTCAGCGTCTTCGTCCGTCTGGAAAGATAGCGATATGCACGGGCTGCATCCATGCGGAACTTCGTGTCTTCATTGTCATTTTATCAGAAAGCGGGCAAAAATGCCCTTATGGTCGCTGAACCATGTCCCGAGAGGTGTAATGAAATTGTCCGAAGTTTCTTCTTCAATTCTGCAGGCTCTTGCGTATGAACACTCAGGACCCACGATGCAGGCATCCACAGGCTCAATGTCTTTTCCCTTATAGAAAATGTAATCTATCCTGTCACGGTCGTCCGCTTTTGGCGCCCAACAGACCTTGGAAGCAGGAAGAGAGTCTACGTATGCAGGATAGCTTATTCCGGGATTAGACACAGGGTCCGGATAAAGTCCGCGCCATATATCAGTAAAGCCGTTCCGCTCCAGAACTGACGTTACCGGCCATTCGACAGAAAAGCCGTTATGTCCATAATATGATGACATTTCCGCAGTCCAGTCCTTATATGACGGTTCATTGAAATCGCCTCCGAGGATAATGGAGCAGCCCTCAGCCGCTTTTTCCGAAGCATCTTCTAAAAAATGCCGTATAGCCTCTGTCCGCCGGGAGTCAGCTCCCAACTCCAATAGCTCTTCCCCATCAGAAGGCAACGGGCACTCTTTCCATGTGGAACCATCATATCCCCGGGCATTGTAACACGAATAATGATGCCAGTCCAGATGGGCGGTATATACCGACAGTTTATGCCCGAAAACATCATAATCAGCCCTGTAAATACTGCCACAGTCATCCTTGAGAGGATAGACAGCCGCAAACCCCTCAATCGGGAAACGGCTGATTATCCCTGAATCATCGCTGAAACGGGAATAATAGTGCAGCCCCCTGTCCTCAAGAGAACTGCACAGGCGGGCAGTAAAATCGCTTCCATTGTAATTGCGGACTTCGCTGAGAGTGACAAAATCCGGTGCAAGACGGACGAGTTCATCCACAAGGGCAGCATATCCGCCGTCAACCATGGTACATTCCTGCCAGATATTCAGTTGAAGTGCGCTGTAAATCCGTTTGAGACTGACTGCAAAGCCACCCGCTCTTGCCATACGGAGAGGAATGACGGAAGATGAATTTACGCATAATTTATATATCCTGTATTTCTCCGGGGCGGTAAAGCCGTCACTGTCGTCAGCATCACAATAGACAGTACATTCATATTCAGCATCATCGGGGAGAAAAGAAAGGCTGAGTTCGTAATCACGGGCATTTTCATCCGTAACACCGCCCACATACCAGTCGGGACCGTTCTTGTCTTTACGTGCCACGACAATGAAATCTCCAGGTTCCGCGTCAAGATATATGCTTCTGCTCCAATCAACAGGCACATCCTTTATGAACTGGAAGGCATCCGGATATTCCTCATAATGTTCAGGCATATCGGCAGCCATCTGGATTGGCGAATACATTGTCAGATACAGAGCGAGCTGGTTTGATATGGTAGCCCGTTTCCGCTTCCCCTGATACCCCGGGGCAAAAGAACTTATATCCATCCTGAATATGCCCGGCGTAAAATCCATAGGTCCGCCCTTCAACCGTGTAAAAGGCAGTATGGTCGCATGCTGCGGACTCATTTCCGCATATTCCTGTCCCATAGCACTTTCATTGCCCACCAGATTGGGCCAGGTCCGGCATAAGCCGGTCGGGCGTACCGCTTCATGCGCATTGACCATGATATGTTTGTCCGCCGCTTTCTTCACGACATCAAGATAATGTCTTACTATGTCCTGACTGTAATGATATTCACCCTTGGGCAGTATCTTGCCCACATAACCGCTTTTGACCGCGTCATAGCCATATTTGTTCATCAAATCATACGCCGCATCGATATGCCTCTCATAATTGCCGACCGAACCTGAGGTCTCATGATGCATCATCAGTCTGATTCCTTTGCCATGCGCGTATTCATTCAGAGCGGCTATATCAAAATCCGGGTAAGGTGTCACAAAATCAAAGACATAGTCTTTTTCCTTTCCGAACCAGTCCTCCCATCCTGTATTCCATCCCTCGACAAGGAGCTGGTCAAATCCGTGCTGCGCGGCAAAGTCTATGTATCTTTTTACCTTGTCATTGCAGGCGCCATGACGGCCATGAGGCTTTGCTGCCTGATAGTCGAAAGTGGCAAGGTCAAAATCCGTAGCGTTTGTATAGCTCCACCTGCTTTTCCCTGTAATCATCTCCCACCACACTCCCATATATTTGATGGGATGAATCCATGATGTGTCATCAATCTTGCATGGTTCATTTAGGTTCAATATAAGGTCTGAAGCCAATATGTCCGTCGCCCTGTCAGCTATCATCACCGTACGCCACGGAGTATGGAAAGGAAGCCTGACATGCGCGGCCGTACCGTCAGGACGCGGTGTGAGATGTGACCGGAAGGTATATGCGGCATTATCATAGGCAAGATGCATGGCAGGAAAATCCACAAGCGCGGCTTCATGCAGATTGAGATAGATGCCGCTGTCTGTCTTCATCATCAGGGAAGTCTGGACACCGGACGGAGGTATTCCGCTCAGCCGGCTTTCAGTGTATTCATATTCCTGGGAATCATAGTCACAGGGAATCCACCAGGCAGTATGATTGCCGGTCATTGCAAAAGATGTCACCTCCTCCTTTATCCGCAGTTCCCCGACGGAAGCAGAGGATAAAGCATAACGGAAAGCTATGCCGTCATTGAAAGCCCGGAACTCAATGTCCATACGGAATTCCCCTTTTGACAGGGCGACTTCCATCCCATTGTAGTTTTCCCTTATCGAATCATTTTCTCCCCACACAGGAGTCCACAGACTGTCGCATGAAAACCTCCGGACCCTCCCCATCCTGAAACCGTCGGTCAAGGAAGTGCCGTCATCCAAGACGAAGCCCATTGACGAAGCCCCGACAACTGCAGCTCCCTTAAAAGACACGGAATACTGAGGAGAACCTTTCCTGTCAAGTCTGAAAGAAAGTGAAATGTTCCCGTCCGGAGATTCCAGAACATTCTTCCCGGAAGAAAACACAGAGTCTTTTGCTTCAAGATGCAGCACTCTGCTTGAAAAATCACTTTTACGTTCCTCCGGCACATCATGACGATACGGAATGTCAAGTCCGTAATCCATCAGAAAGGCTCCGGAGAAGCTTTTCCCTTCAAATGGCAGAGGAGTGCCGTCAATGCGGTTGAGTTCCGTTATAGTATATATTCTGTCCCTGTCCAGACCGTCCAACTTCACCAGAGGCAGAATCTGTCCCGCAAAAACTTCAGTCCTGTACCAGAACATTACAGCATCATCCTTTTCCTCCGAGACATACATCAAAGAAGCAATGTTTTTACTTTCAAACGGAGACACGAGACGATAAAGCTCTCCCATTTGTATCGTATTGCGTACAGACTTGTAATCTGAAATTGCCTGCATGCATACAGTCTTCTCTTCATCCGTCATATCAGCAGGCTGAAGCTCAAGCCCGAGCCGTCCGCTCATGGCCACATCCGCACGGAACTTCACAGGAATCCTGCGGTGGGTCTGATGGTTCGGGGAAGCGCTTATATGCGATGCCATGGCCATAGCCGGGAAGAAATGCGATGTACCCCACTGAATGTATATTCGCTGCAAAGCGTCAGTGATGTCACTGGTCCAGAATTCGTCGAAATACTTGAGAGTTCCCCAATTCACACGTCCTCCACCTGCTCCGCACGCCTGCATCACTATGTCCGGATGCAATTCGCGTACCCTCCGGAACACCTCCTCAAGTCCTCTGTGCCATTCTATATTGAGATGGCTCATCCTGTCAGGCCGGAGATGCTGTGAACCATGCAAATATATTCCGCTGTTGGCATCCCACTTGATATATTCAATCCCGGGATTTTCTTTCAGCAGGCAGTCTATAGCATTCACGGCATAGTCCCTGACTTTCGGATTGGTGAAATCCAGCACGACCTGCGAACCTCCGCGTCCTGTCACCATATCCCTGTCCTTGGCCTTGATAATCCAGTCAGGATGCTTCTCATAAAGCTCGCTGGATATATCCGCCATCTCAGGCTCAATCCACAATCCGAAGCCTATTCCCGCAGCTGATGCACTGTCGGTCAGGACTTTCAAGCCATCAGGGAGCTTGTCTCTGTCTACCGTCCAGTCACCGAGAGCACTGGAATCATCGTTGCGCCGGTATTTGCCTCCGAACCATCCGTCGTCCATTACGAAAAGTTCCGCCCCAAGAGCCGCTGCGTCACTGATCATAGACAGCATTTTCTCCTCATTGATGTCGAAATACACTCCCTCCCAGCTGTTCAGCAGCACTTTCCGAAGTTCATTTCCGTGACGGAGCATATGATTTCTGCCCCAGCGGTGAAAATTACGGCTGACACCGCCTTTGCCTTCCATGCTGAATGTCAAAGCCACCGGAGGTGTAATGAACCTTTCATGCGGAGCAAGACTGTAGCTTGAATTGTCCGGATTCATCCCGACACGGAACTGATGGTATCTGCCCCAGTAAGAATCTACTGTCAGTTCATAATTACCGCTATAGCACAAAGCGGCACCGATTGTTGCGCCCTGCCTTTCATCAGGTCTGCCGTCAAGGGAAAACATGATTTCCGCATGGGAATTCAGAGAGTTTCGCACACCGTCCTTGTTTCTGATGCTCATGGTACCTTGAAGCAAAGGCTCTTCCACAAGCCCCGCCTCGCCCATAATGCCGACGGACAGGTGACTCGCCCATACATCCCCTTTGTGAATGGGAATACAGGCTGAATCGTAACGGTTCAGAACCACAGACGACTTCTCCCGGTTTGTAATCTCCACCCATGTCTCAATCACCTCACAATCGGAATATGTCCTGTAACACACATCCACATCGAAAGGATATACTTCATCACCTGTCCTGATTCTGGTAACGCTCGCCGTTTCATCAGTTCGGGTGATGACTTCCCTGACCACAAGACGGGTCGTCATGTTGCCGTCGGAATGGATTATCCAAAGAGGTGTTTCCTCGTCAGGATATTTCCCGTATGCCTGATATGCGCTTGAATACGGGACACCTGCCGAAATTATCGCATCAAGGTCTTCTGCAGTCAATTTCGCGCCATAATACACGAATTTCAATTCTTCACCTCTTCCGGCATCAAGCACAAGAGAAGTGGCAGAAGTGCCCAAATGCAGGATTTCTCCTGCCGCAGATGGAACGCCGACGGAAGCTGACAGCAGCACGACAAAAAGTGACAGCTTTTCTATGAATTTCATGTTCAAGCAGTTATATCAAAACAACCAGTCTCAGCGATATTCCAGCCACGTTGTCGCCACACAGTCCCCGCTTGCCTTGAAGCGTATCCACCTGGCCTGGAAGGCAGCCGGAAAATGATATATCATAGATTCTCCCGGATTGACTTCAAAATCGGCATAGTGCATCCAGTCGCCCTCCCCGGTCGGATCAGCCTCAACCGTGAAAACGACTTTACTGTCCGATTTATGGGATATATTCAATTCCCTATCATCGTAGAAACCGATCAGATAAGGTTCCGAATACTCTCCTGCAGCCACAACATTGTCCACCCACGGACCTCCGCTGCCTGTCGGTTTGCCCAATTTCCAAAGGTCATCTATCGCTCCTGCCCAAAGTGCAAGTTTTCCGTCATCAGAGCGGATTATTCTGCTGTTACCCGACAAGTCCGCAGATTTGCAGCCCGTCATCAGCAGCATTCCCCTATAGGAGGCATAATCATAAATATTCAGATTATGCGATGCAATAGGACGGATTTTTGCAAAGCCGTCGGCATTTTCGGCAGGAAGTTCATAGAACGTGCCATGCAGATTCAGCAGATCCCTCTCCGTCGCCACTTCCCGGCACACCCTAAGTTGATGATTGGCTGTAGGTTCCGTGAACTCGGACGGACCTAACGGAAGATGCCAGTGCCGGCCTTTGTCGTCAGTTATGCGCACAGAACCGGGATTGATTTCCATACCTTCCGATGAGATTGACAGATTCTCCCTGATATATTCATCCTCCTCACCCATGGCCTCTTTCCGAAGCTCCATATCGCCTCCCATTTCATAATAAGACTCCGAATCAGGACAGACCAGTGCAACCCCGAGTTTGCGTACATCGTTTCCGAGACTATAGAGCAGCCCCTTTGACGCCGACGTGTCTCCGATTGTTGCCAGACCGTCGAATACCGGTGACATTGAAGCTGGCCTTTTTTCTTTGGAAGCATAGGAGAACACCACACTTCCTTTTGTCTTTCTGTCAACGGAAACACGTATCCATTCCCCTTTGTCCCCGGCATCAAACGCCACAAAGCATGAAGAACCGGCAGCCAAAGACTCTTTCTTCAACACAGTTCTCAGGCCTGAAGCATCTTCCGTTTCAAAGGTGAATGTCACACTTTCCTTTCCGTCATTTTTCAGCCAGGCACAACGCTTCTCCCACGGACCGAAAAGAAATGCATCGCCCGGCTCTTCCGGAAATATGTCTTCATTGAGCCATACGGCTCCTCCGGCATTTGTCGGGCCCAATTCCGTGACGTCTTCCGGGTCAATAAACCATAGGTTGGAATTGCTCTGCCCAGGTCCGGCGATTCCTCCCTTAATTCTGCGTCTGTTGAGGAATTCCTTTTTTGCGGAATCATCACAGCCGAAAACGAGCCGCCCGTTCCAGCGGGTGAAATCGCCGATAACTTTCAGATAAGCCGACAGCGGTCTGATGCCGGTGATACCGTCTTTCCCGAAAGATTGCGGAAACTCCCAGAACATTCCGTGCATTGTCATCAGCATGAATGGCTTCTCAGGAGTACCGACTTCACGGATGCGCGGCCATTCGGTGTTCCATCCATGGGCGCCGTCATAGGAGTGGCTTGCTTTCGGAAGTCTGTAGAAGTCCCATGCCCCGTTTTCCCTGACGCCGAGAAGAATTGACTTGTAATCCCAGCCCAAGGCATATATAGGGTCTGTTTCGGGCGAAGGATTGCCATATATGCCTCCCGGTCCGGTCACTTCAGTGAACTGGTTGCGCCTTACTGTTTTCCAATCCTTTCCGTCCCATTCCGAAAGGCTTCCCGAAGGAATGTCGAATTTCTCCAAAGCCTCAGGCACGGCCTCTCCGTTGTTGGAAAAGACAAGAACCCCCTGCCCGCTGTAAAGCCCTTTGCCGTGCGCTCCGGGAAGAAGGTCGTTCTGAGGATTCACGCCCGTGTCATCATGTTCCCCGACATTGGCGTCCGGATATAATTCCTTGTGTTCCAAAGTATTGACATCAATCTCATAGAATCCCTCCTCCATTGTGGCCATATAGACTTTGGCCGCAGGATCGGTCAGATGGCGGGCGACTCCCGTGTAGCGTCCCGGAGCATCGGCGTATGACAATGCCCTGACATTGCAGAGGCTGTCGATGAAATAAGGACCTATGATCAGCTGGTTGCTCTCCTTGTGTATCATCCTGTCCGCCGGAGTGCCGCCGATGCTTTCAGGACGCACTCTGATTCCCAAAGTATCATCGATTTCATACAGCTTGTCACTCGAGCCCCATGGCAGATGCGGTCCGTAAGTTACGACCCAGAGTTTTCCCTGCCATGGTACGACTGCTCCGGTGCCGCATTCACCTTCATTGTTGTAATAGGCCAGATGCGGGTATATACCTCCGTATTCGGGCCGGTTCCAGCCTTCAGTGCCGCCGTCGCCACAGCTTCCGGCAAAAAGGGAAACTGTGGCGAGAAGAAGCGATTTGCAGATTGTTGCTTTGTATTTCATCTTCAATTACTGTTCAACCCAGAATTCTATGCTCCAAGGTTTAAGTTTAGCATTCAATGACGTTGCACCGCCATTGGAAGAAATTTCCACATTCCTTCCGCTTTTGCTGTAGCGGTATCCTTTCATATTCCTCGCGGCCCCCAACTCCACATCAAACTCGAACCACTTGTCCGAACGGTTGGTCATGGCAACCACAAACTTCCCTTCCGGAGTCTTCCAGGCCATGATACGGTTGTCATGACGCTCTGTATCTTCCTGCACATTATAGCGTCTGGAATCCCATGGCATATATTTGAGAAAACCTGCTATTGCATTATAGTTCTGCCAGTTATATGTCCAATGGCCATGTGCGAGGTCCGGATAGTCGTGACTTTCCTTCGCATAAGTCGGACGCCACACTCCAAGTCCGAAGCCGTCACGGTCAGTGTGGTCATCAATAGGCTTCAACGCATGGAGCCAATACCATTTCGGAGAGCCGACGAATGTCATCCAGTTCATGATGGACTGGGCGGTGTTCACCATGAACCATTCGTATGTATGCTGTGACATCTGGTCGTTGAAATATTCATACTCGTTCTGATAAACAGGTTTGCCCTGACTGTTTTTCGTGTAATTCACCCTGTTGTCCATCACGAGGTCGGAATCATCCCCGATGCGGTGGAACACCCAGGAATCGACCAATGGAAGCAGCTGCGGATTCTTCTGCCACAATTCCGGACCGTAAGAACCTTCCTGTCCGCTGTTGGTATCATATATAATCTCTATTGACGGGTCCAAAGCCCTCACCTTTGCCGCCGCTTTCCCGAACGTCTTCACAAACTGCTCCTCGGTATAATGGCAGTGGGAATATCCTACGGACTCATACTGACACTCGTTCTGCAGGCCCCAGGTGGAGATTTTGAACCCCTTGTCCTTCATATACCTGATGTCCTGAATAAGAGCATCGGTAAATTCATCCAGAAAATCATCATCAAAGCTTCTCAGAGTGCCGTCCGTGAAATTGCGTGTCGTTTTCCAATATGGTGCGGGAGACCAGTATTCCATTGAAATACCTTCCACACCGGCATCTTTCATAAGCCGGACAAGGGCTTCCGCCTGTCCTTCCTTTCGCTCTACGATGTTCTTCATGTCCGGAGTCACTCCACGGAACCATATTCCCATACCCACACGCATATAGCGGAATCCTTTGAGCATCTCTTCCGCAAGACGCTTGCGCTCCGAAGGCACAAGGTCCATAGGCACGCCGTCCGCTGCATTATCGGAATTGACATCCGCAGCTGCATTCATATCGGCCTGAATCTCAAAGCCAAGTCCTTCTATTATCTGGGCAGGACTGTCAGTCAGGAGCTTGAATGTGCCCTTGTCCATTGTCTCCGGAGCTTCAGGTTCGTCTGGAGTGTACGGTTCATCCGGCTTTTCACCAGGTGTGTGATGATAGGTGAGATATTTTTCCGTGCAGGCTGTGGCGGTAGGAAGAAACATAGCCAATGCAAGGAGTGTAAAAGCAGACTTTAAAATTTTTTTCATATAATTCATTTTTCCGTTAAATCAATAATTGTCATTCTGGCCGAGGTAAGGATTGGTGATAACCTCCTGTGAAGGAATAGGCCACAAGTAGTTTTTCGAAGCATCGAACTGACGGCGGGTAATCATTTTGCACAGACCTTTACTGTACATGGAAGAGAAATCGGCAGTTCCGTTCTCATCTATTTCAGGAGTCTCAGGCCAGAACCAGAGGTTTTTGCCGATTACTTTGGAAATAAGGGCATCTTTGTCGAGCAGACCATAATCCGGAGTATTGAGAACTTTGTCGGCAATCCTCCAACGGATGAGGTCCATGTGTCTGAAACCTTCGTAGGCCAGCTCCATACGGCGTTCCACCCTGACTATGCTGCGCAGCTTGTCCCGGTCTGTAACAGTCACTTTAGGGTAAGCGGAGCCTTGCCAGTCAGCTTTATAGGCGCGGGCCCGCACGACATTAATTGCATCCAAAACGCTCTTGTCTATATTTCCGGATTCAATCATAGCTTCCGCATAAGTGAGATAGACTTCCGCAAGACGGATGAATATACGGTCGTATGCCACCTGAAAACTTCCTCCGTTTATCCAGCTGTCATCAATGCCCTTTTTCCTCAGCAATCCGTTGAAGGAGGCATACTGGCTGCCCGATTTGCAGTCGAGGTTGGTAATCATCTTGCCATGTGAAGCGCTATAGACTTCGGTTGTCAGCGGATTCGGATCATAGATGACGCCGCAGTGTTCGGTGCCGAATTCAACAATGGTCGCAGCACAGCGCGGATCCCTGTTCCTGAACGGATTCTTCGGATCAAAGAGAGGAGACTCGTCGATAGGGAGCCCGTCCGTGCAAAGAAAAGAGGCGAACAACTCCCATGACGGATATTCACTGGCATAGCCGCCACGGTTGCGCGGAGAGTATCCCTGTATATTACCGGGACTGTCGGAGTAGATTCCAAGTTCCAGAGAATGTGGAGAAGAAAGGAGAACCTCGGAAGCGTGATGGGTGGTAGCCAGGAAAAGTTTTGAGAAATCGGGATAGAGCTGATGGCTGCCCAATTCCATACATTCTTTCGCCGCCTTTGCAGCAATCTCATAGTCTTCGTTGTAAAGGGCATAGCGCGCCTTGAGCCCGAGAGCCGCAGCTTTGGTAGCAAGTTCCTGGGAACTGCCGTATGTGAGCGGGAGGCTTGCCGCCGCACGGTCATAGTCCTCATACACGTGCTCCATTATTTCCTCACGGTCCGTACGTCCCTTTTTGAATGATTCTTCTATAGTGAATTCTTTGTCCACATAAACCACATCTCCATAGCTGGATACGAGGATTCCATACTGTGTGGCCCTTACGAAGAGCACCTGTGCCCTATAGAGTTCCGCTTTCTCTTCGGCGATGCCTATTTCAGAAGGTTTCGACAATTTGTCCAAAAGGACATTACATCTTGCTATCGCCTTGTAGGCATTCTGCCACCGGTTGATTACATACCATGATTCTCCGTTAAGTGTGGCGCCCGTGTAATCATTCAGGTTGGTACGCGCCTGATGGTTGTCCGACCAGCGTTCATCGTCTATAGGCAGGAAATCAACCCTGTAAAGGCCGCTGATTGAAGCTTTGATCTGCTCCTCGGTCTTATACCAGGAGTCGCTGGAACCGGTATCGAGCGGATATAGGTCAAGATTCGCACAAGAGACCATAAGCAGAGCCAATGCCAGAAATATAATTGAATTGTTCGGTTTCATGATAATTAGAATGTGATATTAACACCGCAGATAAATGATTTCATAATAGGATACTTTGTCGAGCCGTAGCCTTCGTAGTCCCAGCCTCTCGGATAATTGCTTATGCAGAAGAGGTCGTTGCCCGCAACATAGAAACGCAGGGCCTGGACAAAGAAAAGCTTTGTGATTCTCTGGGGAAGGGTATAGCCCAAAGATATGTTCTTCAGACGGCAGTAGTAGCTCTTGAACAGCCAGAAATCAGACATTGCGTAGTTGTATGAAGCCTGATTGGATGTCAGACGCGGATACTGTGCACGCAGATTCTCCTCCGCAGTGTTGTAATTGCTCCAGTATCTTCCGTCAATCAGTTTGGGAATGTTGCCGAAGTTGTCGCGAAGAGGCTGTACCATAGTTGCGGTTTTCCTCTTGAGCTGACTGCCGACACCCTGGAATGCAATATTGAAGTCGATTCCACGCCACGAGCAGTTGAATGTCAGTCCGTACTGATAGCGAGGCTGGGAGTTGCCGAGGAGCACGCGGTCCTTGTCCGGGGAGACAGGCGAGGTGTCATTCGGATCAGCCTTGAGATATTTGATGTCCCCCGGACGCACGCTGCTGTTCATCACCGGAGAATTGTCAATTTCTTCCTGTGTCTGGTAAATGCCGTCGCTACGGTAGCCGTACCATTCATTAAACCAGCTTCCCATAGTCTTGATCTGGTCATCAAGGAACTGATTGCCGCCGAGATAGCCCATCTTCGAGAGGAAATCGCTGAGGTTTGCGCTCACCGAATAGTTGAAATCCCCGGCATGGTCTCTCCAACTCATTTCAATCTCAAAACCCGTAGTGCGCATCTTTCCGGTGTTCTGCTGAGGGTTGTCATAACCGACATAATCGGGAATGTCAATGTCCAGAATCATATCCCGTGTGATTTTGTAATAATAGTCGGCAGTGAGGTTCAGCCTGTGGTCAAAGAAGCCCAAATCCAGACCGACCCCGAATGTCTTGGTAGTCTCCCACGATATGTCACGGATGGCATACTGCCATTGTGCAGCGGTGATATGCGACACCGCCTTGTCCCCTTCCCAGAACAGGCTGTTGGTGTAGTTCAGCAATGGCAGATAAGGATAGTCGCCTACACGGTCATTGCCGAGAAGTCCGTACGACGCCCTGATTTTCAGGAAGCTGAGCCACTTCTCGATTCCAGCCTTGCGGATCCATGGTTCATTGGTCAGGACCCATGCTCCGGAAACGGAAGGGAACCATCCGGCCCTGTATTTCTTATCGAAACGTGAAGATTTGTCACACCTCAGATTTGCCTGGATAAGATATCTTCCGTCGAAATCGTACATCACTCTTCCGAAAACGGAACGATATGCCGAATGCGAGGCCTCACTGCCGTTTGTCTGATAGTCTTCGTTTCCACGGTCAAGATAAGGGAAATCAGTCAGGGCATATCTGTCGCGGGCAGCCCAGATCTTGTCGGTGCTGTACATATTGTCTTCATATCCCAAAAGGGCGCTCACACTGTGTTTGCCGAACGTGTCGTCATAATTGGCGAGGAACTGCTTGGTGAGGCTGAAACTTTTGCCACGTTTTTCCGTGAGCCTGGTCGTTGCAAAATTGTTGATTGCACCTATGACATTGTCCGGATTGTCGGAGGCGGTGTATTCAATCCTCTTGACGAACTCTTTTTCATCGGAGTCGTTCCATATCGGTGATATTATGGCGGAAAGTTTCAGACCTTTGACCGGAGTGATATAAACGGCAGCCTTGCCTCCGATCTGATTGTAATGTTTTGTGTTTGTACCGCCATAATTGAGGGCGGCATAAGGGTTGTCTCCGGATTTGCCGTCGGCTATGCGTCCGTCGGCCCACAGCGCAGGATAGACCGCAGGCATCTGGTAACAGGCGTTCATTGGATCATAGTTCGGATTCTCAGATGTGCTGCGCTTCACATTGACATCTATCGAAGCCTGGATGTACTTGTTGATTGTTATATCGTTGTTCATCCTTACGGTGAAACGATTGTATTTCTTGTTAGCATAGAGGCCGTCGGAGGTGTCATAACCTACAGACGCAGTGGTGCGTATCTTTGCAGTTCCCCCGGAAATGCGGAAATTGTGGGACTGACGGTTGGAGTTCTTGTCGAGCAGCATGCCCCTCCAGTCGGTGTCAGGATATCTGTCAGGATCCGAAGCGTGCAATGAAGCATAATTGTCTATTACAGCAGGTATATATGTCGGAAAATGCTCCGTACCGTTCCCGGCATCGTTCCAGCGCAGCTCATTGGTCATCTGCATGAAACGGACCACATCCACATAATCGGGCTGCGTCGTGGGGGTTTCGTAGCCATATTCATATGAATACGACATCGAAACCTTACCTTCGGATGCTCGTTTTGTAGTGATGAGAATCACGCCTGCAGCCGCACGTGAACCGTAGATTGCGGCGGATGAAGCGTCTTTAAGCACCGATATGTCCTTGACATCCTGAGGATTGACGTCATTGATATTGTCGGCCGGCACCCCGTCAACGATGATAAGAGGATTACTGTCCCCGATGGTGGTGATGCCTCGTACACGGATATCGGCTGATGCGCTCGGGTCGCTGCCTGAACGGGTCACAGTCACTCCGGACACAGCTCCCTGCAGGGCTGAAGAGAGCATGGACACCTTGCGGTCCGTGACGGCCTCTCCGGACAATGAACTCACAGAGCCCGTCAGGTCTTTCTTTTTCATCGTGCCGTATCCCACAACTACGACCTCGTTGAGGAAAGTCTGGGATTCTTCCAACGTCACATCCACATGGTCACTGTTCCCCACCTTCACCTCTTTGGAAATAAAGCCGAGGTATGAAAACACAAGTACATCTCCGGCAGCCGCTTCGATGGTATAGTCACCGTCGACACCGGCACTCACTCCGCCGTTTTTGTCCTTGACCATGACTGCCGCTCCTGCCAAAGGCAGTCCTTCCTTGTCCCTGACGAAACCGCTTACCTGCCCGACAGCGGTCTTACGGCTGTCCTTTGCAGATTTGAGAATCACATACCTGTCATTGATTTCATAACTGATTCCCTTACCGTCAAACAACTTGTCAAGCGCTCCTGCAAGAGGCTCGTTCTTGAAGTTCAGAGTGACCTTCACATTGAAATCCGCAATGTTCTTGTTGTAAACAAAATGATACCCGCTCTGCTGTTCCAGCAGTTCCAGGGCTTGAGCCATAGAGACAGAGGTCTTGTCAAATGTAATCCGCACATTTTCCTGAGCGGATACGGGATGAGGTACCGCCAATATTCCTACAGCCAAAAACAGCATACCAAAATAATGGATCAGTTGTTTCTTAGTGGTCTGTTTCCACTTTGAGAATTGATTTTTTAGCATTGGTTATTGTATTATGGTTTATTTTTGCCTATAAGGCGACTCAAACGATTTCACACACATATTTTTTGATGTTTTTCAACGTTTATTGTTTTTTTCATTTTTAAATGTGTGTTTTAAAGACATAGTCGCCTTATACGAAAACATTAATAACTAATATCGACTGATGAAAAAGGTATTTTATCATTTATTCTTTTTATTGGCTCTTGCCGGATGTGCAAAGGAAGTGGAAAGCATCACTTCATACATACCGGAGGACAAACCGGGGTTCAAGTTTGAATTGACCACGACAAACAGTACCCGGACGCTTACAGATGACAATTTCAAGACAAGTTTCACCGAGGGAGACCAGGTGGGACTTTTCGCCGTCTCCAGGGATTCTGATGGCACAGGGGCACTTGCCGCCACCGGAAACAGCGTTGACAACCGCAAACTGACATATTCTGGCGGAATGTGGATTATCGACAAAGAGATTGAATATCCTTCAGAAGGGAAGGTACTGGATTTCTATGCCTATTATCCATATATGGAAAATATGGATCCGACCGCCATTGCCTACGATGCCACAGAGTCCATGTGTGACCTTATGATGGCAAAGACGGCCGGCATTGACGCAACTTATGAGACTGTCACCCTGACTTTCAGCCATCTGCTCTCGCTTGTAGATGTGCAGGTCTCCGGAGGTGCCGCAAAATCAGCCGTCATCAAAGGTCTGAAGTCTGCCACTACATTCAATCTCGCCGAATTTGGCAGTGAAGCTGTCATGGCGGGCACAGATGGAGCAAAAGAAATCACGATGGAGCAATACGGCAAAAAACATTTCCGTGCCTATATTCCTTCACAGGCAGCAGCGGGAAGTAGCGTAGAAATCCTTTCATCAGGCTCAGGACAATCATATTCTCCGAAGAATGCCCTTTTTGCAAAAGGCTCTGCCTATCAGTATAATATCGTTTCCGCTTTGATTAATCTCGCGGACCTTCCGAACTGCTATATCGTAAAACCAGGCGAATCTGTGACTTTCCCTGTGCTCAAGGCGTACGAAGTATGGCGCAAGATCACTTTCATCAACAACGGCAATCTACGCAAAGACGGTCCGCTCGGAGCAGAACTCATCTGGCAGGATACCCAGAGTCTGATTAATGAAGTCACACTCAATGCCGATGCAGAAAACCCTGACCGTAGTACAATAACGGTGAAGACCAATGCCGGCAACGGAGGCAATGCCCATGTCTGTGCCACGATGGGTGGCGACAAAGTATGGTCTTGGCACATCTGGGTGACCGACTTCGACCCTGAAGAAAACACGAGCTCTGTCGACAACAACGGTGACGGCACTACGGACTACATATTCATGGACCGCAATCTCGGTGCACGAACCGCGGACATCACAAGCCCGCTGTCCATTGGAATGTACTATCAGGGCGGAAAGAACATTCCTTACGCAGGAGGATTCACCGACAAATTCCCGACTGACGGAAAAGCCGTCACCGACATACCTCTGTATGACATCAACAACGGCAATGTCAGATATACTACCGGTGATGTCTGGGGAGGGAACAACCAGGGTCAGGCAATGCGCAGGGTTCTCACTGATCCATGTCTCTTCGTCACTGCCGGAGGAGAACCGTACAGCTGGATCACTGCAGAGGGCAACAGTCTCACATACGGCCCGAATTTCTGGACAGAAGAAGCAACCGGCGAAAAAGGAGTTTTCGATCCGTGTCCGGAAGGATGGATGCTTCCTGCCTACAGGAACGGGAAATCACCTTGGACAAGTTTCAGCCCGGCCGAGGCGCTTGCAGCATATCCGAAAAGCGGGCGAATGAAATTCAACGGTACATTCGGAGACTGCGGTCTGGTGATGCTTTACAGCGGCACGATGGCAGGACTGAAGAACTGTGCGGTAGCCGCAGGTGACGGAGGCTATATCCAGACCGACAACTACCACAACTACAGCACGGCGAACGCACTGAATGTAAGATGCGTCAAAGTACAGTAAACCCCATAGACCAGTTAAATTATGAAAAAGATATCATATTTATTCAGCGTCATTGCACTCGCCTGCATGATGATCTCCTGTGAAGACATTTACGAGGGCGGAAACAAGAACAGAGAGCCTATGTCCGTGCAGATAAAGGCCGGCATACTTCCTTTCGACAGCACTTCTCCCGAAACATGGAAAGGTGGCGAGGAAGTGGGAATGTACATGTACTCAAGTTCGGATGCTGACGGCATGGCATCGGCTACCTGTCTGAGACTGGCTGCAGATGCCGACGGGGTTCTGACCCCAAGCGGCTCCGGCCAAATGCCGGTATATCCGTCAGATGCATCAAAAGTGAATTTCGTCTTGTTTTCTCCATTCGATGCGTCCGCCGCTGAGAACAAATCCCTGACACTGAATGTCAGCAGCGCCGACAAGGCTGCTCAGAGCGACTGGCTGTATTCGGACAATGCCAAAAACAAATATCCGTCCCTCACTCCTGTAAAGGTACAGATGAGGCATATACTGAGCCTTGTACGTTTTGAAATAAGCGCTTCGGAAGAAATTCCGGCAGCTGCGCTCAAGGGACTCAATCCTAAGATTGAGGGTATACCGGTCGAAGGCGTATTCTCGCTGGCGGAGGGCAGGTTGGCATCAGCCGGTGATCCGGCAGAAATTGCCCTGACTGCAGACGAACAGATGTCACAGGCCGAATGTCTGCTTCTTCCGTCCGCATCCCCGGTCACTGTCAGATGCGACATTGATGGCCTGCCGTTCCGCAAAAAACTCGGCAGCCTGAATTTTGAAAGCGGAAAAATTTATATTTTTGATTTAAAGCTTACAAAACCGGGATTTGAAATCTCAATTAAGGAAATAGAGGATTGGAATGTCGAAACCTTTGATTGATTAGATGGCCGTATTGAAACCCACTTCTGATGAAATTCTCTTGAAAAGATTGCGCAAAGGTGACACCCTCGCCTTTGCTGCAATCTTTTCGAGATATTACCGTAGTCTCATATTGTACTGCAATTCGTTCATCATCGACCGGACCGAATGTGAGGACATAGTGATGGACCTGTTCGTGGAGATATGGGAACGGCGGGAACAGCTCAACATCAAAAACCTCAGGAGTTTCCTGCTGCGAAGCGTCCGGCACGACTGCCTTGATGCAATCAAGCACCGCAAAATAAAGGAGACCTACGCGGCAAACATCCTTCTTTCCTCTGAGATTGACAGTGCCTTACTTGACAATTACATACTATATGACGAATTAAAAAGACTTATAGACGAAACCCTTGCTGCACTTGACCCCAAATCCGTGGCAATATTCAAGTTGAGCCGTTGGGAAAACATGAAATATGATGACATCGCCAAGGCAATGAACATATCAAGGCGCACTGTAGAAGTAAGGATTTCGAACGTAATAAAAAAAGTAAGGGAAACCATACAGAAAAATTATCCTACCATCTGAGAACATGAAGAAAATTGATGAAACTTTGATTGTAAGATGTCTGGCAGGAGATGCCGACGAAAAGGAAAGGAAAGAACTCGCCAGGGCACTTGCGTCGTCGGACGAAGTCGCCAAGGAATTCATTGAAGTGAAAAACGTCTGGGATGCAAGCGTTTCTCCGGAAACAGCATCCTGGATTGACACAGAGAAATCCTTTAAGCTTATCTTGAAGAAAATCGGCTCACAGCGTAACACAGGACATAGTTTCCGTAACAAAGCCATGAATATCATAACAAAAGCCGCAGCCTGTCTGTCAGTTCCGTTTATGCTGATGGCTGTCTACCTTTATTTTGACCGGCACTCCCACGGTACTACTCCTTTGGCTGTCAGTCAGGAGATTACGGCCATGCCGGGCAGCCTTGTCCACACCATGCTCCCCGACAGCACTGAAATCTGGATCAATGGAGACAGCCGAATAAGCTACAATCAGGAGGGGAAAGGGTCCAGACATGTCGAAATTGACGGAGAAGTCTTCTTCAAAGTGCATAAAGACCCGGAACATCCGTTCAAGGTGAACACTGCAACAGGGCTCGGCATAGAGGCTTTGGGTACACAATTCAATGTCTGTTCATACGCCAGGGACAGCATAGCGGCCGTTACCCTCACAGAAGGTTCAGTAAGGGTAAACGACAGCAAATGGGCTTTTACGATGTCCCCAAGGCAGACAGTGGTGTATAATTCAAACAAGAAGAGAGGAGAACTTTACACAGGCAATACCGACAAGAACATTTCATGGAAAAACGGGAAACTTGCATTCATTAACGAGCCTTTGAAGAATGTCTACAAGCGTTTGGGTCTCATATATGATGTCAGCTTCGAGGTCGATCCAAAACTCGCCAATGTCATATTATATGCCAATTTCGAAAAGCCGTCATTCGATCAGATGCTTACCCTGATACAGAAATCCACCCCGTTGACATATCAGGTCCATGAAGACGGAGAAGGAAGAAAAACAATCAAAGTAATAGGAAAATAACAGTGACAATCATGAAATGCACACGACCGGCAGCAGCCTTATTTACTGCCGCATTGTTTATCTATGGATGCGGAGAAAGCACACCTCAGCTGGGGAAAGACCCCATCGAAGATATAGTTGCTGCAATGACACGCAGCGAAAAGTCAAGATTCGTGATAGGGACAGGAATGGAGGGTCTGGACAATGGAGACAGGGCTGTAATAGGCTCCACAAAACTGATTGTTCCCGGAGCAGCCGGAACGACATATCCTATTCCGAGGCTCGGTATACCTGCAATCGTATTCTCTGACGGACCGGCAGGAGTAAGGATTGATCCCAAGAGGGAAAAAGATGATCTGACCTATTACTGCACCCACTTCCCCATGCCGACGCTGATAGGCGCGACCTGGAGTACAGAGATTGCAAATGCGACAGGGAAGGCAATAGGAGAGGAGGCGCGTGACTACGGCATTGACATCATGCTCGCACCTGCCCTGAACATTCAAAGACACCCGCTTTGCGGAAGAAATTACGAATATTATTCGGAAGACCCTCTGATAAGCGGAGAGATCGCCGCCGCGTACGTATGCGGAATACAGGAGTGCGGCGTAGGAGCCTGTGTGAAACACCTTGCGGCCAATAACCAGGAGACGAACCGCAAGGCCAGCGAATCCATTGTATCCCAAAGGGCATTACGCGAAATCTACCTCAGAGGATTCGAAACGGCCGTCAGGAAATCAGCCCCATGGTGCGTGATGTCATCATACAATTATCTGAACGGAAGATACACGTCCGAAAGTCCCGAACTTCTGGATTCCCTGCTGAGAAAGGAGTGGGGATATAATGGCATTGTCGTTTCGGACTGGTTCGGCGGCTCGGATGCGGCAGCCCAGATGACAGCCGGCAACAATCTGCTCCAGCCAGGGTATACCGCAGAATATGACCGTCTCATGGAAGCGACGGAATCATGCGAACTGGACGAGGCTGTCATGGATCGTAATATATGCGAAGTCCTTGAAATGATTATGCGTACACCGCGGTTCAAAGGACCCGCACATTCCGACCGTCCGGATTTGAAGGCTCATGCCGAATTGGTAAGAAAAACAGCTCCGGAAGGAATGGTTCTGCTTAAAAACGATAATGGCACTCTGCCTTTCGCCGAGGATATCAGAAGAATAGCATTGTTCGGCAACAGCGCATACGATCTGATAGCGGGCGGCAGCGGTTCGGGAGATGTAAACCGAAAATATATGATATCATTGCCTGAAGGATTCAAGAATGCAGGATATTTGACAGACACTGCATTGGAAGCTGAATATACGGCTCACATCAATTCTGAAAAGGCAAGGATAAATAAAGAAGACAAGACTTTCCACATGGCTGCCAAACCCCTTTCGCACGAATTGGAACTCAGCCGGACAGCCATCAGTGAAATTGCGGAACGCAACGATGCCGCAGTCATCTCCATAGGTATTTCGGCCGGGGAATTCGCAGACCGCTCCACAGAAAGTTTCTACCTGGATTCCGTTATGGAAAAACTGCTTGAAGACGTCTGCGACATTTTCCACGCAAAAGGCAAAAAGGTGACAGCCGTCCTGAACATCAGCGGAGTAATCGAGACAAATTCATGGAAGAATCTTCCCGATGCCATACTCTGCGCGTGGCAAAGCGGACAGGAGGGAGGCAACAGTATCGCGGATGTCATTTCAGGCACATCCTACCCGAGCGGCAAACTCCCGATGACTTTCCCTATAGATTACAGAGACCATGCTTCCGACAGAAATTTCCCTCATGATGCCGACACAGGTATAATCTTCGGGGCAAACAGACAAGCCCATTCCCGCGAGAACAGGAACATAGACCACACCATCTATGAAGAAGACATTTATGTGGGCTACAGATATTTCGAATCATTTGACAAAAAAGTCTCATATCCCTTTGGATACGGTCTTTCTTACACGCGATTCGATTATTCCGCCGCACAGATAGCACCGGACCCAAACGGCTACAGGCTTGAAATTACAATAACGAATACAGGGCACCGTCCCGGCAAAGAAATCGTGCAGGTATATTTGGCAAGGCCCCAAGGCATAGAGTCCCCGGCAAAAGAGCTTGTTGCTTTTGCCAAGACAAATGAACTCCGGCCCGGCGAATCCCAGACCCTTGCCATCCATATAGACACCTGTAATCTTGCCATATTCGATGAATCCCAATCAGCATGGCTTACACCGGCAGGACAATACACGTTCCTCATCGGTTCATCTGTCCGCGACATCAGAAGCAGCGTACACCGGAACATTGAAGAAAAGAAACAACCCGTCAATGACATTCTCCGTCCTTCAATGCCCATTACCCGTCTCTCCCGCAGACAATGACATTTACAGGAAATTCTACGATAAGTTCAAACTTTTGTGACATCTTTCGGAAAACCAAAAATAAAAAAATGAAATTCAAAATCTGGACAAGCGCTGTCATGCTTCTCGTGGGAGTGTCTTCCTCTGCAGTAACGGCAGGAGAGAGGAAAGTGATACCGGAAATTTTAAATATAAGACTTGACGGTTATGTGGGCGAGCGCATCAATAAAAGCATTGCCAACATCAGCAGGCCTGTGGATATCGACCTTCTGGTGCAGCCGTTCCGTACGCAGAATGAAACGCAAAACCGATGGCAGACCGAATTTTGGGGCAAATGGGTACAGGGCGCCATAGCTTCCTATCAATATAATGCCGATTCTGTCCTGTATGATAAAATAAGGAAATCGGTAGAATTGATGATTTCCACACAGTTGCCGGACGGATACATTGGCAATTATGACAGAAATCACCAATTGCAAGGCTGGGATGTATGGGGACGCAAATACACTACGCTCGGCTTCCTCAAATGGTATGAACTCAGTGGCGACAGAAAGGCCCTTGATGCTGCCTGCAGATTGATTGACTACACCATCACCCAGATTGGTCCCGGTGCTACAGCCGTTTACGCTACAGGCTGCTACAAAGGCATGGCTTCAGGTTCAATACTGGAGCCTGTGGTAATGCTTTACAATGCCACAGGACATAAGAAATATCTTGATTTTGCAAAGCATTTGGCCCTCAGCCTTGACGAAACTGGAGGTCCGCAACTCATCACTCTTGCCGATACCAGTCCCGACTGTCGTTTTCCAGTGGAGCCGTCTGACTGGTGGAGCAATAAGAATGGTCAGAAAGCCTATGAGATGATGTCGTGCTATGTAGGCTTTCTTGAACTGTATAAAGTAACCGGTGAAGTACGCTATCTTGAAGCTGTGGAAAAGGTGGTAAAGCGTATTATGGATGAAGAAATCAATGTTTGCGGTTCCGGTGCGGCATCTGAATGTTGGTTCGGCGGCAGGAGGCGTCAGACTGAGCCCAATATGGATGCAATGGAAACCTGCGTCACCTTTACTTGGATGCAGCTCAACGAACGCCTGCTCCAAATTACCGGAAAAGAAGTTTATGCCGAAAATATAGAAAAAAGCATATTCAATGCACTCTTTGCAAGCATGAACAGCGAGGGAACTGAAATCGCAAAGTACATCCCGCTTGACGGATTCCGGATGGGTTCTGACGGACAGTGCGGTATGCCATTGCATTGCTGTAATGCCAATGCCCCGCGAGCTTTTGCGATGATTCCGCGCTATGCCTGGCAAATTCATGACGGTGACGTTGAGCTGAACTTATTTACACCGTCTTCCACAAAAGTGAAGTTGGGCAGAAATGTGGTAAAACTCACAATGATTACCGATTACCCAAAAGATGGCAATGCTGAAATCACTGTGGAATGTAGTGGAAAACTCCCATTTGCAATGCGTATACGCATCCCTGAGTGGGCGGAAGGAACCAAAGTCCAAGTGAATGGCAGGCCGGTCGATGGTGTAATCGCAGGTGAATATGTTCTGATTGACCGCAACTGGAACAATGGAGACAAACTGACTGTCAGTTTTGAAATGACAACCCGCTTGCTTCTGCTCAACAATCATCAGGCTATTGTCCGTGGACCGATCACTCTTGCCCGCGACAGCCGCTTCAATGACGGATTCGTGGATGAGGCCTGCATTATACCTGCTGACAGCGACGGACGGGTGGAACTTCGTGAAATTACAGCCGGAGAAAATATATGGATGGCGTATGAAATCGTGGCACCTGTCGGCACCTATCGCAACGAAGGACATATGCCGACCCGCACCATTCATCTATGTGACTTCGCTTCAGCGGGCAATGATTGGGACTTCAATAAGCGCTATCGCGTATGGCTTCCGATAGCCGTCGACGTCCGTCTGGAAAGATAGCGCTTATCTATCTGCAAGATACTGCAAGAAAGCCTTACCTGCGTTAGTCGCCGTATATTTTTGATTTCGTGATGAAGGCTTTGCCATTACCATCGCAACAAGACCTCTGTCAAGCAGTGGCGTAAGATTGTTTCTGACGTTATTGGTCTGAACTGTAAGTCCCAAGCGGCTGAATATCTCCTTCTTAGTTAGCACTTGGTTAGCACACATCCCAAGAATTAACAGAGACTTGGACGACAACTCGGAAATATAGGCGGAAAACAGCGCAGAGTCCACATTTTCCCGGATAACAACAGGTTTAACCTCGTTAATATTCTCATTAACTACGTTAATTTCATCGGTAATCCTAAGTCCATATATAGCTGCCGCCACCTTTACTTCAAACACAGTTTCTTTATCCAAAGAAAAGACTGCCAAGCCATTGCCATTCGCCGACAGTTCCGCCTGCACCTTTGCAATCCCTCTATTGAACTTATTGACATAGCCATATACTTTCAGAGCCTCCGCAATAATAGGATTCCTATAATCATTTACGTTCGGAAAATTGCTTGGAGTCGCATTTCCATACAAACCTCCCGGATTTGTAATGTCGATCCTGTCAGAATACTGATAAAATTTAACCGGCGTATTGCTGTCATAATTTCTATGCATTACAGCATTCATGACAAGCTCACGGATAGCCCACACAGGATAATTCTGTTCAATATCCTCCTTCAAAGAAGACACTTTCACCGGCCGTCGTTTGATTATCGCAGTTCCGATAAAATTATCAAGTGCCTTCAACGACTCCACGAGATTGCGGTCAAATGCCTTCTCGTCCAATATTTCCGCGGCATTGTCCTTACCTGCGAATTGGACATATTGAATATACGCCCCAGGAAAGAAACGCTTTGGAGAAAGCCCAAACAAGATGACAGCCGCATTGGTAGGTCTTCCGGCGCGTTTGTCAAACAGCCTCAGAGAACTTAATTTGTCTTCTATACTGCGGGGATCAGCAGCCAGAACTTCGGGATTTACCGCCTTAGTTAAATACTCCTTAAGCAGCCGCTCATCAAGGTCTTCAATGGATGCCTCAAGACAAGGTCTGATATCGAAAGACTTATAGCACGCAGAACGCCTCTCGACAAGACGCTGTTCCTCCTCATACGTGGCAACCCCCTTTCTCGCCCCGTTCCTTATCCACGTCCGGCCGTCATATTTCACAGGAGGCTCAAGAGAAGGCAGCACTTCGACCACCAGCACATCACCGTCGGCAAATCTGAAATTTCCGACACTCATATTCGGCAATGGCAAAATTTTTCCATCGGTGCGCAAACCTGAAATTTCCTTGTTAAGTTTATCAGTTATTCTAAGTCCGGACAAAGTGCCATTGTCCCTGACCCCGATTAACAGATAACCGGGTTTTCCTGATTTGGGATAATCGTTGCAGAACGCACAAATCGCCTGACAAAACTTTGCCGTATCCGTTATACTGGTAGTTTTTTCCACATTAAATGATTCCAATTCTGAAATCATCTTCTCAAGTTGACTTTCCGTTATCATCCTATTCAAAATTTGATGTACAAAGATAAATAAATTAACTAAGACACGCAAATATTAACCAAGAAAATAACTTAGAAATTAACAGACCTATTTTGCATGAAAGCTATTTCAGATAAACGATAATATACCACAGAGCGACGCCGGAGACGATGACCTTCATGCCGGTGCTGAGGATGAAGCCGAGGAATGAGCCGAAGGCTGCTTTGAGCGAACCGCCGAGATTTTTCTTTGCAAAAATCCATTCTCCGAGAAAGGCTCCGAGGAATGAGCCCAAAATCATCCCTATAGGCGTGAGTATCATTCCGGCGAAAAGTCCGATTATAGAGCCCCAGGAGGCCGCTTTCGACCCTCCGGTCACAGTAGTCAGTTTCGCGGGGACAATATAATCCAGCACAGTGACCACTATCACTATGCCCAGCCATACAAGCAGAAACGTCAGACTCATAGGCTCACCGGCTCCGTTGAAGCCATTGCCCCAGAAATACAGGACCATCATTCCTATCCAGCTGACAGGGACACCGGGCAAGCCGGGCAGAATACTCCCGGCTATGCCGATGATGCCGCACAGGACAGCTACTATATCAATAAATATATCCATCCTCTATATAGATTTTAACCCTACACATATAGTTCGACAAGAGGCTGTCACACAAGCCTAAAAACGCATCGCTTCCTCAACATCCTTAGACAGAATAGGCAGACGCTCAGCTCCGAGACGGCGTGCTCCGGTAGGAGTAATCAAGACGTCATCCTCAAGACGTATACCGCCAAAGTCGTAGTACTCAGCAAGTTTGGCATAATTCACCATGCCTTTGTCCGTGCCGTTGGCCTTCCACTGCTCGATAAGCGCAGGGATGAAATAGATGCCCGGTTCGTCTGTCACCACGTGGCCCGGACGGAGCACACGCGCCATACGGAGGTTGCCAAGGCCGAGTAGCGGAGAACGTTTCTGGCCCTCATCGTAGCCCACATAGTCCTCGCCGAAATCCTCCATATCATGCACGTCAAGACCCATATTGTGGCCCAGACCGTGAGGCATAAACAGGCCGGAAATGCCCTCTGCCACCATTTCGTCCACATCTCCGCGTACAAAATCAAGCGCTTTCAGACTTTCAAGCATATAGCGGACCGTAGCGAGATGCACATTATAATATGTTTCTCCCGGCTTGGCCAACTCGAAAGCAAGATTGTTGGCATTTGCCACTATATCATAAATTTCGCGCTGTTTGTCCGTGAACACACCGCTGCAGGGAAGCGTACGGGTAAAATCCGAAGCATAATGGCTGTTGCTCTCGGCTCCTGCATCAATCACAAGCAGACGCCCCGGCGTGATTATCTGATGATGGGTATGATTGTGGAGGGTCTCCCCGTTCTGGGACACAATCAAAGCGAAAGACACTCCCCAGCCCTTTGCCAAGGTCACGCCTTCCATCGCGCCGACAATCTCCTGCTCCACCACTCCCAGCTTGCAGGTATTGCGTGCTACAGTATGCATTTCATAGCCGATTGCACAAGCCTTGTCGATTTCTTCGATTTCGCAGGCCTCCTTGATTAGCCGCATTGACACGACAGACTTGACCAATTCCTCAGAAGCGTGCTGTCCGCTTCCGGAAGCCACCGGCGCAACTTTGCGGACCTCCTCAGGCGCCACTCCGAGCACTCCGGCAAGCGTCATCTGATTGTAGTACCTTGACGGCGGCAGGAAATGTATTTCCCTACCCTGAGCGAGAGCCGCCTTCACAGCCTCGAAAAACTCCCCGTAAGATGCACTGCCGTCAGCACCGATTGCCTCCGCCTTCGAAGCCACACTCGGCTGGGGACCCATCCACACAATGTCATCCATATCCACATCATTGCCATAAAGCACAGCCTTACCGCTCTCCAAATCCAGCACCGCAGCAAAGCCCGGCTCATCTACGCCCCAGAAATACAGGAACGAACTGTCCTGACGGAACTTATATTCATTCCCCCTGTAATTGGCCGGAGCCTCAACATTACCCAAAAACACCGCAATACCCTTGCACGCCCTCTCAGCCATCTTTCCAAGCAGCACCGAGCGCCTATTCAAATAAATTTCCTTACTAAACATCATCCAAAAATTTAAATATTACACTTTCACGTCTTTCTCCCTCACAAACTTCAAATATACGAAAAATTTCTGATTATTTCCCTTTTGCAAAAATTCCTTAATAATGGAAACACTTGTATTTTCATCAAAAAGTGAAAAGAGCAAAATATTAAAATTTGACAAAACTGACTTTTAATTTGTTATATTGTAACCTATAAAAATTACAACTATGACTACAATAAAATTGAAATTCGTACAGACTCCGGCATGGAGAAAGTCCGGCAGCACAGACATTGTTGTCAAGAATTATCCGGACCAGCCATCAGGCAGTTCATTGTTCGGATACATGCAGAACACCATTACGCAGCTATGGCAGCAGGGGCAATATCGGACAAGCGAGACATACGCCTCAACGCTCAGAAGTTTCCGCACATTCCGGAACGGGAAGGACATTAAATTTGAGGACATCTGCTCCGACATGCTCCTTGAATACGAGCAGCATTTGAAGATCAGGCAGCTTTCACCCAACACTATTTCATTCTATATGAAACGATTGAGAGCAGTTTACAACAGGGCTGTCGAAGATGGACTGACACCAGACAAACGCCCATTCAAGCGAGTTTTCACTTCCTCCGAGAAAACCGTCAAAAGGGCCATCCCGCTGAAGCAAATAAAAAGGCTTAAAGAGCTTGACATAGGCAATTCACCCTCAAAAAGTTTCGCCCGAGACCTGTTCCTATTCAGCTTCTACACCCGAGGAATGTCATTCATCGACATCGCATACCTGCAAAAGACAGATTTGAAAGACAAAGTACTGACCTACCGGAGAAAAAAGACCGGTCAACTGCTAAGCATCAAATGGGAAAAGTGCATGCAGGAAATTGTCGATCGTCACTCCTCTGCCATGGATTCGCCTTACCTCCTGCCGATCATCAGGGATCCATCCTCCAACGTTCGGAAACAATACCAGAATGTGCAGGCTCAAATAAACCGGCAATTGAAGCGGATCGGCAGACAGCTGAAGCTTGAAATCCCACTTACGATGTACTGCGCCCGTCACTCCTGGGCAAGCATAGCCCATCAGGAAGGCATACCTTTATCAGTAATAAGCGAAGGCATGGGTCACGACTCCGAAAAGACCACCCGCATCTACCTCGCCGCCCTCGAAGCCCAAACCATCGACAGGGCCAACCACAAAATTTTGAAATTGTTGTAACATTCAAGAATTTCACACTAGAACCAAACTACACGGTTTCAAGACATACCGCAGCATTTGTCGATTCATCTCCTTTTAGGAGATGTGATTATCCCTGCAAATATATCATTTTTAATTGTAAGGTACAAGTTTAATTCAGAAAAAACTGAATATTTATTATTTCTAAGTGAAGCCAAAGGTTTTCTAATCTGAATCCATCACTTAAGCTACTGATATATAGCTATATATAAAAATAAACATCTCCTAAAAGAAGATATAAAATTCAAAAGAACAATGAACGCGCGTAGCAACGACCTCTGTTCTGAGAAAGTTCCGTTTGTCAATGTGACAAACGACGGCGAAGCTTACCCAAAACGTTGGATTGCCGCACTTGTTCAGATGAATTGCGAGAAAAAAGTAGCCACACAATTAAGCAAAATCGGATACGAAACATACATCGCCACTCAAGAGGAAATCCATCATTGGAGCGACCGCAGAAAAAAGATAGACCGCCTTGTCATCCCGATGGTGATTTTCATCCGCGCAACGGCAAAAGAAGAAGAATGGCTTCGCGACCAGTCATACATCCACAAACTGCTGGCCATGCCCGGCAGCGAAGAATACAAGAAGAAATTTGCAACGCCCATCCCGAACAAACAGATTGAGCAATTACAATTCCTGCTCAATAACGCAGAATCCGAAGTAACGATTGTTGACGACCTGCAAATCGGTGATACAGTTAGGATTTCGTCCGGTCCATTAAGAGGCATCGAAGGAATGATAAGCGAGATGGACGAAAAGAATTCCATCATCGGAGTCCGGATTGACGGCCTTGGCTATGCCTGCGTCAGGGTGGGGAAACAGCATTTGAGCTATAATAAATAAACATAAAAACTAAATTTCAAAAATTATGACTTACAACGTAGACATCGTGATGTGCATAGACCTTTCCAGCAGTATGCAGAATCGTCTCAATGAAATTAAAGAAAACGCATCAGATTTTTTGCCGGCATTACGACTTGCGCTTAAAGCGGCGAATAAAAAGGCGTCAAATATTCGAGTCAAAATAATTGGTTTTCGTGATTTCAACATCGATGGTCCGGACGCCTTAATAGAAAGTCCATTGTATAAGCTTGACAGACCAAACTGTCCGGATCAGAAAGGATTCAATGATTTCGTAAACGGACTTACCGCAAAAGGAGGCAACAAAGAGGGATACTCGAATTCACTTGAAGCCCTCTCACTTGCCATAAATAGCGACTGGGAGCAAGAAGGAGACCGGAAACGCCATGTAATTGTTATGTTTTCGGATGCAGTCGCCAACAAATTGGAAGAGGCGAACACCTCAAATCCACATTATCCTCAAAACATCCCACAGTCCTTTGAAGAACTCAGCGAATCATGGATGATGCCATCCGGAGGACAGCAAGGAAGCAAAACAAAACTCATACAACCAGCAAAACGTTTAATCGTTTATGGCAAAGAAGTATACCCTTGGCTAGACATCTACGAATCATGGGACCAAGTAGTTTATTGTCCCGTCGGAGAATATGAACGCCTTGATGTAAATGTCTATGAGGACATAATCCTTTCAATCGTTGCCTCAGTTTAATAAAATACTAATATTAAATTTTATTTAATTTTCACTTATGGATTACAAAGTTGACATTGTGATGTGTATTGACATCACTGGTAGTATGCAGGACTGCATAGATACCGTTAAAAGTAGAGCTCTGCAATTTTGGCCTGATTTGCAGGAAGCCCTTCAAAAAGCAGCCAAAAATGTTTCAGACGTTCGTGTAAAAGTAATTGCTTTCCGCGATTTTGAGGCTGACGGAGATCAGGCTTTGGTAGAGAGCCGCTATTTTAATCTCAGCGCACAGGGAAGTTCCGACCCGGAGGAGTACAAGGCTTTTGTAAGTGGTCTTGTAGCTGATGGCGGTGGAGATGAGCCGGAGAACTCTCTGGAAGCGCTCGCCATGGCAATCAATAGTGACTGGGTACAAACGGGAGACCGTAGACGTCATGTAATTGTAATGTTTACTGATGCTTCTGCTCATAAGTTGGAAGATGCAAATACATCCAACCCTAATTATCCTCAGAATATGCCACATTCTCTGGAAGAGCTTAGTGAGTTATGGATGACACCATCCGGAGGACAGCAGGGAAGCAAAACGAAGCTCAAACAACCAGCAAAACGCTTAATAGTATTTGCTCCTCAAGTATACCCTTGGCCTGAAATATACGAGTCATGGGATCAATTTGTTTACAACCCGTCAAAGGCCGGGCAAGGACTTGACGACGTATCTTACGAAGACATAATTAATTCTATCGTTGCCTCAGTCTAGTTATCTGAGAATTGGGGCTCAGCTGATTCCACATAGGTTGAGTCCTAATTTTTGATCTGAACTCATAAAAATCATGTGTCAATTTCCGCATTAGCATTTAGCCTTAGGCAGTGGATAGGCATACTCTAATTTAGACCTCAGGAATTCTTGTAGTATAATAATTGTGGGAATATCATAAACAAACATGAAACGAATACAAAACTGTCTCAACAGGATGTTCATAAAAATTCTAATTAAAATGAATGATATAGAAAGAATATATAAATCCGATGATGAACTTCACGAATTCGATGCTATTCAGCTCATCGAGCATTATCGTAAAGACCTTGAGCTCATTGATTCAGCTATAGAAACAGATAATAATATTGACATACAAGAATTCACGACTTACCGATGCAAAATCCTTGACCTCCTATGTACAAGAATTCAAGACGAATTATACGACGGAATAAGCGATAGGGAGCTTTGTGAAATCAAAAAGAACACTCAATGGATAAAAGAAAAACTGGAGACAATTGAAAATCGCAAGCGGAAACAGAACCCACAAAATAAATATCACGCGTTAAGCCGATCAATCAAAAACATTGACATACGGAATACAAAAGACAAAATTACAAGCACACTCGAAAATGAACATAATTTATGTTCGGCCATCCAAGAACGCGATAAATTTAATGAAATCTATAATGATGACACGACTGACATAGATAACATTCTTATCGGCTATATCAAAACTGAAATTGATGGCAAAAATACAGATTTAAGAACTAGAGTCAATCTGATATCACATATTTACGGTTCCTCTTTCTATCAAACAGATTTCGCTAAAAAATTCGTTTCAGAAACCGAAAAAATAGCACAAGAGCAAATTGATATGTATCTTCGAACATTTAACTTAAAATCCGCCGAAGAGATAGAGAGTCTATTAGAAGACTGTGATTGGTTTGATTCGCAAAGGAAAGAGAAAATCACCAGCAAAATCGACACATTAAAACAGTCCAAAGAAGTTGAAATACTAAAGTTATTGGAAGCTTGCAATAATAATTTCATAGCTGAAGACTACAGTGAACTGAAAGAAAACCTGGAAAAAGCAGAAAACGGATATAGTGGATTGACGAATGAAAACAACTCTACTGTCCTTGCAGCAATCTCTGACAGCATCACATTCTGGAACTCCATTTTAAAAATAATTGTAGCAATACAAAACAGCAATGTACAAGCTGCGGAGCAGGAACTTCAAACAACAAACAATCTTCGAATCGAAAAGCCAATAATAATCGAGAAACTTAAAGGTTTAATCTTTGATGTCAGGAACTCAAACGAGCTAAAATTTAATACACCTCAAATTCTTGTCCACAAAATTGACGGTTTCAACGTTCCCAAGAGAGAGGGATTCGGAGAAGACTCCGACCCATTTGATTGTATAGACAATGACAAATCTTGGGGAGTAATAAGTGTATTCGACGGTATGGGAGGGGCAGGAGCCCGCAAATATATTCATGATGAAAATAAAGAAGAGCACACATCTGCGTATTGGGCCTCACGATTTGTACGTCAGGCAGTGGAACAATTAATCTGTAATAGACCTGTCGGCGAACAGCCAACTGATTATATTGAGTTGAATCTGCACGAACAAATCAAAAGAAAATTGGATGCGGAAATAAAACATTTCCCGAGCGAGAGTACTGCAATGAGCAAAATGATACGCAAATTACCTACAACCATGGCCTTGTGTTCATATTTCATTGAAGGCAGCAATGTGAATATTAAAACCTATTGGGCCGGCGATTCAAGAATATATCTTTTTGACTTGAACAGCATGTCCTTCCTCACCATTGACGATGCATCCGCACCTGACAATGATCCTTTCTCTCCGGCAAATATGGATTTGGCTATGAACAATGCCATTTCGCAAGACCGCGAGTTCCGCATCAATAAATCTGAAATAATCCTTCCGTTGGACGAAAGCAAGCCTTTTGTTTTATTGGCATGCAGCGATGGGTGTTTCGGATATTTTCGAAATCCGATTGAATTTGAAACAATGGTCCGCAAAACATTGAAGGATGCGGACGATTGGAAAGACTGGTCGGACAGAATGAAACAAGCCATAATTGACAATGGACAAAGTGATGACATCTCAATGGTGGGAGTGGCTTTCGGCGTTTCCCCAACTTCTTTTGATGAATTCAAAAGGGCGATGCAAAAAAGATTTGAACATTCCATCTTTGAAGAATTCCAATCATGGAAGGAGGATGCAGACGAGAAACTGATTAATTTAAAAGCCTCAGAAAAAGCAATTAACGCAATCATTTCCATTCCTCAAATCCTGAACGGGCTTGACAAAATTGACTCTTCAGAAATTGTAAACAAAATCAAAACCGAATATTTACCTAACATAGATATTACTTTATCCCCATCAAAAGAGGAAATAAATGCTATTTTGGAGAAGAAAAAATCTGATTTGGATGATTATCAAATAGAGATTGCAAACGAAAACAACGATTGGTACCTCAAATACAAGCCTTTTATTTCAGTAATTGAAATTGACAAAATCAGTTCAATTTAATCTAAAATATGAGTTCAATTAATAACATAAATTAAAGACTTTAATTATGAATGTAGGCGACAAAATTTCAAGTTCAGTAACCGGAAAGACCTATACTATTACGTGGGTGTCTGACAAAGTGGCAAATGCAGAAGTGGCATTTGCAGATACAATTGATGGAGAATATTTTTTAAAAAGGCATATCACACCTGTATATCCAAAAGATGACGCTCCCCTTCCTCCCGTAATGAAAAAACAGAAGCAAGAAAAATGCAACTCCGACTACAAAAAATTTTTCGATGTATATGAAGCTGTAAGAAAAGGTTGCGGAGAAGAAGGTGCCTGTGTTCCGATTCTTGATTATTTTCGTTCAGGACCATTTTACTACACGGTTTATAGAAAAATAAACGCAGCAACATTGTCTTTGGCAGAAATTGCAGCACTTCCAACCAAAGAAAAGTACACATTACTTCTCAGACTTGTTCAAGGACTAATGCCACTTCATGCTCTTGGCGTTATACACGGGGATTTAAAACCGGATAACATTCTCGTACAAAGGGATGGAGACAACTGGAGAATCCGTTTAATTGACATAGATGACTGCTATATTGCCCGTCAACCAAAAGAGCCTGGCGCCGTTCTTGGAACGATTGAATATTATTCTCCTGAATTATTCACATACAACAAATACACCATTGAAGATTGGGAGGACCCCGAAGAAATGGCCTATGTGAAACGTATGGCGGATGACTTGACCCTCAAAAGTGATATCTTCGCCTTAGGAATCATCTTTTGCGAGTTCTACGGAAATGCACGTCCTATCTCCACAGACGAATCAAATGAATCAATTCATGAGGCTGCAGTAAAAGGTCGTCTGGAATTACCGCCAACAGTATCGTGCGATGCAAAAATATCAGCATTGATTAGAAAGATGCTGGATGGAGATCATAAGTTACGTCCAACTCTGACTCAGGTAGGGGACGATTTGAGACAAATCCTCCAAAACAAATTAGTAGCGCCAGAAATACAATTTGAAACACTTGATGACGGCGATGACTCTTATAATTGCATCATAAACACCTACTGCGATGGCACTGTCTATTATACTTTGGACGGCACAGACCCAACAGTTGCATCTGCAAAATATACATCAGCCGTAAAAGTTCCCAAATACACAACGGTGAAGGCTATAATTATTGATGGGAAACGCAGAACAGAAGTTGTTTCAAAACAGGCATGGGTGATGCGTCGCCACACACCAGCCCCCAAAATAATAGTAAAAGGACAGAGTATTAGCATCCGCCTTAATGAAAAGAGTGATTTGTCAACTCAAATCTACTACACATTAGACGGCACAAATCCAACAAAAAGCTCAACGTTATATTCAGAACCTATTTCTGTGTCAAGTGAGGTAAGAAAGATAAAAGCAATAGCTATCGGGCCCAAATCCATACCATCCTCAATAGCTGAAGCCAATGTATATCCAATGAGAATAATACAGCCTGTAATACATTTCAAATTCGGAACAGTTTCCATGGAATCCCCACAGGATTGCGATATATATTACACTCTGGATGATTCGACACCGACTAAAGAAAGCTTGAAATACACATCACCGTTCGAAATTGCGGACTCTACAAAATTTCACGTAATTGCGGCCTGCATCAATAACGAAGGGCGTTCTTCCGAATGTTCTGAAATCAAAAGGCCTTCCGGTATAGTGATGACTCGTAAAAAATGACCATAAGAGAACAAATTCATAGCAATAAATCCGACGCCACTTATACTGTCCTTCAGACATCAAAGTCCGGAGGACAAGCGGAGATTGCATATGTAAGTTCTGATAAAGATGACAACATCTATTTTATGAAAAGATTGTTGAATGTCAAATATTCAGCAGTTGGACCAATGGCCAACAAATGTAGGATCTTTGAAAAGAACCAACAACGAATTTATAACGACATAAACAAGTTTACATTACCCGGAGGTGCTTGTTCCTTTATCCATGATTTTTTTCGGGAGGGCTCATTTTATTATGTTATCACAGAAAAAATAGATGCAATATCATTCGATGCAAAAGCCTTTGCAAAGATGATGACTATTGAGGATAAGTTATTTTTGTTCAGAATAATAGCCCATAGCTTTCTGCCTCTTGAAAAAGCCGGCATCATTCACGGGGATGTAAAACCGGAAAACATTCTTCTCAAATATACCGGTGAACGTATTATTGCAAAACTGATAGATTTTGAATCTGCATTTCACACCGACACCCCACCAAAGAACGGTTATATTGTTGGCACTGAACCATATTACAGCCCGGAACTGGCGGAATACAACAATGAAGACAGCACATCAGACAAGTCGATACTGAGCACCAAATCGGATATATTTGCATTAGGAGTCATTTTTTATGAATTCTTAAGTGGAGAACACCCCGTAACTGATAAAGGGAAATACACATTTGAAGTCATCAGAGATGGTGGAGAAATTAAAATGCATGAAGAGTGGTCAGACGAGCTCCGTAGACTAATAAAGAGAATGCTGAATTTAAATCCTGCATTACGTCCAAATATTACAGAACTCCTGCTAAGCTTGAAAGAACTTCCTGATGTATCTGTCCCACCGGAGCACATCGAACAGCCCAATATCCTGATTCAGAGAGTAAACGACAGACTTGCCTACATCATATTTCTGTCATTGAACAAAAATTTAGAGATACAATATAATTTGGAGCAGAACGGATGGACTGAATATTCGAAACCTATTTTACTTGATGATGACGACGTAAAACTGGAAGTACGCGCAACATTAAAACTTTTAGACGGTAAAACTGAAACGCAGTACTTCACTAAGGATTTATCTGTTTCCACAAGTCCTAAAGGTAAACTGCCTCGTCCGAAAATTATCGTAGAAGACAATATAGTTTTCATGGAATGTGACAATCCCGATGTTAAAATTCATTACACCTTAGACGGCTCCATCCCCACAAAAAAAAGTCCCGTCTACGAAGTACCATTTTATGTTGAAGACAGCGTGAGAATCAAAGCAATTTCCAGATGTGTCGGCTACCAGCCTTCCGACGTAATGTCCATTCACAGTAGTTCAAAAATACGAATCAGTTAATATGTGGATTTGTAAGAATTGTGAGTCAGTAATGGAGGACTCCGACAAAAAATGCATTGTGTGTGGAAGATATCCGGACACAAAAACCGGGGACGTCCAATACTGTAGTAGATGTGGCATTAGGTATCACGTCACTTGGGATGACCGCTTTTGCGTTAATTGCGGAAACAAATTTGATGAATAATAAACATTCAAAACCTTGAAATTAACATTACAACCAGTTTAATAATTATTTTTACTATGCCTAATCCTTCATTACTTCCGGATTCAATTGTCTTTCATAGTTTACACGAGATAAAAGACTCTATAAGTTGTGTGGTTGCAAACACTTCACCAATTGATGATTTGCAAGGTTATTATAGCCATACTGATGGCAAAATAGCAATTATCGCATTGTTGGTAGCAATAATTGCAGCTGTTTTCAGTGTTTTATGTTTCCTATACCAAAGACGTTCCGCGATTATGTTGGAGCGGGCAAATCATAGAAGGCCAAGTTTGTATCCTCTTGTAACAAAACTTTACGACAACAGCATTTGCCTACAGATACTGCTGGAATATGACTCCGAATATAATATGTCATATACTGCAGAAAGCAAACTACCGGAAGAGAAACGGTCAAGTTATGAAAAACAACTATTTTATGATAGATACGACTTCGAGTCCCTGATTTCAGAAATGTATCTGCCTGAAGATGTTATCTTATTGGAAAAATACGAGATATACATGAACAATGACATCTATAATCTTGCATATACCGTGCGAAATGACATCTATTCATACAACAAGAAAATAAAGGATCTGCTCCAACACATGGAGACCAAATCCAAAGACAAGAAAATCTTATCTGACAAAGATTCCATATATACCATATCAAGACGACTGATTAAAGAATTGTTATTCTTAGACGAATTAGTCACCAAGTCTGAAACATTGTGGTATCAGAAAAAGGATGCAAAATATCTGGAAAAAGAAGTTTCATACTATATAATTTCACGCCTGCTGTCCAGCATTAAAAATATATCTAAGGATATCGTGCTGTCAGACCCCTATCTGATAACCGACGCAAACATTATCGAAATCGACTGTGACATCACTCTGAAAGATTTTTTAAAGAGAAAGAACATACTTGACAACTCGTTTAAAACATCCAAGTTAGTGTTCTTGGAATACATCAGACAATGGAAATGGATTAAGAAAAACAAATGGATTGAAAAAAAATATATTCTGGAACGGAAAGTAAGCGGAAAGCTCAAAGATCCGGAAAGAATTCAACTTAAAACAAATTTTTACAGCTCTGAAGTACTGATAAAACAGATGCAATCAGATGTAAACAATACGTCGCCTATACAAAACACCCTGAAAGATTGTCTTGGTGATATATACGAAACTATTAAAGCACAATTGTTAAGAGGTAAATTTGATATGGACATAATAATCAAATACGATGTTATATCTCAAATCGCATTGAACAAGCATAATTATCTGCTCAGAATGGGCAAAGGTGATTATGTAAATGAAGCCAGACGTTTAGAAAAGAAAGCGATCTGGTTTCAACAAAAAAATAAAGTAGCCGAAGAATAGTTGACACACATTTTTAATCAGTATGCCCATGACTGAAATGAAGATATGCCCGAAATGTAAGACGGAGAATCCGAAGGCGGCGAATTTCTGTCGCAAATGCCGTTATGAGTTCCCGGAAGCGACTAAGGAAGGTCTCTCCTTGAAGCCGGGAATCAAATATTTCCGTATCAGGGAGTCGCAATATGTCGTGGGCAGTACGATTCATTTGGAATGGGAGGCTGACAACTATACGAAATTTGAGCTGGCCGGAGAAGATGTCACCTTAAGTAAAGAAAAGGAAATAGTTGTAGAAAAAACTGTTGAAATTCAATTGATTGCCTCTAACGACTACGACCAGGCACAGCAATCTGTCAGAATAACGCCTCTTTCTTCTCCAAATATACGTTCATTCTCTGCTTCACGCACTCAGATCAAAGCGGGGAATACGGTGAGATTGTCCTGGAATACAATAAACGCAAAGAAAATCACATTGAAAGACGGCTATGAAGATGCTGACGTAACCATGCAGACAAGCATTGAACTGTCGCCAATGGAGGACGCCACATACACTCTCATAGCGTATGCTTTTGATGAGGCTATTTATGTGTCGAAGGAAATATCAGTCAGAGTCTTACAGGAGGTTTCCATCAATGATTTCTCTTCAGATACTCAACAGACACTGGAATCCCAAGCAATAGAATTAAGATGGGATGTGACGTCTGCGGATAAACTTATGCTGTTCCCCAACAATCTTGATGTTACGCATCAAAAATCCATCAGATTATTTCCAGCCACAACAACTACATTCACTTTGATCGCAAGCAACGCAATCTCCCAAAAACAACAAATGCTTACTGTTAGCGTCCAACGTTTACCAAGACTTGATGTGAAAGTATCTGAAAGTTTGTCCAAATTGCAGATTCCGACTTGTAATATAGACTTGACGTCACTGACAGGTTCCATTGCCGAGACAGGCCTGGACAGATGGATGATCTCGCCGACAGAACAGGGTGTTTCAAAAAAAATATGGAGCAAGAGTCTTTGGCAGCGGCTAAAGAAACTTCTTCCCAAATGGACAAAATTATAATGAACTATTCAAGCAAATACATTACAAAAGAATACAAGGTTTTATTGAAAGATACAGCCTTTGTTTTGTCCATTGTATTATTTGCAGTTACCGGCGTCAATGCAATCCTCACCATTATTGCGCCGACATGGCCAATACGCATTTTCACTACAATCTGCATCATTTGCAGTATTCTGTCCGGATGGCTGCTTTATACTGCAGTTGAGAATTTCATTGACCTTCGCGACCAGATGGTAACACTCAAATGGGTCACGTCATATATTTGTCTGTTTATCGGAATGCTGCCTGCTATGTTGTTCATTTACCTCAACCTTGATTGGGAACTGCTTGCCACCTATGGAATAAAGGCATTATCTGCATTCTTCGCAATAGAGAATTTCATACTGCCCATAGCATTGCTGCTCCTGATAAGTCTGATATTCTGGACCTTGACGATTTTATTGTATAAAAACAGTTATACTACATATCAATTCATAACTAAAAAGAAGAAAATTTATGGCTAGTAGATTCCAAAGATTTCTATGGACGGTTGCAGGAGCCGAATTGGACATCCTTGAAAATTGCAGAACAGACCACAAAAGATTCTCCGCTATCGGTGGAACGATTCTGATGACCGCATTTATTGCTTTCTGTGCGGGCACAGCGGCAGCATGGTATTTCACCCAAAGCGGAGACGAATCGACCGGCAACATTTGGGTGGCAATGCTGTTCGGCGTAGTCTGGTCTCTATTGATTTTCAGTATCGACAGGAGCCTTGTAGTCACTCTCAAGAAAGACCCGACACGGGAAAAACAGAAGTTCTGGGTACCTCTACTGTCACGAGCCGCCCTTGCCCTGGTCATTGCATTTATGGTTTCCATCCCTTTAGAATTGGTGATTTTTCAGGATTTTATCGCCGAACAGAAATTCTTCTTCGATGAAAGCGCAGCAAACAGCCTGTCAGAAAGTTCGCATGCGCATAAAGAAGAAATCGGCTTGAACGATGACATCAACTTGTCGACAGGAACGATGGACCGTCTTGACAATCTCAACAACAAGCTCAAGGGGAACGTCAATGCATTTAATTCGCAAATTCAAGTGGAGCGCAACAAACTGAACAAGCCGACCACGACTGCTTTCACAACTGCACAGACTCAATACAATAATTATAATTCACAAATTGCTATCGCCCAAAAAAATTTGGCAGACGCAAACACATCAGCAGATTCAACACGACTTGAAAGCGAGATCAACAATCTGAAAGGGAAAAGGCAGTCGTACTGGCGCACTATGGAAAGTGAAAGGAAAGCATGGAATAATCAAATCAACGCGAAAATAAAAGGGTTGGAGAGCGAAAGGACCCAAATAGAAGGACAGATTGAGAAAAACACGGCCGACTATGAACATGAAGCGAACAGATTGGCGCGCACACGTGATATGAGAGACTCGCTGGCAACGGAACGAGGAAAAATAGTCTCTGATTTCAAACAGACGTCAAACGCGGGCAACCATTTTATTCAAAACTTCCGAATATTGGAGTATGCCGTATGGCAGAAAGGTCATCTGACGGAATTGCTGTTTTTATGGTTGATCCGACTTTTGTTCTTCATTATTGAGTTGCTGCCGACTGTCGTAAAAATTGTAACGCCTGTGGGTTCTTACGACAGAATGGTCTATGCTGAAGAAAAACAGATGATGGAGTATCTGGAATCCAAAGAATATATTGACCGCATACGGAACATGCATGATGTGGAACTGAAAGCAAAAGAGGAGCAACTCAAGCTGCAGCATGAGACTGAATTGAAATTGAAAGGAGACATTCTGGAGAAAGTCAAAGAGGCTCAACTTGAAGTAGCCGAAGCTACAGTAAAGAAATGGAAAAAGTCAGAGTTGGCAAAGGTCAAACCGGAAGGAAGCGCTCCTGAGAGGATTCCGAAAGTAGCACCGGCTCCTGTATCGGTCCCGGCATCTGAAACAGCCCTTGCGCCGGAGACTGTCGCTACACCTAAGGAAGTCTATGAACCCGAAACAATCGCCACAAACGTAACAGCACCGGTCATCACCCCAGAAGCAGTTCCAGAAGTAAAAGTAGAACCGAGTACTGAAAGCGAAGCTTAAAATCTAAATGATTATGAATTGCTATTTCCATCCCACAAAGCCAGCAGTCGCACAATGCGTGGACTGTCATAAAGGGCTGTGCAGTACATGCGCCCACAAGTATGACATTCCGATTTGTGACGACTGCAACAGAAAGCGGAAAATCAACAATGTAGCCCATTACATTACTCCTTTCATCATTTGCATAGTCCTATTTGCCATCGGCCACAATGTGGAAATTTTCGGTCCGGACCAAGTTTTCGGCGCATATATGCTGATGTGCGCCTACGGAGGTTGGAAAGCCATCAACCAGTTCTTCCCGATGATATTCGTCTGGTTCAACATGAGATCTGTATTCTGGTTTTTCCTGATAAAACTGGCCATTTCAATGTTCATCGGTTTTTTTATCACACCGGTTTATCTGATATACTGTTTGTACAAGATTATTAGAGTATTTGTATGAAATAAAAGGCGGAGCCCGAAAAGCCTTAACAGAGTAGGGATTAACTATCAAAACTTTAGAGCTATGTTGACGAAGTTTTTACAGTTAACGAGAACGCATGTAACAGTGCGTCTGGCTGCTGCGACGTGTTCGGTTACGGATGTAGCTGCGCTTGCAACAACAGCTAAACGGATATAGGGTGGGGCGATAGCTTCGCCCTATATTTTACAAATTCCCAAGAAATAACTTCGCTAACCACTTATTTGACAACCATGTTGGAAACAAAATATAGACTTTTAAATGAACAAGAAATATTTGCCATTCCGGTAGGCAAGTATTTTGACAAGGAGGAAGATGCCTGTTATCTGGTGTATTCTCCTTTAGCGAATCTTTTTTATTTATCCTTACCCAAAGATGTGGAGGAATTGCAGGACGCATTGGTCAATGGCACTGAAAACGCCCTTTTGGACAAATTGTTGAATAAAGCCGGTACCTCGCCCTCAACTGTCACAACTACAGATACCTTCTGCACACTGCACCTGCTGCTGAATGAGAAATGTAACTTCCACTGCAAATATTGTTATTCAGCTGAAGGACGTTCATCTCAAGAATTGGACATTGGGCAGGTAAAAACCATATTGTCTTTTTTCTTATCGGCAGATAGAATGGCGGTCAAAGACAGAACAGTCATGTTTATGGGCGGAGGTGAACCTGTTTTATCCTGGAAATTATTAAAAGAAGCTACATTAGAAGCTGAACGCATTTCAAATGAGCAGAATATAACGCTTCATCTCTCACTGACCACCAACGGCTCGATTATGACGGATGAAATGCTGACGTTTTTGAAAGAGCACAATTTCACAGTTCAGATTTCTTTTGAAATCCTGCCGGATGTACAGAATGAGCAAAGAGGTTCATACGAAGCTGTTGCAAAAAATCTTCAAAAACTGACAGAATACGGCATCAACAATTATGTTCGTTCCACCATTACCGAGGAAAATGTGGACCGCATTCCAGAAATGGTGGAACACTGCCACAAACAGTTTCCAAAAGTCGCCAAAATGAGTTGTCAGCAGGTTGTTGACCCATCCTTCTTCACTTCAAAAGCAGTTGTTGATAACTTTTTCAACAGATATTTCGAATCTTTTCAGGCAGGAGTGAAAAAGGCGGAGAAATACGGCATCACCCTGCGTTCGTCTTCTTCCCACCTGCTGAATTATTCCAAACGTGAAAAGTTCTGCTACAATTTGTTGTGCCTGACGCCGTCCGGGACATTGACAATGTGCCCAGACGTTTCATCACCAAAAGAAAAGGACTATAAGGATTCTTTGATAGGTGAAATCCAAGACAGCCGGGTAATCTTCGACAAGCAGGCGTTTGAACGTCTTTCACACGGAAGCATCCACACGATTGACAAATGCAGAAACTGCTATGCAAGATGGAATTGCGGAAGTGGCTGTCCGAGCAGCAGGAGGGTTTACACGGCGGAAATCTTCGACGCCATCTGCGATTATTATCGTAAAATGCTGACTAATAGTCTTATGGAACAACTTGCCCTAAAATACGAGAAAACCACAAAAGGCAATTTTTATCTTGATATGGCAGCAAAATTATAAAGAAAATGGATTTTAGGAAATTAACAGAAAAAAATATATTTGTCATCCCTGTCGGTGATTATTGGGGAATAGACAATGAACGCATTTACATGATTTACGCGCCACTAAACGGGCACATTTCGCTCGGCACGCCCTCAATGACAGAAAAACTGAATGCTTGTGCGGAAGGAAAAACAGTCGATTTGGAGACGCAATCAGCCTTAAGCGCTTTTCAAGCCAAGGAGAAAGTCCCGGTTCATTATTTGCCGGACTCACCGCACGAGTTGTATCAGATTGACATTCTGGCCAACTATACCTGTAATTTCAAATGTATTTATTGTTACTCTGCGGCCGGTCGTTCATCAAAACAGATTGAGTTTGAAAAGATTAAAGCTGTTATTGATTATCTTTTCTGTTCGGGAAAGAAACAGACGAATCCGTATATAATTAATTTCAGCGGTGGAGGAGAACCGCTTTTAAGTTTCGAACTGATAAAACGCACCGTTGATTATATCGAAGAGGTCAATATCGGAAAGAACTATATCTACAATGTGGGATTAGTGACAAACGGGAGCCTTATTACTCCGGAAATCATTGATTATCTGCAGGAAAAGAAAGTAGACATGGCTGTTTCATTTGAAATTTTGAAACGTCTGCAGGACAAAGAACGCGGGTCCTATGACAAAGTGGCGGCCAATATTGACATGATGTTGGAAAGAGGCTTTCCATTCGGTATCCGCACTACCTTCACTCCAGAAAGCGTTTCCTGCATGTGTGAGATGGTGGAGGAACTTTCAAACCGTTTCCCAAAACTGAAAAAAGTCGTCTACGACACCGTGCTTTCACCGGCTTTGTTTCCAACCCCAGAAGACTTGAAATTATACTATGATACTTTTGTCGAAGAGTACTACAAAGCCAAGAAATTGGGAGCGGAGAAAGGCATAAGTGTTGAAAGCATTGCAGTAGAGACCCTGTCGATGGTACGTGACAGGACATGCGAAGGAAAAATCGTGCTTACTCCGATGGGAACCATTTCCTGCTGCGCCAGAGTATCTTCGCCACAAGAAAAGCTTTACGAAGAATACATTTACGGAGAAACAAAAGAGGGAGAATTATTCTTTGACGAGAAAAAATTCAAAGATATAATGGCCCAGAACAACATTTATTCACAGCCGATGTGTGAACATTGTTTTGCCAAATGGAATTGCGGTGGAGGCTGCAGACTTTTCCACCATGAGTTCAGTTCTGACTTTGAAGAAGTCAGATGTGAGTTTGTGCGCAAAGGTCTGACACGACAATTGTTCAATGTGCTCGCTTCAAATTTTCAGAAAACAGCAAATATGGATTTGAAAGATTTTATTTCCGGAAAAATCGCGAAAGGCGAAATATAAAATTATGGATAAGGGAAAACTGAATGTTTTATACGTGATACCGCGCTATAAAACCTATTGCATGGCAAATCATTACGTCATGCCTTTGGGCATACTGTACGTGTCGGCCTATGTAAAGCGCTCCAGAGTCGCCAATGTCTACACTCTGAACCTCAACCATGTCGACGGAGAAGAGTTTGATATTTTGAATTCATATATTACGGACCACAGGATTGATGTTTTCGGTGTCGGCGGCTTGTCCGGAGAATATGTCGACGTGTCACGTATGGCGCAGTACGCGAAACGCATCAATCCGAAAGTACAGGTCGTCGTTGGAGGCGGAATAATGACCGCAGATCCAGAAACCACCATGAAAGCCATTCCGGAAGCTGATTTCGGCATCATAGGAGAAGGAGAATTGACCTCGACGGAATTATTGGAAGCTATGACAGATGATGGCGACGTAGAAGCGGTTGATGGTTTGATTTTCCGTAGTGGCGATACGCTACGGCGTACTTCAGCGAGAAAGGAAATCGTAGATCTGGACTCCTTGCCCTTTCCGGATTATGAAGGATTTAATTATGACGAATATCTGAAGAACAATCCGGATATGAGCGATGAAGGGAAGAAGTATTCTCAAGTGTCTGTTATTGGAGGGCGATCCTGCAAATTCAACTGTACTTTCTGTTTCCATCCCTCAGGTACCACTTATCGCCAACGCTCATTGGATTCTATTTTCTCGGAAATAGATTATCTGGTTGAACATTATGACATTTCATACATTGCTCTTCGTGAGGAACTATTTGCGACCGACAACAAACGCGTAGCGGATTTCTGCAAAAGAATAGAAAAATATGATTTCGACTGGTCCATACAGCTCAGGATTGACAGTATCAATCAGGAACTCGTGGATTTGCTGAAAGGCACCCGCTGCAGATATGTTTTTGTAGGCGTAGAAAGCGCAAGCAATGAGGTGCTGAAAAGCATGCATAAAGGAATTACACTTGAGCAGATTGAGAGAGCACTCGATATGCTTAATGATGTCGGTTTGAATTCACGCTCAGGCGTTATATTTGGAGACAGCGCAGAAACATACGAAACGGCGATGTTTACCCTCGATTGGTTTTTGAAGAACCGCGACCGATACCGCATGTTTGTAGATATGATTATTGCATTCCCGGGGTCAATATTATACAAGCGCTCATGCAAAGCGGGGATTATACCTGACCCTGTCAGATTCCTGCAGGAGGGTTGTCCCATTGTCAATGTTTCCAAAATGGGAGACAGACAATTTGCTGAGCTGGTCAGCAAGGTTGAAAAAATCAATTACAGGAAATACAACGTAAAGTATTACAACGAACAGCTATGAAAAAGGAATGGAAGTTTAATGCCGAAGCATACGGCCGTTTTACCGAACTTATGACGGTCATCTCTCCTTCAATGGAAGAAAAGTCTATGGCGAAGTTCTTGGGTAGAAAATGCAGAGCGGCAAACATGGAAATCGCCACCGACGTCATGGGAAATCTTCACGCCATTGTCAATCCCCAGGCTTCCATACACATAGGACTTGTCGCCCACATGGACACCGTGGCCATACAGATCACAAAAATATGTGACAATGGTTTATTGCAGTTCAGAAGCATAGGCTTGCGCCCGCATACCCTTTTAGGACAGCCCATGAAAGTTGTGACTGACAAAGGATTGGTTGACGGAGTGATTGGTTTTGACCCCACCTCACAATATGGACAGCCCAAAGGTTTGGTTGAAGATGACCTGTGGCTGGATATCGGAGCCTCAAATCATGCTGAAGCATGCTCTAAAGTATCCGTGGGAGATTTGGCGGTCTTTACTCCGCGGTGCATAGCATTCGGAGAACATTGCATATCAGGTTCAGGCATTGATGACCGTATTGGGCTCTTTGCCGCCACGGAGTGTCTGGATATGCTTGGCGACAACTGTCCGAACGTCTGCATCCACCTTATCGGGACGACCCAGGAGGAAGTCGGATTGAGAGGAGCGGCCATCATAGCTGCCCAACAAGAGTTGGATGCCTGTTTCATTATAGACGTTGATTATGCAACCGACACTTTCACTCCTCACGAGAATCAGATGGGGGCGCTGCATCTTGGCAAAGGCGTCGGTCTGCATATCAAATCAGACAACATCCCTGTACTTCGCTCCATAGCCGAAAATGTTGCTGAACGAAATGGGATTCCTATTCAAAAATCAGTGGGTCGATTCATCTATGGAGGCACGGATGCGACTGCAATCCAACTGCAATGCAAAGGAATAGCTACCCTTAATGTTAACATCCCATGCCGATATATGCACTCTCCTGTCGAGCTGTGTGACAAACGCGACGTAGAATGTGCCATCGAACTTTTGGCAGGATGTATCGAACACATCTCCTCCACCAAACAGAAATCATTCGTTCCAACACTGGATTAAGGCAGAAGGATGAAAACACTTCTAATCACCACCGGCAGCAATCGCGTAACAGAAGTATTGTCAGCCTCGAAGGATGTGGAGCTGAATATTCTCGACCTTTCAGCTTTGGAGGGGTGGTCAAAAACTTCGTTCCTGCAGCAACTCAAAGAAAAGGTCGACTGCTTCAAGCCGCAGTTGTTGATTAGTTGGCGATGCCCGCATATCATTCCCGAATCAATCTTTTCAATTCCGGAATATGGCTCGTACAATTTGCATCCCAGCCTACTTCCCAAATATAAAGGGATGAATCCATGGGAAAAAATGTACGCAGCGCAAGAAACTGAAGGAGGGGTGACCCTTCACCGGCTCAGCACAGATGTCGATGGAGGAGAAATTCTTTTGCAGAGAGCGTTCACTCTCAGTGGAAATCTTCAATCAGACCGCCGGCAAAGCGACAAAACCGCCGCTGAAATAATCAGCATTTATATGCTTGGTTTGATTAACCAAAAATAATCCCCAACATCGTTATAAGTCGTGGAAATCTTTAATTTTTGCAACATTTCCACGACTTATACGAATTTATCCAAACAAGTCGTCCATAGTCAACTTGATAGGTATTTCATCGGCGTTTGCATTTTTGGACATACCGTAAGTAGTTATCATAGATAGCATTATTCGCTTCTTTGTTCCGGTTTCCCTTTTAAAGATTGTTCGTCTGTATTCCATTTTGGCAAGCTCTGCCGACGACAGTGGATACTCCGACTTACTGTATTTAATCTCAAAAAGATTTATCACATCATCGTTACGGTCGATAAGAAGATCTATCTGGACGCCCTCTTCCCCCGAATCTTCCGGAGCCTTCCAAATCCAGGAATGGGCGGTGCTTATCACAACGCTGAGTCCCATCGCTTTCTTTATCTGCTCCAAATGTTGGAGACAGACACGTTCAAAAGCCAGACCGGCCCAATTGTCATACACCCCAGTATCAAGACTTGATGTCCAGAAATGATTGTCTCCACGCTTATTCTCTGAGATAAACTTAAACCAGAACAGAGTATAATTATCCATCAACTGATACAACGAGCCTTTCTTCTTACTCCCTATCATATTGTATTTGCGTATGAAACCGCATTGTTCCAACTCCTTCAACGCTTTGGAAAAAGTTTCGTTGTCGGATAAATCCGTAAGCTTCAATATCTCTTCACGCAACAGACCGCCACGCCTTGTCGCTAAAGCATTTATTATAGCTATATGTGTCTTCGGATGCCGAAAAAGCGAGGCGTATAGTGCATCATACTCGCGGGCCATGTCTGCATCTTCTTCAAAGAACATTCTATCAATATTCTGCGCAACAGAAAGTTCCGGACGAAGAAAACTCCAATAATAAGGAATACCGCCCATAACCATATAGGCTTCCAAAATCTGCCTACGGGTAAAATTAAGCTTATTGGCTATGCTGTATTGCTCGCACTCCTGCAGAGTGAAAGGATGAAGACGTATCTGTCTGGTGACACGATTATGCAGTCCCCCATAATTCATTACGATATTGTCTATAATCCAGGATGTGGCACTTCCGCAGACAATTAAGATAATATCCTTCCTCATCGTAGCCCAGGCATTCCAGAAATGATCAAGCGCACGAATAAAATTCGATTTTGGAGTATCCATCCATGGAAGTTCATCAATGAATACTATTTTTTTACCTTCGGGAAGACCTGCAAGGAGACGCTGAAGTAAACGAAAGGCATCACTCCAAGTCTTCGGAGTTGGAGATTGAGGGAGCCCGGCAGCATATAGCGACTCAAGAAATTCACCAAGCTGATTTTTCAGCGGAGCATCAAGGATTCCGGTATGATGAAAGGAAAATTTGTAATCAAAGGTCTCTCTGACCAAAAAAGTCTTTCCGACTCTTCTCCTGCCATATAGAGCTACAAATTCAGATTTTTCCGACTTCAAAAGTTCTCTTAGCAGAGTTTGTTCTTTTTCTCTTCCTACAAGCATAATATATCACATTGATTGCACAAAGATAAAAATAATTCCCCAAATATCATTATAAGTCGTGGAAATCTTTGATTTTTTCAACATTTCCACGACTTATACGAATATTTCTTTGTTTGCCATCACATCCCCACCAAATTTTTTCGAGCATTTTGCCGTTTTCCACCAAATTTTCGCGTTTGGGACAAGTCGGTGACAAAAAAATTGAAATTTTCTGCAACTTTTTGGCGAACTTTGGAGTCTAACGTGCAAAAGAAGTTTAACAATTAAAATTTTTAAGTTATGGACGAATTAGTAGGAATTTTTGCCGTAGTGCTTATTTTCGGAGGTTGTGGTTGCGCTCTGCCGATACTCGCAATTTATTTCGGGACCAAGACTGAAAGGGACAAGAATGAGCGCAAGACTCAGGTGATGCTTAAAGCGATTGAGAACGGGCAGAAAATTGACCCTCAAATGTTTGCAGGTGCGAACAAAACAACAAAGAATATCAAAATGTCCTTGTTGACGAAACTCAAAAGCGGCATTATCTGGGGGCTGATCGGAATCGGAATAATCATAGCTAACTTTCTTTCCCTGATCAGGATGGACGAGGAGTTCTTTGAAACTGTATTTTACATCGCAGGAATCGTGGCTTTGGCGATAGGAATCGCAAACATCACTTTCTATATCGTCGGAAGAAAACAGCTTAAAGGCGAAATGGAGGCGGAACTGGAAAAAACCGAAGCGGAGGCGGAAAAGGCGAAAAAAGAAGCAGAACTTGCAAACGGAACACTTGAATAAACACAATATTTGATGACCAGAGAGCAGTTCATACGTGAGCTCGAAGCTGCGGAGAAACCCCTGAGGAGGTTTCTCTGCGGCGTGTGCGGAGGCGATGCCTTCCGTGCCGATGATTTGGCGCAGGAGGCTATGCTCAAGGCGTATATGCACCTGCACAGCTATGAAGGCCGTTCAAAATTCTCCACCTGGCTGTTCCGCATTGCGTGGAACATTTACTATGATTCGCTGAAAATCAAAGAACTGCAGACTGACAGCCTGACGGAGGCCTATACAGGCATAGCGGACGCGTCTGCCGGAGCGGATTCCCGCTTTGAATATCAGGAGCTGTACCGTGCAATAGGCAGACTGTCGGCTACGGAACAGGCCGTGACCCTGCTGTATTATATGGAGGACAAGCCCGTCAAGGAAATTGCGGAAATTTTAGACATTCCGGCCGTGACGGTCCGCTCCCACATGCTGAGGGCAAGAAGGCATCTGAAAGAGTATCTCAAAAACAGATAAGATTATGAATGACAAAGATATACGCAAATTCATCAAGGAAAATGGAATAAAGGTTCACGACAGCGAAAAATTCATGAATGAAGTCCGCAGGCAGATTGAACTTCTGCCGACACAGTCAGCCATGGATGAAAATGAAAGGAATTTCATGCTGATCAAGGCCATTTTCAATGCGGAAGAAAAATTCAACAAAAGGAACGCCATCTTCACAACAGCCACCAACCTGCTGATAATGATAGCGTTCGCTCTGATTTTGCTTTATTTCCTTCCTGCAGCGGGACTCGGCGGCACAGCAATCAGTTTCGTTGTAAAATACAACTACCTGGTTTTCGCCGGACTGAGCCTGCTCCTCACCATTGCCTCACTTCCTTCGCTCATCCGACACCTCTGACCGGGATTTCTCCACGCGGCACTACGACCCACACTGTCACCCTGAGCGACCGAAGGGAGTCGAACGGGTCTTGTACACATTACGAAAAAATCATTTAACGGCGTTTTTTCGAAGCGGAAGCCGACTTACCGGTCGATTTTCCTTTGGTCTCTTTGGATTTCTTCTTGGAAGCTTTGATGGCGCGACGGACTTTTTCCTTGCGGGCTTCCTTATTGGCACCCGGCAGCGGAGTCACGTCCTTGTCAAAAGCACCGTCCTCACCCTTGCAGAAAGCGTCTCCCCGCCCCTTTTCATAGTCCTGACGTCTGTCTATCTTATTGGATTTGCCAGTCTCTACAAGCTCATAATCAAGGAGTTTCTGTTCCAAATTGGTATTCTTCACACGAATGCGGACAGCGTCTCCAAGATTGTAGACCTTGCGTGAATAGCGTCCGACAAGGCGGTAATTGTCCGGGTCAAATTCGAAGAAATCCGACTCGATGTCACGCAAAGCCACCATGCCCTCAATCTTCGACGGCTCCACCTCGACATACATACCCCAATCCGTAAGGCCTGAAATATGTCCGTCAAACTCGAAGCCGACCTTGTCCTGCATAAATTCCACCAACTTATACTTGATACTTGAACGCTCCGCATCCGCAGCCACGATTTCTCGCTCCGAAGCATATTTGCACAGGCCCTCGTAGACATCCTTCTTCGAAGACTCTCCGCCGGCAAGATACTTCGCAAGCAGCCTGTGCACCATCATATCCGGATAACGGCGGATAGGCGAAGTGAAATGAGTGTAATACTTAAACGCCAGGCCGTAATGTCCCACATTGTCGGTGCTGTATTTCGCCTTCGACATGGTGCGCAGCGACAAAAGCTCGATTGCATTGTACTCAGGAGTGTCCTTTGCCGCAGCGAACAGCCCGTTCAGTTCTTTGGAAATCTCCTTGCCGTTGGTTGTCGGCCCCATTTTATATCCGAAATTCGCTATGAAATGACGCAGATTCTCCAGTTTCTCCTGATTTGGCTCATCGTGGATACGATATACAAAAGTCTTCGCCTCCCTCTTGCCTGCAGGCTTGCATTTCGTCGCAACGAATTCAGCCACAGAACGGTTGGCCAAAAGCATAAACTCCTCAATCAGCCAATTGGCCTCCTTGCTCTCCTTCTGGTAGACATTTACAGGCTTGCCCTTCTCATCCACCTCCACTTTCATCTCAGGACGCTCGAAACTGATTGCTCCCGAAGCGAACCTCTTTTTGCGGAGCTTTGAAGCCAACTTATGCAGCTGAAGAACCGCCTGTTTGCAATTGTCCGGAATAATGCAGCCCTCGGTAACGCCCTCACCCATAGCAGCTTCACTACCTGCAGCCAATTTGCGCTTACGCTCCTCTGCAGCCTCAGGCGAAGCCACAAGCACAGGGTCATTCACTACACCGTGCCTGCCGTCAGTACCTCCGCGCAGCTCCATAGTCATAGCCTTGTCACCCGCCTCGATAATCTGCTGGGCGGTCTCGTAGGCAAAACGGTAATCCGAATTTATCACAGTACGGCCGAACCACTGATCGACCACTTTGGCGAGCGGAGTCAGCTCGAACACAGCCGAGAATGTCAATTTCTCCTCATTCGGACGCAGCGAGCACAATTTGTTGGACAATTTCTCAGGCAGCATAGGCACAGTCCTGTCCACGAGATAGACCGAAGTGCCCCTCTTGCGGGCCTCCTCATCCACAACAGAGCCGCGGTGCACATAGTGGGTAACATCCGCGATATGGACTCCGACCTCAAAATTGCCGTTTTCCAAAGCACGGAACGAAATAGCATCGTCAAAGTCCTTTGCATCAGCCGGGTCAATGGTCAGCGTCAGCACATCCCTGAAATCACGGCGCTCGGCAAGGTCCTTGCCGGTAATCTCATCCGAAATCGCGTCAGCCGCATTTGCAACCTCAGGCTCAAAACGGTACGGCAGATTGTACTCCGCGAGAATAGCGTGCATCTCAGTGTCATTCTCTCCCGGAAAGCCGAGCACATCCACAATATGACCGCGCGGCATAGCTTCTCCCCGAGGCCAGCCGTCAACCACAGCAGCCACCTTCATACCGGACTCTACAGTCATTTCTCTCTTGCCGTTCTCATCCATATCATATACTCCGCGCACCTTCAGAGTGTTGTCCTCCATCATTTTGATGTGGCCGACAGCATTTTTCTCTGACACCGGTTCATAGCCCGTCGCATCAAAAGGTATCACAATGTCGTATGGCATAAACCGGCTCTGCATAATCACCCAGGCCTGGCTTCCGACCAGGTGGAGTATTCCCACAAAAGGCTTCGGACTGCGCTCCACAATCTCCAGGATTTCGCCCTCGCGACGCGATTTGTCCGTTTTTTCCTTACGGATGGCAACGCGCACGATATCCCCGTTCAATGCCCCACGGGTCTTTGCCTGCTTCACGAAGACATCGTCCTCTTCACCTTCCACTATCACGAACACATAGCCGTCGCGGGTCATCTGCACCTTGCCGACCACCTCTTTCGCGACCTTCTTCTCTGTTCTTCTTATTTTTTTGTCATTTTTCTTCCTAACCATATTCAATATATTTTAAACTTCACTTCGTTTGTTTACAATCACTATCGCCCATGCATGAATTTTAATTCTATAAAAATACTAAATTATTTTCGTACTGCAAAGTAAATAATTTTTCACCATTAAATACATAAATCGTACCTTGAAAATTCTTATCTTTGCAGGTTGTATGAATTGTCATCCAGACAGGGCACTCTCAATTGTCATCCCGACCGAGTGAAACGAGTGGAGGGATCTTGTACATGCCAAAATGTTGTAAATTATAAAAATTTAGATAAAATGAATAAAAAAGTTCTTTTGATGATCCTCGACGGATGGGGCGAGGGCAGACATGACTGGACAAATGCGATCTATACGCAGGGCGCTCCTTACATTGATTCACTCAGGGCAAAATATCCTTTCGGACACCTGCAGGCTTGCGGAGAATACGTGGGATTGCCTGACGGCCAGATGGGTAACTCGGAGGTAGGCCACCTCAACCTCGGCGCAGGACGCGTAGTTTATCAGGATTTGGTGAAAATCAATATGGCGTGCCGCGACCACAAACTGCTTGAGAATGCCGAAATCAAAGCCGCTTACGACTATGTGAAAAGCACAGGCAAACAGCTTCACCTGATGGGCCTCGCTTCAATGGGCGGCGTACACAGCTCGCTTGCACACGTTTACGAATTTCTTGCAGTGGCCAAAGAATACGGTCTTGAGGATGTTTTCGTACACTGCTTCATGGACGGCCGTGACTGCGACCCTAAGAGCGGAAAAGGCTTTGTGGCTGAGCTTGAGGCTGAAATGGCGAAGACTACCGGTAAGGTGGCGTCTGTATGCGGACGTTATTACGCAATGGACCGCGACAAGAGATGGGAACGCGTCCAGCTTGCCTACAATCTTTTGGTCAAAGGCGAAGGTACAAAAGCGACTTCAGCGACTGAGGCTATCGAGGCTTCTTACGCAGAGGGAGTTACCGACGAGTTCATCAAGCCTATTTCAATCGTCGGAGCTGACGGCGAGGCTGTCGGCAAAATCCAGGAAGGCGACGCAGTGATTTTCTTCAACTTCCGCAACGACCGCGCAAGGGAAATCACCTCAGTGCTCACCCAGCAGGATATGCCTGAGTTCGGAATGAAGACGCTGCCTCTGTACTATTGCTGCCTCACTCCTTACGACGCGTCTTTCACAGGCGTTCACATCTTGTTCGACAAGGAAAACGTGCAGAAAACCCTCGGCGAAGTTGTCGCAACTGCAGGCAAAAGGCAGCTCCGCATTGCCGAGACCGAGAAATATGCACACGTGACTTTCTTCTTCAACGGCGGACGTGAGGCTCAGTTCGAAAACGAGGACAGAATCTTAGTTGCATCCCCTAAGGTGCCTACCTACGACCTGCTCCCTGAAATGAGCGCACCTGAAGTAACAGAAAAGCTTGTCGAAGTCATCAAGACCGGCAAAGAGGATATGATCATACTGAATTTCGCAAACGGCGACATGGTGGGTCACACCGGCATTTACGATGCCATCTGCCGTGCAGTGGCACGTGTGGACAAATGCGTGAAGGAGGTTGTCGAGACAGCCATTGCAAATGACTATGTAGTGCTTCTGACTGCTGACCATGGAAATGCAGACAACGCCCTCAATGTTGACGGAACTCCTAACACGGCGCACTCACTCAATGAAGTTCAGTTCATCGTCATCAACGCAGGCGAGGAAATCAAGGCTGTGAAAGACGGCAAGTTGGCCGATGTCGCCCCTACCATCCTGAAACTCATGGGCATCGAGCAGCCTGCCGAAATGACCGGCACCGCGCTGATTTAATCATTCCGACAAGGCACCCAATCGTCATGCCGACCTGGCAAAGCGAGTGGAGAAATCTTGGGTACTTAGGTGGATACATAATTAAAAACAATAATGATAACATTTTTTGTTGCCGCCACGCTTCTCGTATTGGGATATCTCTTCTACGGGAAGTTCGTGGACAGGTTTTTCGGCAGTGACCCGAAGCGCCCCACCCCTGCGGAAAGCATGAGGGACGACGTGGACTACAAACCCATGCCTACATGGAAAGTATTTGTAATCCAATTCCTCAACATCGCCGGATTGGGCCCTATTTTCGGCGCGATATTGGGAGCCGCATACGGACCTGTCGCCTACATCTGGATAGTCGTGGGCTGCATCTTCATGGGTGCAGTGCATGATTATTTTGCCGGAATGATGTCAATACGGAACGGCGGCGCAAATATGCCGAAAATCATAGGAATCTATTTCAACAGATGGGTGATGTTTTTCGCGATGGTGATGGTCTGCTTCCTGCTCTTGGCACTCGGAGTGTCTTTCGTGACGGGACCGGCCGACCTGTTGGCCTCTATGACAGGCTGGAACAAATACATCTGGCTGATTGTGGTCTTCGCCTACTATGTGATTGCCACCATGGTGCCGATTGACAAAATCATCGGAAAAATCTATCCGTTCATGGGCGCGGCCCTGCTGTTCATGGCAGCCGGTGTTGGCATTTCAATGCTTGTGCAGCATTTCACCGGAGACATTCAGATGGCTGAACTTTCGCTTGCGGACTTCAAGAATTACCATGCAAATCCGGAAAGCAATTTCGTCATTCCCATGCTTTTCGTGATCATTTCCTGCGGTGCTATTTCCGGTTTCCACTCGACGCAGTCCCCGCTTATGGCCCGCTGTCTGAAAAGCGAAAAATACGCACGCCCGATTTTCTACGGAGCGATGATAGCGGAAGGCATCGTGGCACTGATCTGGGCTTCAGCTGCAATCAATTTCTTCGGAGGTCCCGAAGGCTTGAACAGGGCTGCTTCCGAAGGCATTATGATTGACGGAGTGCTGACAAAGGTGACTCCAGCGATAGCTGTGGACATGATCTGCAAGAGCTGGCTGGGCAAGGTCGGGGCGATTATCGCCATCATCGGCGTGGTGGTCTGCCCTATCACTTCCGGCGACACAGCTTTCCGCAGCCTGCGGCTCACCATTGCAGACGCATTCAAACTCGACCAGAAACCGGTTCTGAAACGTCTGTACATCTGCATTCCTATGTTCGCCGTGGCTTTTGCCCTTTGCTTTTTGGATTTTTCCACCATATGGAAATACTCTGGAATCTGCAACCAGTGCATTGCAGCCATTATTTTATGGACTTCAACCGCATACCTGATTAAAAACGGCAAAAGCCATTTCCTGACTTCTATACCGGCAACATTCGTATCATTTGTGGTTATCTGCTATTTCCTCTGCGCGCCATACAAATCCGGAGGACTTAATATTCCCCTTGACATCAGCTATGCGGCAAGTATTTTGCTTGCACTTGCCCTGTTCGCATTTTTCTGTGTATGGGGAATGCGTTCACGTTCAAAGGAGAAAATAAAATGAGACAACACGAGTATATTTATCCCGACAGCTTCGAATTCGAGGCAGGAGGAAGCATTACAGGGCTGAAATTAGTCTACCATACCTCGCCGGAGCCATGGTTGCCGGGAGACAGACGCAAAGTGGTGTGGATATGCCACGCCCTTACGGCAAATTCTGATGTGGAGGACTGGTGGAGCGCCCTTGTCGGGGAAGGGAAACTGATTGACACGCAAAAGTATTTTGTCGTATGCGTGAATATGCTCGGCTCGGCATACGGCTCGCACGGTCCTGCAACCGTCAATCCAGAAACGGGAAAGCCGCTGTATTTTGATTTTCCGCCTGCGACGGTGAGAGACATAGTGCGTTCAAACATTTTGGTACGCAAACATCTGCGCATTCCAAAGATTGATTTTCTCTTGGGGGCTTCCATCGGAGGATTCCAGGCTGTGGAATGGGCAATCATGGAGCCGGAAATCATACGCAAGGCTGTGTTCATGGCCTGCTCTCCGCGCGTGACGCCATGGATTACCGCATGGGAGGAAAGCCAGCGCATGGCATTGGAGGCGGATGCGTCGTTCCGTGCCTGCGGGTCATTGTCCGGAGGCCGTGCCGGGCTTGAATGCGCAAGGAGCATCGGCATGATTTCATACAGAAGTTATGAAGGCTACAATCTGACACAGTCGGAGGCTGACGATGACACGCTTTTCGCAGGTCGCTCGGCTTCATACCAGAGGTATCAGGGAAAGAAACTGGCCGACAGGTTTGATGCATATTCATATTATTATCTGAGCCTTGCCGTGGACAGCCACAATGTGGGACGCGGACGCGGAGGCGTAGCGAAGGCACTTTCCGGAATCAAGGCGGAAACGACGGTCATAGGCATTGACAGCGACAGGATTCTGCCGGTGAACGAGCAGCACATTCTTGCCGACAACATCCCCGGCGCACGATATTTCGAACTCACCTCCGCTTTCGGCCACGACGGCTTCCTTCTTGAATCCGAACAGATCACCGCCATCATCGCGCCTATTCTTGAGGAGTTGTAACATCTCCCATAAAGTCTAATATTTTAACTCTAACGCCACAAATACATCAATAAGAGTTAATATATTAGCTATTATAATTTTTACCATTAACGAGCTGTGACACAACCTGACCTTCACTGAGATAGGTTGACACTTTAGAGGTTGTTTGACTGATCTTGTTTA
>JBJEBQ010000021.1:0-16945 GCA_051870215.1 Candidatus Cryptobacteroides sp. | reverse complement strand
CATAATGCAGCGTATCAGCGGTTTTCAATCAGACCGACAGTGCCGGCCAAATTGGAGGTGACAAATCCGATACAGTGTCGCGGAAAACTGAGCCTACGCTCACGAAAAGGGCCACCAATTTGTCCGGTATTGAAACGAAGAGGCCGGCAACGAGAATACCTGCAAAACATGCCGGCACAAAAGTCGGGTTATTTCAGCCGGCCGTACGCAGGGTTTACCTGACCAGCATATCCACAGCCTCGGCTTCAGTGGCGACAAAGCAGACGTGCCTGCCTTTGTTGCTTTCGTAGATGAAATCACGAAGTGCCTTGCTCGTATAATGTGAAAAGTCTCCGTAAATGGCAATCCTACCGCCGTAATTCACATATTTCTGCAAAATTTCCCCTGCAAGACCGCTGCTGAGCACAAAGAAGTCCTCAACAATCAGATCCTTGTCTATCGCAATATTTTTCGTTCCGACCTCATAGTTCACCGTCATCAGCAGATCAAGTGCCGACTGCGTGTCCTCAATCACAAACGTATCACTCTCAACGACAGCACAAACTCTGTCATTAATTTCTATTTTTCGGATTTCCATAATTTTTTCATTTCTTAAATAATTCTCAAAAAAAACTGCTTCCTGCCGAAATTTCCTTTTGGTATAGGTTTGCCTTTGCACAGCTTTTTTCCGCCTCTCCAATCCCTTTTCTCATCGGTCATGTAGCCGATAAAGCCAAAATTCCAAGCCGATAAAGTTAGAATAAAAAGATAAAAGAAGCAAAAAAAACTGTCCCGGGCAACATTAGGATTTTTCGGGAAGAATGACTAACTTTACGACTCAAATAAGTTAAAATATATATCATGAAAACCGGAATACTCCTCTCAGTCGCTTTGACGGCAATCAGTCTGTTTCAAGCGATTGCGAAGGATGCAACTGAAATCGGAAGTCCTTCCGCAATAATTCCCCGCCCTACTGAATTCGTTATGGACAAAGGCGTTTTCACCTTAACTGAAACCAATGAAGTATATATTAAGAACGGAGATAAAGACCTGATTTCCACAATATTGGACAGCGGATTCGGCATTAGCGGAAAAAGCCGGAATGCAAAAATAGAAATAATCGTCCCATCCCCGAAAATCAAGGGCGACGAGGCATATTCACTCGTTGTAAGCCCGAAGAAAATCATCATTGAAGCCAGGACTTCGACAGGAGCATTCTATGGATGGCAGTCACTGCTTCAGATGCTCCGCTTCGGCAATGGGCGGGACTTGCAATGCTGTCATATAAGCGACAGTCCGCGTTACGGCTGGAGAGGACTGCATTTCGACGTCTCCAGACACTTCCGAAGCAAAGAATTTCTGATGAAACAGATGGACGCCATGTCCATGTTCAAGATGAACAAAGCCCATCTGCATTTGACCGATGCCGCCGGGTGGAGGCTTCAGATTAATGCCTATCCGCTGCTTTCGGGCAAGGCTGCTTGGCGACCGCAGAAGAAATGGGAGGACTGGAACCTTGACAGGGCTTACGTGCCGGAAGGCAGTGCAGGAGCCTACGGAGGCTATTACACGAAGGACGACATCCGCGAAATCGTCGAATACGCAAGGCAAAGGCATATCGAGGTGATTCCCGAAATCGAAATGCCCGGTCACAGCGAGGAGGTTACTGCAGTATATCCATGGCTGAGCTGCAACGGAAAACCGTCCGACCTTTGTCCGGGAAATGAAAAGACTTTTGAGTTCCTCGAGAAAGTACTGGATGAGACAATGGAAATTTTTCCTTCGGAATATATCCATATCGGAGGCGACGAAGCCGGTAAAGACGGATGGAAGAGCTGCCCGCTCTGCAGAAAAAGAATGGAAGAAGAGGGGCTCGACAATGTCGATGAACTGCAAAGTTACCTCATCCGCAGAATTGAAGCCTACGTCAATTCAAAAGGAAGAAAAATCATAGGCTGGGATGAAATCCTGAGTGGCGGGTTGGCTCCGAATGCGACAGTAATGTCCTGGAGAGGCACTGAGGGAGGAGTCAAGGCCATTTCAGAGGGACACGATGTCATTATGGCCCCGGGAAAATATTGTTATCTGGACTACTGCCAGGACGCTCCATTCAAAGAACCCCGTTCCATGGGCGGTTACACGCCGCTTGACTCTGTCTATGTCTTCAATCCGGACGAAGTATTGGACGGACCGGACGGACATGAGCATCTGCTCGGAGTTCAAGCCTGCCTTTGGACAGAATTCATCACGGAAGACAGCCATTGCGAATATATGTACTGGCCGAGAGCCATCGCAATTGCGGAGACAGGCTGGACAGCCCCTGAAAAAAAGGATGCCGCGGATTTCCGCAAAAGGGTCAGCGTCGCAAACAAATATCTGACGGATAAGGGATATAGGGTTTTCGACCTTGACACTGAATACGGACAGCGCAGGGAATCATTCTCCGAAGTCACCAATCTGGCCAAAGGAGGGAAAGTGACCTACAACACTCCTGCCCATCGGAATTATCCATCAAGTGGAGATACGGCTCTGATTGACGGAGTTCTCGGCGGCTGGACCTATGGCGACAAAAAATGGCAGGGCTTCCATTCCGACATTGACCTGATAATAGACTTGGGAGAAATAAAAGACATACACTATGCAGGAGCGGTCTTTATGCAGAGCAAGAGCGCCTGGGTCTATGTTCCGGAAGAAGTTGAATTCCTCGTTTCCAAGGATGGAGTTTCCTATTCGTCAGTTGCGAAAATTCCAAATGACGTGAGCACCGGGTCCTTCGATCTGATTTTCAAGACTTACGGCAGCACATTCAATGCGTCAGCCCGCTACATACGCATCCGTGCCGTCCGTGGCCCGATGCTCGAATGGCTGTTCACGGACGAAATTGTGGTAAACTGACGTTTCCATTATCAAAAAAAATTGTATCTTTGCAGCCCGATTGTTGCAAACGGGCAATCGGAAAGATGTAAATTTTATATTTATGAACAACAAGGTATCGGACAACCCTTTAAAAAACCGGACATATTTCGACACACCGTTGATGATTGTGACAGCGCTTTTTGTCACTCTGTATCTGGTTTCCAATGTAATGGCGGTAAAAATCATAAGCATCGCCGGCTTGTTTTACTTCGACGCGGGGACTATAACTTTCCCTTTTGCATATATGCTTGGGGACGTGCTCACTGAAGTGTGGGGCTACCGCACATCCAGACGCGTCATTTTCCTGAGCCTCTTCTGCAACATCATCTTAGTCGTCTGCACAGGTATCGGCGTCATGCTGCATTCACCTGACTATCTGGCGGAAACCGAGAATGCCTATAACCATATATTCTCACACGTGCCGCGTATTGTTGTAGCGTCCATGGTAGGCTATCTGCTCGGGGAACTCTCCAACGCCTACATAATGGAACGGATGAAAAAATGGACACGCGGGCGTCATATGTGGACGCGTACCATAGGCAGTTCAATGGTGGGATATATCTTTGACTCGGTTCCGTTCGTACTGATTGCGTTTCTCGGCGTGGTCTCATTTGAAGACATGATTAAAATGATAGTTCTGCAGTACCTGCTCAAGCTGGTCATAGAGGTGTTGACAGGCACGCCTATGGCATATATTGCAGTGCGTTGGATCAATAAATACTACGATCGGAAGTGGAAAGATATTCAATAATAAAGGGAAAATTCGCCCGTGAATTTCTGTTGCTTCAGGGGACGGGCTGCCGATGGAAAAAATGCAGTTTCTGCGATTATTATGAAGATTGCAACCCTGAGCCGTACGAGAATACGAACAAGGCGGTGCTTGATATGGTGACAGGAGAAACCGGCGTTTTGGACATTATCAACTCAGGCTCGGCGCTGGAGCTTGACCCGACCACTATCGAGACCATACGGAAAGTCGTGCGGGATAAGGGGATACACACGCTGTGGTTTGAAATGCATTATATGTACCGCCACCGGCTAAAAGCGTTCGCACAGTTGTTTTCTCCCGCCGAAGTCAAGTTCCGCTGCGGTGTCGAGACCTTTGATCCGCAGCTCAGAGACCGATGGCAAAAGGGAATCAGCCAGGATGTCACCCCACAGGATATAGCGGATTATTTCAGCGGAATATGCCTGCTTTGCTGTACGGACACCCCGGGAGACACCCGCGAAAGGCTGTTGAAAGACATAGCCTTGGCAGAAGAATATTTTGAGTATTACAGTCTCAATCTCTTTTGTCCCAACGGTACGGAGCTCAAACGCAACGAAGAAATGGCACAATGGGTAGAAAAAGAAATTTATCCAGCCCTGTCCCATTCTTCCAAAGCCGAAGTTCTCATCAACAACACGGACCTTGGCGTCGGCTGATAGATGGGTTTATACAACACTTTGAAAACCAATGACTTGCAAAACAGTATACTTACATTCGGGCATACTGTTTTGTAATTTCCTGACATACAAGCACTTGTAAGACCCCATCACTTTCAAGAGTTGATACAGTGGAGATTGAGCCTTCATTGCCATATGTCCAAACCCATATCGTATATGTATTACAGTTGTTTTATATCATTTTTATTCAATTACTTTCCAACTATTTGATAACGGTAAGTTTTTATCGGTATATCTCCATCAACTTTTCCAAATGAACCATAAAATCATCTATCCCTTCTGTCGCATACTTCCGGATATGTGTAAAGCCTGACGGCAGTTTAGATGAGAGTTCCGCTGGATCTATGACAAACTTTGGTGATACCGGATGTACATAATTTACCAGTCCAGAAGCCTGAGCGACATTCAATGATGTGCCTATTATCACAAAGACATCCGCATCTTTGGCAATCTTAACGGCCTTCTCGTAATCGTCACTATTGATAAACTCTCCAAACCAAAGGATGTATGGTCGGAGTTGGGAACCGTCTTTCGCCTTGTCACCGATTTCTATCGGCACATCCAACGGATAACTCTCAATACAATCAGTGTCAAGACGATGCAGAGAGGAGGTCACTTTAGTCAGTTCGCCATGCAGATGGATAACATTGGTGCTACCGGCACGTTCATGAAGCTCATCCACATTTTGTGTAATGACAGATACATTGTGATATCTTTCCAATTCCGCCAATGCTATGTGCGCATGGTTTGGTTCCACATTCAAAAGATGTTTTCTTCGTGTATTATAAAAATCCAAAACCGCTTTGGGATCCTCATAGAAAGCGGAAGCACTCGCCAAACGTTTCCAGTCGTACTTCTGCCACAAGCCATCCTTATCCCTAAATGTTGGAAGTCCGCTTTCAGCGCTAATACCAGCTCCGGTTAATATCACAATGTTTAATTTCATACGGCTATTTTTTTTGTTGCTAAAAGCATATAGTCACATTCTGCTGTCTCGTCCCATAATGGCGCGGGAAGTGACGGATTGATGTATTTCGGATTTACACGCATTTCCCGTCACCGATGTCGAAATCAAAGGTATATGGCAAACGGTACAACAAAATTACTATTTTTATGTTAAAACGGCAACAATATCTCTTTTCCAGGTTCACATAAATAGACATATTGATAGCAACACACAGCGAATATGTGTTATCTTATTTTGACAACAGGAAAGGACCGTGGTTAGAATTGATTAATCTTCGCCAATTGACGTAGGAAGCCACCGCAAGAATCGTCCAGACGACATATAGGCAGATAAGGCAGAACGCCTTATCAGGAAGCATGAAATATTCAGCGATGTAGAACAGGTCATTGAAAAACCATACTATCCATGCCTCAAGTTTATGGCGGAACATAAACCATGTCGCTATGATGCTGGTGACACTTGTGATTGAATCTAAAAGTGGCAGGGGGTTATCGGTTTCTCTTAATACGGCGTAAGTCGTCACAGTCGCGATTATAGCGGCAAATGTCCAAAGAACGTGGGCCTTCCGACTGTAAGTCGTTATTGAATCCACACTGCTTCCCTTCTTCCAGAGAATGAACCCGGCTATCCCCATGAGGAAATATATGCTGTCGATAAGGACATCTCCCCACAGCCGGACATTAACGGAAAACGCCACAAGAAACAACATCTGGAGGGAGTAGAACACCCAGTTGCTTCTTTTGTCAAGCATTACAAGCACTCCCTGGATAAGACCAAGTAACGTGGCGAATATTTCAAGCGCTTCGTTCATTTCAACCGATCGTTTTCCCTAACGAGCGAACAATGCTTTGGATTTTTTTGACGGCGACTTCGAAGTTGGGACACGGATACAATATTGCGTCGCGGTTGGTCATCGCGCAAAAATGCAGTGGATACCAACAAGGAGTATGCATTTCGCTTTCTGTCTCAGTGTGTTCATAAGAATTAATGTAGAAAAGATGGAGACGTTTGCCTAATGAGTTGGCGAGCATCAGCTCCGCTATCGTGCCTGGGCATTCGGCTGTATCTAAAAGAAAAATGGCATCTGTGCATGACTCGATCATTTTCATCTCGCACCTGATTATCTCTTCAGCCCTCATGTTCTCGGTCTCAAAATAGAAGGGGCCGACATATAGGACATCCTCGTTTACACTGACACAGGAAATGTCACCGGGCTTGAGCATGGTTGCCACATCATCAAGCAAAATCGCGCGATAATCATTTGACGCCTTCTTCTCGAATCCATCATCACGGTAGTCAAAACAGAATATGCCGCCACAATATATCTTGTATCTGAAATCTTTCTTCATAATTATTAAAGTGATTTAGAGGCGATATTGGGCTTTGCACAAGGATGTTTGCGTCATAGTTCATGCAACAGAACTTCTGCTCTGCTCAAAGTTATGTAATTTTCCAATACTAATATCACAGACACAGGCATTCTCTTACCGTCAATTTCCTCAATCTTTATAAATTTCCTCTATTTTGCCACTTTTGACGGGTTTGTATTTGTTTCAAAATTTACAGTTTCCGGTGGAATTCCTAATGCACTTTCAAGCGTACTCGCCACATGGACCATTTCAATCTTCTATATATCTCACATAATCTGCCTTGCGGGCTTTCGGAGCCGGTAGTTCCCGAGCAGGATATCCTAAGATACAGTTGCCTATGCCTTCATAATCACCTTCAATGCCCCACTCTTCAAGCAGGCGTTTCCCCTCTTCCGACTGGAATGTCTCTTTTGCCCTATGAATCCAGCAGCTGCCGAGCCCCAAAGCATGGGCTGCATTCATCAGATTTCCCATCACTAAAGAACCGTCATACAAATATGTGGGAACGGTTCTATCGGCAAGAACCACAAGTACAACAGGTGCACCGTAGAACGGATCCGAGTCACTGCCCATAATCTCCGCATTCATTGCAGACAGGCGGTCGCGCACCTGACGGTTGGTAACTGCAACTATAATCGGAGACTGGCGTCCCTTTCCCGTCGGAGCGTATGTCCCTGCTTCAACAATCCGCGCTATCAATTCCTTCTCAGGCATTTTATCCTGACAAGCTCTTACCGACCTCCTGGTTTTCAGAACTTCCAACACCTTGTTTTCATCCATATTATCTGTTGTTTTTGTATTCGTACAAGAAAGCATGGCAGCCATAATTACAGCTGACAATAAAAAATTGAGTTTCATACTATCAAAGATTTTCATAATTCAGTTTAATACAATCGTCCGCGTATCGCAAAAGCAAATATACCACTCCATTTTCAAAAAGACAACAGCTTTCTGCAATTAATACTGTTTTCCGCGATTTGCATGATATTCCGGACTGCACCGCGCATGTTTTCACGCACTCCGGATTCGGCACAGCGGAAGCAATTTTTATTTATGGATAAATAAATGTAAATTTGCGGCAATACAAAACACATTTAAATCGGGAATAATGATTGAAACAAAAAGACTTGTCCTCAGACCTTGGAAAGAGTCTGATGCAGCAGCTCTGTTCAGATATGCCAGCGACCCGGATATAGGACCGGTTGCAGGATGGCCTCCTCATACTTCGGAAGAAAACAGCCTGGAGATTATCAGGACTGTGTTTGCCGCCCCTAACACATATGCAGTAGTGCTGAAAGCCACAGATGAGCCGGTAGGCAGTTGCGCAATAATGTTCTCCGACAGCCTGCACACTGCGGCAATGAAACAAAATGAAGCGGAAATAGGCTACTGGATAGGCAAGCCGTATTGGGGTCAAGGCTTGATACCGGAAGCTGTAAGTGCATTGCTGAAAAGATGTTTCGACGATCTGAATCTTGATGCCGTATGGTGCGGGTATTATGACGGAAATACAAAATCAAAACGAGTTATCGAAAAATGCGGTTTCAAGTATCACCATACGAATTACGCCGTCATTTCACCCCTCGAAGACGAGCGTACAGAGCATTTTTACATCATGACAAAAGAAGATTACAAATGGATACGCACAACACGCTGAAAACCAAGAGCTTGCAAAACAGCGAACTTATATTCGAGCATACTGTTTTTGTAAACATCTGACATACAAGTACTTGCAGAAACCCATCACCATGATGCCTTGCAACTGGACCGGCTTCTGATGTTTTTGTTTGTAATTTTACAGAATCTTGGTAACTTTACGGAGCGGAATACAATTGGCATGAAAGACAGAGGGCTGTTTTAATTTCTGACAACTTCCGGACAGATTTGACTTTGATGATTTATGGCTTACAGAAAATATGACACCTGCTTTTTCGAACGATATGCAATGTTCCAGCTGCAGACGCTGTTGGGACATAAGTTCGATGACCTTGTAAACCGTGACAGGCCGGATCTGCAGAGCATAGGGGACAGGAGTCTCGGCATTGAAGTCACCCGTGCGATGGAAGGCGGAAAAGATGCCGCACTCCAGATGCTCAAGGATATTTCGGGAATCACAAAAGACGCCGATGACAATGCCTCCGATTTCCGGACCATCGTTGAAAGCGGCTATGGATATGGTCTGCGAGAGGGTAATTTCATAGGCGGCATAGAGCTTGACTATTGGAAAACCGCACAACCCATGAGGGAGATAATATCCAACAAAGTTTCCAAGGTATCGTCCGGTTTCTACGGCGATTTCGACGAATTCGGGCTTTTCGTATTCAGCAAGGAACAGATAAACGGCATAAATGCCTTTGATACAGTCCAATATACAATGGATCTGCAACAGTCCCTTGATATAAGATATTCAAGACTCTACATATCGGCTATTTCAGATTTCTATGCCTGCAACCTTGAAGACGGTATATCTCCGGATTTCCGCATCACTCCAATCAAGGTGGACGAGTTCATGCGGCGCCGGCTGTTCCTTTCCGCCCTGCGTCCTGACCCCAGCTGAAATCCCGACTGAAATATAATTGAAGCGATATAAAGAAAATAACAAATTGTGCGGACCGCTGAAAAAAAATTATGCCGTCACATATTTTTCCATTAACTTTTCGTACATTCGCGATGTCTTTCGTTTTCGCTTCCGTTGCTTTCACCAGGCCGGCGGATGACGGATGCCAAGACAGTTATGTCTTTCGTATATTTTTCAAATTGCAAAGGATGATATGTGGAAAATCTATGCTCTTCTTTCAGCATTTTTCGCTGCACTGACAGCGATATTCGCAAAGGTCGGTGTCAAGGATATAAATCCGGACCTTGCCACCGCAATACGCACAAGCATTATACTGCTGCTGACATGGGGTATTGCATTATTCGGACGACAAATCCGTGACCTGAAGGAAATCAGCGGACATACATGGATTTTTCTTGTTCTCTCCGGTCTCGCCACAGGGCTTTCATGGCTTTTCTATTTCAAGGCACTGCAGACCGGGGATGTATCAAGAGTCGCCCCGATAGACAAGCTCAGCGTTGTCATCACCATTCTGCTTGCGTGTCTCTTCCTGAAGGAGCCGGTCAGTCCGAGGGTCATAGCAGGAGCACTGCTTATAACAGCAGGAAGCATCATCATGCTCGCCAAATAGAGGCACCGGCATGCACAACAAGAGTTTCGCAGAAACAGAGAACAACCATGTTTCACCTTGTATTATGAATTTAATAAAGTTATGAACTTCAACATAAAAATCAATATGCAAACAGTTTTGGATTTTCTATACGACCTGAGCATACACAATGACAGGGAATGGTTCAATGCTAATAAAGACAGGTACATCGAAGCAAACAATACTTTCAATGCCTTTGCAATGCAGTTGGCAAAGAGCCTGTCGGAGATCGATCCCCAGATAGGTCCGCAGCAGATCAAAGACATGACATACAGGATATACCGCGATGTACGCTTCTCCAAATACAAACAGCCGTACAAGACACATTTCGGGGCTTTCATCTGCCGCGGCGGAAAAAAGTCGCCTTACAGCGGATACTATTTCCAGGTCGGGGTTGCAGGACAGGGCAGTTTCGAAGGAGCCAACATGCTTGCCGTGGGAGATTACATGATCGACCCGAGAGCGTTGCGGATACTCAGGGAGGACATTTCAATGGGCGGCGGAGAATTCGGAATGTTAGTGAAGAATTGTGACCCACGCTTTGAAATGGATTTTGAAGGCGCGTTGAAAAAGATTCCTGCAGGTTTTGATGCCAAATGTCCGGACGCCGATTACCTGAAGCTCAAAAGATATTGCGTCTGCTATAACGCCCCGGACAGCTTCATGACTTCCCCGGACCTGCTCGAACGCTCGGTAGAACTTTTCAGGACTGCCACTCCCCTGCTCCACTACATCAACCGCGGGATCGAATTCGCAACAGAAGAACAGGAATATTAAAGGCTATCTGAAATCCTGTCGAAAATACGCTGATAATCCTCCGTGCGGTCAGAACCGAGATAGACTCCGATCATGTTTTTCCGCGGATTCACATAAAGCACCTGACCGTAAAGGCCGAAGCCCCAGAACCCGCCTTTATGCAGAATGGCCTGATACTCCCCGTCATTGTAATACCAGTTGCCGGTAAACTCGACATCATCCCTGCCGGCATAGTATTCTGTCATACTTTCCACATCCGGAAATTTTTCCGGTTCGACAAAGCCCCAGTACCATGAATACGAATACAGTCCTTTTGCTCCCGTACCGGCAATATTTGTGCTTAAAGACCGCGCGACAAACGAGGAATCCACAATCTGCCGGCCGTCCCAGTTCCCGTAATTCAGATACAGACGCCCGATTTTGGCAAGATCCCTGGCATTCGTGGCAATGCCTCCGTACGCTTTTGCAATACCGCTTTTACGGCTGTCAAGACTGACAAGCGCATCAGACTCCATTCCCAGTGGCTTCCATACTTTTTCAGACAGATACCCTGCATAAGTCATTCCCACCGCCCTTTCTATCACGACACCGAGCACCGCAGTCGTCATGGAATCATAATGATAATTTTCTCCAGGGACAGAATTGAATTTCGCTTTGCGTATTTCCCTCAGTGCATCCGTCCCGAGATAGAGCCGCGCCATACGTGAAAACGGATTCATCCCATAGTTTTCTTCAAAATCGAAACCTGCTGTCATATCCAGAAGATGCGAGATTTTCAAGCTGGAGAACATAGGGTCGCAATCCTTCAATTCCGGAATATAGTCGGTCACGGCATCGTCCAAGGATTTGATAAGCCCGTCTTTCAGTGCAATCCCGCACATCAGGCCCGTTATTGTCTTTGAAACCGAGAAAATCGTAGATATGGTGTACCTGTCCATGCCATTGCTGTAGTTCTCGTACAATATGCTGTCATTCCGGATGACAAGCACGGCTTTCCTTACATCGGGGAACATTTCAAAATCCTTGTCAACGCTCATGTGAAGCACAGTGTCACGATGCCACAGGCGATAATCTATTTGCAGAGTGTCAAGCAATGCCCGACCCTTTCCGGCGAAACGGAACACACTGTCGCCTCTTTTTATCGTGTCGCAATCAAATTTCGTGTAATCATCTATCGTCACACTTCCATGCCTGATTGCTCCTGGCACCGTGCAGGAAACGGCAAAAGCAATAAAAACCGAACAAAATACAATATCTGCAAGTCGCTGACGCATATTTTTTTTATAAATTCTGAAAATTACTTCTGTAACATCTTATCAATAAAACTATTACATATATGGAAAATGTCTTGTCGTCTAAAAGAAGAATTCGCCTTTCATTGTTCCCTCACTGAATTGAAGGATGAATGTACCGCTATAGTTTCCGTTTTTGTCTGATGTTAGGCGGAAAGTGCCTTTGTCTGCAATTTCCCCGCACATTCTTTCGCAAGAAAAAACCTTTGCATAAGGAAGTCTGTTGTCATTGCAATATTCCTCATATTCCCACTCGGCAGGTTTTCCGTCAACATATTCGATGTCCCGCCGTTCAAAGCCCACTTCTCTGCCGTGGAGTTCTTCCAATGAATCCGTGAAAAGAAAAATATCGACATAATAAACTGCCGCTTCGCCTCTGCCCTTGCATAGAGCTGTCCGGAAAGTCGCTATGCCGTCACTATATGCAAACGAAGGCGTCTTCTGACCTTCTACCGCGAATATGTATGTAAGCGGCAGCTGGTCAATATATGTCTGTCCGTTCAATTCGGCCGTACATTTCGACTTCAAATAACATACGCCGTCGTGTTTCTCACAGGCGGTCAAAAGACATATCGTGCAGGCGATCGCCGCAAACAACATGACCACGGTTTTTGCTTTATTTTTCATTCTATCAAAAAGTTTATATTGAGAAGCTGTTTTAATTTTTTATAACAGTTTCTGAATAAATGCCGGATTCCTTGAAATCTTGCATCAATAACGATGTAAAAATAACAAATATTTGCGACATTATGTCTGACATCGGTCAATTAAGCAATCCTTAACGCTTACCAGGCGTTGAGTTATGATTAAAGGGGCTGTATCAAAATGCAGAATTTCGTACAACCCCTTTACGCTGTGTAAGAATCAGCAAAATGCAAGGCTATTTCTTTTTCAATTCGACTTTCATTACATTGACAGTCTCGTCCTCAGTCAGTTCCACCGCCTCTTTGCTTCCGGCTTTCAGGACCGTGATCGAGGCAATCTTATCCGGCTTGATTTTTCCCAGTTCCACTCTTGTGGATTTCTTTCCGTCTATGTAGAGTTCCATTTTGTCAGACGGGACGCCGGTCACGGAATAATCTACGACAGAATCATCTACAGTAACGGAATTGACATTGGCTCCGTCAGTGGCGGATGATGTCATGGCTATGACCCTGGCCTGTCTTCCGTCAGTGAGGATGTTATGCACTTTTGTGACGGTAACCACTCCGTTGCTGCTGCTTGTGGCTGTCATGATTTTGTAGTCGCTAACGGTCTTGCCGACAAGCTGGCTGCCGTCAAAATTCGTGACTTTTTCGCCGTTGATGATGTAGAGGTCCACTGTGTCGGCCTGAGCCTGGACAGCTGTCGCACTGAGTGCGAGGGCGCATACTGCGCTTAGGATTGATGTTAGTAGCATAATATTTATGTTTTAAAGGTTTTCTGATCTTTCGGCTCGCTGTCGCTCGCTCAAGGTGGCGTTAACGCATGGCCGTGATTGAGATTGCGGAGCTGCCTTCTTCGCGGCTCATTTCGTAGAGACAGCGGGTGCCGTCATTGAGGACAGCCGTAAGTATGACCTTATTTCCTCTCGGCTTGGCAGTGATGCTTTCGACATTTTCCATATCGAGGGACATTATTTTTTCTATGCCCTGGGCCATTTCAAGACCGTTGAACTCGCAGCTGTTGCGGTAGGTGAGGAAGATGCCTATGCCGGTGAGCATTGCTGCGCAGGCGGCAAAGCCCCAGGCCAAACGGACTATTCCCGTGCGTTTCCTCTGGCCGTCATTCCGCCTTTCGGAGGAAGCAAGGATGATATCAAATTCCTTTTCAGCTGCACCGCAGGCTACGTCCGGGTATTCTGCAATGAGAAGTTTGGCTGCCGGCTCTTCATCCTTGTCTGCTCCATGGGCGGCGAACCATTCGGCAAGCATCCGTTCCTGCTCCGGAGTTGTTTCGGCATTTAGATAGCGTTCTATCAGTGTATGTCTTATTTCCTTGTCCATATTGTATTGGTATTTTAATTAAAGTCCTTTCGACTTCGTGCTTCGCACTTCGCACAAGATGACAATTCGTCTATATCTTTTTCAGCATTTCCGCCATTCGTTTCCGAGCCTGCGAGATGGTGGCTTTGACGCTCGCTTTCGGATGGCCGGTCTCGGCTGCGATTTCATCGAGGGTAAGGCCCCGTTCGTTTCGCAGTTCCAGGTATTGCCTTTGCGTATCGCTAAGACCGGCAAAGAGTCTTTGCCGCAGTTTTATCGCTTCTTCGGTGTCGATTCTTTCACTTGCACCGTGGCTGTCCGGAAAGTCCGTTCCGTCTATGCCGGTGATTTGCAGTTTGCGCTTGCGGTAGTGTCTGACGCAGACGGTCTTGGTGATTTTCACAGCCAATGCTTCCATGTCGCGGATTTGGTAGTCCGAGCTGCTGAGTTGCCAAAGTTCGGTAAGGGCTTCCTGGACTATGTCTTCCGCTTCGGCCCTGAGTCCGGAGGCTTTTGTGAAGCGTCGGGCTATGGCCAGCAGCTTTGGACGGATGCAGGTGGCGATATGTTCAAATTTCTGTTTTGTCATCACTCTATTTCACACAGTTTTATTCCGTTCCGGCAGCATAAGTAATCCTGAAAAAATAACTTGATTGCTCCCAATTTGGTCGAAATTATTTGTTTCTATCCATATGGTAGCAAAAAGCGGGAAAAAGTTAAAGAAAAACCGGAAGTTTTTAAGGCTGATGGATTTTGAGTAAAATCAGCCTATAAATTGTTTATCTCTGCCTGCAGATTGGCAAGGAAGCGGCCGGCGTGTGCTCCGTCCATCTGGGTATGATGGAACTGGAAAGAGAGTGTCAGACAGTAACGGAAAAATTTCTTCCTGTATCTGCCCCAGATTATGAAAGGATTGTTGAAGATTCCGCTGTTCATACCTACAGCTCCGTCAATTTCCGTATCAATGATAGCAGAGGTACCGATAACCATACTGTCATTTGAAAGGTCTCTGTCCTGGCAAGTATCCGCAACTTCACCAGTGTATTTCAGATATTGCCGGTTGAATTCATAAAGCTTGTCGCTGTATTGCAGGTCACACGAACTCACTTCGCCGGTTTTGTTCCTGACGATTGTATTCACTGCAATCGAATCATACTGCATCAGTTCATTCCCGACCGGAAGCATATAGAATTCCTTGATCGGAGCTGCCGCCCTGCCTATACACCAATCCAGGAGCATATTGAATTTCAATCCTTTCCGCCTGCTGACCTTCACAAGCCTGGTCACATCAATAGTCTTTATGAAAGTCACCATAGGGTTCGGTGCCTTCATCCAGAATTCGTAAGCGTATGCTCTGGTGGTCTGTCTGGGGTCTATCGGATGTGCCATATTAATAGATTTTGGATTGCAAATTTATATATAAATCCTGATATTCCACACCGACATAGTAAAGAAAGAATTTTTCTTTAGAGAAAAGTTATGGATATTGACCGGAATTACAGGAATCGCAATTGGATCACTCGTGATTTATATATACCGAACCAAGTTCAAGTAGGAAGCGGGCAGTAAACAGGAGAAGCCTTTCAAGGCTTTGCTCTGTCGCAAATGCGGATGGAGTCAATGAAGTTGCATAAATGACCGTATTTCGATTATTTATGCAACTTCAATATGGAAAATTTTTAATTCGAGCCGTAGGTGGAGAAAGTCAAAGCAAAACTCCCTGCTGCATAACCTCCGGCGAAAGTGTAGGTCTTGCCGTCTTTTGTCTTTGAGTAGCTGTCGCCGAATTCCGCTTTTTCGAAGTCGCTTGAGGCGAATTTCCTGAGGTAGTTGTCGGCTACGGATTTGTCGCATTTGTAGTCGAAGAAGGCTACGCTTTCGAGACCGCTTCGTTTGTCGTAGTGGACATTTTCGATTTCGCCGTCAAAGTCGGGGAATTCGCCGAGGAAAGGATATTCCTTGACGAGTTCTGTCCAGGTCTTATTGCCGAGCGGATGGTCATCATCTTTGTTGCCTTTGTTGCAGCCTGCAAATACGAACAGGACTGAAAGGGCGCACAGAAGCGCGAGTTTGATTCTTTTCATAATACTCAAGTTTATGTTTATCAAGTTCATTCGGTAAAGTTCGGGCATTTTCACGAAAAAGCTCTCAACAAATGTTGAAAACAGGTATATAGCGACAAAAAAAACAGCTTTATTTATCAAAGGATATCTCTTTTCGGATACGGCTGAGGTGTGTCGGAGTGATTCTCAGGTATGAAGCTATATCCTGCAGCTGGAACATCTCAAACAGATATGGATATCTTGCGACAAGCTGCTGATAACGCTGTCGAGGAGAGACTGTATAGGACTCTATCAGTCTGCTATAGACTTGCTCCATAAGCTGTTCGCTTGTCTTAGCCACTATGAATTTGAATTCCGGGTCAGTTAAAATTCTACTCCGTAATGTAGTTGTCGGAATGCAGAATATTTCACTGGGAGAGTTGACAATAATTGACACTTTTGAAGGAAGGCCATATAGGGAATTGGGAAAATCGGCGGCAAAACCTCCTGCTGGTTCCAGATTGATAACGTGTTCGTTGCCTTCAATATCATTTGCAACATATTTGAGTGAGCCTATTTGGACAAAACCCATAAATCGAGCAATTCTTCCGGTTTCCAAAAAGAATTCTCCGGCATCGTAATGGCGCGACTTTCCTTCCTTTCGGCACAGGTCGCGCCAAAAGGCAAGATCAATTTTTTCCAAGTATGGATTAAAGTTTTCCATTGTCACTTCAATTTGTGCGTAAATTTACTAAAAATCGACGGATACGAGGTTAAAATTATACTTTTCGGCAGGCAAATTATTATTTTCAGCAAGAGTTTCAAGGGAATGACATTCTCAAGAGTCAGTTTCCGAAATACGTTATCTCGTAGGTTTCAATGATTTGCCGCATTTCATAAGAGTATTCCGTAAAAACATCGGAATGTCGGCATCGCAATATCGCAAACAGTTTGGTATAATTGACATTTTTGGTTGGTGATCATGACAAAAGTGGTTGGTGGAAGTG
>JBJEBQ010000020.1:0-66101 GCA_051870215.1 Candidatus Cryptobacteroides sp. | reverse complement strand
GATGTGTTCAACATCCTGCTTCAGGTGCTTGACGACGGTCGTCTGACCGACAACAAAGGCCGTACAGTGGATTTCAAGAACACTATCCTGATTATGACTTCGAATGCCGGTGCGGACATCATCCAGAACTACATGGAGAAGCTTCCAGTCGGCAACGAGACAGCGGGAGACTGGGCAAAACGTACTGAATTGCTGTCACAGTGCCGCAAGGATGTGCTTCAGGTGCTCAAAAACACAGTGCGTCCTGAGTTCCTGAACCGTATTGATGAGATCATTATGTTTGAACCTTTGTCGCAGACCGACATCAGGGATATTCTCAGAATGCAGATGGCGGATTTGCAGAAGAAGTTGGCGGACAATGGCGTAAGCATCGGCTTCAGCAAGGAATTCGAGGATTATATGTCCGAGAAAGGCTATGAGCCGGCATACGGAGCGCGTCCTATCAAACGATTGATGCAGAAGGAATTGATCAATATCCTCGCCAAATCAATCCTCGACGGCAAGGTCCGCCGCGACAGCGAAATTCTCGTCACTGTCAAAGACGGCCAGATCGTCGTCACCGAAAAGTGACACGCTCTGTCATCCTGAGCAGGCAGTACCAAGGTGGTCATGGGAATCCTCCCGCGGCCACTTTTTTGTGTTTATTCCGGGCAACTTTCTTCAATAGAATTGGCTTGGAATCAGCAATAAAACTGTTTGAAGTATTGCCTTACTTCCAAAGCGGTTCATTTTCCCAACCGGCAGGGAAGCCCATCGCTGCCACATCGACATTAGGATGAGCTTGCAGTAACGATTTTAATTGCTGCTTGAAATCATTGGCAGGATGGGTGGCGTTTTGCAAGTATGCCAAGCAGCAAAGCTGGGCGTAGAGTTTGGTGGGCAGTGTTATGGATGCATTTATCCAGTCACCTTTCAGCTTACCGGGAAGCTGTGGTTTCAGAGGGTATCTTCTGTTCCATGTGCGTGAATGATGTGCGAGACAGTTACGCAGGGCAACGGCACATTTACACCAACTCTCAAGATATTCATGCTGTGGCAAGTTAAATTCCCTCGCAATTTTCTTCTTGATTTTAGTGTCCTTCAAGTTACAGAATATCTTTGACAATGTACCGAAAGAAACCACTTCCAAAGTTTTCCAAACAGGTGGTATTATCGGATTAGAGTATTTGTCAATATGCTCCTGGATAAAATCCTCTTTAGAACGGAAAACTTCCTGCTGAACACGGATAGAGCAATCAGTGAAAATTTTCTTGTCAGTAAATAGACTTCTGTCCATTATCCAAAAAGAACCGTAAGCCATCGAAAAATGGTGTATGAGTTTCGAGCGAAGAGCTATCTCAAAACTTTGGATGGCCGTGAACAGCAACGCCCTCAGTTTCTTGTCAAAGTAATAAAGATTGACGGCATTATCGAAATGGCTGTTGGACTTGAATATATGAGTGGTCTTGTCCTGCTCCATCGGACGGAGGTAATTCGCCAGACGGAAATAACTCATGATTTTTAACTGCGCTGAAGCATCATTATCATCTCTAATGATTAGTCCCCGGTCTTTCAGCATCTGAAGAATCTGTGGATAATCCAGCGGTTGTTTAGTATAATCCGTAAGTGTATAAAAAGCAAAAGTTCCGCCCTGGTACGCATTGAGAAGAGGCGTGGCGGAAATTGTCGATGCAAAAGTAGTGCTTTTATTTCAATCCTGCAAATTTTTTACCGAAAGTAGAGATTATAGTGCTTTTTGTAAAGTGTACTTTATAAAAACAGTGTAATTTTATAAAGTTTATTTAACAAAATCTTGGATTGTGCCGGAAAAACAATATCCTCGACGGCAAGGTACGCCGCGACAGCGAAATTCTCGTCACTGTCAAAGACGGCCAGATCGTCGTCACCGAAAAGTGACACAAAATATCGCTTATTTTTCAGTGAGTCGTCCAAAATTCGTATCGTTTTGTGGACGATTCACTGTTTTTGATTGAATCATCCTCATTATGACTTTATTTTCCGGATGAAAATGTTGCACTATATTTTTCCGGGTAAGTGAATGTGCTTGAATGTATCCTGTACATAAGACAGGGAGGGCTTGAAAAAATCATTTTTATTATTAAATTTGCACTATACGAATTATATACCATGTGTTATGAATTACACAAATAATGAAACATATAGACGCGTCCATTTTGCCGTTATAGCCATAGAAAGTGGTGCCCGTAAATTGGGTATAAGCGGAAAAGAGATGCATGACAGACTAAAAAAACAGGGCTTGATTCATCGTCGTCTGTTTGGAAGATATGAAGACCTGCATACTCAGAGCATCGATTGGGTCGCTGAGGATATTAGCGAGACACTTTTAAATTGGGAGGCTGGAGCATGATAACATTATTTCATGGTTCATACGTTACAGTATCTGCCCCACTCGTGAAATTAGGCAGGAAAAAAGTAGATTTCGGACAAGGATTTTACCTAACAAAGTTACGTAAACAAGCAGAATCTTGGGCAAGAACCATTGCTGAGAGAAAAGGTCGTAGTGCAGAAGCGGTTGTATCTTTATATTCATTTGACTATAATGCTGTTACATCTGGTGAAATCGAATAAAAAAATTTGATGCATATAATCATGAGTGGCTTGAATATGTAGTTGATTGCAGGAAAGACGGTAAATTACAGAATCTGTATGATCTGGTAGAAGGTGGTGTTGCCAATGACAATGTCATTGATACAGTTGAGGACTATGAAAACGGGATCATTACAGCCGAACAAGCTTTGGGACAATTAAGATATAAAGAAGTAAATCACCAGATTTGTATCTTAAATCAGGAAATAGCAGATAATTATTTAACATTTGTCTCATCAGAAACATTAAAGGAGGGGCAGCTATGAGAGATAGTGTTCTTTGGCGCAAGGAAAGCCGTATAATTATGCGTTTGGCTGACTCTCTGCAAATTGCTCCAGAGCGTGCTCTTGATTTGTTTTATTCATCAAATGTTTACCGACAGTTATCTTCCCCAAAATATGGTTTACATCTGATGAGTGATGATTATATTTTAGATGAACTCATTGCAGAGCTTCGTGAATTACAATAACAAAATAGCCTTAGGCTTTTTTGTCAGGAAAAATATAATTGCAATCGAAACTGACGGAGACTGATTGATGAATGTTCTGTATTATTTGTCCCTATCGGCAGTCTGAATGATTAGCAGATTTTATGATAATGCAACAAGGTGGTCATGGGAATCCTCCCGCGACCACTTTTTTGTTTATATGCGTGAAACAGAATTGTTCCATATATTTTTTTTGAATAATTTGAAAAAGAAAAGTACCGTTGCAGTTTCTGAAGCATCCTCAATACGAGTCGTACCGATTTGGCGGTGGCTGCTGGAATAATGATTTTCAAGCAAAACAATAAGAGCCGTCATCGCTCTTGATGCCGGCTCTCTTGATGCGCTTGCGGTCATAGACCTTCTTGGATTTGTGCACAGACCTTCTTGACTGGACCTGCCGTCCATGCCTTTCAATCTCCTCCATCCTTGATGCCCTTCGGTTTGCAAGGATGAAATCAGTTTCTGTAATTCTTAATTCCTTGTGTTTCATAGTTCTGATAAATAAGTTAATCCTCTACACTGATGGTGTTCTTTCGTGGCCGGCTTTTGGTTTGCCGGCAATTTTTTCCGGTTCAATATAGGAAGCCGACAAGCCAGATGGGTGATTTTTTGCTTATTGAAGAAAGCAAATTTTAGGGATTTTTGCTCAAAGCGGAAAGCAAAATTCAATAAAATCACATATCCTCTATCGACAGTCCTTTATAGATAACCTCGTACTCTTTGAAAGATCCTACCGCCTTCAGGAACAATTCGGATTTGGCTTTTAATACTTCTTCGTCAAAGTTTTTTGCCTGTCGCTTGACTTCAATGAATTCAATCTTTTTCTCCAGTTCGTCTTCTGCAATAATGTCAATTTCATTTTCGCCTTTTCTGTCATGCCAGTATCCAAGTCTTGTGTATTGACCGGACTCCTTCAGTACTTCATTAAAATAATGTTCAAGAGATTTTCCGCTGAATGTTGTAAAATCGCGCTCTGCTATTGTTTTCAATTTCTCATTACCGCCGGCTTCGATGATGTGTACGTATTTATATATAAACCGGAACCAGAATTTCAGGAACTGGTCGTTGATTGTATAATGCACGTTCTTGTTGGATGACTTTTCGTAAACCGGTTGCATCTTGGCTATCAGGCCATACTCTTCATTAAGGTTTTTCAAGTAACCTGACAATTCTTTTATATTGAGGGCACTTTCCAGTTCTGAGCGTGTATTTCTGCCTTGGGCTATAAGTGTCAGAATTGAGAAATAGATGCCGTAATCCTTTCCGAATTCATCAACAAGCATATTCTTGCCTTCTGACAAAAAATAAGAATCACGTTCAAAGAACATATCCAGCATCTTTTTCTCAGTGAACTTTTTCTTGTCGACGAACAACTCGACATATTTGGCCACTCCGCCGGTCAGAGTATAAAGAGCTAACAGGTCCGACTTCTTATAGTCAGGACAATATTCAGACATTATTTCTTTCATTACGGAGGGACTGAACGGTCGGATATGTATAGTGTCGGTCTGCCTGCCAAACAGGGGCTGCTTCTTATCCTTGAATATCTTATTCATTAAAGTGTTTACTGAACCTGCCACTATCAGATTGATGTGTGCCTTGTTTTTATAGCTGTCCCAGATATTCTGCATATCAGAATAGATAGACGGATTCACTCTGTAGAAATCCTGAAATTCGTCAATAAAGAGCGTGATATGTTGAGTCTGCGACAGTTCCATAATGAATCTGAATATCGCAGCAAAAGACATCCCTTTGCCATCAAGCATTGGTATGTTGAGTTTTGTGCGAATTTCTTCAATAAATATATCACACAGGTCGGTTTCGGCTTTTCTGGCAACAAAAAAGTCGAGTATTGTCTTGTTCTCATAAAACTTCTTGACCATCTCTGTTTTACCGATACGCCGTCTTCCCGTTATGATGGTAAATCGGGCTGCTTCAAGGGACAATTCTTCAATTTCCCTAAGTTTTTCAAATTCAGCTTCTCTATCAAAAAATTTCATACTATCAAACAAAGATTTTCATGTTCGGTTTCATATCTGCACGTTTTATCGTAATGCCAATTACCGTAACGGCAGTTACGATAGTGCAAATATAATAATTTGTTAATTGAAAAAAGCAGATTTTATGATTTTTTGCTTAAAGCAGAAAGTAATCTGATCTTTCCTGATTTGGCGGACAATACGGAACACGATGTTTTTTTGTGAGATAGAGGGAATAAGTGTATCTTTGCGGTCTTTTTGGTGGAAAATTGATTGACAAAGAATTAAGTGCTTGGAAAATGAAATTTCTCAGACATCCTGAAAAGCCGTCGTGGGCGGTGTCGCTCGTGCCTTTCGTGTTTTTGGTGGCAGTGCTTGTGTGCGTAATCCGGGTTTTCGGTGCAGATGCCTTGGCCGGCGGAAGTCAGGTCGCCCTGCTTTTCGCTTCTGCCCTGGTGGTGATGATTTCAATGGTAGTCTATCGTGTCCCGTGGAAAAAATTAGAGGATGCGGTACTCGACAATATACGTGCGGTGGGTTCGGCTATTGTCATTCTTTTTCTTATCGGGGCAATTGCAGGCACATGGATGGTCAGCGGGGTCGTTCCTACGCTCATATATTATGGCCTTAAGGTCATAACTCCGGGGATTTTCCTGCTTGCGGCTACGCTCATCAGTGCTCTCGTGGCTGTGATGACCGGCAGTTCGTGGACTACGATAGCGACAATTGGCGTGGCGCTTATCGGCATAGGCACGGCTTTGGGTTATGACGCGGGCTGGACGGCCGGTGCCATCATTTCAGGTGCATATTTCGGAGACAAGATTTCCCCTCTTTCTGATACTACGATTCTGGCTTCGTCTTCATCCGGCACTCCGCTGTTCACGCACATCAGGTACATGATGATTACTACGGTGCCGTCGTTTGTCATTGCGACTGTTGTCTTTCTCGTTGCCAGCCTGATGCACCCGACGGAAAATGCCGTGCAGGTGGTGGAAATCTCCAATGCGTTGAAAGACACTTTCCATATCACTCCGCTGCTTTTCATCGTGCCTCTGATTACGGCCTATCTGATAGTGAGGAAAGTGCCTGCAATCATCACATTGTCGGTGGCTTCGCTGCTTGCGGCCATTGCTGCCGTGATTTTCCAGCCTGACATTCTGGCTGAGGTGGCAGGCGGTGCGGCAAGCACCGGGCCGGTGTCATTTACCGAAGGCTTCAAGGGGCTGATGATTACTTTCTATGGTTCGACAGGTATCGAGACGGGAAACGAGGTGCTGAATGCGCTGATTGCGACCCGCGGAATGACAGGCATGCTGAATACGGTGTTCCTGATTGTCATGGCCGTGACTTTCGGAGGAGTGCTTGCGGGAAGCGGCATGCTGCAGAGTCTGACAAATCTGCTTGTGCGCTGTGTGAATCGTACGGCGAGTCTTGTGGGAGCTACTGTCGGTACCGGCGTGTTCTGCAATATGATTACCGGAGACCAGTACCTTTCAATCATTCTGACCAGCAATCTCTACCGCAAATTATACGAGGACAAAGGTTATGAAAACAGGCTTCTGAGCCGTTCCGTTGAGGATTCAGCGACCGTTGTGTCTGTGCTGATACCGTGGAATTCCTGCGGTATGACCCAGGCCACCGTGCTGAAAGTACCGACGATGGACTACTTGCCCTACTGCCTTTTCAACATCATTTCCCCTCTGATGTCCATCTTTATCGCCGCCATCGGCTACAAGATTTTCCGTAAATCCCCGTCGCAGAAAACCGAATAATAGCTCGTTGTCATTTTAAAACCTACGGTTTTACAATGACTTCCTCGCCTCGGCATAGTTCAAGCAAGCTTGACTCTGCGCTCTGCTCGTTGTCATTTCGACCGAGCGAAGCGAGTGGAGAAATCTTGTACATATTATCAATACGCTTATCGCAAATGCAAAATAAACGGCAACAGTCTGAAAAAAATTTTGAGAATTGTTAAATTTGCGGAAAATTATTTAAAAAATCAGATTATATGAAACGGATTGTGGCGGCTTTTGCCATTGCTGTGCTTGCAGCGTGCTGTGTATCATGTGAGGGACTTTTTGACGGAAAGAAAGTGCCGGTGAATGAAACAAATCTCTATGGAACGTGGAAAATGCTTGAACCTGAGGAAGAAGATGTGTCCTATTCCTACGGGATTTCCCAGGAGTGGACTTTCGGTACGGACGGCATATTGGTAGTGAAAGGTGTGAAAAACGGAGAGGAAATTAAAGAAAGTTACAAATATTCTCTTGATAAAAGTGAGGGGACTATCGGCCTGTTTCATTTGCATGACGTAAACTATGACGGCATTGTAGATAGCAACGATGATTACGAGTGGATAGTCTCGTATACTGTCAGCCGCCTGACAACCAAGAGTATGGATATAAAATTCTATAAGGTGTCGCCACTTTCCAATATTTACCAATATTGCCCTATAGCACAATTTGATTGCGCAAATGCTTATTTCAGAAAGGAATAATTCCGGATGGACAGGCCAAAGAGGTCTCTTGGAAAAGAAAAATTGGAACAGGCGGACTGATAATCCGATTATCGGTAATTTGTATAAGAATTTCGGTAAAAAAGGTATTTTGGGGAAGGGGTAAATGCGTAATTTTGCAATGTAAAAATTTTTGAAAGTATGAAAAGAATTGCAATAACATTACTTTTAGTCATTTTATCATTTAATCTTATGGCACAGGAAAAAATTACCCAGACCGCCGGACAGACTGTACTTGGCGGATTCGCACCGAAATTTGCGGAGCTTAACGACAAAGTTTTATTCGGCGATGCTGTCTGGAATGATTCGACTTTGAGCCTTCACGACCACAGTATGGTCACTATTTCAATCCTCCTCGGCAAGGGATTGATTGACTCTTCATTCCGTTCTCATCTTGAATTGGGGAAAAAACACGGAATTACACGTAGTGAAATCGCCGCTCTGCTCACTCAGGCTGCGTTTTATGCCGGTTGGCCGAATGCGTGGGCCGGTTTTCGCATAGCCAAAGAAGTGTGGGCTGAGGAGTCGGAATCCGAAGATGCGAAGGCTGCATTCCAGCGCGAAATGATTTTCCCTATCGGCGAGCCAAATACAGCTTACGCCAAATATTTCATCGGCAACAGCTACCTCGCTCCTATTTCACGCGAGCAGGTCAACATTTCAAATGTGACTTTCGAGCCCGGCTGCCGCAACAACTGGCATATCCACCATGCGAAGAAGGGCGGCGGACAGATGCTCATCGGTGTTGCAGGCCGCGGCTGGTATCAGGAAGAGGGCAAGCCTGCGCAGGAAATCCTTCCGGGCACCGTTATCAACATTCCTGCAGGTGTCAAACATTGGCACGGTGCTGCAGCGGACAGCTGGTTCGCACATCTTGCCGTTGAGGTTGCAGGCGAGAAGACTTCCAATGAATGGCTCGAGCCGGTGACGGACGAAGAATATTCGGAACTTTCGAAATAAGGCTTCAATCATCAAAGGACTGCATAGAATAATGCTCGATTTTCCAGGGGAATCCTTCTCTGCGGAAAATTGAGCATAATTTTTGTGGCGTTGTCCCTTTTGCTAAAAATTTTGGAGGATGAACGGTAAACAATATATCGAGAAAACCCGCGACAAATTGAGTCAGGGGTCGAAATATGTCACGATAAGGTTTAAAAGATTCACCTGGCGCGAGTGGGTGATGATAGCTGTTGCGGCGGTCTTCATCGTGATGCTCGTGTTCATAATGACGATGAAGAAACCTGCAGAGCCGGTTTACCCTGTAGTCAGTGCTGAGGCTGTGCAGACCCAGGATGTGGAAATCTACGGTGAATATGTGGGACGTATCAGGGCCCAGCAGTTCGTGGAAATACGTGCCAGGGTGGAAGGCTATCTTGAAAGTATGCTTTTTGAAGAAGGTACGTACATACGGAAAGGCCAGGTGTTGTTTATCATAGACCCGAGACAGTATAAGGCAAAGGTGGACAAGGCGAAGGCGCAGCTGAACAAAAACAAGGCGCTTGCCCAGAAGGCGGAGCGTGACCTGAACAGAATACGTCCTCTGTACGAGCAGAATGCCGCAAGCCAGCTTGATCTGGACAATGCCATTGCATCATACGAAAGCGCGACTTCAGAGGTGTTGATGAGTGAGGCTGACCTGGCTCAGGATGAAATGGCACTCAGCTACACCACAGTGACTTCTCCTATCAGCGGCTACATCAGTGAAAGAAATGTGGATATAGGAACGTTGGTGGGGCCGGGCGGAAAATCACTTCTTGCAACTATAGTGAAAAGTGACACCGTGCGTGTGGATTTCAGTATGACAGGATTGGATTATCTCAAAAGCAAGGAGAGAAATGTCAATTTGGGGCAGAAGGACACTTCAAGGACATGGAACCCATACGTGACTGTCACTCTTGCAGACAATTCAGTGTATCCGCTGAAAGGTCTCGTGGACTTCGCCGACCCTCAGGTGGATCCGAACACCGGTACTTTCTCGGTGCGCGCGGAAATGCCGAATCCTGACCATGTACTTCTCCCGGGGCAGTTCACCAAGGTGAAACTTCTGCTCGACGTCAGGGAAAACGCGATAGTCGTACCGACAAAAGCCATAGTTATAGAGAAGGGCGGCGCATATATCTTCGTGGTGCGCAGGGACGATGTCGTGGAGAAGCGTTTTGTGGAACTCGGCCCGGAAGTCGGCAATAACACCGTGATAGAGAGGGGCTTGGGCAGATATGAGCGTATTGTCGTCGAGGGCTATCACAAACTTGCTCACGGTATGAAGGTCGTTGTAGCCGACAGCAAGGCAGCAGAACAATAAAAACGGCACAGTATGAAAACCTCTTTCTTTATAGACAGACCGGTATTTTCGATGGTGATATCAATTCTGATTGTCATCGTCGGATTTATAGGCTTGAGCCAGTTGCCGATAGACCAGTATCCGCAGATTGTACCTCCTCAGGTGAGAATTTCCGCTTCATATCCGGGAGCGAGTGCCCAGACTGTGACTCAGGCTGTCGCCACTCCGATAGAACAGGAGCTTAACGGTACTCCCGGAATGCTCTATATGGAGTCAAACAATACAAATTCGGGAAGTTTTACGGCCACAGTCACTTTTGACATTTCGACGGATCCCAACCTGGCTGCCGTGGAGATACAGAACCGTGTGAAGGAAGCGGAGGGCCGTCTGCCCGCGGAAGTTGTCCAAAATGGCATATCCATTGAAAAGCAGGCGGCGAGCAAATTGATGACCATTACCATACAGTCGCAGGATCCTAAATTTGACGAAATTTATCTCAGCAATTACGCCACGCTTAATGTTGTGGATATGCTAAGGCGTATTCCCGGAGTCGGCAGGGTTACGAGTTCGGGCGGGCGTTATTATGCCATGCAGATATGGGTGCAGCCTGACAAGCTGGCAAATTTCGGCTTGACGGTCCAGGATCTGCAGAATGCCTTGAAAGACCAGAACAGGGAGTCCGCGGCAGGTGTACTCGGGCAGCAGCCTATAGAAAATGTGGATGTGACCACTCCGATTACCGCAAAGGGGCGTCTGTCATCGGTCAGTCAGTTTGAAGACATAGTTATCCGGGCGACTCCCGAGGGCGCTGTCATCCGCCTGAGGGATGTGGCCAGGGTGTCGCTCGAAGCACAGTCCTACAATACCGAGAGCGGTATCAACGGTGGAAATGCGGCTGTCATCAATGTGAATATGCTCCCCGGAGCGAATGCAATGGACGTCGCCAAGAGCGTGAAGTCGGCGATGAAGGATATAAGTGCGAATTTTCCTGAGGGTATCGGCTATGATATTCCTTTCGATATGACCACTTACATTTCGGAGTCCATCCACGAGGTTTACAAGACCCTGTTTGAGGCTCTGCTTCTTGTGATGTTTGTAGTGTTCCTCTCTCTTCAGAGCTGGAGGTCAACGCTTATTCCTATGATTGCCGTGCCGATTTCTTTGATTGGCACTTTCGGGGTGATGCTTGTGTTCGGTTTCTCTCTGAATATGATGACTCTGCTCGGCCTTGTGCTGGCAATCGGTATTGTTGTGGATGACGCCATTGTGGTGGTCGAAAATGTGGACCGTATCATGCACCGGGAGCGGCTTTCTGCCTACGAAGCCACCAAAAAGGCGATGGCGGAAATTTCCGGGGCGCTCATTGCGACTTCTCTTGTTCTCTGTGCCGTATTTGTCCCCGTAAGTTTCCTTTCGGGCATTACAGGGCAGCTTTTCCGGCAGTTCACGATAACTATTGCCGTGTCCGTGGTGATTTCCACCATAGTCGCACTTACTCTTAGTCCGGTGATGTGCTCTCTTCTTCTGAGACCTCAGTCCGACGGGGAAAAGAATGTGGTATTCCGTTTTATCAACAAATGGCTTGAAAAAGGCAACCGGTTTTACGAAAGAATGATACGTTCTTCCCTGGACCATTCCGGGCGGATGTTCTTTTTCTTCGCTCTGACTATTGTCGGAATCATTGTTCTGAACAGGCTTGTTCCCCAGAGTTTCATCCCTAAGGAAGACCAGGGTTACTTTACCGTGGAACTTGAGCTGCCTGTCAACTCAACTCTTGAAAGGACCCGTATAATCACTGAAAGGGCGATGGATTATCTGATGGAAAATCCGGATGTGGCATACGTGCTGAATGTTACCGGTTCGAGTCCCCGTGTCGGTGCGAGTCAGGCGAATACGGCTCTGACTGTCATATTGAAGCCTTGGAACAAAAGGAAGGAACGCGACATCAACAAGACGATGAAGCTCATTTCCGGGCATTTGTCCCAATATCCGGAGAGCAAGGTCTATGTCAGTACTCCGGCTGTCATTCCGGGTCTGGGTACTTCCGGAGGCTTTTCTATGGTGCTTGAAGCCCGTGGAGATGCTACATATGAAGATCTTCAGAGAGCGACTGACACATTGCTTGCCATAGCTTCGCAACGCAAGGAACTGGCCGGTCTGTCGTCATCAATGCAAAGCGATATCCCTCAGCTGTATTTCGATGTGGACCGTGACAAGGTCAAGCTTTTGGGAGTGCCCGTGGCTGATGTGTTCTCTACGCTGAAGGCTTTTACCGGTTCGGTGTACATCAATGACTTTAATATGTTTAACCGGATTTACCGTGTTTATATTCAAGCGGATGCGTCATACCGTTCCTATAGGGACAATCTCAATCTTTTCTTTGTGAAAGGACATGACGGGGACATGATACCTGTCACTTCTTTGGGTACCACCTCGTACACTACGGGGCCCGGGACCATCAAGAGGTTCAATATGTTCAATTCTTCCACAATCAACGGGGAGGCGGCCCACGGCTACAGTTCGGGAGAGGCGATGGCCGTACTCGAAGAAATTGCACGCGGGCACCTTCCTGACAATATCGGCATAGAATGGAGCGGGCTTTCCTATCAGGAGAAGAAGGAGGGCGGACAGACAGGGCTTATTCTCGGTCTTGCCCTGCTTTTCGTTTTCCTTTTCCTTGCTGCACAATATGAAAGCTGGTCTGTGCCGGTTGCGGTGCTTTTCTCGCTTCCTATTGCGGCTCTCGGCGCCTATTTGGGAGTTGCAGTGTGTGGGCTTGAAAGCAATATCTATTTCCAGATCGGACTTGTGATGCTTATGGGGCTTGTCGCCAAAAATGCAATTCTGATTGTGGAGTTTGCAAAAGAAGAGGTGGATGCAGGAAAGGAACTTGTAGAATCAGTGGTCACGGCGGCCAAACTCCGTTTCAGGCCCATTGTGATGACCTCTCTTGCATTTATGCTCGGTATGCTTCCTCTCGTCCTGGCATCAGGTCCCGGTTCGGCAAGCCGGCAGAACATCGGTACGGGAGTGTTCTTCGGAATGATTGTGGCAATCACCGTCGGCATAGTGTTCGTGCCGTTCTTTTTCGTTTGGATATACAGATTGAAGGCAAAATTTTCTCGTCATGGCAAAAAAACTGTTTAAATATATTTTAGTTCTTCCGTTTTTCTTGGCAACCGCCTGTTCACCGGCAAAATACTGCGTCAAGCCTGATTTGTCGCTTCCTGCTTCTTTCGGGACGGCTGCGACTGACAGTTCGACCATTGCGGATATGGAGTGGTGGAAGGTTTATTCCGATACTCTGCTTCAGAAGCTGATAAAGCGGACTTTGGAATATAACAAGGATATGCTTATCGCTTCTGAAAGGATAGAGGAGATGCGCTACAGATACAGAATGGACAAGTCGGATTTGTGGCCGTCGCTTTCGGCAAGGACTGGAGGAGACCATGAGTGGACGGACCACGGAGGCAAGGGTATGACAAGCGATCCTGAGGTGAATTTGAAATTGGATTTGGTCTGGGAGATAGACCTTTGGGGAAATCTGCGCTGGGCAGGCAGAAAGGGGGCTGCGGAGTATCTGTCGTCGATAGAGGCCAAAAGGGCGATGCAGATGACTCTCATTGCGGAAGTTGCAACTGCATATTTTGAACTTGTCTCTCTCGATAATGAACTTCAGATAGTGAATCGGACTCTTGAGACTCGCCGGGAGGGAGTACGTCAGGCAAAGCTGCGTCTTGACGGAGGTCTGACTTCCGAGGTGCCTTATCAGCAGGCATTGGTGGAACTCGCCTCCACTGCGGCTGAGATTCCGGACCTGAAACGGAAAATTGCCCGGAAAGAAAGTCAGATATGCATTCTTGCGGGCAGTTATCCTTCCAAGGTGGAGAGGACGACTGAGACGGGCACTGTCCTGTATGATGCCGATGTGCCGGTCGGCATACCTTCGGATCTTGTCCGCAGGCGTCCTGACCTGCGTAGGGCGGAGCAGCAGCTGATGGCGGCAATGGCGGCAGTGGGTGTCGCCCAGGCTGAGAGATTTCCGCGCTTCACCATCAATCTGAGCGCCGGCCTTGAAAATGGTGAGTTCGCTTCATTCTTCCGGTCGCCGTGGTTCTATACTGCAGGCAATCTCGTAGCTCCTTTGTTTGAATTCGGCAAAAGAAAAGCGAAATTCAAGGCTGCGATAGCTTCGTACAACCAGTCCAAATTGGCATACGAGCAGATTGTGATGGAGGCGTTCAGGGAAGTGTATGATGCGGTCATAAATTATAGGACGGCACGTGAAAACTCCGAATTGATGACGGCGCTGAGGGATGCGGCACAAAAAAATGAGGATCTTGCAAGAAGGCAGTATATCCAGGGGGCGATAGATTATCTCAACTTCCTTGACGCCCAGCGTAAGTATTTCGATGCCCAGGTCGGGCTCAATGATGCAATTTGCGGAGAATATCTGGCACTTGTCTCTCTCTACAAGGCTCTCGGCGGCGGATGGTAAAGGCCGGCTTGGTAATAAAAATGAAAAAAGTTGTCCTTCCCGATTTTACGGAAAAATAAAAATTGTTATATTTGCTGATTGAAATGTTACGAAATGTAAAAAGGGATGAGGCTCAGGGGGATAATATCAGCAGTTTTTTCAGTCGGCTTTCTGTTGGCTTGTTCTACAATATCTTATGCTTCAGTCAGTTGTGCTAATGAATATCAAAAAGACAAAACTTATCATCTTGTAGGGGTACTTACGGAACGTAATACGGGAGAACCTATAGTCGGAGCAGTCGTCAGGATAGGAGAAAATTATCTTTGGGACGTTTCTGACGAAAACGGACGATATTTTATCGACAAAATCTATCCTGGCACTTACAAATTGGAAGTTTCCTGCCTCGGATATGCAAAAATCACAATGAACATCACCGTGGACGCCACGCACGATGCCTTGGATTTGACTCTGGACGAGAACAGTCTGGCTTTGGAGGGCGTGATGGTGACGGCGGAACAGACCAAGGACGGACTCAACACTTCGATTTCTTTGGGGCGGAATGCTCTTGACCACCTGCAGATGTCCGGAATGTCGGACATTTCTTCGCTGCTTCCCGGTGGAAAGACTGTAAAAGATCCTGACTTGACAAAGGAAAACCCTCTCAGCCTGCGTTCAGGCGGGCTGGCTGCCGGAAATGCGGCTTTCGGTACTGCTGTGGAAGTGGATGGGGTGCGACTGAACGGAAATGCGTCGTTCGGAGGAATGTCCGGAGTGGGCACGAGAAACGTGGCGGTGGACAATATCGAATCAGTGGAGATCGTGACCGGAGTGCCTTCGGTGGAATACGGCGATTTGAACAGCGGAATGCTGAAGATACATACCCGCAAAGGACGCACGCCAGTGAATGTGGTGCTGTCAGTCAATCCGCGTACACTCTCCGCGTCGCTTTCAAAGGGCTTTGACCTGCACAACAACAGGGGGATAATCAATGCGAGCGGTGAATATGTCAGAGCTACAAACAATCTGGCTTCTCCTTACACTTCGTATACAAGGGGCAATTTTTCGGTCGGCTACAGCAATACTTTCCTCAAGGCTCTGCATTTTGAGGCGGGCTTTACAGGAAATATAGGCGGCATGAACAGCAAGGATGACCCTGATGCGATGAAAGGAGAATTCGAAAAAGACAGGGACAATCTCTACCGCTTCAATACAACGGTGTCCTGGCTGGTCAACCGTCCAGGCATTACCTCGCTCAAATTCACCGGCTCTGTCAGCTACAATGACAAAAAGAGTTCTCAGAGAAAGTCCATTGCGGAGGCTGTGACCAAACCTGCCGCATGGTCGCAGAGCGAGGGATATTTCCTGGCTGCGAACCTGCCTGCGGGCCAGTATTTCCAGGATTATGTGGATGACAGCAAGGAAGTGACGGCTTCGGCTTCGCTGAAATACAATTGGTATATGAATACTCAGAACGGTCTGAGCAACAATCTCAAGGCGGGCGTGCAGTGGAACACTTCGGGAAATGAGGGGCGCGGAGGCTATTATCTCGATCCGGCAACGGCGGCCCACGGCTATCGTCCCCAGGTCTATGCCGACTATCCGTATATGCACAATACTTCCGTCTACCTGGAAGATGAGCTGAAATTCCCTGTAGGCAGAACGAAGGTGGAACTAATAGCCGGAGTGCGTTATGAAAACCTCTATGTCAAGGGTTCGTCATACAAGGGCACCAATTCTTTCTCTCCACGCTTCAATCTGAAATGGACTTTCAGCGATGCTGTCGCTATCAGAGGCGGTTGGGGCATAACCGAAAAAATGCCTTCATTCTATATCCTTTATCCTAAACAGGATTATCGCGACATCCTTTCGGCCCAGTTCAGCTATCCCGGCGGGGGTTCTGCCTATGTATTTTACACCCAGCCGTTCAAGATGGAATACAATCCTGAACTGAAATGGCAGAGAAACCAGAACGCTGAAATAGCAGTTGACGCAACTGTATGGAAAACAAGGATTTCGCTTGTCGGCTTCTATAATCTGACCAAAAATCCGTATAAATACGCCATACGTTATGCACCGTTCAGCTACAATTATTATGCGTTGGCTTCAGGCCAGACCATAAGTTCGGAGAATCCGACGGTGATGGTCGACAGGAACACGGGTGCGGTGTCGGTCATTGACAACGGGAAGGCGGTCAATTTAGAGAAAAAATACACGAATACTACCTTTGTGAAATACAACTATCAGAGCAACGGTGCGCCTGTACATCGCGCCGGAGCCGAGCTGATTGTGGATTTTCCGGAGATCAAGCCAATACGCACTTCGTTCCGCCTGGATGCTTCATACGCCTACACCTATTACGTGGATGATACTGAAAGGGCATATTACAGTGACGGCTGGTCGCATACCAAGGACCCGAATCTGTCCTATCAGTATGTCGGTATTTACGCGGTCGGCGGGGATCTGAAGGTCTTTAACGGCAGAGAGACCCACAGCATGGATGCCAATCTGACGGCCATTACGCATATTCCTTCCGCAAGGCTGATCATCACCTGCCGTCTGGAAATGTCGCTGTTCAGTCTCAGCCGCAATCTGTCACGTTATAATGGCGGGGATTATGCCTACACTGTCACTGATGAGGGGCTTACACCGACAAACGGTAATATTTATGACGGCAATTCATACACCGCCATCCGTCCGATAAAATATATGGACACGGATGGAAATATCCATCCTTTCACCGAGTTCGATGCGGCAAATCCGGACTTGGACCGTTTGATTGTAAAGTCAGGCAACGCCTACACTTTTGCCCAGGACGGCTATGGAGCTTATTTTTCTGCCAATCTGAGTGTTACCAAAGAAATAGGAGACCATGTCTCCCTGTCATTCTTTGCCAACAACTTCACCAACAGCCGTATGGCGGTGACTTCGAAAGCGACGGGAGTAAGTGCTGTCCTGACTCCGAAGTTTTATTACGGACTCACCTGCAGACTTAAATTTTAAGGTATGAAACCGAACATGAAAAGATTGATTTCTATAATATTCTGCCTTTGGGCTTTTGCTTCCTGCACGGATATAGGCAGCCGGGATCCGTATGCTGACGGACTGAGCCGCCTGAATATCGAATTGTCTGCTGAAAATGAGATTGAATCGTATGCAGGGACGGAAGTAAAGGTAGCGAATGTCAAGAACAGCGCTGAACTCGTGGCTGTGGCTGATGAAGACGGAATCGCTTCGATCGTCCTGACAGGGGGTGTCTACCGGCTCTCGCTTTCTTCGATAATAGGGGGACTGAGATATAATGCTTCTGTGGATAAGGTATATGTCGGCAGCGGGGAGACCAATGTCAGGATGAATCTGACGGAGGTCGTCACCAGAGATCTGGTCATAAAGGAAATCTATTGCGGAGGCTGTACGAAGAGGCCTGTTCAGGAGGACAAGTACAATGCCGATGTGTACCTCATGGTCCATAATAACGGTGATTCCGTGACTTATCTTGACGGTCTTTGTCTTGGAACTCTTGCTCCATATAATTCAAACGGCGCAAATCCTTGGGGAAAAGCGCCTGAGGACTATTGTCCTGTAATCCAGGCCGTCTGGCAGATAGGCGGTGACGGCAGGGCTTTTCCGCTTGCGCCCGGCGAGGATGCCGTCATTGTGGTATATGGAGCCATTGATCACAGCTCGCAGTTTCCTGAGTCTGTCAATCTGAACAATGAAGATTATTTTGTCTGCTACAATGCCACTTATTTCTGGAATACCGCATTGCATCCGGCTCCGGGAAACAAGATAAAGCCTGAACGTATTCTGGATGTGGTGATAAAGACAGGACAGGCAAATGCATATACCTTTTCTTACAGTTCTCCGGCCGTGATAATTTTCCGCGCAAAGGATACGACGATTCAGGAATTTGTCTCGTCGGCTGAAAACGTGATACAGATGCCCGGTTCTGCTGTGGACAGGGTCGTGAAAGTGCCTTTCGAATGGGTTGAGGATGCTGTGGAAGTGTTCAACGGTCAGTCTACCGGCAACAGGAAACGCTTAGTGCCGTCTTTGGACGGAGGTTATGTGACTTTGTCGAACACTCAGCTCGGGCACAGCCTTGTCAGACGGCGTGACGAAGAGGCTTCTGCGGAGAGAGGCTATGAAGTTTTGATGGATACCAACAATTCAAGCAACGATTTTTATGAGAGCGATAGGCAGTTGTTACATAAGTAAGGCAGTGGCGCTTCTGCTTTGTCTCTCGGCCGGTGTTCAGTCAGGCCGGGCCGGGGAGCCGTATAAATTGTCGTTTGACAAGGTGAAGGAGGCCGAACTGTGGAATGTTGACGGCAATATCAACGGGCTGCGTCTGGACAAGAGGAAGATGAATGTGGCCGAACTTTACGGAGGCTATGAACAGGGCGGATTCAGGCGTTATTCAGATGCTCTGTCGGAGTGGAATGCCGGAGTGAGGACTGAAGGTGTGTTGCATCTGGAGAAACTTTCCATGCGCGGGCGTTTTGGCTTCCGCCAGTGGCAGGGCACGCGGATGAGCGGCTCCATGTACATATATCCCGGCTTTTATCCTATTGATCTGCTTGAGTTTACTCCCGGAACGAAAAACCGGCAGACCTATGAGGTTGAAGGAGGCCTGACATACGGATTGTCGTCAGCCTGGAGTTTGGGGGTGGATGTGGATTTCACTTCCGACAATATCGCCAAAAGAAAGGATTTGAGACATACCAATTACAGGCTGGATTTCGGAGTGGCACCTGCGGTGATGTATCGCGGTGATGGTTTTGTGCTCGGCCTGACATATATGTTCAGAAAGAACAGCGAAAGGGTGGAGGCCGAACAGATAGTGGCCGGTGCGACAAACTACGAGGTTTTTCTTGACAAAGGGCTCGGTTATGGACTGCTGCAGGACTGGCGGGGAGCCGGAGTGCTGCTCGTCGGTAATGGAGCGAAAGGGCTGCCCGTGAGGGAAAATATCCATAAAGTCAGTCTGCAGGCGCAATACGACGGTCTGTATGCCGAATTGAGTTATGCCTGTGGGCTTGGTACTGTGGGGGAAAGGAATGTAATCTGGTATAATTTCCCGTCTCATCTGTTTGGTGGCAGAGTGGCGTATAAAGGAGAGAAGAATGCTGTAATGTATCTTGCTTCAATTGATGCGGAATGCAGACTTTTGCGCAATAAGGAGCACACGCTTGATGAATATGTGGAGGGCGGCGTGACAAATTATATGCGTATTGCCACGAATACCGTTTATTCGGAGGCCGTCTTCTCCGTGGTCCCGTCATACAAGTTGTGGAGCAGATATGTGGATGCCGGCGTAAGTCTGCGTTATGATTTCGCAAATGAAGTGGCTACTCAGATTTATCCTTGTGCCGGGCAGCGGGATGTGTTCACGCTTGATACCCAAGGCTATGTGGAAGGTCATATCCGGAAGTTCGATTTGAGGGTGGATGTGGCAGTGTGCAAGTCGTTTGCTGATGAAAAGAAGCTTGTGCCTGAGGGTGCTTCGGAGCCTTATCGCCACGCGGAGTATTACGCTTGGGAGATGGAGTATCTCCGGAGTACGAAACTGAATGTGGGGCTGAGCCTGAGGTATAATTTCTGGAAAGGAATGTATGTCTCGCTCAATGGCAGCTACCTTCACGGCTTTGAACTCGCCAAAATCGCAGTTCCAGGCCGCTGGGCCCTCGGTCTGAAGTATGGCATAGAGTTTTAGACAGAATAGAATTATGAATATTTGATAGAATGAAAATGTTTAACTAAAAACAAATAAGAATGAAACGTTTAGTATTAATCCTTGCAGCTGCAATGACAATGTTTGCAGCCTGCAATCCGGAGGTTGAGGTAAGTTCAGTCACACTCAATCCGGATAACATCAATGGTGTAATGACTGCGGAAGTGCTTACAGGAGTCATCACGGCAACTGTTGCTCCAAGCGATGCTACAAATACAGTTCTTGTATGGTCAAGTTCGGACGAAAATGTTGTAGTTGTCAACCAGAAAGGTGAATATGAACTTAAGGGTGTCGGTACAGCGCTTATTACTGCGACAGCCTCAAACGGCAAGAGTGGCGAGTGCCGTGTGACTGTCGGGTCCGGCGTCATCGCCGTGACAGGTATAACTGTCGAGCCTTCATCTCTGAAGCTTATCGAGGGTGCATTTGCGACTCTTCAGGCTACGGTTTTGCCTGAGGAAGCCGACAATCGTGAAGTTGAATGGGTTTCAAGTGACGCGACAATTGCTACTGTCGATGAGAATGGCGTTGTGACTGCCTTGAAGACCGGTGAATGCGAGATTTCTGCAGTATCAAAGGAAAACAGTGAAATCACCGGCGTCTGCAAGCTGAGTGTGGTTGAGCCTGTTGTCGAGCTTGCCGGCGTGAAATACAGAATCAGGATGTTTGCCAACGGTCAGACCTGGATGGTGGAGAACCTCCGCTATGTTCCGGAGGGCCTGACTCTCGATGCGGATGTAAGCAAGGGCGGTCATGTGTATTATCCATACGAGGTCGTAGACAAAAAGGCTGTTGCTTTGACCGATGAGGCTTCGATTGCGAAATACGGTCTTCTCTATGACTATCAGGCAGTGTTCGGAACGGAAATCACAGCGGATAATTTCCAGAGTTTTGAAGGCAAGAGGGGTATCTGTCCTGAAGGATGGCATATTCCTACCAAGGCTGATATCAAGGCACTTGTCGGTAATGTTCTTGGAGACGCAGCTGATAATGCGGATGCCCCTTTCTACGAGGCAAATTATAAAGGTGGAAACATCAACAAAAGCAACGGACTCGGCTTCAATTTCAATGCCCCGGGTGCAGTGAACGGGAATACCTTGACTGCAGCTCTGTCATACGGTACTGTATTGTGTACTGAGTATGTACCTGCAGAGGGAGACAATAAGGCAAGCGGCAACTGCTCTGTAGCGGAATTTATCGGCAGACCTTCAATGTCATATTTCATGGGTTCTACCGGATATAAGGTAATTACCAACAAGGAAAATGTTATGACGAACATCCAGTTCTTTTCTCTGAACTCTATGTTTATAACGAACAGTCCGGAGGGAAAATATCAGGGCGGTTATTCAAATGTCCGCAGCGGACAATCCGTACGCTGTGTCAAAGACGCTGAATAGAAGCCGTCTCTAATACAACAATCAGCCCCGGGAGTCATTTCAACAGACTTTCGGGGCTTTTTTCCATTTGAACAGCTGGTCCAGGGCGAAATATGTTATCATTCGGGCAGAATTTTTCCTTTTATGGTCATATCTTTTCCCTGCAATGAGTGTGGATTCCTTAAATTTGCAGGTAAGGATATAATTAATGACAATGAAACGATTATTGCTGATAATTGGCCTCCTGCTTTTGACTTTCGCGATGTCCGCACAGGACAAAGTGCTCGTGAAAGGTTCGGTGACTGACGCAGCGGGCGAAGCTCTCCCCGGGGCAATCGTCTCTCTCAGGCAGGCGGATTCGCAGATGGTGAAAGAGACCGTGATGGCGGATATAGACGGAAAATATTCAATGGAATGTACCGTAGGCGATGTTCTCGTGTTCAATTTTTTAGGCATGAAGGAATACGCATTGAAGGTTGACGGGAAAACTGTCTGTAATGTCGTGATGCAGGTGGACGCCTCCACGGTATTGGACGAGTCGGTGGTCATAGGCTATGGCTCGGTGCGCAGGGAGGACCTTACCGGCTCGGTCGCCAATGTAAAGATGGGGGACATAAAGGAATCTCCCGTCACATCTGTCGACCAGGCTCTGCAGGGAAGGGTCGCAGGTGCGGACGTGATGACAACTTCAGGCGAACCCGGAGCGACCACATCCATCCGTATCAGGGGTACACGTTCAATTACGGCTTCAAACGAGCCTTTGATTGTCGTGGACGGTGTCATGGATGCGGTAAGCGACCTCAATGACATTAATCCTGCCGACATAGATGATATATCCATATTGAAAGACGCGTCCTCAACGGCGATCTACGGGGCAAGGGGAGCGAACGGCGTGATTATGGTAACGACGAAAGGCTCGTCTTCAGGAGCCTCTTCCAGGCCTAAAATCACTTTCAAGGCCGAAGCCGGAATATCCATGCTGCCGTCAGGTCTGGATATGATGAATGCCACCGAGTATGCGATATACCGCATGGATCTGACCGATTGGGACAAACATTTCAACAACCCGGACATCTACAACACTCCTATTCCGGACAAGCAGACGACTGATCCTCTCAGCAGAGGCAAAGGAACGGATTGGGTGAAGGAAATCACCCGTATAGCCGCATATCAGAACTATCACCTCTCCCTCAGCGGAGGAAACGGCAAGACCAATTATTGGGCGTCGGCCGGTTATTCCGACAACCAGGGTATCATAAAGAAAAGCGGTGAGAACAAGGTTTCCGGTGTGGTGAGCATATCCCACCAGCTTTTCCCTTTCCTGAAAGTCGGATACAAGAATTCGATTACATGGCGTCATCAGGACAATCCTCTCACAAAAATCGGAGGTACGGGATGGTGGAATTCCTCACAGTATCTTTCTCCTTCCATTGCCCCTGACGACATCTATAATCCGTATTATTTTGAAGGCGGTCTCATCAACACCCCGACCAATGTCATCAGATATTCCACCAACTATTACGAGCGTCTCTTCCTCAATCAGACGGTGTGGGCTGAGGCTTCTTTCGCAAAATGGTTCAAATGGAAGGCTTCATACAACTTTTTCTACTACGACAGACAGCAGTATGTCTACACATCTTCCGAAATGCCGGCGAAACTGGAAGGGGTCGGCGGGGATGCCAGGCGCGAGGTATATAAAGAGGGCAGGCACACATTCGAGACTACTCTCAATTTCAAGAAATCCTGGTCCAAAATCCACAATGTCGATGTTCTTGCCGGCTTTACGGGCGTGAGATTCAACAGTTCCCTCTTCGGCCTGTCCGGTTCGGGATATATGGTCGATGAGATGAAGTGGAACGATATGGGAAGTGTGGTTGACAAGAACACCTACAATGCCTCGACGTATGCGAGGATGAAAAACAACCTCTCGGTGATAGGGCGTGCGGACTACAACTACAGGCAGAGGTACTATCTCACTATGACTTTCCGCACCGATGCCGCATCCAATTTCGCGGATAACCACAAATGGGGGTTCTTCCCTTCAGCCGCAGTGAAATGGAATATCCATAATGAGTCTTTCATGGCTGCCGCAAAGAATGTTGATGAACTTTCGTTCAAGGCAAGCGTGGGCCAGACGGGAAATGACTCCATAGGATATTTTTATTCCCACGACGCTCTTGTCTCGGCAACAGGACCTCTCGTCAATGAGTCCCGTCCGGTGGTGTACCGTCCGTCGAGAATCGAAAGCCCTGACCTGACATGGGAGACCACAACCATGTATAATTTCGGACTTACAGGCAAATTCTTCAACAACCGCCTGTCTGTCTCGGCGGAAGGCTATCTCTCCCATACTGACGGGCTTCTGCTCTCGGTCAAGGTTCCGTTCAGCACCGGCTACGGCTCCCGTTATGCGAACCTCGGCCGTACGACCAACAACGGAGTGGAGCTCACCATTGACAGCAGGAATATAATCAGAAAGAATTTCTCATGGAGCACTACCTTTACAATAGCCCACAACAGCCAGATGGTGAAGGATGTCGGTGAAGAGGCTTATGTATCCACATTCAACTCGCCGGGCAACAACCCTTATATGATGATGGGCTACAGGGCCGGCTATCCTCTTAATTCGCTCTGGGGCTTCACCTACGCGGGCGTATGGCACAATCAGGAGGAGGTCGAGCGCAACGGCAGGACCCATACCTATGTATCCCAGACGGCTTCACAGGCATTGGGTACTCCGAAATATGTGGATGTCAACCACGACGGTACGCTTACCCAGGACGATCTGTGCTATCTCGGCAACTGCGACCCGGTGGTCTATGGCGGCCTCCAGAACAATTTCCGTATAGGCAATTTCAGAATCAATATGTATTGGACATATTCCCTCGGCGGCAAAATCTATAACTATTCCATGTTCTATACTGCCGGCGGCCGGTACACCAACCAGTACAGGTTCATGAAAAACGCATGGCATCCTATACGCAATCCGGAGTCGGACATCCCGCGTGCAGGATATTATGAGAGTGCGGTGCCGAGCGATTTCATGATTTACAACGCATCATTCCTGCGCCTTCAGGACCTTAGCGTTTCATATACTCTGAAATTCAGGAAATCCGTGCTGAATGATATCGTGTTTACACTTTCCGGCAATAATCTCTGGCTTGCAAAGTATTACAACGGATTTGACCCGGATGTCTCGAGTTCCGGCACCAGTTCGACCGTAAGGCGTATGGACGTGGGTGTATATCCTAAGGCACGCCGCATTGTATTCAGTATCCAAATCCGTTATTAAATTGCAATGAAAACGGACATGAAAAACTTTGATAGAATGAAAAAGTCATTATATATTTTAACTGTACTGTCAGTCATTACGGGATGTTCCCTGAAAGAAGATTCCTCGCTTTACCTGTCTCCGGACAACTTCTGCAAGACTGTGGAGCAGTGTGATGCGGCAGTACTCTCTGCATATTCCCAGATTAATTTGGTTTTCGGCTATATGTTTGAAATAGCCGTTGAGGGCTGTACCGACTTGTATTCGATTCAGTCGGGTACCCAGGATGCCCAGCTGGACATATCCCCGGCAAATCCGCGTTTCGGCAACACCATGTGGGAATATGCATACGCGGGAGTGAGAAATGCCAATTATGCAATTTACGGCATAGAACATTCGGGCCTGCCCGAAAGCGAAACCGCTGCCCTTATGGCGGAAGCCAGGATAATGAGGGCGTTCTGGTATTATTATCTTACCTCCTTTTTCGGAGATGTGCCGTTCTACGAGAACTATATCAGGACAGTCGGGGATTTGGAGGCCGTACGCAGGCTGCCACGGATGCCTGCTTTTGACACCAGGGCGAAACTCGTGTCTGAATTGCAGGAATGTCTGGACGACCTGCCCCAGATGCGCCGCTGCGACATTATGAAAGGGGACAGGGAGCTCCAGAGAATGGGTGCTGCCGCCGGTTATATGATACTCGCCAAGATGGCAATGTGGAACAAGGACTGGAAGTCGGCGAAGGATGCGCTGCTGAAAGTGCAGGACATGTACGGAGATCTGTCCCGATATCCTCTTTCCGACATTCCTTACTCCGTGAAGAATACTCCTGAATCCATCTATGAAGTCCAGCATATCTATTCCCCTTCGGGACAGAAAGTGTATGCTTCTCTCGGTGCCGTGACCATGCCTTATCCGAAACATACCGACACAAGTACCGGCAAGGTCACTTTCAACGGAGTGGAGATAGGCGAGTTAGGCACGGACTGCATTGTCTGGCAGCCTTTGCGCCCGAATGCTTTCCTGAGCAGCGGCCTTTACAGCAGGACCGGTACTGACAAGAGAAAGAATATGACGCTCGTGTGGGATTGGGTGCAGCCTGACGGTACGAAAAAATCTTTTTCCAGGGCATGGAGCGGCCCGAAATTCTGGTGTTACGGGATGTACAACAATTACGATTCCAACAACTACACAATTCTGCGCTATGCAGATGCCCTGCTGATGCTGGCCGAATGTCACAATGAACTTGACGAAAGCGAAGAGGCGATTGCCTGCCTCGACCAGGTGAAGCAGCGTGCTGGCATAGGTTCATACGGAAGTTTCAGGACCAAAGAGAAACTGAGGGAGGAAATCATGAACGAGCGCGGCCGCGAACTCTGCGGAGAATTCCAGCGCAAGTTCGACCTCGTGCGCTGGGACGTCTGGTATCAGAGAACTTACGAATTCACCGATTATGCGGTGCTGAGAAACAACATAAGGAAATGCCACAGGTACTATCCGATTCCGGACACCCAGGTGGCGCTGTCCGGTGGCGTGCTGGACAATAAAGAATATGAGGAGGGACTGTAATGAGAAAATTGATTCCTATACTTTTGATTGTGCTGCTTTTTGCAGGCTGTGCCGAGGATGTGTCTTATGACAATCCCTTGTCGCTTTCCGCCAGGAGGAATGAATTGTCTGCGAAGGGCGGGAGCGTGCCTGTGATTGTATTCGCAAACGGGAAATGGACTGCACATCTTCCTGAGAACTGCGTTTGGGCGAGCCTGGAGAAGGCTGAAGGCAACGGCCTTGGTGAGTTCGTTTTCAATTTTGACGGGAACTCTGATGCTGCAAGAAAGGTTGTGGTGACCGTGTATTCCGAAGGCAGCGTTTCCCGCATAGAAATGGCTCAGAAATCCGGCTTGGAAGGCGGTCTTGCACTTACTTTCCCGTATGGCAGCGTCAAGGCTTCCAAGTGCGCGGGACGTGCTGCGATACCTTTCGTTTCCAATATACCGGAGACAGAGATGTCGAAGGTGACGGTCTCTGCAGCCAATCAGAACGGCAGTGCGGCGGACTGGATAGAGAAACTTACCGTCTTTGCTGACAGGCTCAACTTCGACCTGGCTGAAAACAACAGCGGGAAAGTGCGCAAAGCCACCATCTCTTTCAAATATGCCGATGATTTCGGCGAGGAACTGAGCAAAAACATAAGCGTGGAGCAGAGCACTTCCAATCCTTATGTGAAGTATGATTCCAAAGTGACTTCCTCCATGTTTCCGTCCGCGTCTGCGAAAATAACGATACCGTTCGACACAAATCTCGGACTGTTCCTGCCGCAGCTTTTGGGCAGCGCTTCCAGCAATCAGGACTGGGCGGTGATAGAGAAGGGAACTGATTTGAAACAGGAACTTGTGGTCGGACTTGCCGCGAATGAAGGCGGAGACAGAGTCGCGAAATTAAGTATGTCCTATACCGATGCAGCAGGCACGATTTTCAATTTCGATTGTCTGATTGCCCAAGAGGCATATATGGAGACGGAGGAAAAATAAAAACTACCGGGTAGGAAACCGGGCATGAAAATTTTTGATAATATGAAAAGAATTTATATGTTGTTGGCCGCTGCACTGGCAGTTTCGTGTTCTTTCGACGGTATGCGTCTGCAGAAACCGGAGGAATTGGGCACCGACAAGGACGAATATATCGTTTCTGCGGAAGGCGGACAGGTGGAGATAAAGGTCTATGCCAATGCTGCCGGAACGCTGGTTCCGCTGGAAGCCGTTTCATGGGCGGAAATTGACAATCCGGTCTTTGACTGCGACGGCATTATATGCTTGGACGTGGCTGAAAACACGCAGGCAAAACGAAGCCTGTCCATTGAGGTGGCGACGGATGTACGCAAAGACACCATCCGTCTGAAACAGGAGGGAGCATACGAGGAAATGTTCGAACTGGAGTCGGCAGGCGTCATTGTCTACAACGGACTCGGCGGGCCTGTACGCGTCGGATTCAAATCGAATATACAAAGCGAAGCCCTTCAGCTCAGAACTGTCTATCTGGATGCCGGGAATTGGATAAGTTCCGTGAAGATAGAGGATGGTTTTCTGTGTCTCAGTACTATAGATAATACAGACGAGAAGAATGTCCGCAAGGCCGTATTGGAAATACGCTACCGTGACGGATGGGGAGAAGAGACGGTAAGCCGGCTGAATGTGACGCAGGCCAATGCCAGGAACCGCATAGGAAACCAGCTTAGCTTTGAGGAACTGCGTAATCTTGCCGGTGACGCCCCTGTGGAATTGAACGATGACTATACCCTTGAGGGATATGTGGTGAGTGACAGGAACAGTGGAAATGCCGGAGACAATATCCAAAGTACATCCACCACAATCGACACCACCGTCTGTCATAAAACTGCCTATATGGAGAGCCTCGACGGCAGATATGGCGTTCTGCTGGAGTTCGCTACAGCAGATGACAATATACTTGACAACAACAGCAAGGCCATAATCAATCTTGAAGGCGTGAAACTGCATAGGAACGGAACTGTTGACACCGGCGACAATGAGCCTCTCAGATACTCTCTGACCGGACTGGTGTCATCAAAAGTCATTTCCTGCGATGCCGTTGATCCTGCTGAAATACCGCTCAAGGAAAAAAGGATGTCAGAACTGAGCGATGATGACATATACACCCGCATCACCCTCAAGGATTGCGAATTTCCTGTGCGCAAGGGCAGTCTCACCCCGGTGAACGATGGTTATACCTACCTTTTCAAAGCCAACAGATTTACCAAATTTCCAACCCTGATAAGGGATATAGAAGGAGAAAGCATGTATCTCTATACCAATGTGACGTGCAGATACCGCAGGGACGGATCGCGCATGGGATACGGCAGGGGCAGCGTCAGCGGAATCCTGGTGCATGAAAAATACCGCCGCTTCATAGACAGGGACGCCGCCGATGAGGAACTTTGCGGCAACATCGGCAGATACCAGCTTCGCCATCAGTCTCGCGGCGATCTTGCTTTTGAGGATAGTTTCAGGGACAGTTTTTCAGAAATGATATGCGAATGGCGTTATCTCACCCAAGGCAATGATTCGGACCACGGCTGGAATGCGACCTACGGCAGTGGAACCATGAACCACAGCAGCGGAGCAGCCGTTCAGGGAACATTCAACACTCACGCATATCCTGTCTACAGTTATTCATATCTCGGTCAGTGCGGAGGTAAAATCAAGAATAATCAGAGCGGTTTCGGAGTGATATTGGAAGACGGTACCGACTACGGACGGGACTATGATTTCGATGCCGGAAAGGGAGTCCTTTCTGCCAACAACACTGTCCCTATGGCATGGATGTCGTCCATCTGGTGGAACGACGGCAGCAAGAGTCCTGAATACTGGTTCATCCGTTTCTCTACAAAAGGCATATCGACGGACTGCCTCTCCCTGCAGCTTTCCTCTCTGAACGCATCCCAGGAAGGTCACAGCCCTGTAAAATGGAAACTTCAGTGGGCGGAATCAAATGACGCCTCTACTGTATGGACCGACATAGCGGAATATGTGGTTCCGGATGTGGTGCTCTACACTGTAACCCAGCCATGGCAGAGCCCGGGCTACAAGGCTATGGACTTCAGACTGCCTCTCGAAATGCTTGACAGGGACGATGTGTATATCAGAATGATACCCGACGGTAGGACAGGCAACGGCAACACAACTCAGGCATATCTTGCCGCGGACTACAAAAACGGAAGTTCTGGCAATTCCGCAAAAGCCAACAATGCCATTGACTATGTAGCCGTCAGATACAACAAATAAAGCGGACGCCAATGATGAAAAGACTTCTGTCATATATGATTCTGCTCCTTACTCCGGCTAAGCTCTCTGCGCAGACGCTGGAGATAGGGCAGCTTAAGGAAAAAGCCGCGGGACCGGAGCCCGTGTTGGTAAGCGACAGCCTGTATCTCAGCGCTCTCGTGGTGAGTTCTCCGGGCAATGAAAACCTTGCCGACAGCCGGCAGATATCCTATAGGGACGCCTCTGCCACGATGAGCAACCGTACAGCATACGTGGAGAGCCTTGACGGGAAACTCGGAGCCAGACTCGTGTTCCGGCATTTCAACACCGAAGCAAAAAAAGCCGTGCGGTATTCTGTAATAACACTCAATCTTTGCGGAGCGTCGTTGCGTAAGGATGCCAACGGGGCACTTGTCATTGAAAACATCCCCGACGGCAGCATTGTTTCCGTAGTTCCCGGCAGCGGGTCTGATGTTCCGCGGAAAGTCAAGGCGCTCTCCGAACTGAGTGCAGACGATATTTATACCTGGGTTACTGTTCCTGACTGCGAATTTGTCTTCAAGGACGGGGCATACGTGAACATACTGGAGCAGTACGGAAAGAAAACCGCATTGAACGCAAAATATTCTCCTGTCGGATATATGGACACATGGCAGACTCTGCTTTGGGACAGAAACGCCGCTCCGTTGTATCTCGTGATAAATTCCCGTGTGCCGTGGAGAAGGTCCGGCGCCGGCGTCCCGCAGGGGACAGGCAGCATTTCCGGCATATTGCTCCGCAGCGACATACCCCGCTACGGTCATGTCGAGGCATGGCAGATACGTCCTATGGAGGAAAGCGACATAGCTTTCAGCCGTGAAGAACGCTCCTCATTCACTACTCTCTGCGAATGGAACTGGAACGACAATGCACCGCAGTTCAATACCACTGACGGGGCGGTTGAGCGTTTCCGCTATGAAAAAATGCTTCCTGATATAGGCAGGGGCGAACTCAGCCTGGATTTCTTAAGCTCGACCTACAGGGGCATGGATGTCAATAATCCCGTTCTTGAAGACACTGACAAGGAAATCCGGGGTACGAGGGGAAAGGTCAACAAGGGAGCTATGGAAATCAGGACCCAGGTGAAAAACTGGTGGAACTGGGCGGAGGACTGCGGCAGCGCAGTGGTATTGAAATTCTCCACCAAGGACCTTGACGGTGAAAGACTTTATCTTGCATTCTCTTTTGCGGCAGGTGCCGTTTCCGCAACGACGTCCAGATTTGCCCCTGCATTCTGGGGCGTGGAGTATTCCACTGACAATGTCCATATTTCCAAGTTGGATATGCCCGATATACAGCTGCGTACCCTCCCGTGGTGGGAGAGTTCCCAGAACGGCGTGCGCTACTTCACATCCACCGATGCCGGAATGGGGCTGACGGAACATATTGTGGAACTGCCGTCCTCCCTCATAGGGCAGGAGACCGTGTATGTGAGAATCTGTCCGGTCCGTAAGAATCTCACCACTTTGGCTATGGAGGAAAAACATCTGTATTCTTTGAGACAGAATATGGAGGACTGGACTTTTGTAAGATTTGGAGCTATAAGCATTAGATACAGATAGTATGAAAAAATTGTTTGGAATATTATTGCTCCTGCTGCTGTCTGTGCCGGGTTTCGGAGCGGTCCTGAAGATTTCTGCCGACGAACTCCGTCCGAGCGGTCTTGCCGCCACAAAAGGCGGTGTGCTTGTCGCGGCTCTGCAGGCTGACAATTCGAGCATACTGATTAAGGGAAATGCCACAGCGGACAGCTGGACTCAGTTTATGAAACTGGACGGTGCCACGGATGCAGTGCTGTGGCGCGGTTTTGCCGGAGAACTGAGGCTTTTTTATACGCATTCCGGAGACATCTGCATGAGAATATGCCCCGCACCTGACAGCGAACCGGACGTGTGGACAGATGCGGTCGTAATCGCAAAAGGATATTGCAGCAGCGCACCTGTCGCACTCAGAAACGGGGCTGTGCTTCTGCCTGTTTTCCTTTCTGAAAAAGGCAGCCCGGGCGTATTGTTCTCAATGGACAGGGCCGATTCATGGATAGCTCTTCCGGCTAAGGCTGATATCCCTGAAAAAGTCCGCACACAGCGCCCTGACCCTATACTCCTGCCGTACAGAAACGGCAAATTGCTTATGCTCAACCGTGGCACCGGCTATCAGTGGAGATGGGGCTCGCTGTCTGCCGATTTTGGCAGAAGCTGGACTCCGGCGGATAAATTCATCTACAGCCCGGACACGCCTATGAGTGTCAGCGTACTTCCCGGCGGGAAATGGCTGGCGGTGAAAAACGGACGCCTCGACCAGGAACTGTACTACACTCCCGACCGTCTGATTGCATACCTTTCAGATGACGAGGGCAAGAGCTGGTACGGGGATTTGATTATAGACAGCAGGGTGGATGCGGTCCATCCTTGCGTGTGCGCTCCGGGCAACGGTTACATCTATCTGATGTATGCCTACAAACCCCACAACGGGCAGTGCAGCGAAGTCTGGTGCGTGCGGACAAGTGAAATGGAAATCAACAATGCGGCAGCCACGAGAAATATGGAAGCCGCGAACAGATTTCCTGTGGCATCGGCTACCGTGGATTCCTACGTTAAAGACATAGCGCCTTATATGAATACAAAGGGCAGGCCTTCCGGAGCCCCGCTGACTGTTGCGACCTACAACATCGAGTACAGAAATCCCGGAGAGGGCGCTCCGTGGGAGGAAAGGCTCAAGTATGTGAACGAACTGTTCCGTCAGCACAATTTTGATGTTGTGGGCGTTCAGGAGCCGCACCGTCCAGAGTATGATGAGCTCTGCACCGCATTGGGAGACAAATGGGGCGGCATCTTCGCGTGCACCAATCTTGAAAAGGACGATTTTTCCAATTCCATATTCTACAGGAAGGAACGCGTGGAACTTTTGGACAACGGCATATTCTGGTATACGGAAGTCCCGGGAAAACCGCGCGGCTTCGGAGGAATATCCAGCAGGCTTTGCATCTGGGCGAAATTCAGGGACAGGACCGATGGAAATGTTTTCTTTGTGTTCAATTCCCATTTCGACTTTGTAAGTCACGAGGCCATGATGACATCGGCCCGCCTGCTCGTATCGAAAGTGCGTGAGATTGCCGGCGGTTATCCTGCATTATGCACCGGAGACTACAACAGCCCTGACGCCAATCCGGCGATGAGGTATCTGGCAGAAGGGCCATGGCTCATGGACAGCATGACCCGGGCGAAGAAATCCGTCAACCCCAAATCCGATTCCAGGGGAAGATACCGCACAAGGGACAATCATCCCCAAAATTCCAACCATATCGATCATATATTCTTTACGCCTGGACTCAGCCGGGTGGATTCCTGGGAGATTCTCTCGGAACCGCACTGCGGACTGACAGCAGGCTCAGACCATAATCCAATCAAAATACAATGGCAAATACTCAAATGAAATTAATGGCCGCTCTCCTGAGCGCTGTATTGCTGGCGTCCTGTTCCAAAGAACCGGTCTTGAATGAGAAAACAATCAGTGCCAGCCTTCCCTCTGACACCAAGGTGTCAATGATGCCTTCCGAAACGGGGCTCTCCCTTGCATGGCAGGCGGGGGACAAACTCGGCGTATGCGCCGGCGGCACGACAAAACTGTATTCCATTATGGACGGTTTTACTGCGCATCAGGCGCAATTTTCCGGGGAGCCGCTCAGCGGCGACAGGTTCACGGTCTATTACCCGGGACAGAAATACGATGGTCCTGAGGCTATCAAGGCGAGGAAATATAATGTCCAGCATCAGAAAGGCAACGGCAGCACCGCGCATTTGGAGTGGAATGCGCTGCTTGAGGATTGCGCGGACTATCTGCATCTGAATTTCGCGGAGGCAAGGCAAAACTCTGTCCTGATGATTTCGCTCATGCTTCCGGAAGATGTGCCGTCAGTGGAGGCTGTTTCAATCAGTGCCGGTTCCGATGTCTTTTATCTGACCAACGATGCCGAAGGGCCTATGACAAACGGGATGCGTCTGGAACTGGAGGATGTGGATTTGTCTTCGCATAGTCTGACTGTCTATATGATGCTGCCATGGTATGATGTCGCCCTGTCTGCCGGGACAAAGCTGCAGGTCACTGTCGAAGCCGGCGGTGGCGGGAAGTACACAAAGAAACTCTCTGTTCCGGCCGGCGGAATAGTAATCAGGAGCGGCAAGTTGAATATAATCCGTCTCTATCAGGATGTTTCAGGAGATTTTGCCTCACCTCTTGAAGGATTCGTGTGGTCGGACAATAATTTTTGGGAATGATGAAAAGGACTGTTTTATATTTGGCTGCGGCTTTTTTTGCCTTTTCAGCCTGTGAGAAGAAAAATGAAAACTTTATTCCGGACAAGGAAGTACCGGAAGATGGCACTGTAATCAACCGTCTGATACCTGAGAGCGACAATGCCCGCTTTGAAATTCCTTCAGAGCAGTTGTGTGCGGACGGGGTGTTCCCGGACAGCTCCTCACCTCAATGGGGCTCGGCCGTGTATCCCGAAGAGCCTGTGATGCAGCCTCTCTGTGCGATGTTAGAGTTCAGCCTGAGTTCGGAAAAGCAGTACCACGTCTCTGCAATACGGCTTGAGGCTTCCGGAGCCGAACCCGTCAGCGGCAGTTTCGCAATGGGCTATTCCAACGGTGCTTTCAACGGGGAATGGGTGGCTGCAGGCGGTAACGGCAATGCGCTTGAAATCAGCTTCAGCCCGGAACTGAAGATTACTCAGGAAAATATGAAAATTTCCCTGCCCGTCCTGGCACAGTCTTTTGCAGAGGGTTTCTCTGCTAAAATCTATACCGCTTCGGGACATTATTCAGAACTGAAATTCTATACTGAAGGCAAAACCCTGTCGGCGGGAGAAACTTATACCCTCCCTTCGTTCAAGTTCAATCCGGATGCATCCACGGTCATTTTGGACGACTATGAAGAGAATATACTTTTCGATTCGGGACTGCTCAAGGTCGGGACATACAACATTCTGAATGATGCCGGCCGCTCCGACTGTCCGGACAATCCTTGGGGAGAAGCGAAGTCTGCAGTGGCCGCCATAATCAGGAATATGGACTGTGACATCATGACAATAAACGAGTTGAGTCTTTCTGAATTTTATTGGCTCAGGGCAAATTCCGGCGATTATGAGTGGCTTATAAAGCCAAATACCGCCAACGGGATTTCCTATTCATACGCGCCCGGTATAATCTATAAGTCATCGAGACTCGAAAAACTCTCTGATGGCATATTCTGGCTTTCCGAGCCGGAGGCTGCCGCTCTGATAACAGCGGCTTCGGCATATTCCTATACCGACACATCCAACGGCAAACTCTATTCTGCAGGTTCCAACAGGGTATGTCTGTGGGCGGTTTTCAGGGATATCCACACCGGCAGGAAGTTCTGCTGGTTCGCACCTCATCCGCATATACGGGGTGACGACGCGGCGTCTTCTCTTGCGGGCAGCATCAGCTGTCTCAATGCCGGAAACATACGCAGCCTGCTCAAGCAGATCCCATACGTAAATGCGGAGAGTCTCCCTTACATCGTGGCCGGGGATTTCAATACCTGCTCCTCTCATGTCAGCTACAGGGATGTCCTGAAGAAAACGTCCCTCGTGAATGCTTTCGAGGCGGCAGCGGATGCCGGAGTCATGGATGCGCAGACGGCGACCAGGCCAGGTACCTGTCCGGGCAAAAACATCGCGTCCTACGACCACAGCGAGAGCATGCGCATCGACCATATATGGTATGAAGGCTTCAATCTCAAGTCCTACAGGCAGATATACACAAAGTACAACAACAGGACTCTCGGCGAGATTTACCCTTCGGACCATATCCCTGTCATGGCTGTGCTGACTTTCAATTAGCAAATCGCCCTGTCGGGATAAAATGGGAAGATATTGTCTTTTTTTGAACACGGAATATCCCTTGAGAACTTCTGAAAATCATAAATTTGCCGATGATTAGTTTGAAGATAAACAGAAAACATGATTATGGAACTAAAACAATTTTATCAAAAGCCGGAACTGACGGAAATCAGCTGTATCCCAGAGGGGGTCGTATGTACTGTCTCGGGTAATATCAACACCGATGGTGAAAATTACGAGTCTTTCAATGATCAATTTGATGATTTTTGGGGTTAATAAATGAATAGGAGGATATATAATGAAAAATACTTTCTTTATCAAAGCATTTGCCGTGTTAGGCATTTTCGCGAGTGTTTCATGTGTCAAAGAGGCCGTGCAGGACAAGCCTGAAGATGTGGACAGGCCTGTGGTGGATGTGCCGGCATTCACTGCCTCTTTCGAGACCTTGGAAACCAAATCCACCCTTGAAGGCCACACTCCTAAGTGGGTTGAGGACGATGTAATAGGCGTGACTACCGCTGATGACGCAAACGTCGGGTGCAGACTGCTCGATGCGGCAAAGGGGACTTTCAGTGCGGAGAATATCAACGGTTCGGCTCCTTTCCTTGCAGTCTATCCATACGCCGAAGGGAACACTTTCGAGGGAGATGTCCTTACGGCGGTCGTGCCTTCAGAGCAGCAGCTTGCGAAAGGTCAGAAAGTGGCTCCAGGCGCTCTTGTCGCAGCATGCAAATCGGAGAATACCACCCTTTCCTTCAAGAACTGCGTGGCTCTGATGCAGCTTACTGTTCCTGCCGGAATCAAGCAGGTTGAAGTGGCTGCAACCAAAGAAGGGGAGAAACTCTCAGGTAAGTTCACAATGGATTTGTCTGCTGATGTTCTTGCCCCCGCTGCGGCTGGGGATGCAGCTTCAAATGTGGTTCTCAAACCGGAAGGGGAGAGCTTTGAAGCCGGCACATATTATATTTCCGTCATTCCTTCCAGGATTTCAGAAATAGCAGTCACTTTCACAAACCTGGCTGATGAGACAGTGACGGTGACCAAAAAGGCGGCTACCGCTTTTGTCCGCAGCAACGGCCAGGATCTCGGCAGTTTCTTCGTGTATGAAATCAACACTGCCGAAGATCTCATCAAATGGGCAAGACAGTCCGCCAAATTCACAGCATGGGATGTGGTTACTTTGAAAAATGATATCGCGCTTTCGGCAGACGAGGCAAGCAAGTATGTCGAGGCAAACAATTTCTACGGCGAGTTCAACGGCAACAGCCACACGATTTCCGGACTTACCTGTCCTCTTTTCGGTAACATCCAAAGTGCATACATCCACGACCTGAAACTTTCCGCCAATATAACGACCAACGGCAAGACTTCCGCCCAAATCAAGGGTATAGACTACGGCGTCGGTATCCTCGGCCACTATGCCTATCCGAAAGGAAACGTTGCTGCCGCCACCCGTGAGAATCCTAAAATCGAGAATGTCGAGGTTTCAGGTTCAATCACCGTTTCAGGGCTCAGTGCAGCTCACAACTACAATTTGGGTGGAGTTCTTGGTGCTTCCAACAATGTTCCTTTGGTCGGCTGTATAAATAATGCTGCAGTTACTTACGAAAGCGGAACAACGACCGGTAGTGGAACGTTCGTTGCTGTCGGAGGCATCGTAGGTGCAACTCAAACTGGGGTTAATGCTGATCTTACAAATTGTACAAACAATGGCGATATCGTTATGGCGGGAGGATGCGTCGGCACTCCTTCTATAGGAGGAGTCGTAGGAAATAGTACTCAAGCCGTGTTGTTTAAAACCTGCACGAATAATGGTAATGTCACTTTGGACAAGAATATTGCCAGCGGAACTCCTAATGTGGGCGGCGTCCTTGGTTACACCACAGCGGCATCTGTTTGTGAAAACTGCATAAATAGTGGTATTGTTACTGTCAATGTCGGTAAATCATGTGCGGCAGGAGGACTTGTCGGAAAAGCTGTTGCCGCTTTGGCTGTCAAGTCCTGCGAGAACTCAGGAGAAGTCAGATATGTTGCGGAGACGGCTGCATACGCCATATTCGGTGGTATTATCGGTAACGCAAATCATGATTCCATTGTGATATCAGATTCTGAAAACAAGGGAAAACTGACATTCAGCAGCAAGGCCACCAATAGGGTTGATATCGGAGGTGTTGTCGGAATAGCCGGAAAAACCAGCGGTGGCTATTTCCTGCAGAATGTTACCAACAGCGGCGATATCGAGATTACCGGTACGGCCGGAAGTGGAAGCACAAGTGACCAATTCCGTATAGGAGGACTTATAGGCAACCTTTCTGTCGGTGGAACTTTGGGCAAAACTTCTGCCGGGGAAGATGCTCCATGTTACAACAGCGGCAATATCATCATCAACTCTCCTCAAAACAAGGATCTCAGAGCATCGGGCTGTGTCGGTTCGGCAACAAGCAAAGCTACCAATTTGTATAATCTGCACAATACCGGCAGTATCTCTGTCAAAATTACCGGCAGCGTTACCTGCCCGAATCTTGACTGCGGAGGAGTTGTGGGTTATATCGGAAACAATGCCTATACCATTGCTTCATGCGACAGCAAGTCTTCCCTCACATCTGCCGGCACTATAACTAACAACAATATCGCCGCCATTCTCGGAAGGTCGTTGGCAACCACATCTGTGACAACCAGAGTAATTTCCAACTGTGGCGTCGGAGGAAGTATAAACGGCACCGAGATAACCGAAGAGAATATGGAGGATTATGTTTACAAGAAAGCAACTGCTCCGACTATAGAGGGAACATATCTTGTCGAATAAAGTTGCTATCTTTGCGATGATGCGGCAGATTTGAATAATCTGTCATTTTAAAACCTGTGGTTTTACAATGACTGCCTCGTCTCGGCAAAGTTCAAGCAAGCTTGACTCTGCTCTCGGCTCGTTGTCATTTCGACTGGAGCGAAGCGGAATGGAGAAATCTTGGGAACATCGCGTAAATGACCAAGATCTCTCCACGCGCTACGCTTGGTCGAGATGACAAGTCCATAAAATTTGATTGTTTATGAGAATTTATCGCACTGTTGTGTTTTTTCTTGTCCTGCTGTGCTGCCTTGGAGTATCCGCCCGCACGGTCAGGATAGCTGCATACAATTCCCTCGAAGAGGAAAAGGCTGCAGCCGATGTGGTGTGCAGCGGCACGCACGACGAACTGACCATCCAGAAAGTCCTGGATCAGTTTGACGGGGTTTCGATGGAAGCCGTGAAAGTGCTGTTGTATGACGGAGTGTATAATATAGACGGCTTCCACAGGCACCCTGACGCAACCCACAAGGCTGCCATCAAGATTCCTGAGATTGCAAGTCTCGTATTCGGCGGCAACGGGGAACTGCGTGCAAGAAAAGGCTTGACGGTCGAGTTCTGCGTACGCCAGCAGGCTTACGACGGGCTTGACCACGACGAACAGGTCTGTGTAATACTCTTTTCCGACAATATCTCCAGGAATGCCAATGATGCGAAACTCAAAGCGTTCAGCATTACCCTTCCGGATACAAGGCATAAAGTCATCTGTCTCAATCTCTTCCGCTGTTTCGGAGCGATAGTGGAGAACTTGGTGTTGGAGGCAAAAGGGGCAGGTGCAGGAGTAATCCCTGTTGAGGGGTCTGTCGGAATACGCGGACAGAATGTGAACACCAACGGCATAGGCCAGTTCTGGAAAGATGTACTTGCAAGAGGCTTCTATGAGGCATTCCAGATGGGCGGAGAGCACACAGTCTGCATCGGGCTGCTCGCCTATCTGAGTTATTACGGCTACACCTTCGGAAACTACGAGCGGGCGGAGTGGGGCGTCTGGGAGCATCCCATCACCCTCATCAACTGCAGTGAAGAACTCTGCTGCGCTCTGCCGCTTTTCAACCAATGCGGAGAGGCGCGTGACCCCAACAACGCCGGCCGCCAATGCGTGGATTTCATTTCCCACACCATGGAGCTGCGTGAGACACAGAACGGCACATTAAAACCGGTGTTGCCCGCACGCGAGGTGATTCCGGGAACATGGTGCGGAAACATCACATTTGCAGCCAATACCAAGCCTCTGAGCAAGGAAAACGCTGTGGACGTACAGTTCTGGGAAAAAGGCAGCGGACACCGTTTCACAACACGCAACTCGGCCCATGCCCTCGGAGGCACGACTGCGGAACGCCTGAGTTATGCTCCCAATTATGTCCAGACCTACTACGACACTGATTTGGGCAAAACGGTGATATTCAACGGTGAGGACTGGGTGGATATGAACGGGAATAAAGTCGATTAGTATGACAAAGAGAATATTATTTGTTGCCGTCGCTGCTCTTGTTTCTTTGGCGGCCAATGCCGAAGCTCTGGATTTGTCCAATATGGAGACGGCAAACTGCTATATGGTTTCGTCAGGAAAACGGTCCTACAGTTTCAATGCTCTTGTGAAAGGCAACGGCATCGCTCCGTACGGAGAGCCGACCGTCATTCCTGCATCTCAGATAAAGTCCGTGAAACTGCTCTGGCAGGATGCGGAAATCATAGATGCTTCGTCCGTGCGTTTCTCTAAAGGCAGGATATTTTTCAAGACCAGGGCCGAAGTCCTTACGGGCAATGCCGTGATAGCAATATATTCTGACAAGGAATGTTCTGATGGCAGTTGTATCTGGTCCTGGCATATATGGATGACTGATGCGAAGGACTGCTGGATGGCAGATTTTGAATTTCTTGACCGCAATTTGGGCGCGGACGGCACAGATCTGCAGGAGAACGGACGTAACGGACTTTTCTACCAGTGGGGCAGGAAAGATCCTTTTCCCCAGACAGGAGCACTTGAGAAGGCTATATATTGTGGAAAGGTCACGACAGGATTTCTCAGTTCGCATCCTCAGACTTTTGTCTCCCGTGACGGGCGTATTGTCGACATAAACGAGGCTTTGTGGTGCAAAGGTTCCGCGAGGCAAGACAGCAGGACGGTCAGACTCAGCGTACAGACCAAGACCATGTACGATCCTTGTCCTCCCGGTTACCATGTGCCCAATTACTGCGATATATCCCTGATCAAGGCTTCCGGCAGCCATTCTTTTGTCAAGGCCGGGGCCCGCTGGTACGACGTGCAGCCTGCGGTTCCGGACAAGGTCGGTGAATTTGGCTACTACTGGTGCGCCACCATAGGCAGAAACTCCCGCAATGGAGCAAGCGACTTCTATCTCTGGAGCCTGGGTATAGGACTCGGCTCCCATTACTACAACAGTTCGGCTTTTTGCGTGAGACCTCAAAAATTTTATGCAAAGTGAGGCAGGTTATTTTTTGAAGATTACTTAACTGCAGAGCAGTTCTTCGCTGTTCCTTAGTGATTCAAGATAGTCTTTCGGAAGCACTCCGAATTTTGCGAGGAAACATTTCGCGAAGTAGGAGGCTGAACTGTACCCCATGGCCATGGCCGCCTCATTGATCCTCGTGCCGTCCTGAATCATCTGTGCGGCTTTTTCGAGCCTGTAGTTTTTGAGATATTCATTCGGGGACGTTCCGCTGATCGAGTGGAATTTCCTGTAGAAATTGGATTTGGACATGCACATCTGGCGTGCTATGGTGTCTATTGAGAATGATTCATTGCTGATCTGGGCTTCAATCAGCGAGTCAATTTTCTCTATGAACTCCCTGTCCTGCTTTTCGGAGTTTGTCTGGACCTTGTCCCTTACGTTCTCCCTGCTGCTGACCCCCCCGGATGGGTAGAGAATGAACGGAATGTGGCTGTGAGACCTGCTGTTTTTCACCTTTCTGCATAGCTCAAGCCCGTCGTCGGCATTGCATACAATCGCATCCACGGCATTGTTTTCCAATACGACAATGGCTTCGTTGCCGCTGTCCACCGTATGAATTTCAAAACATTTGGACAGTTCGCACTTCAATGCAGCGGACAGTTCGGTGCCATCATCCACTATCAATATATTTTTTGGGGTAACAGGCTTGGTCATAATTTCGCTAAATGCTTGCATGATTCAATGTATTAACTCCAGGTACGATCGTTCGAAAATTCAGTATTCCACTGGTCCGTGGGTTCCCATATACCGGGGATGTCAGGATTTATGTGTTCGGCAATCAATTCTTCGTTCAATTCCGTGATTCCCAATCCCGGACCTTCCGGCACTCTGATGAAGCCGTTTTCCACGAGATTTTCCGGCAGACCTTTCACGATGTCCTTCCACCACGGCACATCCACAGAGTGCAGCTCCATGGCGAGAACGTTGTGCATGGCAGCCGCAACATGCACCGCAGCCATGGCGGCTATAGGGCTTTCAGCCATGTGGATTGCCACTGCAACCCCGTGTTCGTCAGCCATATCCGCAATTTTCTTCAACTCAAGCGCACCGCCGCAGGTGAGTATGTCCGGATGGATTACGGAGACTCCGTGATTCTTGATCAGGGCTTCGAAATTCTCTTTCAGATATATGTCCTCACCCGTGCATACAGGCACATTCTGGGACTGGGCGAGACGTATATACTGGTCCGTATATATCCACGGCACCATATCTTCCATCCATGCTATATTGTATTTCTCCATCCTGCGTCCGAAACGGATACAGTCTTCGACACATACGTGCCCGAAATGGTCTATGGCGAGCGGTACTTCATAGCCTATGACCTCCCTGACATCTTTCACATACTGCTCAAGTATGTCCAGACCTTTTTCGGTGAGATGTATGCCTGTGAACGGGTGGGCTGTGGTGACTATGTCGTAGCTTTTGATTTTCTTCATCATTTCAGCCGTTACGGAGCCGCTCTGCACATTCAGTATGTGCGGGGCGTTTGCCTTCATGTCATCGATGAATCCCAAAGGGGCATTGAGCGCACCCGGCACATCCATGAGCAGGCCAATGCCCAAGTCCATTTTCAGGAAGGTGAAGCCCATTTCCATACGCTTTTTCAAGGCCAGGCCCATTGCGTGCCCGTCATGGTCCTTGCCGTCGGCATCGGTGTCGCAGTAGATTCTGATTCTGTCTCTGAACTTGCCGCCGAGCAACTGGTAAAGCGGTATTTCATATACCTTGCCCACTATATCCCAGAGAGCAATCTCCACTCCGCTCACTCCGCCTCCTTGACGGGAAGGGCCTCCGAACTGTTTGATTTTGCGGAAGAGCCTGTCGATATTGCAGGGATTCTCTCCCAAAAGACGGCTCTTGAGCATGAGGGCGTAGGTCTTGGATGAGGCGTCACGCACTTCTCCGTAACCTATAATGCCCTGGTTGGTGTATAGTTTGAGCAGAGTGCACCTTTTCGGGGCATCGGTGATGTCTGCAAACCTCATGTCTGTGATTTTCAGATTTGAGGGGTCGATTTTCCGTTTCATACTATCAAAGATTTTCATGTTCGGTTTCATTTCATTCATTTTCAAATTCCACGAACACCGGCTTCCGTACAGATATTTCCGAGATTTCAGCCGGCATTGAAGCGGATGGTTCTATGTCGTATATTTCAATTTTGTCATCGTCGCGGCAGGCTACGGCGAGACGGTCTCCGGAAGCGTTGATGCAGAAGTGGCGCGGATGGGAGCCGCAATGAAGATAGGTCTCAGCCGTTGCGAGCCCTTTTCCATCTGTCCGGAATATGGCTATTCCGTCGTTCCCGCCTCTGGAAGAGATGTAGAGTTTCCCCTTACTGAACAGAATATGTCCTCCGCCTCCGGGCCTGGAATCATTCACCGTGAGTCTCTGCAGCAGTTCCATGGACGGATAATCATACACTAAAAGTTCATCGCTCAGCTCCGTGGCTACATATAGTTTTCTGCCGTCCGGATGGAAGGCGCAATGCCGCGGACCGCAGCCGGCGGGCAGAAGGAAATCCTCGCGCGAGGCTGTGTCCGTTTTCCCGTTTATGATACCGAAGCGGTAGATTTTGTCGCAGCCCAAATCGCACACGACAAGCTCCTTTCCGTCAGGGGAAATCCAGCTTGAGTGGATGTGCGGGCCGGACTGCCTTTGGGGATCAGGCCCATGTCCCCCGAACTTCATCACTTCGGAAACTTTTATAGGAGCTCCGTCTGCCGCCGTCCCGACGAGAGTCATGCTGCCGGAACTGTAATCGCTTATCACAAGCTGCGAAGCCAGGACTGTGATATGGCAGGGGTGCAAGCCGGGCAACGGGAGTTCGCAGAGCAGTTCACAATCGTACTGTGTGCCTGCTGTTTTTTCCTGCCCGGGAGCTTTCATCAGGCACAGCGATGACCCTTCCGCCAGGCTTCGGACTGCATAGAAACAGCCGCCGGAAGCCTTCGCGAACCAGCAATGTCCCCAGTGGGAATCGTATATGCCTGTGAGCAGTTTCATAGAGCCTTCGTCCGTCAGTATGCTAAAAATAACCGCCTTTGTCCTTGATTTCCTGTATGGTCTGGCCCTCGTGTACCCAGGAGAAGATTTTTTTCTCGTTCTCCTTGATTTCCTCGGCACGGACAAGCACGTCGTAGGCAATATCACGCGGCACAACCAGCACTCCGTCTATATCGCCCAACACAATGTCGCCGGGCTTGATATCCACGTCCCCTATACGGATAGGAATCTGATAGTGGGTTATGAGACAGCGGCCGAGTGAGCCGTTGGAAATGCGGTATTCATAGAAAACGGGAAAATCCGCCGCCAAAATCTGATGGGTGTCGCGTATTCCTCCGTCAATGCACGCGGCCTTGACTTTCTTGCCTTTTGCCGTAGAAGTCATCACTCCGCCCCAGAGAGTCGCTTCCTGGTCGCGGCTGGTGTCCCATACGACAAAATGGTCTTCTCCAAGACTGTCCAGCATCTGTGTGCGGAATTCCATTTCTCCAGTAATCTTGCAGTTCGGGGCGCTTTTTACAGTAAATGCGATACCTGCGACGGTGTGGTATTCGCGCAGAGGCCTGATTCTGTTCGGAAGTGCCTGGTGAAGCAGGCAGAATTCACGCAGAACATCATTCACCGCACCGAGATATAGGTTTTCAAACCTTCTGAGCAGTTCTTTTTCCGGTATCGGAAACTCTTTTGTACTGATTTCCTCCCTTGTCCTGATGAGCTTTTCCAGGTTCATCATGCCGACCTCTTTTTTGTACTGATCTACACTCATATTCATTTTCCTTTAGTTACAGGGATTGACATTCCTCCATCCACGGGTATATCCGCTCCCGTGATATAACGGCCTTCCTCAGAGCAGAGCACCATCATTATGGGAGCTATATCCTCCTTGCTTGCTATAAAGCCCGCAGGTATGGAATTTTCTATCATCTTGCAGTAGTCCGGGTCGGAAAGTGCCTTGGCATTGCGTACTGTGCCGACCACTCCCGGAGCGACATTGTTGATGGTGATGCCGTCAGCCGCCAGACTTGCGCACAAGGTCATCACCAGATTTCTCTGGGCTGCCTTGCTCGCGGCATAAACCGCCATCGCAGTATTCGGCCTGTACTGCTGCACGCTACCAACCGTGAGTATGCGTCCCCAGTGCTTGATTCTCATTCCCGGCACGCAGGCCTGTATAAGCATGAGGGAAGCCCTCAGGTTGGTGTGCATCTGCATGTCGAATTCTTCGGCGGTGATTTCTTCCCAACTGTTGCGGACCTGTGTGGATGCGTTAAGCACGAGAATGTCCACGCTGAGTCTGTGCTCCTGCATGAAAGCCTCGAAAGAGGTCTTGACATCCGCTGCGGAGAGGTCGTGTTTCCATATCAGGAAATCTGCGCCCATTTCTTTGAGCTTTCCGACGGTTTCCGAGGCTGCCGCATCGTTTGACCGCCAGTTGATTATCACCCTCGCCCCCTGTCTTGCCATAAGCAAAGCGCAGGCGCTGCCTATGCCCTGACCGCTACCGGTTATCAGAGCTGTTTTACCTTTCAGATTGAACATATTTTGTCTTTTTGATAAGTTACATATAATACGGTGCAGATGGCCCCTATGCCGATGACTGCGAAAGCCGCGAGGGAAGCCATTGATATTCTCGGAGTAAACACATCGTTCAGCAGTCCCATCACAATGGGGCCGAGGGCTCCGATGACGCATCCGCCTCCTCCGAAAATGCCTGTCGCCACGGCATGATATTCAGGATCGATGACATCGAAAAGGGCTGCATACAGATTTGAATCATAGATTCCCGTCGCAAAACCGAAAAGTGCGATGGCCGTTATCATTACAGCCAAATTCTGGGCAAATGCCATGAGCAGAATGAACGGTATGCAGAGTGCCATGCCGGTAAGTTCTATTTCAAAGCGTATTTTTTCGCGTCTGGCCTTCAGTTTGTCTGAGGTACGGCCTGCAATGTTGACGCCGGCAAATGCCCCTATATTGAACCAGAACACTGCATGGAACACGGCTGTGGCAGGGGGAAGATCCGGGAAGGCACGCAGCAGAAATATAGGCGACCAGGTCTTGAATCCGTATGTGGCAAAGAAATAGCAGCCGAGCGCGAGCATCATAATGAGTGCCGACGGCTTGGAAACAAAGGCCTTGAATGCTTTTTTGACAGATTCCATGCCCGGTTTCGAGTCCTGCTTCCGGGGTTTGTCCTTGAGTGCGAAAGCGATTGCCATTGCCCAGAGGAATGCGATTGCACCGAAAATCCAGAATGCATAGCGCCACTTGCCTTCTCCGAGTCCGGCGATGTATCCGCTTGACACCGAACAGATGATGATGCCGGCGTATATTGCTGTCTGATAGATTGCGAACGCCGTGCCTCTCGTGTCCGTGTGGTAATGACTGATGAGGGAGGAATTGCATGGAGGCATGAGACTCTGTCCTATGGCATTGATGACTCCATAAAAAATGAACATGGTGACAATGCCGTCGGCAAAGCCTGTCGCGATGATTCCCATTGCGAAAACGCCTGTACCGAGGACAAGTACCCATTTGCGCCTGAACAGATCCGCGGCGAGTCCGGCGAAAGGCATGGCCAAGCCGAATATAAGGGTGAATGCACCGCTGACAAGGCCCAATTGGGCGTCCGTAACTCCGGAGCCGGCGAAGTCAAGCCTGATCTGGGGAAGTACGGCTGAATAGATGAGCCTCGTTCCCTGGGCAAGGAAATATGCTATCGATACCAATAGCAGCACCACCCATTTGTAGTTCGAATTCTGAGTTTTCATAGTTCGCATTATAAACTTTCGGCCTTTTATGTTATTGCCTTGATACAAACTTAACAAGAATTTGACAGCGTTCTATCAAAGATTTTGTATTTTTGTACCGTTGTTTATAATGTAAACTTATGATTAAATCGGTTGTCAAGGCGATGGCTATACTGAAGCTGCTTTCAAAACAGCCTCAGAAGGAATTTTCTCCGAGTGAAATAGCCAGGATATTGGGTATGGAGCGTCCTACCTGCGCAAATATAATCAAGACGCTTCTTGACGGCGGCTATGTGCAGCAGTCCACACCGCGAGGCGGATATAAATTGGGTTATGCACTCTATCAGATGACAAGCGGCGAGGTGATGAATGAGGAACTGACCAAGATAGCGAGGGAGGACATGGAGATTTTGGGAAGGGAACTGAACGAGACGACTCTGCTTTCTGTGATAAGAAACGACAAGAGGATTTCGCTCTACAGCACTACGCCGGACAGGACCATGTTCATACGTCCGAGCGAGGACAAGTCAGTCTATATGGCAAACACAGGCAGGGTGATTCTCGCCAATTATTCACCTTCACATCTCGAACGCTTCATCATCAGAAACGGTATTCCGTCGAAGAAAGAATGGCCGGAAATATATGTCTCACAGAATCCGGAAGGGGAATTGCGGAACCTGCTTTCGTCCATAAGGAACAACGGCTATTCAATACAGATTGACGACAATGACCTTATAGGTTTTGCCGTGCCTCTGTTCAATGAAGGGCATGTAATCGGGAGCATAGGAACATTTCTCCCGAAATATCGTATTCATAACCAGACACATATCCTGCACACCCTCTTTGCCGCCGCCGAAAAAATCAATAAAAAAATCGCTCTTTCGCTGAAGGCATAGGGCGCAACATCCATCTGTCATCCTGAGCGAGCGCAGCCTCCTTTCTGTCATCCTGAGCGAGCGCAGCGAGTCGAAGGATCTTGTACATATTGTGATCATCCTCAATACCCCAGCTCCGAGAGGATGCGGGTCATGCCGGCGTAGCGGTCAAGTGTCCAGAGGATGTAGCGGATGTCGACGCAGACGCATTTGTTGTAGCCGTCCACGAACTCGGCATCGCTGGCGAGGGATTCCTTGTTGCCGTCGAAAGCAAGTCCTATCAGTTCTCCGCGTGCGTTGAGGACAGGCGAGCCTGAATTTCCACCGGTGATGTCATTGTCAGTCAGGAAGTTGACGTACATGACGGCCGGAGCCTTCCTGTCATGTTTCCATTTGCCTCCTGCGGTACGTATCCACGGCTGTGTGCCCCAGCGGCCCCAGTCTCCGACGGCATAAAGCTGACGCTGGCTGTCACTGAGGGTGAACTCGTAACTTTCGGGATTGTATTTCTCCAAAATGCCCTTTGTCGTGCTGTGCCAAGAACATCTGACCGCGTCACGAGGCGAAATTTCACCCACGGTGCCGTAGGTGATGCGCATGGTGGAATTGGCATCAGGATACTGCGCAATGCCTTTTTCAGCACGCATTTCATACAAGGCGCGGGTGTATTCCTTTTCAAGTCCGTTGAGTGGAATGGCCTGCGCTTCCTGCATTTTTTCATTGAAAACCATTATTTCTGTATCGCTCATGAACCTTACGAAAGGGTCGTTGTTCATATCGCAGAGACATTTCCCCTCGAGTTCGGCATGGCGCTCGGGGTGGGTGAGCAGACTGTTGTCCCAGATTTCATCGGCCTTTGCCTGCAGTGCAGCCGTTATTGCTGCAGTCTTGCGTTGCGCAGCGTCTGCCGGCAAGCCCAAAGCGGCCGCTATTTCACTCTGATACGGGCCGAAATATTCTGCGTCAATCTCAGTCATGTACTTTGTGAAAGAATAGCGGAAAAGGGCTTTCTCCACCTTCATGTCATAGTCTGCAGCGTCACGCCCAATGGTCGAAAGCGCCAATTTGAGCCTGTTTGCGCAGCTTTCAGGGTCTTTCTCCCTGTTGCAGGCGTGGATTCTCGAGCAGAAACGCGAGAGATTGTTGCCGCGGACGATAGTCTCCTGAAAGACAGTCTTATTGCGCACAATGTCGCTGACCGCCCCGCATTCATCATGCAGATTCTGCAGCAGACTGCCCCATTTTGCCTGTCGTGCCGGGTCTGCGTCAATCCATGCCTGCAGCTGCCTCTCCTCTGCGGCTTTGCCTGCCACTGTTCCGAAGCGTTTGCAGCACTGCACCTGGCCCTCGTTCAGTTCCTGGACATTGGTGAGCGAGAAATAAAAATCCGAATATTTCAGCCTTACAGCGGGATCGGCATTCATGAGAGCGTTCATAATCCTGATCTGCTCCCCGCGTATCTCATTGGAAACAGGAAGCCTGGATGTCATCTGCAGATTCAGCACATCGGAGTTCACGTATCTCTTTGTGCGGCCCGGATAGCCTATGACCATGGTAAAGTCGCCCGGACGATAGCCGGCGAGGGAAATGTTCAGTTTTCTGGACGGTACGAGCGGCACATTCTCCTCTGAATAAGTGGCAGGAGAACCGTCAGGGGCGGTATATATGCGGTACATTGCAAAATCGCATTTGTGCTGCGGCCACTCCCAGTTGTCTATGTCTCCGCCGAAAGCCGACATCGACACAGGCGGGGCAGCTACCAGCCGCACGTCCGAATATACCTGGTAGAGTGCGATGTAATACTCTGTGCCTGACCACATTGACGAAAGATAAGCCTCATAGCCGTATTCCTTCGAATATTTCCTTTCCATAATGGAAGAAAGTCTGCGCATACCAAAAGGCTTGCCCTCTTTTCGGAGCTGTTCGGACAAATCCCTGACTTCCTCGGTCACGTCAAACACCTTCTTGAGGAAAAGCATCTGCTTGCCCCTGATTGGGACTTCCTCATTGGAGGTCATTGCCCAAAAGCCATCTTCGAGATAGTTGTGCTCATCGCTGCTGAGGGCATGGACATCCCCGTAGGCGCAATGGTGGTTGGTAATCACTAAGCCTCTGTCTGAAATAATGCTGCCTGTGCAGCCGAATTCCAATGACACAACGGCGTCCGACAGACCTGCTCCATCAGCATCTGCGTTGTAGATTTCGCGGGCGGAGAGTTTGAGTCCGCGAGCCTTCATATTCTTCTCAATCGCCGAATTGATGGCGTTTATCATCCACATTCCTTCGTCCGCACGTAGGGCCGGTGCTGCCATTAAAAGGCACAAAGAACTGATTAGTAGGAATTTAAAATATTTCATTTTGTTTTGAAGGTGGCTTTTTAAAATTAGGCCTCAGCATGGGCAAAACTCAAATGTCCATACTGAGACTAAAAAATTATTCCATAACTGCGTATGGCAGAGAGTGTCCCGGAGTCTTGAACGAAAGTTTGGCAGGCTCCTCGCGCACGTCATCGGCCTTGTAGGTGATGGTCCAGGTGTCCATGGTGAGCAGTTTCCAGATTTCGGCCTCGGTCATAGGCTCGCAATATCTGATTTGGATGGCAGGCACAAGCTCCGCATTGAGATTCAGATAGATGCCTATGATGCCCTCGTGGCTCGAAAGATGGTTGCTGACGAAAGGCATATTTCTGAGGATGATAGGTTTTTCGTAATTCTGGTCAGGGATTTCGTATATGAACTGTGCCTTGCCTTCAGCTGCTTCCACACGGCTCTTGAACTCGGCCTTGAAGCCTTTGAACATCTTCTTGAGGTATTCCTCAAGGCTGATATAGCTCTCGCCTTCCTCGAGTGACACAAATTTGAAATCCACCGGAATTACTTTGCTTCCGCCGCCGTGAACAGGCATTTCGAGTTCCTTCATTTCAGTGATATTCTTCAGCCAGGCCTTGTCCACAGTCTCTTCAGGGTCCATATACATACGCACAATGAGAGGGCAGCCGAACTCAGTCTCAAGTCCGTAAATCTTCTTGTCCGTCTGGCGCATCTGCAGTCCGAGATAGTTGATATCCATCTTGTCGTACATATTCTCGGTACGGAAGGTGATGACTTTCACCTGTGACACTTCATCTGGATCAGGAGAGTTCACCCTGAAGTTTGATGGTACGAAAATCAGTTCCTGAATGCGTTCCGGAGTGATTTTGGCCGGGTCGTATGTGATTACGGCTCTGTGGTGGTTGACGTAGGTCTTCACACCATAGACGCCAGGAATCTGCTCAAGTTTTGCCTTGAACGCCATAGAACTGCCGTAGCATTTGACAGAGCGCAGACCTTCGATTTCGCAGGTTTCAAGCCCGGATTCGTCTACATTTTCAATGCCCCATTTCTCGTCGATGGTAGGAAGCTCAAACTGATTGCCGGCTACCACGGCGACTGCGAAAAGCACTACCGTGAGTATTGCAGGCAGGTAGTTCATGAATTTGTTGTGCGCAGGTTTCGTCACGCCGACATTGAGCGCCTTGGTCGTACATGCCGCCACGCAGTCTCCACAGAGCGTACAGTCCACGTGATTGATGCAGCCGCCGAATTCCTCAAGATTGATGCCGTAAGGACAGTGTTTGCTGCAGGCTCCGCAATGGTTGCAGACACTCTCGTCCTTGACGATATGTAGCAGCTGGAGCTTAGGCTTTCTGCACAGAATTTCAAGCAGGTAACCGAGCAGGCAGAACGCAGCGAGCAGCCAGAACCATGGAATGTGCAGGCCTATAATGCCCAGAATCCAATATATGAGGAAAAGCACGGCAATCCATTCCCAGAATTTCAGTGAATTGGAAATGGCTCCGAGCGGGCAGAGGTATTTGCACCAGAATCTGTCAATCAGGAATCCTCCGACGATGACAAGCACCAAGGTGACTATCGACATCCAGAGCGTGATTTCGCCTTTGAAGCCGGTCGCAACGGCATAGTACGGGTCGAGATTCTTGCAGAAAAGCTCGCTGGCTGTGGCTGTCATATAGAAAATCCAGAACAGGAGTATGTATTTGATTATGCGCAGGATTGAATCCGCAATGCTTCCGTTGCGCACTTTGAGGGCTTTGAAATGCACAGCCTTGCGCAGTCGTGTCATCAGGTCTTCCACTGTGCCTACTGGACAGAGATATCCGCAGAACAGTTTGCTGAATAATATGACTGCAGCGGCGAGTACGAGGCCCATCATAATCTGCACTGAACTCATTGAGCAGGGCAGAGAACCGTTGACAAGATAAGTCGTGAAAGCCTCCAAGCCGCCTACAGGACAGTATTTCTCAGGATCTGCAGGCTCGGCAGACTTGACCAGGCCTGTGATGAAAACTATAAGGGCAAGGAGCACTCCGAGCTGGAGCAGATTCTTCTGCCAGTTTTTCAAAAATACGGATTTCTTTTTCATATTTTTTTAATATTTATCGTTCTTCAATGACCTCGCCATGGTCTTTGGCCACGGCTTCTTTCCATTTTTCCGTGTAGCCCGGCTGGGTGATGCCGTCAGGAATGCAGTCGGTGTAAGGGTTGGTGACAAAACTGCCGTCAGCATTCTGGGCCTTGACATTGCCGTCGATGTATTTGACGAGCAGGAGCTGCTCTAAAGCCACCCATCTGTCAAAAATTACCTGAGCTTTGGCTATAGAAAATTCCGTCAGTTTTTCGCGAACCGGGCCGAAAGGATATGCTGTCTTCCTGAGCTTGTCATTGCGGCGGATTTTCATGCGCGGTCTGCTGTCGAGTTCTTTGTATAACTCAAGAGCCTCCGCGTCCATTGCAGCCACGGCAGCATCCATTTCAGCCTGCCATTTGTCAATCTCTGCGCGGACGGTCGGTTCCATGATGTTGTACATCCTGTAGCAGGCATTGGCCACGCGGTTGGTCATCCAGAATGCCGAAGTAGGCGAGTAGCTGATCATGCTGCCGTTGCCGGGCCTAAAGCATTCAGGCACCTCGTTTGTGGAAGTGTAAATCGGTGTCAGATAGGAGGTTGCGGCGTCGTCAGTACCGAACCAGATGATGCCTCCGATTTCGTCAGGATACTGGCTGCGCGCCTGTCCCACAAACCAGAAACCTGTCTGCTGGGTAGCAATCGCACGCTCGTTCATATAGGTCTTGCCCTCATACTTGAAAGACATAGGTCTCCATCTGTAAGGCAGGGCATTCCCGCCTGCTCCGATGTCGCCTCGCATATCCATAGGAGTATTCTCGTAGTGGTCCCTCATCACATTCGCCACGTCTGTGACTGTGATTTTGCGTGCAGGTTTGACGAAAAGCGGGAAGCGTTTTGTCTTGTCATAGCCCATGGCATAGTCGATGTAGTCCATTGCAGGGCGGGTCACCTCCAGACCGTTCTCATCGGTGAAAGTGAAGTTGCCGTCGCAAAGTATGTTGAACGCCGCCCATGCGCGTGCCTCGCAGCCCCTCATTCCGCCGAAATCCAGCGGTGCGTATGCGTCGCAGAAGCTGAAATCCTTGTCCTCGCCGCTGAACCAGCCTTTCCCGCGTGCAAAACTGATGACATCAGGCGCATACAGACAGTTCTCGGGGTCATTCAACGGAAAAGTGCTGATGCGTGCCTGGTTGGCGTGCGCACAGATATATCCGTCGGGAACCCTGCGTGCCACCCACACGATGCCTTTGTTGCCCGGACCCTTGCCGATAAGGTCCATCACCCACACTTCGTCCTTGTCCGCAATCGAGAATGACTCGCCCTCGGAATAGTAGCCGTATTCATTTGCCAGAGAGACGATTACATCAATGGCCTCGCGGGCTGTCTTGGCTCTTTCCAAAGCAACATAAATCAATGAACCATAGTCCATTACTCCGGTTGAATCCCACAATTCGGGACGTCCGCCGTAGGTCGTCTCCGCAATAATCAGCTGGTGCTCGTTCATATTTCCCACCCTCTGGTAGGTGAACGCCGGCTGGGGAATCTCTCCGAGCGGTTTTCCGCTGTCCCAATCTGTAATCCGCCTCATTGCTCCACGCTCCCATTTTCCTCCCGCGAGGTAGTACAATTCGCCGTAAAGCTGGTGACTGTCAGCCGCATACGACACCATACACGAGCCGTCGGCACTCGCTCCCTTCGTTATGAGCACATTTGTGCACGCATTTGAATTAATTTCTCCCGACACCACGGCCGCCAACATTCCCAACGCCCAGGCCGCCAATTTCATTCTTCTATTCATATTTTTATTCTTTTCAAACAATTCTTACAAAAATAGGAAAAAAATGTGTTTTTTGCTACCTTTGTCGGGAAATGATGAAAATTGCTTAAAGAAGTTTGGATATGAAGAGAGTACTTGAATCTGTTTTGATATTGGCGTTTTGTATGTTCTGCGTGCCGGCGTTTGCCCAGGAGAAGGAGAAACAGCCGTCTTTGGAGGAAAGAATCGAAGAGGAGGCGGACCGTCTTCAGACAAAGCTTGAGCTCGAAGATTGGCAGGCCTTTTATGTGGATTCCACGTTGAAGCACGATCTGACGGCCATGCAGGCGGAGTATGAGAAACTGCAGAAGATGAAAGTGGAAAATTCGAATTCATATCAGGCGGTTCAGGACAAATGGATGGAGGCGATTGACGCTTCATACAAGAAGATTTTCACCGCGGAGCAGTGGGAGAAATATCTGAAGACCGGTGTGGCCAAAGAAATGAAAAAAAGGGAGAAGCGCCGTAAGAAAGCGCAGAATTGATTTGAAAGATAATTTAAGAGTTATATAGAAATGACTAAGGAAAGAATAGAAGCCTTGATGGCTGAAATTGAAGCACTTAAAGAGGCGAGTGCACAGGAAGTCGAGCAGGCGAGAATCAAATGGCTCGGTAAAAAAGGTGAAATTACCGCACTTTTTGATGAATTCAAAACAGTTGCTCCGGAATATAAACGTGAATTCGGTCAGAAGCTCAATCAGCTCAAGAATGCGGCGGCGGCCAAGATTGAGGAATTGAAGAGCAAGGCTGAGGCTGGTGCAGTGTCTGCGGGTTCGGCTACAGACTGCACCATGCCGGGCGATCCTTATCCGCTCGGTTCGCGTCACCCTGTGTCCATCGTCCGCGAGGAGATCGTGGGAATTTTCCGCAAATTCGGTTACGACGTGGCTGAAGGACCTGAAATCGAAGACGATTATCACGTTTTCGAGGCTCTGAATTTCCCTCCCGAGCATCCTGCCCGTGAAATGCAGGACACTTTCTTCATCACCGACGGTGCGCTGAATCCTATTCTCCTGCGTACCCACACTTCGAGCGTACAGGTGCGGGCAATGGAAAAAATGCCGCTTCCTATCCGTATCGTCTGTCCCGGAAGGGTGTTCCGCAATGAGGCCATTTCTGCACGCGCACACTGCATCTTCCACCAGGTTGAGGGCTTGTATATCGATGAAAATGTGACATTTGCAGATATGAAGCAGGCTATCCTGCTTTTCGCCCGCGAGATGTTCGGACCGGAGACCCAGATCCGTATGCGTCCGTCGTACTTTCCGTTTACCGAGCCTTCCGCAGAGGTTGACGTGAGCTGTAATATCTGCCACGGCAAAGGCTGCAACATCTGCAAAGGCACCGGCTGGCTCGAAATTCTCGGCTGCGGTATGGTTGACCCTAATGTCCTCGAGGCTTCGGGCATCGACAGCAGCAAATACAGCGGTTTTGCCTTCGGTATGGGCGTCGAGCGTATCGCAATGCTCAAATGGCAGGTCAAAGACCTCCGCAACTACTTCGAGAACGACCTCCGCTTCCTCAAAGAATTCGAAAGCAACATATAACATAATGAGAAAGCATACATTCAAAGAATATCTGCTCGCGGTGCGTCCGTGGACTTTTCCGGCGTCGGCTATGCCTGTTGTGGTTACGGTCTTTTATATGGTCTGGATACAATCTCCAATCAACTGGCTTGTGGCCCTGCTCGCATTGGCAACTATGGTCCTTTTTCAGGCTGCAGGAAATGTCTGGGATGATTATTTCGATTTCAGGGAACATGTCGACACCAAAGAGTCTTACGGAGTGTTTACTCTTACCCGCGGAATATTCGAGCCTAAGGAATTCATTTTCTTGGCTTTGATACTGATGACGCTTGCTTCGGCTTGCGGCATTGCCGTCTGCGCTCTTGCAGGCTGGCAGTTGCTCTGGTTCGGACTTGCCGGTATAGTCCTTACATTGGTTTATCCGTGGTGCAAATACCATGTTTTGGGTGACCTTAATATTTTCATTACTTACGCGATACTTCCGATTTCGGGTATTTGGCTGGCCTTGAACAATATATTCACGAATGATCTTTTTATGGCGCTTTTTTCAGGCCGTCCGGAATTATGGGGAGATGCCTTTGATGAAATTATGCTGCTTGCCGTCCCTGTCGGTCTGATTACAGTCGGCATACTTCACGCCAACAACACCAGGGATGCCGCCACGGACAAAGCCGCCGGCATTCATACCCTGCCTATAGTCATAGGGCCTAAGGCTTCCGTTGTCGTTTATTGCTGTGAAATCCTCATTCCATACGTCTGGATAGCCGTTTTATCTATTGTGGGTATTTTTCCGCTTTCGACTGTGGTGGTCTTTCTGACCCTGCCTTTCGCCTGCGGACTATGCTACAATATGGCCAAATCCCTCAAATTGGGAGCCAGACGCATTGCCACACTTGATGCCGCCACCGCAAGAATCCAGCTGTTTTTCAGCCTTGCATTGTCGCTCAGCTTCTTCGTGGCGCATTACCTTTCTTTTGTAGCTTGATTGTTTTAAAACCGGAATCTTCATTTATAGAACAAAATTAGATTTAAATAGAACATAATGTGTTGTGTTTGGAACGTTTTTTTTTGAAAATAGAACAGATAATCAAAAATATTGATATCTTTGCAATATCAAAAATGAACGCATATGAACACAGAGATTTTAAGGATAATTGAAGGTGGGTTATCCAATGATAGAAGGAAGATACTGACATATTCCTCAAAATTGGCAGAAAGAATTTCAAATGAAGGAGATGTGTCATTGGCTAAATGTATCCGGCAAATCATCGATACTAACGAAGGTCGGAATCAGGTTTTATCAGATGCCATGAAAACAATCCCCATTGATGCAGATAGCAGATTGCAGATTGTCGAGATTCATCCATCTGATAATCAACGTCAGTTGATTGTCCTGAATGAAACCGTAGATAAACAAGTTTCTGAGTTTATCGAGATTGTCAAGCATGGAGCCGATTTGGAAATCGCAGGTGTCGATATTAAGAAGACTCTGCTCCTTTATGGAAAACCGGGGTGTGGCAAAACCAGCATCGCTCACTATATCAGCGAGAAGACAGGGCTTCCTCTTGTTATTGCCAGGCTTGATGGCGTTGTTTCCTCTTTGCTTGGAAGTACCGCAAAAAACATCAGAAAGATATTTGAATATGCTCAGAGCATGCCATGTATCTTATTCCTTGATGAGTTTGATGCTATAGCTAAAGCAAGGGATGATCAGTACGAATTAGGAGAACTTAAGAGAGTAATCAATAGTTTGTTGCAAAACATTGATGCCATGGGGGCTAATTGTGTACTTATTGCAGCGACCAATCATCCTGAGCTTTTGGATAAAGCGGTATGGAGACGTTTTGTGCAAACCATAGAAGTGGGACTTCCAGATAAAGAAGTGATAGCAGATATGGTTGAAGTATTCTCGGCTCCTTTTTCTTGTGAACTTAAATCGGATGCACAGAAGATGAATTCTTTCATCAACAGTGTTTCAAGTTTATCCCCTTCGGATATCAAAACAATATTTGATAGGGCAAAAGTTAAAAGCGTGATTGAAGGAAGTAAAGAGATACCTCTTGAAAGGCTATTGACAGCCACATATGAGCTTGTTTTCCCAGAGAAATCGGAGGAGTCGTATGTGCGATTCCTTAGTGATCATGGAATGACGCAAATGGCAATTAACCAAGATACCGGGATTAGTTTAAGGAAGGTAAAAAAATATCTGGCATCAACAAAATAACGGTCGGGCTATGGAAAAGACAAATCCAATTCAGTTAGTAAAGACACGAGGTCAATCTGACGTGTTTCTTAAAGAAGGTGGTGGCGGAAATAACGTTCCTTCATGGGCTACTGATGATGCAATAATGACAAACGCGTCATCTCTAAGAGAATCATTTGGCGCATTTGAGGAGTTATTCGCAGAACGAGAGCATAACCGAAATCCGCTCCCGGTCTTGTTCGTTGCTACGCTTAATGAGCATGCGACTGCGAAATCATATAGGGCAAATGCGCGGTCAATTTTTGATGGAAGGCAGAAGCGAAATATTATCGGTGTCAGTGACACCAATAAGTTGCTTGTAAAGATAGACAATAAAAGCGAACTCGATAGAATCAGTAGGAATGTGAGTCCGGATAGATTGTCAACAATAAGCAAAGACAAGAAATTTGGTATTGCGGCTGTTACAGGAATAGCTCTGTTTACACCTTATATAGATGATGGAATCGATACGGATCAGGTAAAAGTCAAGTTGGTGGATTATCTGAACGCAGAGCTCAATAGAATAGCCGAAGATATCTTCATGACAGACTGTAAAACTGCTGGAATTTCAGTGAAACGAGTTGACTACGCCTCAGGTGTACATGTTTTTTGTGCTGACATTAGAGGACGCCGGGATGTTGCCATGCTCGCGACCATGGACTCTGTAATTTCTGTCAAAAAGATGCCATACATTGAACTCTCAATCTCTCCTGAGCCGTTCAACACTCAAATTGAACTCAAAGCGCCGATTCAAGGTGAGGATTACCCCAAAGTTGGCCTGATGGATTCTGGCATTGAGACTATCCCACATCTTGGTGATTGGATGGAAGGCGCAAATCAGAACATTGCTGACTTGGCGGATGAAGATATTAATCTTCGTCATGGTACTGCCGTTGCTGGAATCCTGAATTATGGAGATGAACTTCAGGGGCAGAATTGGACTGGGTGCTCACCGATGAAGATAACATCTTGCATCATCAATACCGATGAGAGTAATGTAAGGATGTATGAGTCGGAGATGATTGAACACATTAAATCCTCCATAAGAAATAATCCTGATGTTAAAGTTTGGAATCTTTCGCAGGGCTCTACGACTGAGGTAAGTGATACATCATTTTCTGACTTTGCGTTTGCTCTTGACAGTCTGCAAAAAGAATTCAATATTCTGATATGCAAGTCTGCGGGAAATATTGATTATACGAGGCCCGATGAGACAAGGATTTGCCAGGGGGCTGACTCTGTCAGGAGTTTGGTTGTAGCATCTGCAGCCCATGAATATACAGGGAAAGGAGATGCTCTTGCCGGTCAGAAATCACCGTTCTCCAGAGTTGGACCTGGTCCGGAATTTCTGTCTAAACCTGACATAGCTCATTATGGAGGTAATACTAATACTGGGGTCTGCTCGTTTACAGAGACCGGGTATCAGTGTGCATCATTGCGTGGGACAAGCTTTTCAACGCCAAGAATTACGGCTTTGGCGGCAAATCTCGCTCATCGTCTCAATAGGGATTTTGATCCTTATTTGATTAAAGCCCTGCTTGTTCATAATGCAACATATCCAAATGTATCCGGGAAAGATAGCAAAACCCTTCTCAATGAACTTGGCCATGGTATACCGCCGGACATTGATTCTATCCTCAATAATGATAATGACGAGTTCACTATGATTTGGCAGCCTGATCTATCTAATGATGTACAGATTAGAGACATCCCTTTCCCTGTCTCATTGGTGGAGGATGGCCATTTCTATGGTGATATTACTGTTACTGTAGTGACTGATCCTATCTTGAAACCGACAGAAGGAAGTGAGTACTGCCAAAGCGATGTTGAAGTGTTGCTGCAAACCTATGATAGGACTCAGTATTATACTCTGGGAGCAGTGGGGACGTCACCAATGTATAGGAACTCCATAAGACTGGTCAATCCGAAAAATATGCTCGCGAAAGATTTGTACAGTCAGAGAGCAATGAAGACCGAATACATGGAAGAGCGGACATTGATTGAAACTGCGCAGAAGTATCAGCCAATCAAAAAATACCATATAAATCTGGAACAGATCAGAAAAGGGAATCTTCAATATATTGAGTCGGACAGAAAGTGGTGTCTGAGGATTAATGCTCTCTACAGAGACGCAACTATTGCTGACCGTGAATTTGATGGAGTATTTGATTCTGTTAAAGCCACAGTTATCATTACGATTAGAGATCCCAAGAAAAAAGGTATAGTCTATACAGAATGCTACAGACATCTTTCGGAGCACAATTTTGAACATAGTGATATTGTGATACGACAGGATATCAACGTCGGTAACAACCAATAAATATAGCAAAATCAATAGCTTATAAAAAATAGTCAGTTGTCAAGATGGGATTGGCAACTGACTTTAATTATTTTTTTTGTGAATTTTATTCTTATATCCTAACAACGCTACAGATGGTTGCTTGTCTTCACAGGACGGCGGATGATTTTCCATACTGCCAAGCCGTAGAGACCGATCAGAACAGTGTGTAGGGCGAGTTTGCCGATTTCTGCCGCGATATGGCCTGTCCCTATGCTGACACCGGTAAACAACAGGCTGTCGCACAGCAGTGCAATGCCGTAGACCGCACCCATGCAGAGGAAAATCGCAAACAGACGTTTCCAGCGGTAAGGTATCGGGTAGTATTTCTGGCCGAGCACCGCGCTGATGATGAACATCACTATATAGCTGGCAAGGTGTCCGAAGGCGGCTGCCCAATAGGAATATTCCGGCATGAAAATCACAATGATGGCGGTGGTGACGGCAAGTCCGGCGAGGGTTATCCATATTGACATGGTGGTCTTGCCGGAGAGTTTGTACCACATCGAAACGTTGAAGAGCATTCCGAGGAACATATAACTCAATAGCATTATCGGCACGACGCCCACGCCGGAGCGGAAGTCACGTCCGAGTATCAGCGAGATGACGTCAATGTAGAGTATGACGCCGAGAAATACCAGTCCGCAGAATGCCGTGAAATAGTCCATGACCTGTGCATACAGCTCCTTGCTGTTGCGGTCTTTTGCCCTTTGGAAGAAGAACGGTTCGGCGGCGTAGCGGAACATCTGTATGAAGAGGTTCATTATGACGGAGAGCTTGACGGCCGCCTGGAAGATGCCGAGGCTGGAGCGCCATGCGTCCGCGTTGGTGTCGAAGAAGCGGAAGAGTATGCGGTCGAGAAAGTCGTTCACAATGCCGGGAAGAGCGGCCACCATCAGCGGAAGTGAGTAGGCGAGCATCTGCCTGAAGAGTCTGCCGTCAAATTCGAAGCTGAATTTCAGCAGGGTGGGAAGGAAAAGCAGACCGCAGACTATGCAGCTGAGCAGTACTGCGAAAATCACATAGCTGAAGTCCGGCGTGGGACTGATGAAATGCAGCAGCCATACATCACCGCTGTCGAGCAACCCGAGTCCCGATGACGCTGCAGCTGCCGGGTCAACTGTCTTTCCGAGAGAGTCCGCAATGCGCAGACAGTAGGCAGGGAAGCAGAAGAAGAGTACGATGTTGGCAAGGGTTTCCGTGAGGATTTTGACGGTCTTGAATATCGCGAATTTTAGCGCCTTGTGTTCCTGACGGAGTTTTGCGAAAAGAATTGCAGTGACATTGTCGAGAAGGAGTATGCCTCCCATATACATTACGACCGCTTCGTAGCCGCTGTAGCCGAGCATTCCGGCTATAGGCTTGGCAAAGGCTATGAGTATTGCCAGGAAGGCTGCATTAAGTCCGAAAACCGCTGCCAAAGCGTTTGAATATACGGCTTTTGCATTTGCCCCTTCTTTGTTTGCGAAGCGGAAACAGCCCGTTTCAAGGCCTATTGTGAGCACGACCTGCAGCACTGCGATATAAGCCATGAATTCCGTGACCACTCCGTAGCTTTCCGTAGTCAGAAGCCTGGTGTAGAACGGAACGAAAAGAAAGTTGATAATTCTTGCGAGTATGGTACTCAGACCGTATATAGCCGTCTCTCCGGCAAGTTGTTTAAGCGGATTTGCCATTGTTTTCATTAATAAAATGTCATACCATGCAGACCCTTCTCCCTTATATCATCCTGAGCGAAGCCCGGAGGGCGAAGTCGAAGGATCTGCAATGCGCTTACAAAAATACGGAAATTTTATCTAAATTTGCAGGATGTAACAAAAAAGAAAGGTATGAAACGAATATTGCTTGTATCATCGGTAATCGCAGCGGCCCTGCTTATGGTGGCTTCCTGCGGAAACAGAAAGAAAAACATTGAAAATGAGGAGAATAAAATGGAAAATGTGATTGCAGAACCGGAATTTGACATTGTCACCACTTTGGGTACAATGCGTGTGAAACTCTACGGCAAGACGCCTTTGCACAGGGAGAATTTCAGGAAACTTGTGGCAGAGCACTACTATGACAGTCTTCTCTTCCATCGTGTCATCAACGGATTCATGATACAGACCGGAGACCCTTACACCAGGGACACTTCCAAAGCGGAACTCTACGGTCAGGGCGGCCCTGATTACACCATTCCTGCCGAGTTTGTGAATGAATACTGGCACAAAAAGGGCGCTTTGGCAGCAGCCCGCAAGGGTGACATCGCCAATCCGCGCAAGGCTTCATCAGGCTCGCAGTTCTACATCGTACAGGACGAAAACAACTGCCTGCATCTCGACGGCCAGTACACCATCTTCGGCGAAACCATCGACGGACTGGATGTGATAGACAAGATTGCCTCCGTCCCTACCGACCGCTATGACCGTCCTTACGAGGATGTGCGCATCATTACCATCATTCCGGTGGAGCCTGCAGTGCCTGAGGAAGCGGCTGACAGCCTTGCGGTCAAATCGGACAGTCTCGCAGCTGGGACCGACAGCCTTGCACACGAAAAACCGGTGGAATAATGGGAACTCTTGCCGGTAAATACAAGTACGTCTTCTTTGACGCTGACGACACTCTCTGGGAAAACGAGCATTTTTTCCGTGAGGCCGAAGCTCAGTTTGCCGGGCTCCTGGCTCCGTATGCTCCGAAGGAAGGCCTGCAGAAGCTACTGTGGGCAAAGCAGGAGGAAAATATCCCTTATTTCGGCTATGGCTCGAAAACCTATCTCATCGGAATGACTGATGCTGCAATCGAACTCTGCGGCGGTTCTCTGCCCAAGGACGTCTACGAAGGCATCAAAAAGATAATCAAAGAACTGGCATTTCATGAATTCCGACTGATTGACGGCGTGGTGGAGACTTTGAAGACACTGAAGGAAAAATACATTCTAGTCTGTGCCACCAAAGGCGATATAGTGGAACAGCAGTACAAATACAGACGCTCGGGCCTCGACAAATATTTTCATCATATCGTCGTCCTTGAAAACAAAAGCGAGAGGGATTACCTCGAACTCTGCCGTATGCACAACATCGCCCCGTCCGAATTGCTTATGATAGGTAATTCTGTCAAATCTGACATAGCACCTGTCGTGAACATCGGCGGCACTGCCATTCATACCCCTCACGAAGTAATTTGGGTGCATGAAATGATGGATATGCCGGAAAACAATAGAATTTTCGAAGTAAAATGCATAAAAGACGTAATTAATTTGTTGTAAAACGGCTTTTGGCATAGAAATTGCAAATACTTTTAACCGAATAGTTTTTTCATAGGTTAAGTTTTAGGTTAGAATTGCGAACGGCGTCCGATGTGAATCGAACGCCGTTCATCTTGTTATTCCGTGTCCCTTCTCACTGTCATTTTAATTAAGCCATTCTCTGTTTTCCTGGGCGAGCGTAGCGGTCCGAAGGTCCTATGCTAAAATCAGCATGATAATTTGTGCGATGATGACGCGCAGGAAGATGCAGACAGGGTAGACCGTCGCGTAGGAGACGGACGGATTGTCGTCGTCGGTGAGAGTGTTTGCGTAGTTGAGCGCCATGGGATTTGCCATGCTGCCGCAAAGCATTCCGATGTTGTTGCCGAAGTCCACATTGAAGAATTTCGTTGCTATGAAGCCGATGACCAGTACAGGCAGCACCGCGAGGGCGATTGCGATGGACACCCACACGAGTCCCTGGACTGTGAATACCGTTGAGAAGAATCCCGGTCCGGCGCTGAGTCCCAAACCTGCAAGGTAGAGAGTGATGCCGAGCTGGCGGAGCATCATATTGGCGCTGCGTGTGGTGTAGGTGAGTATGTGGATACGCGGTCCGAAAGCTCCCATTAGAAGACCGACGATGATTGGGCCGCCTGCAATGCCGAGTTTTACCGGAGCGCTTATGCCCGGAATGAAGAACGGTATGCTCCCGACGACGAGACCGAGCAGCACTCCGATGAATATTGAGAACAAGTTCGGCGTGTTCAGCTGTTTCGCTTCGTTTCCGAGAATATCTGCCACTTTGTCAATGTCCTCGTGATCTCCGACGACAGTCAGCTTGTCTCCCATCTGCAGCCTGAGCGCCGGGGTTGCCAACAGGTCTATGCCCGCGCGGTTGATACGGGTGATATTGATGCCGTAGTTGTTGCGAAGATGAAGCGAGCCGAGCTTGACTCCGTTGAGTTCGCGCTTTGTCACAAGGATGTGACGCGACACTACGTGTTCGTCAATGATGTCCCAGTCGATGTCCTGTTTGTTCCAGTCTTTGCTCTCCTGATGCCCGAACACCGTATTGATGGTGTCTACGTCGGCTTTTGTTGAAATGATCAGCAGGTGGTCGTCGTTTTCAATCACTGTGTCCGATGTCGGTATGCGTACCTTGCCGTCACGCCATACTCTTGTGATGATGAATTTGCGGCTTACCGGCTGCATTATCTCTTTGATGCTTTTACCGAATACGGCAGGATTACATACCTGATACTCAGCGATATAAACGCTGTCTGCACCTTTGGTGTTCTGCTTGTGCGTAATTCTCCTGGAAAAAATGGCTCGCAGTATGATGATGCAGAGTATCACGCCAACTACACCGAACGGGTAGCCTACGGCGCAGGCCATCGCCATATTGTTCGCCTCATCGACAGCCCCCGGATTGATCTGCAGCAGAGTCTGTTGGGCTGCACCGAGCATAGGGGTGTTGGTCACCGCTCCTGAGAACAGACCCATAATTGTGCTGATGCCCATGCCTGAGAACTGCCAGACAAGCAGAGCCATGATTGTGCCGACGGCCAACACGCTGAGAGCCAAACTGTTGAGCTTGACTCCGCCTCGCTTGAATGCCGAGAAGAAGCCTGGACCGACCTGTACTCCAAGGGAGTAGATGAAGAGTACAAGGCCAAAATTCTGGGCAAAAGCCAGCATTTGCGGGTCTATGATCAGACCGAAATGCCCGGCAAGTATACCCGCAAAAAATACGAAGGTGACTCCGAGCGACACTCCGAATACTTTGATTTCTCCCAAAGCTACGCCTACTGCACAGACTAAGGTCAGTACGACTATAGCCTGAACAAAAGTCTGTTGGGTGAATATTTCCACTAACCAGTTCATTCTTGCAAAAGCTTAATAAATAATGCATCCGACCACTCCGGCGCAGATTATCACCAATATCGGGTTGGCCTTGAACCACATTGTGCTTGCGAATGCGACCCCGAAGATAATGAAACTTGTCCAGTCAACGAAATTTTCTTTTGTCATCAGCAGTACGGCGGCTGCGGCGATGAGTCCTACGACAGACGGCCTGACGAATTCCATCGTGCCCTTGAATACCAGATTGTTTTTGAATTTGTCATACAGCTTCGCCATATACAGGACAATGATGAAAGATGGCAGCACTACGGCGAATGTGGCCGTGAGCGAGCCGAGGAAGCAGAGGAAGAAAGGTGCGTCCATCGCTTCGAGGACAGAATAGCCAATGTAGGTCGCACTGTTGATTCCTATCGGGCCGGGCGTCATCTGCGACACGGCGACTATGTCTGTGAAAGCCTGCTCACTAATCCATTGGTGTTGTGTAACCACTTGATTCTGGATGAGCGACAGCATGGCATAGCCTCCGCCGATGGTAAAGGCCCCGATGACGAAAAAGACTGCGAACAATTCAAGATATATCATTTTCCGCCCTCCTTTTTGTCAGCTTTCTGTCTGTTGTAGCTTACTGCCACTCCGAGTATTATGGTCACGATGAGTATATAAATAGGTGAAACTTTCAGGAAGCCCACGAGAATCAGTGAGACTCCGGTCAACATCCATGCCCACCATGTGCGGTTTGCCGATTTTGCCATTTTGATCATCGGGACGAGAATAAGCGAAATCACTGCCGGACGTATGCCCATGAAGATTTTTTCCATTACAGGATTGTTTTTTATACCCGTCGAGAATGCCATGGCTATTACCAATATGATAAGGAAAGGGGGGAGTATGCTGCCGAGGGTGGCGACTATGCTGCCTTTGGTCCCTCTGATTCTATATCCTATAAATATGGAAATGTTCACGGCGATAAGACCCGGTGCTGACTGGGCGAGTGCGATGATGTCCGGAAATTCCTTTTCATCAAGCCATCCGCGCCCTACTATTTCCTGTTCGATGAGCTGTAGCATGGCGTATCCACCGCCTATGGTGAATGCCCCGATTTTTGCAAAAACTATGAAAAGTTGCCACAATGACGCCATAAAATTCCTGTTTTTCTTAAATCGGTGGCAAAATTAGAAAAAAATATTGAAATTTTTGAAGAAAATATTTGCAGGTTTCAAAAAAGTGCGTATCTTTGCAGCCCGTTTCAGAAATGACTGAGGCGGAAAATAAGATTAAAAGTTTTTTGAAATATTGTTGTCGAGGGCAAGGAACGTGAGCGAGCCCCGCCGG
>JBJEBQ010000019.1:0-68749 GCA_051870215.1 Candidatus Cryptobacteroides sp. | reverse complement strand
ATAATAGGAATTTATGTACGATAGAGAATATACACCCGATAGAATTTCGGAATTGAAAGAGAACGAGATATTCGTATTTGGCAGCAATCTGGCAGGCGTACATGGTGGTGCAGCACGGTTAGCTTACGAACGATTTGGCGCCGTATGGGGCGAAGGTATCCGCCTTACTCATGAAGGCTACAATACTGCTGTATTGAATATGGCGAGTCGCACGAACCTGTTCCGCTCGCTCTGTCAGTTCACGGAGTATTTCATCAATCATGTATGGTATGCAAAGTATATAACTCCAGTCCGTACAAGTGAGCGTTATCCTTTGGAGCGAAATTTCGGTGGTATCTATACACCGTCTCAGTATCATGGAGCCAGTCCTCACTGCCAAGCTTGAATAGCATCCGATGCTTATGAATCGTTTGGTTGAAACAGGCTTCTCATCAACGGGAACAACAAAGGAGAAATATTTTGGGGTATTGACCTCTACAGTTGGCGGGGAGAGAATCATCTCGGAGAAATTTTAATGACAATAAGAAATAAGGAGATAACAAAATGAAATATACAGTAGAAATAATAAGGGATATAGCAAAGAGAAACGGCAACGTGTCGGTTATTTATTTTTGGGGACACACTCCGAATCCGAAAAAAATCACAGCTGCCTGTTTTAGCCAGTGGTACGACTGCTGGTTTGAGGTGGACGGAGTTCAGTATCACACGACAGAGCAGTATATGATGGCAAGCAAAGCGCAGCTGTTTGGCGATGATGAGGTGCTTCAGAAAATCATGGAGGCACCAACGCCCTTTGACTATAAGAAACTGGGCAGAAAGATTCGGGGATTTGTGGCCGAAGCATGGGATGCAAGGAAGTACGATATTGTAGTGAAAGGTAATAAAGCCAAGTTTTCGCAGAATCCCGCACTAAAGGAATTCCTTTTGTCCACAGGCGACTCCATACTTGCTGAGGCAAGTCCATACGACACCATCTGGGGTATTGGACTTGGCAGGGAGGATGCCCAAAAAGGTGGAGTAGAACAATGGCAAGGAGAAAACCTCCTGGGGTGTGCATTGATGGATGTGCGTGATTGGCTGAAAGAAAGTTGATGATTCCTGCAGCCTCATTACCGTAGGTGATAGGAAATAGGTTGCTGCCGTCTCTATATTATCATAAAAGGATATAATGGATAAAGCATATTTAAAGATGAATGCAATAAGAAAAATAAGGATAAAATGGCAGGTATGGTGTGGGAAGGCTGTAGATATATGGTCGAAGAGTCCATATCCTGCCGATGTGTTGAGCAATCTCCATGACAATGGATTTTGTTATGATGGTATTGAGTGTGGCAGCATGGAGGGGTTCTTGCAATCCCTGAAGCAAAAAGATGTTGGGAAACAACATCAAGTTTGCAGAATGACTGGTAAGGAAGCCAAGCGGATGACAAATGCCGATTGGCAAGTAAACCAAATTGTATGGTGGAAGGGACTTGCGATTGATAGGCAAAGTGACGTTTTCCTTACACTGATAAAGAGTGCTTATGAGGCAATGTTTGAGCAGAATGCATGTTTCCGTACAGCTCTTATGGAGACATGTGGCAAGATGTTGTATCATAGCCAAGGTGAGCAGGATTCTCACAAGACGATACTCACGGAACGGGAGTTTTGCGGAATACTGACAGACTTGCGTGATAGCTATGACCTTCTCGACAAGACAAAGTAATAAAAAACTATTGCTGTCCAATAAAAAATACAAATCCAATAATTTATAAGATATGGAACTACATCCGCTTGAAATCGAACTCCAAAACCGTATTATACAGGACTGTTACTCTACCGCTTATCCTTGGAAACCAGAGCAATGGGCAGGATATATTCAACCGGGGACGTTGAAATTCAAAAAAGGAGGCACAATGTCTTTTTATATTCATATACCATTCTGTAAGAATCTTTGCAATTTTTGCGAATATACTCGATGTCTGGTACCTGATGATGTCATTCAGCGCAACTATCTTCAGATAATACATCGCGATATACGAAAGTTTCTATTAGAATATCCCAACATCACATTAGACGGATTTGATATTGGGGGTGGAACCCCATCAGCTCTATCGCCAAGTAATTTTGCTTATCTCATGCAGATTTATCGTGAGGTTGTCCATCGCGTGAATGTGACCGATGATTTCGAACCAAGCATTGAGATGTCTGTCAATACCATAACCTCAGAAAAGGTTAAAATGGTTCATGAGGCGGGAATCAGAAGAATTTCCGTAGGCATCCAATCATTATGTTTCTCCCGTCGACATAGTGGTATCGGATGGAAATATCCTGAAGCCAATGAGATCGTCAGCAAGATAAATATGATACGTAATGCCGGAGGTTTCAAGATAAATGTTGATTTCATGTATGGATTCAATTTACATGGTTTTACCGAAGTGGATGATCTGAATCGCATTGCCCTCGAACAACTAAATCCAGACCAAGTAACTGTTTATGAACTTCGTACCAATCAGTTGAATAATTATGGAATGGCAACCCCTGCGGAAAGGGCACACCTCTATGAGAAATGGTATCATCTGTTAAAAGAGTTAGGCTATATTGGTGAATATGGGCAAAATACGTTCTCCGTTGACCGTCATGACTATGGAGTGTCATCATATATTCGGCACCGGATGCTTGATGGAGGTGATTACAAAGGTTTTGGTATCTCGGCTCAAAGTATGTCTGATGGAAATGTGGAATATAATGTCGGAAAGAACGCAAAAGATATATTGTCCCTTATCCCGACGGGGAAAATATCTGAAGATGCAACATTCGAAGCCTCAGAATATTATGACCTTCCAGTGGCGGAAAAATTCGCCAAATTTGTATGTGTCAGTGCATACTCCGGTGGCTTCAACTGGAGAAAAGCCAAAGAGAGGTTTTATCCGGACTTCTTTGACCGTTTTGGAAAGGTATTGGACTTTTTGATAAACAGAAAGGATGTTTATGGGAATGGCGACATCATCATATCGAATGACCGCATCAGTGTTACAAAAGATGGATTCCGTCATTATGGACCATTATTTTCTTTATTCTATAATATGTAATTCATATCTGCAAAATGAAAACTTATCGTTATCCTTGCACCGGTAATATTTCCTTGAAGGGCTTTGGCAAATATCTCGAAAATGAGATCGGTGAACCGCGTCGTAATCTACGTTTATTCGCTCAAGAGCTGAACTGTCAGTTGGGCTGCACGCATATAACTTTAACCAATAGTGGTTCGTCGGCTAATCTTGTGGCAGCATTAGCCATGGCAGAGAAATGCAGAAAAGCGGGAAAACCTCTGACAGCGGTGGCCTCCGCATTTACTTTTCCCACAACGATTAGTTCACTTCTTATGGCCGGATTTTGTGTCAAACTTATAGATGTTGAGGAAGATGGATTCAATATGGATACCAATCTGTTAAAGCAGCTTGACCGCTCACCATCATTGATTGCGATAACCCATTTTCTCGGCTTCTTTTGTGACACAAAGGCCGTTTGTGAGTATGCTATTGAAAATGGGTGTTTTGTTTTACAGGATGCCTGTGAAACATTTGATCTCACTGACAAGCATACCGGCGATAATTACTGTTTGTACGGTGACATAATCACATTCTCTTTCTACCATCCCCATCATTTGTCCTCTTATGGAGGAGGTGCTGTAGTGTGTCCCAATCGGGATGACTATATTCTTTGTGATAGCATAGCCCATTGGGGAAGAGCCTGCAAATGCCACATTGACGAATCTCTGTGTATGGCTCCAGATGGTCCTGCCCATCAGTTTACTTATGAACGAATCGGTGTTAATGTGGAAATGTCGGAACTTAATGCGTGCTTTGGCAGATGGCAGTTGATGCGCTGGGGACATTATGAACTTCGCCGGCGAGAGAATTACCGGATACTCTATGAAGTACTGAAACATAATCCAAATCTGAAAGTTTGGAAAACGGGTGTTGATGAACCGTCTCGTTTTGTGTTTCCCATAAAATTGCTAAACGGAATGACTGTAAGAGACGCTTGGGAACAACTATCGCCAAAAGGTGTGGAAATACGTACTCTGATGGGAGGTGCAACTTGTACACAGCCGGCTTTCGGGGAAATTGTAGATTACGAAGTTCAACAAAATGCTATCAATATGGCAGACACAACTTTTTTTGTGGGTATTCATCAAACGCTTTCCATAAGTAATGTGCAAGCTGTAGCACGAATTATCAATTGCGCTTTTAAATAAAATCAGTTTCTTCCTTTTTCCCTCCCTGTCATCCCGTCCAAGGGCGCAGCCCGCGTGGAGGAAGCCTGTACATCTTATGAAAATGTAGGAAAGAGTGTGCGTGAATGAAGATTTTGAAAGTAAAGTGTGGGTAATTGGAATTATTTGTGTATTTTTGTGAGGTTGAATGCAACAAAAACACATTTTAAATACTTATTTTTATGAAACTCAAACATTTACTTTTCGGAATTCTGGCAGTCGGCCTGTTGGCCGTCGGTTGTGAGGACCCTGAGAAAGGCTCTCCAAGAGTTGAAATCAAAGGTACCGAGAACGGCGTCTTGACTTTTGCCAAGGAAGAAGGAACTCAGACCATCACCATGAGGGCAAACCGCGACTGGCGTGTAAGCTTCAACCCTGCGACTGCAAATGAGTGGATCAATATGCAGACAAGCGGAGAGGTGACAGGCGAGGATGGCATCACACTTCCTATCAGCGTCTCTGCCAACACCGGATTCTCACGTGAGGCCACTGTTACATTCCGTGCAGGTACCGCAAAGAAAACCATCACTGTAAAGCAGGAAGGAGAAGGCGGTTCCGAGGATGATGCTACCGTTTACTTCAACAACTTCGACAAAGAGGAAGTGACCAAGACTTACGGTACTAACGGTTCGTCTTTTCCATATCTCGACCAGTTCGAAGGTTGGCATAACGAAAAAGGTACAGGTATCGCAAATGTAAGTTATGATTCCAAGACTGTGTCTATCCGTAACAGTGGGTCTGGATCAAATAGTAATTATTCGGATTATGCTGGTTCTGGTGTGAATCATGTCTTTTTTGGAGCGAATAATTATATGGTTGTGAAGAACATTGCACTTGGTGACGCTACAACTTATACTCTTTCTCTCGGTACTGAGAAATATGATGGTAACAACAAGGAAGCTGCTTTTTCTAAATCAGAGTTCCATGTTTATCTCAGTGATCAGGATAAACTTGCTGAGAAACGTTGGGTAGAACTCGCTTACGAATATCCTGAGACTGCAGGCCGTTGGAATCTTGCTACAGCTACAGTGACTGTCCCTGCAGGAACCAAGACCTTGTCAATCTATGTAAATGCAGACGTTGCAAGTGTTTACCGTCTTGATGACCTCAAACTCGTCGAGGCTTCTGCTGCAGGAACGGCTATTGATTTTGCAAACGGCAAGGCTGTCGGAACTGACCAAGGCGGCAGCACAGGCGGTGATGACAACTTTGGTGAGGCAAAAGGTTCAGGCACTGAGGCTGACCCATTCAATGTGGCAGCTGCGCATGCAAAAGCTCTGGAGAACACTTTCACTCCACCTGCAGACAATGACAAGATCAATGCTCTTCCTGAATATTATGTAAAAGGTAAGATTTCATCAATCAAGAGCGTTGATACCGGCCAATATGGAAATGCAGAGTATTATATTTCAGATGACGGTACTACTACTGCACAGCTCCTCATCTATCGCGGTTATTTCCTTGACGGAGCAAAATTCACCTCGAGCGACCAGATCAAAGTTGGTGACGAAGTTGTTGTAAAAGGCAGACTTTTCAATGCTTTTGGCAATACTCCGGAAATGAGCAACGGAAACTCAATTGTTTCTCTTAATGGGGCTTCTGAAGATAATACAAAACGTTTGTCTGTAAGCACAAAGACTTTGAATGTATCTGCAGAGTCAATGTCTGCTACTTTCAAAGTCGGGGGAAATGTAGCTTGGACTGCTTCTGTAACTGAGGGTGCTGGCTTTGTGAAAATCCTTTCTGGCGAAAGCGGGGAAGGCGCAGGTGATGTTGTTCTTGAACTTACTCAGAATACCACTGACGCTGATAGAACTGCAAAAATCACTGTTACCACTACTGAGGATATAGCTGAAAAGAGCATCGAGGTCGTTCTTACTCAGAAGAAGAAATTGGCTGAAGGGGAAGCTAATTATAATAGCAATGTAACTTGGACTGCGAATCAAAGCTCTAAATCTTATAATGAAAAAGTAAAGATTGGAGGCGCTGAGTACCCTTGTTTAAAGTTGGGGTCAAGTTCAGCAGTAGGATCTGCAACAATGACAATCCCAGCAGGTACATCCAAAGTGGAATTCTATGGCGTGGCATGGAATAATAAGGATGGTGAAGTTGTTATTTCTGTAGGCTCCAATGAGATTTATAGGCAGTCATTTGCTCGTAATGCGGGAATTGCCAATAGCTCGCCATATACTATTACCGTTGCAGATACTGATTTCTATACATTAGACGTAACTTCAATGAACGGTGGAAAAGCATTGGACGCAGATACTGAGATAACATTGTCAACAGTTACCGGAAAAACGCGTGTCGTTATATTCGGTGTAAATGCAAAATAAATCTTGATACAGTTTTTTTTCAAAGGGCTGTCCGGAAATGTGCCGGGCAACCCTTTGATTATCAAAAAGAATACTTGCTATAATGCTTAAGATTCCTCGTTCGTTCGACTCCCTGCGGTCGCTCAGAATGACAAGGCTGCGCCTCGCTCGGAATGACAGAGTGGAGCAGGAACAGAATAATCGGCATAGGTAAGTGCATGGGCTTCAGATTTGCCGGAGACCGGAATTCGCCTTGCGAAGCTCCAGCGAATGGAGGGCTGCCGGGAAATCTGAATATACATTAGCTGAAAATTAAAATGAAATTGAAAAAGTTTTGGATACTGTTTGCCGCTGTGGCAATGTTTTTTGTTTCCTGTGAGAAACAGACCGACTCTGAGTCCAGTCTTGAACTCAGAAATAAGGTGGTGTCGTTTACTAAAGGAAGCCAGTTCGTTACGGTGAAAGCGGATGGCAAATGGTCTCTGAAACTTGTATTTGAAGAGGGGGTAGAGCCTTGGGCGGAGCTTAATCATGATTCCGGACAGGGCGATGATTATTCTGTCATTCTTTCTTATAAGCAGAACGAAGGCGGGGACAGAAGGGTGCTTACGCTTGTCCTTACATCCGGGAAAAAACTATATGAATGCGACCTGGTCCAGACCGCGTACACGACTGCACCGATGTATATGGAACTTCCGGCATTCGTTCCTGACGACGACCATGTGTTCAATACCCACAGAATGCAGTTCAATGGAAGAAGTTTCAGAAATTACTCATATTACTACAGCATAGACGACAAGGTGTCACTCTGGGTGGCATATCCTCTGAACAAGGCCCTGATAGGTTCGGGAAGCCGCACTGATGCATGGGCTCCTGATCCTCTTCTTCCGGAAGCATATCAGGCATATATCTGGACGGGAGGTTACGGAGGCTATGACCGTGGCCATCAGCTGCCTTCTGCAGACAGACTCACTCCGGGTGCCAATGAAATGACATTCTATGCCACCAATATGACCCCTCAGGTCGGACGGGATTTCAACCAGACGATATGGGCCGACCTGGAAAGCAAGGTCAGGGGTTTTTCCGGTGCAAGCAAGTCCGATACGCTTTATGTGGTGACCGGTTGCGTCGTGGAAGGAAGTACAAGGACTGCAAGATGGAATACGACAGTGCCTACGCACCATTACAAGGTACTTTTGAGATACAAACCTGGTGCAAATAATACTGTGGACAACTCAGGCTACAATGCCATAGCCATGTATATGGAAAACAAAAGCTATGACAGCCAGACATTTACCAAAGAATATGTCATGTCCGTCCGCGAACTTGAGAAATTGACAGGCGTTGATTTCTTCGTGAATCTGAAAGATTACGTAGGTCAGGAGACTTACGACAAAATAGAGACTCAGGACCCTCTGACACTTAAGGCTGTCTGGGGCTTTTAACAACTTGATAATCAACTAAGACTAAATAAATATGAAACGAATTTTGACCCTTGCTTTGACCTTGGTTCTGATGATGCCTCTGCTCGGCGCACAGGACAAAAAGGGAGACAGAAACTATCTCGTCGGGTTCTACAACTTGGAGAACCTTTTTGACATCTATGACGACCCGGTCAAAAACGATGAGGAATTCCTTCCCAACGGCAAGAACAAATGGACTCAGGACAAGTATGAGAAGAAACTGCACAATCTTGCGACAGTCATCAAAGACATCGCAAAGGAGGCGGGACGCTATCATACCATCCTCGGTATCAGCGAGATAGAAAACCGTCTCGTTATAGAGGACCTCGTGTCACAGCCCGAAATCGCTGACGCCAACTACCAGATCGTGCACTATGACGGTCCGGACAGACGTGGCGTGGATGTGGCTCTGCTCTACAACCCCAAGCAGTTCACCCTCCTCGACAGCGAGTCGATACCGTTTACTTTCGACAGCCCTACCATCCAATTCGATATGGACAAGGCGGCCCAGGAGCGTTTCCGCACCCGTGACATCCTTATGGTTCACGGGCTTATCGACGGCGAGCACTGCGCGTTCTATGTCGCGCACCTTCCTTCACGTATTGGTGGAAAGGGTGGTGACCTCAGAAGCCGTGGCGGAGAGATTATGTATCAGCACGCCATGATGATGAGCCAGAAATATCCGGGCATCAAAATCGCCTGCATGGGAGATATGAACGACAATCCGACTGACGAGAGTATGGCAAAGCATCTCCATGGCAAGGAGAAGCTCGCCGATGTGACCGAGCTTGACTTTTTCTCTCCTTTCCTCTCAATGTACAAGGCCGGCTACGGCTCATTGGCCTACAGGGGCGAGTGGAGCATTTATGACCTTATTCTTGTCAATCATGCGCTTGCGACTGACACCGAAGGCCTGCATATACGTCCTATCAACAAGAAGGGATATTACGGCCGCGTGTTCAAGAAACCGTATATGACCAACAAGAAAGGCCAGTACAAGGGTACGCCTTACAGGACTTTCTCAGGCGGAGCCTGGATCGGAGGCTACAGCGACCATTACCCGACTTATATTATATTGACTAAATAACCATATTAACAATGAGTAAAAAACTGATACTGACTGTTTTCGCTCTGCTTCTCTCTATGGCTTTGTTTGCACAGCCTTCAGGCGGAGTCAAAGGTACAGTGGTGAACCGTGCGGGCAGAACCCCTATTGCTGACGCGCAGATCGCCCTTATGCCTTACGGAAGCGAAGATGTTGTAGCGGAGGGAAAATCCGCTGCTGACGGTAAATTCCTTTTTACCGGCCTTGAAGACGGAATATACAAAATGGTGGTTCGCGCCGCCGGCTATTCCGAGTCAACTGTAAACGTGACTGTCGAAGGACACATCAAAGACATGATGTTCGTTTCCCTCGTGGCTGTGGCTCAGATCAACGAGGTGAGCGACGAGAGTTTCGCTGAATTCGATATGGACGATTCGGGCTACAATGACACTCCGACCATTCTTTTCGGCTCAAACGACCCTTATTCTTCCATTGTGAGCTTCGGCTTCAGCTCCATCAGATTCAAAAACAGAGGCTATTCAAATGAGTCTCAGGACGTCTACCTCTCAGGAATAAAGATGAACGACGCCATTACGGGCTATTCCCCTTATTCCCTCTGGAGCGGTCTCAACGAAGCAATGAGGTCCAAAGACACTTTCATAGGCAACGAGTCCTCTCCTTACGGTCTCGGCAGCTACAACGGACTCACCAATATTTCAGGCCAGCCTGAGGATGTGCGTACCGGCTGGAGATTCAGCCTGCTCTCGAACTCGGCGCTTTACCGACTCAGAGTGATGGCAAGCTATGCTTCCGGCGAACTTGACAACGGTTGGTCTTACGCTTTCAACGTGAGCGCGCGTCTCGGTGGAAATGACTATGTCAAAGGAGTCTACTACCGTTCTTTTGCATATTATGCCGCCGTTTCCAAGAAATTCAATGACCAACACAAGCTCAGCCTCGTGGCTTTCGGTACTCCTGGCAACAGAGGAGCCCAGAACGCTTCCACTCAGGAAGTCTACGATTTGATGGGTGACAATATGTACAACTCCAACTGGGGTTATCAGGCAGGCAAAGTACGTAATGCCCGTGTCCGCAAGACCCATGAACCTGTGTTCATTCTGAAATACACTGCAAATCCTACAAGTGATTTGGAGACTTCTGCCACTGTGCTTTACCGCACAGGATTCAACGGCTACACCGCTCTCGACTGGTATGATGCGTCTGACCCTCGTCCTGACTATTACCGCAATCTTCCGAGCTATTTCTGGCATGAGAACGAGGATTACGGACGTTTCAACGAAGACAAATGGGCCTGGGCGACCGAAGCATGGTCAAGCCACGACAAAAATCTCACGCACATCAACTGGGACAGAATGTACAATGTGAACTACAACAGCGTTGATGATAGATATGATTCGGAAAGGCATCGTTCGAAATATGCTCAGGAGGAGCGCCGTGTCGACCAGCATGATGTGAACCTTGCATGGAACATCGACTGGCGTGCGACGAATTTCCTTACCGTTCAGGGTGGCCTGAACTACAAATGGAACCGTACAGAGCATTACAAGAAGATGGCCGACCTTCTCGGTGGTGACTATTACGTGGATATGGACCAGTTTGCCGAGAGGGATTTCTCGCAGACACCTGAAATGTTCCAGAACGACCTGGATTATTATCTCGAGCATGGCCAGGCACGTATGATAGGCAAGGGTGACAAATACGGATATGACTATTATGCCCATATCCAGAATGCCAATGCCTGGGCAAACCTCAATTTCAACTATATGGGTCTGTCTGCAGTCCTGAGCGGCCGCGTAGGTTATGCCGGTTTCTATCGTGAGGGTCTTGTACGCAAGGGCCTGTTCCCTGGCCTGGATCCTGACGGAGAACCTTATTATACATCCACCGGTGAGATGCTGACCACATACGATGCTGACGGCGAAGTCATGACTTCTCTCGGCAAAGCAAAGAAGAACCATTTCCTTGAGTATGCAGTGAAGGCCAATCTTGAATATGCATTCCAGGGCGGTCACAGAGTCTATGCTACTTTCGGCTATTTCCAGGATGCCCCTAAATTCAATCAGTCATACGTATCTGCAAGAACACGTAACTCATTGGTTCCTAACCTTACTCCGACCCATACTCTGTCAACTGACCTCAATTATCAGTACAGCAATGCCGGTTATAACGTGAGATTGACAGGTTTCTACACCACCATCAAGGACCAGACCAAGGTGATGAGCTTCTATGACGACACCGAGAAATCATTCGTTAACTTCGCAATGAGCGGTATGGACCAGAGACACGTCGGTCTCGAACTCGGTTTCCAGCTTCCTCTCGGCGTTGAGGGACTTTCTCTTGTGGGTGCAGTCAGCTATGGTGACTATGTATATACTTCAACTCCGAGGATGACCATGACTGTGGATAACAGCTCGAAGATCGTAAGAAACAACGAGCCGGTCGAGTTCTGGAAAGGTCACTACACCTATAAGAAAGATGCTGACGGCAATTTCCTCAAAGATGACGATGGCAATTATATCGCTGATAAATACATCAGACATCGCGTGGCTTCAACTCCTCAGCTCGCCACTGACCTCGGTCTCAAGCTCTTTCTCAAATCCTACTGGTTCTTTGAGGTTCACGGACAGTTCTTTGCGAATTCATACCTTGACATGAACCCTATGTTCAGAACTGAGGACATCGTCTATGGCGCAGGCCCTGAATATACCACACCTGCCGATTGGGAGGATATGGCTTCTCAGGAGAAATTCAAAAATGCCTTCCTGCTCAATGTCAGCATAGGCAAGTCATGGTATATCAACCGCAAATACAATATCGGCTTCTCGCTCCAGGGCAACAACCTTACCCACAGACTTGCTGTGAAGACCGGCGGTTATGAGCAGACACGTCTTATTACAGGTCAGGCCGGCACACGCTATTACAGGTTTGATCCTAAGTATTTCTATATGCCTGGCGCAAACTATATGTTGAACATTTATTTCAGATTCTAAGCGTATGAAACCGAACATGAAAATCTTTGATAGTATGAAAAGGATATTTTTATTTGTTGCAGTTCTTGCATTTTTTGTTTCATGCGAGGAATTTCAGCCTGTCTTTACTGGAAAATACAAGAATCCGGGAGAATATGAGATTGTAGATGATTCTGATTGCCAGCCTATCAAGAAAATTCAGGAACTGAAGGATATGTACAAGACTCTCGGAAAGGGAGATGAGATTACCGAGCCGTTCTACATCAAGGGACAGGTGATTTCTTCCGACCGTTCCGGCAATATTTACAAGAGTATTTACATTCAGGACGAGACCGGCGGCATTGAGGTGAAACTCGGCAAAAACGGTCTTTACAATGACTACAAGCTTGGCCAGTGGGTGTATGTGGATTGTCAGGATCTGCACATCGGCCAATACAACGGTATGCCTCAACTCGGTTTCATAGACCCTACGGGAGAATATGAGACGTCGTATCTTGAGGCCGACCTGCTTATCAACAGCCATGTTCTCAGAGGAGAAATGGGTACTCCTATTCCTCCGAAAGAATTGACTTCCCTGCCTGCAGTGACTTCTGACGAGGGCAAAAAGCTGCTCGGAACTTATGTTGAGCTCAAGGGTTTGAAATATGCCAACGGCCAGTTCGTATTGGTATATGTGAATCCTAACCTCAAGGGCGAGGCGAAGAAGGCTGCAAGCAACAGGATTTTCTTCGGCGATGATTACGGCAAACCTGTTGACTGGGGGATTACCACTTGGGCTATGTCAAAGGAAAAATGCATTTATTATCTCGGCACTGAAAAATGGCAGAACAACAGGAATCAGGACGATGCGTTTACTGTGGCATCTGTTTGGGATCCGAACAAGAATGAGGCTGACAACAAGTTGAGACCGACCGCTTATTCTGTAAGCCAGTATTTCACCCTCGGCTCAACTTCGGTTCAGGTACGTACCAGCGGCTATTGCAAGTTTTCCGATACTGAACTCCCGAAAGAGGTGCTCAACGGTTCTAAGACCATCAATCTCAAGGGTATACTCACCGTTTACAACGGCTCTTATCAGTTCACCATAATTGATCTTACTACTGATATGACCATCAATTAGCCAGTAATTGATATTAAATGACAAAAGGCAGGAAGTTTTCATTGACTCCCTGCCTTTTAAAGAAAAAAACGCTAAATTAGTAGTCTGTTTAAACGACACATGATTATGATACGCAAAATTTTGTCAGCGGCTGCGGCCGCATTGTTCTCACTTACAGCCTTTGCCCAGGTGCATATTTTCACAGGTACGACTTCGCTTGTGCTGGATGCCCGTAAAGACAAGGCCTTGAAAATTTGTTATTTCGGCAGCCGGTTGTCTGATGCCGATTTGCAGAATCTCAAATATTCGGGGGCGAAACAGTTTGAAGCCTATCCCGCATACGGTATGGCCGGAAACAATGAGACGGCTCTGTCCGTGACTCATGCTGACGGCAATATGACGACCGAACTGAGGGTTGGGAATGTCGAAACCAAGACGGACGGAGAATCGACTCTGACGTCCATCAGGCTGAAAGACACTGTATATCCTTTTTACGTGACTGTAAATTACAGGACATACGAAGATTCCGAGATGATCGAGACCTGGACGGAAATTGAGAACAGGGAGAAAAAGCCTGTGCTTCTGACAGAATTCTGCTCCGGATTTCTGCCGCTCCGCCGTGGCGATGTGTGGATCAGCCATCTGTACGGTGCATGGGCCAATGAGGCGCAGCTTGTGCAGGAACCTCTGCAGCCGGGCATGCTGACCATCAAAAACAAAGATGGCGTACGCAATTCGCACACAGCCCACTCCGAAGTGATGTTCTCTCTGGACGGCAAGCCTCAGGAGAATCATGGACGTGTCATAGCTGCTGCGCTTTGTTACAGCGGCAATTACGAGTTGAAAATCGATACGGACGAGAGTGAGTATCACAAATTTTTCGCAGGAATAAATCCTGACAATTCCGCCTACAGACTTGCTTCGAAGGAAGTGTTTGTGACTCCTGTACTTGCTTTGACATATTCGGAAGAAGGCCTCGGCGGGGCCAGCCGCAATTTCCACCGTTGGGGCAGAAAACATAGGATGGCCCACGGGGACACAGCGCGCAAAGTCCTGCTCAATAGCTGGGAGGGCGTGTATTTTAATATCAATGAGCAGGTTATGGATGATATGATGGGAGACATCGCTTCTATGGGCGGTGAACTTTTCGTCATGGACGACGGCTGGTTCGGAGTGAAATATCCACGCCGCAAGGATACCAGCTCTTTGGGAGACTGGGAGGTCGACACGGAGAAACTTCCTCATGGCATTCCATGGCTCGTGGATGCCGCCGGGAAACACGGAATCAAATTCGGCATCTGGATTGAGCCTGAAATGACCAACACAGTCAGTGAACTTTATGAGAGACATCCCGATTGGATAGTGAAAGCCCCTCAGAGAGAGCCTGTTCCGGGACGGGGCAAAACCCAGCTTGTGCTTGACCTTGCAAATCCTAAGGTGCAGGATCATGTCTTCAATATCGTGGATAAGCTGATAAGCGAAAATCCGACATTGGATTACATCAAGTGGGACGCCAATATGAATATCAGAAATCATGGCTCGCAGTACCAGACTGCCGACAATCAGAGCCATCTTTTCATTGATTACCACAATGGCTTCGCTGAGGTCTGCAATCGCATAAGGGCAAAATATCCGGACATTACGATTCAGGCCTGCGCGGGTGGCGGCGGACGTGTGAATTATGGTGTGATGCCTTGGTTTGATGAGTTCTGGACCAGCGACAACACTGATGCTCTGCAGCGTGTCTACATACAGTGGGGAACCTCCTATTTCTATCCTGCAATTGCCATGGCCTCGCATATCAGTGCTGCTCCCAACCATCAGACAAACAGGGTGATACCTATCAAATACAGGATAGACGTGGCAATGAGCGGAAGGCTCGGAATGGAAATCCAGCCGAAAAATATGACTGAAGCCGAGATTGCTCTTTGTCGGAAAGCGATTGCGGAATATAAGGAAATCCGTCCTGTGGTGCAGTTCGGTGACCTCTACAGGCTTGTGTCGCCATACGACAAACTCGGCCTGGCTTCACTGATGTATGTCGCTCCCGAAAAGGACAAGGCCGTGTTCTATTGGTGGAAGACCGAGACTTTCCGCAACCAGCATCTCCCTTGCGCCCCTATGGCCGGTCTTGACCCGGAGAAGAATTACAAAGTGACTGAGCTCGACCGGGCTGAGGAGAAGGCTCTGCCTTTCGAGGGTAAGGTATTCTCAGGTAAATATCTGATGGACAATGGCCTGGATGTTCCTTACAATAATGCCTACGAAGGACATCATGGCTGGGCCAGCCGCGTCCTCTACCTCGAAGCACAGTAGACTTTTGGGATTATAAGTTAAAATACGTATCTTTGCGGGATATAAAACGAAAAGAAAATGAAAAAAGTAATAGCAACATCCAACGCGCCTAAGGCCGTAGGACCATATTCTCAGGCTATCGAAGTGAACGGAACTCTCTATGTATCAGGCCAGATTCCTGTAGTTCCTGCAGACGGAAGCATCCCTGAGACCATCGAAGAACAGACCCGTCAGTCGCTCAAAAACATCGGTGCAATCCTCGCTGAGGCAGGTATGGACTACACAAATGTCGTGAAGACCACTGTGCTTCTCGATGACATCGCAAACTTCAAGGCTGCAAACGGGGTATATGCCGAGTTTTTTACAGAAGACCAGCCTGCACGCGCGTGCTTCCAGGTTGCTGCCCTTCCTCTCGGTGTGAAAATCGAAATAGAAGCCATTGCCGTTAAATAGACGGTGATTTTTTGAGGTTTATTAGATGAATAAAAAGACTCTTATTCTTTTTCTGTCCATCCTCGCCGGTATGATAGTGCTTGTGGGGGTGGCAGTTGCATTTTTGTACTCGGACAGGGAAGCCGGGGTTGCGGATGAGAAATTTGAAATCAGCGACGAGTTCGCTTTGATGTCCGTAGTGCCTTCCGATGCCGTTTTAGTGGCGAATTTCAGCTCGTCAAGAGAAAATATCCCTGTATTTGAATATTCTGTGCAGAATGTCCAGCGTGCTGCAGTGTCCCTGCATTATGCCGGTTCTCTTGTTCCGCTGTATGTCTTCGATATGGGCAGGGCCGGCGAGGATATGTCGGAGCAGGCTGCGGCTTTGATTGAGGAGGTCCGCGCAAAGGGCCATTTTGCGGAGTATATCAACGGCAAGACCCAGGCCGGCCTTCGCGGTGCTGCGACAAAAAGGGAAATTGTCTTGGCTTCTCCGTCGGACGTAGTTCTCAAATCAGCTTTGAGGCATATAGACAAAGGTGTCAGCATATTGGATATCAATGGCTTCCCGACTGCTGTCAAAAGCTGTACATCCTCAGAACTTTTAGTGGCTTCCAATGCTCAGGCCGGCAAAATCATCTCATCTGTATTGAAACAGAGAAAGAAAAGCGTGGCTGATTTCGTGAGCTGCCTGTCTGACTGGACAAGTTTTGACCTTAGCTGTAGCCCGAATTCAGGTTTGACGCTTTCAGGAAGATCCGTTTATGACGATATGGGCGGGGACTTCCTTAAAGCATTTGCCAATTGTGAACCTGCAACGTCGGCGCTTGCTTCGGTTCTTCCGGACTACACCGTGTCCGCTGTTTCTCTTCCTATGAAGGATATCGACAAATACTTGGCTGCATACGAATCCTATATGGATTCCCGTCAGAAGCTTGCCGCATATCATGACAAACTCAAAAGCCTCGGCAAAGCGAAAGGCATTCAGCCGGATGCATATTTCAAGCAATTGAAAATAAGTGAAATAGCCGTGGCGAGCTTCAAATGCGGCGACAAAATGGAGAAGGTCAATCTCGTCAGGACAGGGGAGTGTGACCTTAAAGCTGGTGAGGTGCAGGAATATGCCTACGGAGGTTTTGCCTCCGCACTTTTCGGCTCGCTTTTCAGCCTGCCGGATGAAAGCTGCTGCACCAACTGCAACGGCTGGCTGGTCAGCGGCTCCCGCACTGCAGTCGGGGAATATGCTTCCGGCAGGGCTGTGGAATATACTCTGAAAACCTTTATGTCAGACAATTCCAGACTCTCGCTTTCCGCTGCTCCTGCGTCATTCCTGCTTTACGCTTCAATGACCCGTGTGGATAAGAATGATTTTACCGCATCAGCTTCCGGACTGGTCGGCAAAATGACCGGGGATGCCGGGTATTCTCCTCTGATTTTCACTGTCGGAAAGAAAATGCAGTATAATCTGACTTGGCAGAACAGTGAAATCCGCAAGACCAAGGCTCCGAAATTCGAGAGAGATACCGTTGTGCTTGTCAGCAAAGGCCCTTTCGAGGTGAAAAACTCCGGTACCGGCAAGATGAACAGATTCTATCAGCAGCCTAACAATTATCTCTGTCTTTCAGAAAACGGCAAGTCGCTTTGGGCGGCCGAGTTCGCCACTCCGATTTGCGGAACAGCGGAAAATATCGATTATTTCGGCAACGGAAAGCTGCAGATTATCTTCGGCTCGACCACGAAAATCCACGCCATAGACCGCTTGGGACGCATGGTGAGCGGTTTCCCTGTGGATTTGAAGAAGGAAATTCTGCTCGGACCGTCGGTGTATGATTTCAGCGGGAACAAGAAATACAATGTGATGGTGCTCCACAAGGACAATACGATAGCCATGTACAATCTCAAGGGAGCCAAACCTGCGGATTGGAAGGACATTACCGCTAAGGAGACCATCAAGGCCCTGCCTGAAAGATTGGAAGTCGGCGGCAGCACATTCTGGGTTGTGAGAACGTCGCTGCAGACTCTGATTTTCCCGTTCATGGGAGGAGAAAGCCTGACTGACTTCAGCGGCGACAAGATGATACGCCAGGACAGCGAGGTGAAAGTCATTGACAACGGGACGGTTGAAGTGACTTTGTATGACGGAAAGCAGAAAAGCGTCAAAATCAAATGATATCTATACTTTAGACGAAACGTACTATACTTTAAACTTTACAAATTATGGAATTTAAATCAGTTAACAAAAGATTCGAGGCCTCTTTCAAACAGAATTGGGACCGTCCTGCGGTATCCAATTATCAGGGTGCCACTCTGCCTTACAGAGACGTTGCACGCCGTATGGCCAAACTTCAGATTATGTTTGAGCACTGCGGCCTGGAGAAAGGAGACAAAGTGGCGATCTGCGCCAAAAACCAGGTGAACTGGGCAGTGTCATTTCTTGCCACACTTACTTACGGAGCCGTGCCTGTCCCGCTTTTGCATGAATTCAAACCAGGTAATATCCATCATCTTGTAAACCATTCGGAATCAAAGGTCCTGTTCGTTGATGACGTGGTTTGGGAAGGACTTTCAGAGTCTGAGATGCCGGATGTACAGGCGATTATCCAGATCAACAACTTCAAGCTTCTCTATGCCGCCAGCGACAGGATTACTGAGGCGAGAGAGCATCTGAACGAGCTTTTCGGCAGGAAATACCCTATGAACTTCACTCCGGAATGTCTGGACTATTATGAGGACAAGGCCGATGAATTGGCTGTAATAAGCTATACTTCCGGTACTTCCGGTTTCTCAAAAGGAGTTATGGTCCCTTACCGTTCAATCGCTTCCAACTTGTCTTTCGCTGCAAGCGTGATGTCGACTATGGACAATACCTCCGAAATTGTCTCAATGCTCCCTTCTGCCCACATGTACGGCCTGCTTTTCGAACTGCTTTATGAGTTGACCTGCGGCGCCCATGTGCATTTCCTTTCTCGTGTGCCGAGTCCGAAAATCATACTCAAGGCCTTTGCCGAGGTGAAACCTTATCTCGTGGTCGCAGTGCCTCTCGTTATCGAGAAAATCTACAAAAGCAAGCTGAAACCTGTGCTTGACAAAGCCGGTATCAAGATGATGATGCGTCTGCCGGGGCTTGACCAGATCGTGCTCAAACGTATCAATGACGAGCTTACCAATGCTTTCGGAGGCAAGTTCTACGAGGTGATTATCGGCGGTGCGGCTTTCAACAAGGAGGTTGAGGCTTTCATGAAGAGGCTGAATTTCCCTTACACTGTAGGCTACGGCATGACTGAGTGCGGTCCTATCATCACTTACGATGATTGGAAGACAGTGAAGCTTTATTCAAGCGGAAAGGCTGCCCCTAATATGGAAATCAGGATTGACTCTCCTGATCCTCAGAACATTGCAGGTGAGGTGCTCGTTAAGGGAGCGAATGTGTTCCTCGGCTATTACAAAAATGAAAAGGCCACGGCTGAGGTGCTCACAGAGGACGGATGGTTCCATACCGGCGATATGGGTGTGCTTGACGCTGACGGATATCTCTTCCTCAGAGGCCGCTCGAAGTGTATGATACTCGGTCCTTCCGGTCAGAACATCTATCCTGAGGAGGTTGAGACGGTGCTCAATAATGCCGATTATGTGGTTGATTCACTGGTGATCGAGGACAACGGCGGGCTTACCGCTTTGATTTATCCTGATTTCCAGGCTGCTGAAAAGGACGGAATGAACAAGGCTGGACTTGAGAAGTTTTTTGAAGAGCATCTTTCTTCCATCAACAACGAGCTTCCTAATTATGCGCGTCTGAAGAAGATAGAAATCATGCCTGAGGACTTTGAAAGGACGCCTAAGAAGAGCATCAAACGTTATTTGTATCAGAGAAATTAGAAAAATGGAAAAATTTGATTTGAGTTACTTGGAAATGGCACGGATCTGGGCTCAGAATTCGTATTGCAGGCGTCGTCAGGTGGGGGCGCTCATCGTCAAAGACAAGATGATTATTTCTGACGGGTACAACGGCACTCCGTCGGGTTTTGAAAATGTTTGCGAGGACGAAAACGGCGTGACAAAGCCGTATGTGCTTCATGCTGAAGCAAATGCCATTACCAAAGTGGCCAAATCAGGGAACAACAGCAAGGATGCGACTCTCTATGTGACGGCCGCTCCTTGCTTGGAGTGTTCCAAACTTATCATTCAGTCAGGTATCAGACGTGTTGTCTATCGTGACGAATACCGTCTTACGGATGGGGTAGACCTGCTTCGTGCAGCCGGGATAGAAGTTGAAAAAGTGGAGGGATAGTATGAAACGGAATACTGAAAGTTTTCTGCTTGCCTTTCTCGGCGTTGTCATCGGAGTATTGCTTACACTGTCGATTTCGTCTTATGTGTACAATAAAAAGGCCTTTGACGGGGATTACAACCGTTGGCGCAAGCTTAATCTGATTCTTCAGGAGGTCGGCAAGAATTATGTCGATACGATTGATATGAAGGCTATGACAGATGCTGCGGTGATTGCCGCGCTCGAGAAACTTGACCCGCATTCCATCTATCTCCCGCCTGTGGAACTGACTGAATCCGAGACTGCTCTTGCCGGGAATTTCGACGGTATAGGCATACAGTTCAATGTCCCGAATGATACGGCCATTGTGCTTAATGTCATCCAAGGGGGACCTTCCGAGAAGGCCGGACTTATGCAGGGCGACAGGATACTTAAGGTGGACACTACGGTGATTGCCGGTACCAAGACGCCACAGGACAATATGGTCAGGCTGATGAAAGGACTTGCAGGCACTAAGGTGAATATTCTCGTGAGCAGGGACGGACATCAGATTCCTTTTGAGATTACTCGCGGAAAAATCCCTGTGAACAGCGTGGATGCCGCTTTTATGCTCGACGGACACACCGCTTATCTTAAACTTACGAAGTTCTCGCGCACCACTTATTCAGAGTTTGTGGCCGCTGCCGAGAAACTTTCCGGACAGGGGATGACTTCGCTGATTTTTGATGTGAGGGACAATACCGGCGGATATTTCGACCAGGCGATTTCGCTTTGCAACGCCTTCCTCGAGAAGGACGATATGATTGTCTATATGGAAGGCCTGCACCGTCCCCGTCAGGAGTTCAAGGCTGACGGCAGGGGCAAATACAAGGATCTGGAGCTTACGGTGCTGATCAATGAGGGTTCGGCTTCGTCTTCCGAGATTTTTGCAGGAGCCATTCAGGACAATGACCGGGGCCGGATAATAGGCCGCAGATCTTTCGGCAAGGGGCTTGTCCAGGAACCTATCAACTTTACCGACGGTTCGGGCGTGCGTCTTACCGTGGCACGTTTCTATACGCCTTCGGGGCGCTGCATCCAGAAGCCTTACGCCAAGGATTATGCCTACGATGTCTATGAGCGCTATGCCCACGGCGAGATGGTGAATGCCGACAGCATGAAGGTGGACACTTCGGTGGTTTACAGGACCGTGAAAGGACGTCCGGTCTATGGCGGTGGCGGAATTATTCCTGATGAGTTTGTGCCTGTAGACACGACCAAGGCTTCTCCGTTCTTCATTGCCTGCAGCAAGAAGGCCACGACTATGCGTTTCGCTTCGGCCATGTTCGACAAATACAAGGGCAGACTCTCGCAGATTGGGGATTTTGCCGCTTTGCAGAGCTTTATGCAGAGCGCTGACATTGAACGTCAGTTCCTGAACTATGCTTCGTCCGTTGACGGCTTGAAAGCCTCTCCTGCGGAGTGGAAAGAGAGCCGTGTCTATATGCTGCCTCAGATCTACGCCCTGGTAGGCCGCTATTCCAAACTCGATGAAGAAGCTTTCTACCGCTTCTATCTCACCATCGACGATGTCCTCAAGGCTGCCTTGGGCAGTTGAGTTGTCATCCCGAGCGTAGTCGAGGGATCTTGTACATTCAGGTAAGTACTTGAATATAATGCATATTCGTAATATGTACAAGACCCATTCGACTTCGGCACTGCGTGAACAAAGGGACAAAAGTCCACAGGACTGTTTGTCTTATTCCTTTGTTTATGCTCAGGGTGACAGTCCGGAAACTCATGACGACAATGTTTGGTAGGGATGACAGAAAAGCCTTATTTTTAGAATTAACCCCTGCTACAGCTTCTGTAACAGGGGTGTTCATTGTTTTTATGGTCTGTAAGGCCAGCTCCGTGCATCTTGGAAAAAGATTAGATTACTGTTTCGAAATCAGATAAGCTCCAGCCAACTGTGGTTTGTTGTTATAAGTGGTATAACTGCCATTGACAGTGATAATGTCCCCTTCGTTTATTCCCAGTGTATCAAACAGTTTCAAACTTACATATTTTTCTATCCAGCCGGTGTCGGTATACGTGCGTTCAAACAGCGGATTCGGCATCAGTCCATATACATAAATGCTGTTCCCCTCGTCATCTGTCAAATCAAAGTTGCCGTATTCCGCATTGTTAATATTGCTTACCCTGCCAGTTATCTGATAATAATATCTGTTGTTGACTCCTGCTGCAAGGGCCTCTTGTATACTCATGACCTGATATGACCGGCTTGACTCGTAATATGCTTCATACATTTGAGCTATCCCATTGTATTCGCCCCTTGGCCCGACGATTGTCACTACATCATCGACTTTAAGGCCAAGAGAAGCAAAACTTTTGTCATTCGTAGTCTGTGGCCGGGATGTAAGTCCATAAACGTAGACTGAGTCTGCTCCGGTGGCTAAATAGAAATTGCCATAAACGCTGTTCACGATGCTTTTTACGCGTCCTTTGATTCTGTATCGTTTATTTGGATCGACTGGCATTGACAGAAATTCCCCTACATTTGTATCCGTAATGTCAGCTGCCTGGGTAATCCGACAATCCTCTGAATACCCCGGAGTCTTGAATGTAACGTATGTATTACGTGCGGCCATGCCGGAGTTTTCAAGAACAGCTATTGAAAAAGTTGTTTTATAGACCGGGTATGATTTTGTCGGCAGACTTGTATCGATTTTGCTTACAGACAGCCATGACTGGGAATCCTCAGGTATTTCAAACTCCACAGTTCCGGTGTTGGTCTCCACCCTGACCTCATAAGTGCTTTCGTTATACGGAAATTTTACTATTCTATCCGAGAGTGCAAAACTCCATGTCCTGTCCACATCAATTACCGAAACATTCACAAGTTCGCGAAGATCGTTATAGTTCTTCCTGTAGCCTTCTACAGTTACAATATTGCCTGTTGAAATGTTGAGGGATTCAAATTGTTTTTCATTAAAATCTCCATCCAAAGTACCGTAAATGTATATTTCACCGCTTTCATCTTCAAGATACCAGTTACCGTACTTGGTATTTGCGATTGATTTGCATACACCCTTGACTCTCACTATTTTGCCTTCCTCTGTGTCAATTGCCTCGGCCACTGGAATAATCGGAAGCTCAGGTTTCTTTATGTACTCCTCTGTTATGTCCGCCTGATCGTGGGATATGTGTAAAACCATCCTGTCTTCATCCAGATGTTCGATATATGATGAAATATTTCCGCTCTCGGCCAGAATGATTGAATTGCCTTCGATTAGCACGTCCATGGATGTCATGACATGTTTTACCCATCGTCCTGTGCCGTGTAGTTCATTCCAGTAATACCAGACCTGCGAATAACGGTTGTTGCCTGTAGGAATAAAGCAGCGATGATGAGTGCCAACTACCGGTCTGTCATATTCAAAAGTTTCATTCAAATCATGTCGTGTTCCGTCTTGTGTCCTCCATCCCTCGCGATGCACTAAAAACCAGTCTCCTTCTATATTCATCGTGACAGGATTGTCTGGATTATCAGGATTGTCAGGATCGTCAGGGTCATCAGAATCGTCTGGATTATCAGGATCGTCAGGGTTTTCAATGCCCGGATTTTGAGGAATCAGATTTTCCAAAATGTCACAGGACGAAATTGTAAATGCAGACAGAGCTATTACTATAGCTGCAATGAAATAAAATAATTTTCTCATAATATAAAAACATTGATTGTCGATTCTGCAAATATAGAGAATATTTCTTGATGTTGTTATTAATATGACAATCGAAGTGCTCGGTTCGTCGGCATTTTTAAACCTGCGGCTTTACAATGACGGCGAGCTGGGAAATCTTGTTTTATTTCAGTAATTTTCTGGGGGAGTCGTCTCCGCTTTCGAGCAAGGTCATCTGATGGATGGCGATTTGGTTCAGTTTCACAAGCCGCTCGCTTTGCGGCAACCCCTGCTCAATAAATACTGCATTGAGGTTTTCCATATTGGACAGGCAAATCAATTCGTTGATTGTAGCATAGTCTCTGCTCTTCCTCTTTCAATCTCTGAAATTCTTTTACAATATAAATTTTGAATTCAGGACTTATCCACATTGCAAATTCAAAGGCTATATCCTTATGGGCGTATGTTCCTCCGTATCTGCCTGCTCTTGCCTGGATGCATATAGCGTTTGTTCGATTTACAAATTCTTTTACGCTGATTTTAAAACTATTCAATCCGGATTGATTTCTAATTGTGGCGAATTCGCCATAATTAAAATCAGGATTATATACTTTTTCCCAAATACCGATATATCTTCTGTGTTCTTAACTGTAATTTTTGCCATAGTCATTCAGATTTTTTATAAATTATTATTTGTTCTAACAAAAAACGAGTCAGGCACGATATAACCTAACTCGCTTTGCAGTCTCCGGGATCTGCGGTCTCCAATATTTACCGCAAGGTACATAAATGTTTTTGCAAATCAAAATGTTTTGTAATTTTTCAATATTTATCCGAGCAAGTCGATGGCAGAGGCGATGGACAGGGCGCTTTCGATATGGAAACTGCCGGAGCGGGAGCGCTGGAGGCTGCTCAGATGTGCGCCGCTATTGAGCGCTTCGCCTAAGTCACGGGCGAAGGCGCGGATGTAGGTGCCTTTGCTGCAGGCTATGCGGATTTTTGCTTCGGGGAGACCTAAGGCTGAGTTGTCAGTCACATTGATTCTTAATGATGCTCTGCTACCTTTGGTTTCATCAGCTTTCACATCGCCCTGAGTCTCTGCAGACACTCCATCAGATGCTCTATATATGCCGGCAGAAGTCTCATTGCTTTGACTGTCAGTAGTATAGCCTACAGTGCTTTTCCCTGGAGTAAATGACAACAGCTCTATTTCCGAAATATTAATAATAGACGTCTTGATGACAGCTTCCGCGGCGGCATCGAAGGCGGACGAGATATCCTCGTTGTGCGGAGTCAGCTGTTTCTCTTTGTAGAGCTTTCTCGCCAATTCGTATGCCCTTACTCCGTCCACGGATTTGGCCGAGAACAGCGGTGCAATCTGCTCCTGCTCGCCTAAAAATGCCGGCAGGGCAGCGCGTACGGCATTTTCGTCAATGTGCCCGTAAGGGAAATGTCTGTCGATTTCCTTTTCCAAATCATAGGACGGGGTGGTCGCGCCGAAAGAAATGCCTGCGATGTATTCCTTGTCATGGGTCTGCAGAGTTTCCGCCAGTTTGGTCGCGTTCCCTATGCACACCAAAAGTACTCCCGTTGCGAGAGGGTCAAGTGTGCCTGCATGGCCGACTTTGAGGTTTTTCTTGCCGAAATGCCTGCAGGCGGCGAATTTGACCTTGCGGATGACGTCTGCGGAAGTCCACCTGTACGGCTTGTCAATAGGGATGATTATTCCTCCCGGATAGTCGTCGATACTATGCGACAATGCCGCCGTCCCGGCGCTGAGCACCAATGGCGGCGGTAAAATGGCTTTCTGCTTGTCAGTCATCTTCCGAAAGTTATTTTACAGGGATTTTGTCAATGCGTTTCTGATGGCGTCCGCCTTCGAACTCGGTCTCGAGCCAAGCGTCAACTATCTGAATGGCAGTCTCGTATGGAATGAAACGTGCTGGCATCACGAGTACGTTTGCATTGTTGTGCTGCTTCACGAGTTTTCCTATTTCCACATTCCAGGCAAGTCCGGCGCGTACGCCCTGATGGTGGTTCAGCGTGATTGCTACGCCGTTGCCTGTGCCGCACATCGCTATGCCTTTCTCCACTTCGCCTTTCTCCACAGCATAGCCGAGAGGATGCGCCACATCCGGATAATCCATGCTTGCTGTCGAATCCGTACCGAAATCAACCACCTCGAAGCCCTTTGCTTCAAGATAAGGAATGAGCCTGCTCTTGTACTCAAATCCCGCGTGGTCGCTGCAAATTCCTATTTTCATACAATCAAAAATTTTTACATTTATAAAAATTTTATGAGAGTCTGACAGCCGTTCGCTATCGCTCACTCTCACGATGAAAATCATTTGATATCGCTCCCCAGCGAATATATATCAAAGATTTTCATGTTCGGTTTCATATTATTCTTTTTTTTCATATTACTTGTCGAAAACGAAGTTACGAAATATTTCGGACTTTTTTGCAAAAACTTATATGTACAGGACCCATTCGACTTCGCTACGCTCCGCTCAGGGTGACAGAGGAAAGCTCTGCTGTGCTCAAGATGACAGGAGGGAAGCTACGCTCAGTGTGACAATTCCCAATTCCTAATTGCCAATTCCTAATTGCCAATTCCTAATTGCTAATTCCTAATTGCTAATTATTTAACCCTGATGCTGCGCCCGATGCGGAGTGTTGTCTTAGGAGTGATGCCGTTGAGCTTGCAGAGGGCTGAAACCGTCGTGCCGTTGCGGCGGGCGATTGAGCCGAGAGTGTCTCCCGACTTGATTTTGTAATAACGCATCGCAGCCTTCTCGGCGTCCTCAGCCTTGTCCTCCTCCTCATTCTTCCATTCATCCTCGAAATCCTGGGCATAATTGCTGTGGATGTCAAAAAACTTCTTCTTCAGGATGAAAAGCCTGTGACGCAGTTCTCCGGTTTTGAAATCAATCAGCCATTGCGGGTCGAAAGCGAAACCCTGATAGCGCGTCTCGAAATGCAGATGCGGACCTGTCGAGCGTCCCGTACTTCCGCCGAGACCTATCACATCTCCGGCATTTACCCAGTCGCCTGCCTCCACATTGCGCTTCGACAAATGTCCGTAGAAAGTCTCAATGCCGTTCTCGTGCCTGATAATCACAATGTTACCATAGCCTCCCATGGTCTTCGACACGCGTACCTTGCCGGTGAACGCAGCATAAATCGGAGTACCGGTCTTAAGTGGCAAATCCACGCCCTGATGCCTTCTGCCACGCCTTATACCGAATTTGCCGCGGTAGTACACATCACCCTGATAAGGGCAGTGATACTGTCCGAGGCTGTCCACCAGCCACAGCGTCCACGAATAAGGCATATCCTTATACTCCAACTTGTACGGATTTGTACAGGCCGTGTCCCAGTTCTTTTCGAACACATCCTTGTCCTGCACAAAGCCGGGAAGTTTGTAATATTCCCAGGTATGGTCGCCGTAAAGCACGACCTTTATGAATTCGCTTGCCGTATCCAAAGTGTCAATAGGATCCGACTCTGACTTGACCAATGGCTTGACAGGCTGCAGGGCAGGACGTTCGATAACAATGCATGCTTTGGTTGTGTCAACCAATTTAAACGGAGTCTCCGCAAGCGCAGAAACTCCCGTTAAAACACATAATATGCTGAAAACCAATTTCTTCATCCTTACTCCGCTCCGAACTGTTTAGTCAAAATTTCACGCACCTTGCCCACCTTCTCGTCCAACAGTTCCTTAGAAGAAGCTTCACAGATAAAACGGAGATAAGGCTCTGTATTTGAAGGCCTTATGTTGAACCACCACTGTGGGAATTCCACACGGTAGCCGTCGAAATCCATAGAGGCCGTAGCCTGCTCCGATTTCATGAAATAATCCCTTACCGCATCCATAGCTCCCTGCTTGTCCTCAAGGCGGAAATTGATTTCGCCGGAATTCTGGTAGCGCGCAATCTTCGCAATCTGCCCGCTGAGAGTGATGCCCCGGGCCTTGAGTTTGGCCACCACGTTAAGAATCAGTATAGAAGCCAAAAGTCCGCTGTCAGAATAGAAGAAATCACGGAAATAATAGTGGCCTGCAAGTTCGCCTCCGTAGACGCCGTTCAGCTCACGGAGTTTGTGTGCCGCAAAGGCACGGCCCACTTTCCAGGTGTGCATCTCCGCACCCTTCGGTTCGAGGAATTCCCCCACAGCCTTGGAACTCCTGATGTCCTGAAGCACAATGCCTTTCTCACCCCTTTCATCGAAGAAATAAAGACCTAAAAGTGCAATCATCAGGTCAGGGGAAATGAAATGCCCCTTTTCATCCACAAACATCACGCGGTCGGCATCACCGTCGTAAATCACTCCCACATCAGCCTTCTTCTCCACAACTAAGTTCTCCAAAGGCACCACATTCGCCTCCACAAGCGGATTAGGCTCATGATTAGGGAAGCGGCCGTCCATCTCATCGAAAAGATAATGAGGCTGCTTTCCGAAAATCTCCTTTGCGTACAACGTCGCCATTCCGTTTGACAAATCCATGGCGATATTCAGGTTTGAAATATCCTCCTTGTATTTCAAAAGGAAATCCAGATAGTCCTTGTGGATATCCATAGAATGTATTTCGCCCTTGCGCGCTGCAGGAGTGCATGGACGCCCCTCGTCAATCCAGGCCTTGATCTGGCCCAAGCCTGAATCCAGGCCCACAGGCAGCGCATTTTCGCGCGAAACCTTCATTCCGTTGTATTTGGCCGGATTGTGCGAAGCCGTAATCTGCACCGAAGCGTTGAAACCGTAGTTGGCCGTGCCGAAATACACCATAGGCGTTGTGCTGCGGCCTATGTCGTACACATCAGCGCCTGCATCAGTGATTCCTTTCAGAAGATAATCGTGTATTTCATCAGAAGAAACCCTGCAGTCCCTTCCGACAAGCACCTTGTCAGTCTTTAATAGTTCAGGGAGAAAATAACCCACCTTGTAGGCTGTCTCCTTGTCGAAGTCCACATTGTAGATACCCCGGATGTCGTATGCATGAAATGCTCCCATAATTCAGTTGTTGAAGTCGTTTTAATTTTTTCTAATGTTTTGATTTGTAACGGGTGGCGATGCGGCCCTTCTCGATGTTCTGTAGTTTTCGGGCAATCATCTTCTTGCGCACAGGAGCCACAATGTCAGTGAAAAGCTCGCCTTCGAGATGTCCCAGTTCGTGCTGCACCATGCGGCAGGCGAACTTGTCCAGATGTTCCGTTACCTTGTTGAAATTCTCGTCATAATACTCGACAGTGATTGCTGATGGACGGTTGACGTCAGCATAAATCCCGGGCACGCTCAGACAGCCCTCCTGGTAGTTGCACCTCGTCCCGCTCTCCTCAGTCACCACCGGGTTGATCATAGTCCTGCGGAAATCCTTCAGATAAGGATACACATCGGCCATATCCGTGCCGTCCACAATCAGAATCCTCTCGTCCACACCCACCTGAGGGGCAGCCAGGCCGCAGCCGTCGGCCTCTTTCAGAGTCTCCTTCATGTCAGCGACAAGCTTGAGTATCCTCTCCTTGTCATTCAAATCGGCTTCAATGCTTTTTTTCCGAAGCACTTCGGCGCCGTATAAATAAATCGGTAAAATCATATATTATTTTCTTCTGTTTCTTGAATTGTTGCGAGACCTCGTCTCCGGCACAAACTCGCCTGGCACTGCAAAATTCGGGCCTGAACCTGGTCCCGAGCGCCTGTCGAGAAAACTCTGCAGGATAATCGCCGCGCTGATTCTGTCCACGCTCTCCTTGTCCCTGCGGTCCTTTGCCTTCATCCCACCGTCAATCATCGCCCTGTGTGCCAATACCGAAGTGAAGCGCTCATCCTCCATCTCAATCGGAATGCCCGGAAAAGCCTTGCGCAGAGTGTTCACGAAAGCCGTCACTCCGGCGGCGGATTCCGATGGCGAACCGTCCATATTTACCGGAGAACCCACCACAAATCCAATCACATTCTCATTTTCGGCGTATTTTTTAAGATATTCTATTATCTTTGCAGAATGGACCGTTTCGAGGGCGGATGCAAAGATGCCGAGGGGGTCGCTCACTGCCACCCCTATGCGCTTTCTGCCGTAATCTATGCCTATCCATCTGTCCATAGACTGCAAATTTACGATTTTTTATTCAAAATATTATGGCTAAGGTCAATAAAGATAACAGGACTCGCAGATTCAGGCTCGCATTGGCGGACGCCGAGACACACAGGCATATCTTCAATCTGCGTTTCACGAGGGCCGGATTTGTCGTCGCAATCATCAGCGTTATAGTTGTTCTCTGCGCGATAATCTATTCATGCATAGCCTTCACACCGCTCAGAACCTTCATTCCGGGCTATCCTGACGCGCATTCCAAGCGTGCGGCCATCCAGAACGCCATCAAAATAGACTCGCTTGAAAACGTGATTTTCCGTTGGGAACTCTATTCCGAAAATCTCAACAGGGTCATCAACGGGCAGGAACCTGTCAAGGTCGACAGTATCATCAGCCTTTCTTCGCGCGCTGCAAATGCGGCAAAATCCGCTGCCCAAATGCAGAAAACGGATTCTCTGCTCAAGAGTACAGTGGAAAAGGAAGAAAAATACGGCCTCGGCACGCAAAGGGACGAAAGGCAGCTTCCGATTGAGGCGCGGCATTTCTTCACTCCGCTCAAAGGTGTGGTTTCGCGCGGCTATGACCCGGTCATCCATCCGTACATCGACATCAATGCCCCTTCAGGCTCGGTGGTCAAATCCGTACTGGACGGTACGGTCATTTCTGCAGGCTGGTACGAAGATTCGGGATATTCGATTGAAATACAGCATATCGGCGGGATAATCTCCATATACAGGCACAATGACAAGCTGCTCAAAAAGACAGGTGACAAGGTCAGCGCCGGCACGCCTATAGCCTTGGTAGGCGACACGGGCAACCTCACGACAGGTGACCATCTGCATTTTGAACTCTGGCTTAACGGAGAGGCTCAGGACCCGACCAAATACATTAAATTTTAGGACATTATGAGAAAAGTTGCCATTTTGGGCTCGACAGGTTCGATAGGAAGACAGGCTCTGGACGTCATCAGCAGGCACAGGGACCTTTTCGAGGTGGAACTGTTGACAGCCAACAACAGCAGTGAAATGCTCGTGAGGCAGGCGGTTGAATTTGACGCCAATGCCGTGGTAATCTGCAATGAGGACAAATACAAAGAGGTGGACGACGCGCTTGCGCCGCATGGAATCAAGGTTTTCGCCGGGATGCAGTCGGTCTGCGACCTGGTTGCAGGTGACAATATCGACATAGTGCTCACTTCGATGGTGGGTTTCAGCGGGCTTGCATCAACTGTGGCTGCAATACGTGCCGGAAAGATCATCGCGCTGGCCAATAAGGAGACATTGGTCGCTGCAGGTGAGCTGGTTATGGGGCTTGCTCAGGAATATAAAGTGCCGATACTGCCGGTGGACAGCGAACATTCGGCGATTTTCCAGTGTCTTCTCGGCAGTCAGGGAAATGAAATGGAAAAAATCCATCTGACGGCTTCGGGCGGCCCTTTCAGAAGCTGGAATAAGGAAGAAATAGCGAAAGCTACCAAGACAGAGGCCCTGAATCATCCGAACTGGTCCATGGGGCAGAAAATCACGATAGACTCTGCCACAATGATGAACAAGGGATTGGAAATCATCGAGGCCAAATGGCTTTTCGGCGTTGAGCCTGAGCAGATTGAGGTGGTGGTGCATCCGGAGTCGATAATCCATTCGATGGTGGAGTACCGCGACGGGGCAGTCATAGCCCAGATGGGACATCCAGATATGCGTGAACCGATACAGTTTGCCCTCGGCTATCCTGAGCGTCTTTCTCTCAATAACAGAAAATTGAATTTTGCAGAGCTTGGCCAAATCACATTCTATGCTCCGGATGAGGACAAATTCCCTGCTATGAGGCTTGCCCGTCAGGCTTTGAAGGCCGGCGGAAATATGACCTGCGTGATGAATGCGGCCAACGAAGCGGCTGTGGCGGCCTTCCTTAGGGATGAAATAGCTTTCTATACCATAACTGATGTGGTGGAGGAATGTCTCGCTGGCGCAAAATTTGTTGCAAAGCCGACTTTGGAGGATATTTTCCGGATTAATAAAGAGACGCTTGCCAAAGCAGAGGAGGTTATCGTAAAAAGAAGGAAATAAATGGATATATTATTGAAAATCATACAAGTAATACTTGCTTTGTCTGTACTTGTGCTCATCCATGAGTTCGGGCATTTCTTTTTTGCCAAGATATTTCACATCAGGGTGGACAAATTCTACCTTTTTTTCGATGCCGGAAATGTCAGGCTTTTCAAATTCAAACCGAAAAATTCGGACACTGAATACGGCATAGGCTGGCTCCCGCTCGGCGGCTACTGCAAAATCGCAGGCATGATAGACGAATCGATGGACACGGAGCAGATGAAAAAAGAGCCGCAGCCGTGGGAGTTCCGTTCGCATCCTGCATGGCAGCGCTTCCTGGTGATGTTTGGCGGAGTGTTCTTCAATTTTATCGCTGCAATACTCATATATATAGGTATACTCGCAGGTTGGGGTAGCAGCTATTTCGATAATACTGATAAAGCAATCTATGTCAATGACTTGGCATACGAAATGGGCTTCCGTACCGGAGATAAAATACTGAAATATGACGATTTCGTTCCTGACGATTTCTTTATGCTGCAGGCTGATCTCGCACGTGAAAATGTCGCTAAGGCCACTGTGCTCAGAGGTGCCGACACCGTCAATATCTACATTGACCGGAGCATGATAGGACGGGTAATCAACACCCCGGGAATGTTCGATTTGGCTCTGCCTTTCGTGGTCGATTCCATTCCTCCCGGCTCGATAAACTATGCTTCCGGGCTGATGAAGGGAGACAGACTCGTGCAGATTGCCGGCGAGCGGACGGAGTACGTGCAGGACTGCAAGGCGATTTTGGCCCTGCATGCCGGCAGTACGGTGGATGCCGAAGTTCTTCGTGACGGGGATATGCTTGTCGGGACGCGGATTCAGATTGATTCTGCAGGGCGCGTGGGCGTGTTCCTGGATTATCCCAAGCCGAGCGTTAAGCATTACAGCCTGCTTTCGGCTATTCCTGCCGGTTTCAAACTGACTTTCGAAAACATCAGCGGCTATGTCAAAGATATGAAACTGGTATTCACCCCGAGCACGGAGGCATACAAATCCGTGGGCAGCGTCATAGCCATAGCCCAGGTATTCCCTTCGAGATGGAACTGGTACGGCTTTCTGAATATTTTGGCTCTGCTGTCGATAATGCTCGGAGTGGTCAACCTGCTTCCGATACCGGCTTTGGATGGTGGGCACATGGTCTTCACGCTTTTTGAAATGCTGACCGGCCGCAAGCCGAGCGACAATTTCATGATGGTGATGCAGCTGATAGGTATGGTGCTGCTCATCGGGCTGATGATACTCGCCTTCGGCAACGACATTGCACGGCTAATTGGCAATTAGCAATTAGTAATTAGTGAGTTGTGAGTTGTGAGTAGTGAGTAGTGAGTTGTGAGTGGAGGATTGGCATTCAAAGTGAGGCGAAGCCTTGTCACCCTGAGCGACCGTCCTCGTTGTCATTTCGACCGAGCGTAGCGAGTGGAGAAATCTTGTACACATTATGAAAATGTAAAATGAAATAAAACCATAATATTATGAAACCGAACATGAAAATCTTTGATATATATTCGCCCAAGGGCGATATCATACGATTTTCATCGTGAGAGAGAGCGATAGCGAACGGCTATCAGACTCTCATAAAATTTTTATAAATCTAAAAATTTTTGATAGTATGAAAAGAATAGTAAAATATGCCCTCATGGCATTGTCCTGCACGTTGCTCCTTGTTTCCTGCAACGAAAACAAACGCAAGAAAGCCCTGCTTCCGAATATCAGCGGTAAGGCAGGCGAGGTGATAGTGGTCATAGACAAAGCCGAGTGGGAAGGCGCAATGGGTGTCGCCCTGCGCGATTCATTGGCTCAGGACTGCCCGTTCCTGCCTCAGAAAGAACCTATGTACAACCTTGTCGACGTGATTCCTTCCGGCTTCTCGACCATGTTTCAGATGCACAGGAACATCATCATAGTCAACATCAACAGCTCCGTGACCGAGCCGGGCGTGGCATATCTCAGCGACAGATGGGCAAGGCCCCAGTGCGTCATACAGATCAGCGCCATCGACAGCGAGAGTGCAGTGCAGCTCTTCCTCGACAATTGCGGCAAGATTATGAACACGCTTGAGACCGCCGAGCGCGACAGGGCCATTGCGAATGCAAAGAGATATGCGGAACATAGCATTACTCCTGTGGTTCAGGAACTTACAGGCGCTTCAGTCAGCTTCCCTTCAGGCTACCGCATCAAAAAGAAAACTTCGGATTTTCTTTGGATGACCTACGAGCCGCAGAATATCCAGCAGTCTGTGCTCATTTTCAAATATCCTGTCGTGGAGGGCGAAGACATGATGTCAAGGGAAAGCATAGTCCGGCGTACCGATGAAGTGCTTAAGGACAATGTCCCCGGCATGTTCGAGAACAGCTACATGACTGTCAGTCCTTTCGCGGCGCCGTCAATAAAATGGCTCAAGTACAAGGGCCGGAACTTTGCCGAGCTCCGCGGTTTCTGGGAGGTGGAGAACGACTTCATGGGCGGTCCTTTTGTCCAGCACGTATATTATAGTAGGGACGGAAAGGAAATGATAGGTCTGTTGGGCTTCGTATATGCTCCCAAATATGACAAGAGACAGTATCTGAGACAGGTGGAGTCAATAATTTATTCGTACGAATGGATGCCTGAAGAGTCCGGGGAGAACAAGAAATAATAATTTTTTACCAAATAAAGACAAAAATATTTTGTTGGTTCAAAAATAATCCCTACATTTGCACTCCATTTACGAAAGTGGACTGTTTGGTGGGTTCGTATAACGGTTAGTACTCAAGATTTTCATTCTTGCAATAGGGGTTCGATTCCCCTACCCACTACTAATAATTAAAAAAGTTTAAAAATGGCAAATCACGCTTCAGCAGACAAGCGCTATCGTCAAAGCGAAAGGCGCAGGTTGCATAACAAGTATTATGCAAAGACGACTCGAAACGCAATACGTGCGTTGAGAAACTCGACCGACAAAGCAGCAGCTCAGGCAAACGCACCTAAGGTGTATGCAATGATTGACAAGCTTGCAAAAATCGGTGTCATTCACAAAAATAAAGCTGCAAACCTCAAGAGCGGTATCGCAGTCTACATCAACAAGCTTTCATAATTCAAGCTGAAAGGTTAAGGTTTTTATAGCTTAAAAAGAAGTTGTTCCGTTTTGGAGCGACTTCTTTTTTTAATCATTTCAAAATAGCTTCTAAGACAGATTGTCAATTATATCAGAAAATGTGCAAAAAAGCTAATACTGCAAATGATTGATAATGAGGAATTTATCCATGGGGGGGGGGTAAATTACTATTGTATATTAAATTTTTTATTCTTAAAATTGCATAATTATTCGCTTTACCGGTTTTATGTTTCATGGAACTTCAGAGGGTAATGCGTTTTTTTGTAGTGGATGGAAAGAAACGGACACATATTGATTGCGGTATTTGCCACTATTGTTCTCATGGCAGTGTGTCCCGGTTTTGAAGCCGGGGCGCAGGTTGGTGTGGATAATATGGAGGCTTTCCGACCGAAGCGCGATACCGTGGTGTCCGAGACGTTCCATTTTTATTACAGATGGGACGAAGCTGTTGTGGACACTACCTATCTCGACAATGAGGCCAATATCGCTAAAATCAGACGGCATCTCCGTAATTCTCCGCGTATCGACAGCATTACAGTATATACCTATTCCAGCCCGGAAGGTGCATGGGCCTATAATCAGCGTCTGTCAGAAAGGCGTGCTGTGACTGCAAAAAAATTCATACTTGAAAACGCACCGGATTCCATACTCTCCGCTGAAAATGTACATCTCTGTCCTGTTGCTGAAAACTGGGAGGGTCTCTACAGGGATGTCGAGGCTTCATATCACAGATGGGACCGTGACTGGGTGCTCAGGACAATCAAAGCGGATATCCCGCCGGAGACCAAAGAGTGGCGATTCAAGAACCATGACAACGGCATTGCGTGGCGTATACTGCAGAAACACTATATGCCTAAGCTGCGACTTGCGACTTGGATATGCGTGTGGGTGTCAGTACCTGATGAAGTCCCGGAAGAGGCCGCAACGACTGAACCGGAGCCTGTGATACCGCAGAGGACACCGGTGAAGCCTATGCCGGCAATGAATTTCACCCATACTGAAACTTTTTCGCATAAAATTCCTCATAGTATAGACCTTCCGGCTCCGAAACTCGTCCGTACTGTGGCCGCGTTGAAGACCAACCTTCTGTACGATGTGGTGACCGCCCTGAACTTTGAAGTCGAAGTACCGATAGGAAACAGGTTTTCCATAATGATCGAGGATGTCTTTCCGTGGTGGACTTGGGGCCCGAACGGCAACAAATACGCTTTCCAGATGTGGGAAATGGGCATCGAACCGAGATGGTGGTTCAAGCGGAACTGGTCGCGCGACCGGCTCGCGGGACATTTTGCCGGAGTCTATGCGATGTCGGCGAAATATGACTTCCAGTGGGATTACAAAGCCTGCTATCAGGGTGAATATTGGTCGGTGGGTTTGACTTATGGTTATGCCATGCCGGTCTGCAAATGGCTCAATATGGAATTTTCTCTGTCTTTGGGCTATCTCAGAGGACCTTATCGCCACTATTTCCCGTCAGACGGCTATGAAGTGCTCTGGAGGGACAAATATGTGACGGGTACATTCAGCTATTTCGGTGTCACCAAGGCGAAAATCTCCTTAGTGGTCCCGATATGGTACAAATACACCCCTGGCGGCAGGAAAGCATGGACGCGTACTGTGACGGCGGAGTAATTGAAATAAGAAAACACGGATAAATATAATACCGGCGAGGGAAAAACCGGACAGGAATGACGGAAATGAAAAGTGTGCACAACATATCATGTATATTGACCATTGCGGCAAAACTGCTTGCAGTGGCTCTTCTGCTGTCGTTGTGCTCTTGCCACCGCCGTCCGCTGGTCGATCCTGAAAATAATATCAGGCTCAGGGTGAAAATCGATATCGACAACCTTAAGAACGTTACCTGCGATATTTATAATCCGCAGATTCCTGTGCCTGACACAGATCCGGAGATGATGCATTTCATTCTGTATGACGATGACAATAGCAAAATAGTGACGGAGATGTACATGGCGGATAAGAGCGTTGCCGAAGACGGCAGGACGCTTTTCAAGTCGATTCTGCAGGTCGCTCCTGGAAAATATTGGCTTCTTGCCTATAATTTCGGGACAGAGGCTGCCGTGGTAGACAACTGGTACAGTCCTGCCACTGCAGTAGCGCATTCTACGGTTGTTCCTGAGCGTGTGAGCAAGTTGTATGCCGCTTCCAAAGCCGGTGAAGACCAGTCTGTCATCTATGAGCCTGAACACATAATGGTTGCAAGCGAGCTCGTGGACATCCCATATCATGATGATGTGTATACTATAGAGACTGTTGCCACGCCGGTAGTGGAGAGCTGGTATGTGCAGATCAGGGTGGACGGTCTCCAGTGGGTTACAGGTGCGCAGGCATTCCTCTCAGGCATGGTCAGCGCCAACTACATCGCCGAAAACAGGAGGGTTGACAATTCGCCGGTGGCAGTGTGGTTCCCGATGGTCAAGAGCACCGACAAAGGTGAGGATGTTATCTGTGCCGTATTCAATACTTTCGGACATATTGAAGACTCCCGCAATGACCTCAATGTCACTTTTAACCTTAAGACGGTTGATGGAAAGACACAAATGCACCAGTTTGACATATCCCGTCTGTTTGAAACTGAAAATGCCATAAAGCACCATTGGCTGCTGCTTGACAATGTGATAAAGATAGAAGAGCCGAGCGATGTCAAGGGCGGCGGTTTCGATCCTATCGTAGGAGACTGGGACGAGGAACACCGTGACATAGTCATATAACGGACTGTCATCCTGAGCTATGCCGAAGGATCTTAAATATGAAATTTTATTATTAACAATTTAATTAATTTATTATGTACAAAAAACTTATTTTAGCAGCTGCCGTTGTAGCAACGCTTGCAGGCTGCGCAAAGAACGAGGTCAATCCTGTTGTGGAACCGGATCTTGAGATTACCTATCAGGCTGTCCTCAATCCGAGGACTAAGGCTGGTGAACTTGTGTTCAATACAAACAACGTATTCCAGTCGTTCGCCTACTATCTGCCTGAAAACAAGACTTGGGCTGACAATAAAGCAGATGCCTCTTCTTTCATCAATGGGGCAACAATCAGTTATAATTCAACTGACAATGTATGGAAAGATGCAGCCAATGCTTACTACTGGCCTAAGAAAGGATCACTTACTTTCCTTTCATGGACGTTGGATAAAAATACTCTGGAGGGTGCAACCGTGACTTGCGACCAGAATGAAGGTATCAAGGTTGACGGTTTTGATGTGTCTGAACATCAGGACACTCTTATGGTTGCTGAAGTTGCAGCAAACAAGACTGCCAATGAGAGCTTTAACAATTTCACCGGTGTTCCTACGCTTTTCAAACATAAACTCTGTAAAGTCAAATGTATTGTTGCAGCTGATGAAAATAACCCTGCAGGTACTGTTATTACAGTCAACTCCCTTACTTTCGGAGACATTGTGAAAAAAGGTACTTATGTGCAACTTCCTGACGATGAGTGGACACTGAGTGAAGTCGCCGATGATAAGGAGACTGTTACATTTACATTTGCAGACACAGAAATTGCTGTAAAGGAAAAAACCGTATCCAATGTTCCTCTTTTCATTCCGCAGTCATTCAATGATAGCAATATCATAACTCTTGAATATTCAGTTAAAGATAATGCCGGTATCACTACTGACTATACTCAGACAGTGGCGCTTAACAATGAGAATATATTCAAGACAGGATGGGAGCAGAACAAGTATTATACCCTTACAATCACTATCAAGCTTGATGAGATTCTCTGGGCCCCTGGCGTTGAGGATTGGACTGTAGCAACAGCAGGCAGCTGGACTGTAGAGTAATACAGGTTTTGTAATGACAAAGTCAAATGTCATATTGAAGTTTTTTGTCGGGGCGGCGTTTTTTCTGTCTGTTTCTGCCTGTGTCAGGGTGGATGCAGACAGGGAGACCGTTCCTGCAAAGAACATTTCCTATCAAGTCGTCAACTGCAGGCTGAATTCTCCTGATGTGGAAAAGGCTGCTACAAAGGCGGAAACCAAACCTTTTGATGACAATGATAGATTCATTTCTTCCGCTTATTGGCTTCCGGCAGGCCAGGCTTGGGATGACAAAGACGGAGAAGGAAATTTTTATAGAAACTCAGCTTCAGTATATATTGACAAAGCCGAGATTTCTAAAAACGGGAACGTCTGGAAAGACGCTTCAAAATCTTATTACTGGCCGAAAAACGGCAGTCTCACGTTTTTTGCTTACGCTCCGTTGGATTTGACGGCCGCGTCCGGCACAGGTAACGGTGTGTCGATAAGCAGAGACGGTGTGTCCTACAAAGGTTGGGTGGCTTCCGGTGACAGGCTGAAATGCGACTTTATGGCGGCTGTCCCTGCGAAGGACAAATTCAGCAATGTGCACGAATACTATTCTGACGGTGTGCCGATGCTGTTCAAACACAAGCTCGCTCAGATACAGTTCGTGGCGTTCGTCGAAAAAGATGAGCCTGGCATTGACGATGACATATACATAGAAAGGCTTGCCCTGACCAATATCTACAGCGTCGGGGATTTTGCCCAGAATAATACCGACGAGGGTGCGTGGAGCAACAGGTCGGCAACGACGGATTATGTTCTGTACCAAACTGATACTCCTGAAAAACTCTCGACTGATGAACTGGCATTGATGCCTGCCGAACTGAAAACCATGCTCATGATTCCGCAGAACCTGTCTGCCCTTGACGCTGACGATATCAGTATCGGAGTCAGCAGGAAAGCCCCCGAGATTGTCATAACATATTATCATGGCACTAAAGACGCATCCGACAGGAAAACGGTAAGTACCACGTTTGAGAATATCCGTTCCTATCTTTGGAGCATGGGTACGACGGTGAAATACAGTATCTCCTTCGGCAAGACCGACATTCCGATTCTGTTTGACCCGAGCGTGAACAACTGGAGCGACGGCGACGGTTACGGATTGACTGTCGGGGGGGGGTATTAGAAGATTAGATAATTAAGCGAACAGAGGATTACAGTATGAGAAACGGTCTCTTGATTTGTATTACGGCTTTTTCCGTTCTTTGCGCATTTTCATCCTGCCGCAAAGAGGAACGCCCTGTGCATCCTGCGCAGGACGGGCCTGCCATGTCATTCTCGACAGAAGTCGCTCCCGTGAAGTCCGTAAGTACGGATGACACTACCCTCAAGAACCATTCTATTGGCATCTACGGCACTGTGTCCGCGACAGAAGGCGGAAACGGTGAGTCCGTGTTCGGCATAAGCAGCGTCACCGAACTGAAATACGGGACCAATCCTCCTGTGGCCGACCATGAAGGTTGGTACTATGAGCCTCTTCAACATTGGAAACGCAACCAGTACTACCGTTTCCGTGCCTATCACCCATACGATGTGGCAGAAGTTTTCGAGACAGGCAACGGAGCCGACAATCTTGTGGTCATATACCGTATGGTGCCCGGGGCTGTGGGCACGTGGGACAATTACGACCTGCTCACGGCGTTCAGTACAAGGTTTACGGGAGGTGCTGACCCGTTCGCGCCAGTACCGCTGAAGTTCAAACATGCCCTGTCCGCCCTCAGGTTCTATGTCACCTATGCGGACGATCACGGCTATCAGGGAAAACTGCAGGATTTCTGGATTGAGGGACTCCGGGCATACGGCACCATGTACTACACCCATCCTGACGCGACCACATTGGAGGATGTAATCAGATGGAACGCCCAGTATTATTATGATGACAAACAGTTCTTCCTGACGAATCCGGGTGAGACTTTTACTTTCTTGAAGCCTGCGAACGTGTATGCACCTGACGATAACACCTGGCCGCCGGTTACGGATACCGGGGGACTTATCTTTGTCATACCACAGACCATCAGCCAGGACAGGGCCGACGGCTCGGGTACCGACTGGACTACAGTATGCTTCAAGACCCAGAAGAGTGGCGAGGCGGTCAACAGGGTCAATCTGCCGAAAACGACATGGGAGCCCGGAAAAATTTATACCTATACACTGAAATTGGGAACGAGTAGCATTGTAGTTGATGTGACTTCCAAGGACTGGGAAGTACTCGAATCCAATATCGATATAAGTCTTTGATGCCATTATGGGAATCAGGAAAATCATATTAGCTATAGTTTCTGTCTTTCTTCTGTTCTCCTGCGAGAAGGAAAAGACGGAAGGTGGTAATGTACCTGCTCCGAAAGACGGACAGGTCTCTATCATTTTCAAGACCGGGAAGCCGGGTACCAAGGCGACGGAAGAGGAGATTGCTGCAGCTCTTGCCGACGGCTCGATGTTTTCTGACCTCTGGCTGTGGCTTGTCCGCAAGGAAGGTGCATCCGAGGATATCAGGCGTTTCGTGCATTTCACTTTTGACGCCTCAACCGAGCAGGTCGTGGAGTTTGACGCCGTGGAGCGTGGAGATTATATATTCTATGCCGTAGCCAACTTTACGAACGACCGTGGCATTTTCAACAATTATGCTCCTGACGGTTATAAGGTGAATGATATTACTTATCTTAAAGATGATATTCCTGCAGCTGCCAAAAGACAGCTTGATGACAATTTCAAGAAACTGACTCTCGCCCCTCTTGAGAACGGTGTCCCTCCTACAGTCACGTACAACAAAGGCAAGATGCCTATATCCCTTGTAAAGGAGTTTTCTGTCGGTGCAGGTGTCAATCGTGTGGCGGCCGAACTTACAAGGGTATGCGGCCGTATATCTGTCATTATCAGGAATCTTTCCCCTGAGTATTCCATTGCCATACACGATTTGGAACTGTCCAGACTGAATCCGAATACCGGCTATCTGTTCTCCCGTGACCACAATGTTCCCGGAGGGGAGGATTTCTTTCATGATTTCATTCCTTTTATCAAAACAGAAGGTAAGGACTACGCCTTGATAGGGCCGGGAACCGAATCCACCGTTTTCTCCCAGATGCTGTATGAGACAGGGGAGAATGTAAGCCTCGGACTGAAGCTTGCCGGTGCCATGTTGGTGGATGACGCCATGAACAAGATTCCGGAGGATAATTATACATTTTCGCAGCAGGCGATTACAAAACAAGTCTATCATCTTCTCGATGCTGAAGCCCCTTCGAATGACAAGCAATACATCCTGTCGCCGCTGTCGAATACCGGGAGCATGCTGTATGGAGACGGCTCTTCTCTGTCTCTTAAGCCTATTTCGGGTCACTGGTATGATGAGTCTGAGAAACTGCTGAATAGCGATGACAAGTATCTCTGGACTTACAATGATGGAACTCCTACGTTGAAAAATGTCGGCAACAGCATGAATATTGCCATCAGCAATAGGGGCGCCCTTTCATTTGGTACCAATACTTCCAACACTTCATTGACTGTCAATCTGAGAAACCCAGGGTATAATATTTACCGTGGTTCTTATTATCTCAGTGCAAACAACAATTCTATAGGGACGGTATCTCAGTGGTATTCTGGGAACAACTACTGTATCTGGCAGTTCTATCCTGCCGAGCGTGAGGAAGTCATTACGGGATATAAATATGATACCAACGGGCGAATGATAAGTTACAGCACCGACGCCGTGCAGATTATCGGCGGCACGGGAACGGCGGTCCCTCTCACTAACATCTGCCGCAACCAGGACCTGAGGATAGTGCTGAATATCTCGTTCAACCCTTATATCGGTGAATTTGAATATGTTATTCTGCCGTGGAACGAGCGTAATGTTGATGAAATCGTGTTTAACTAAGTCGGAATGAAATGAAAGGATTGTTTTACAATATACGAAGGACCTTGTTTGCGGAGTCATTGCTCCCGTTGCTTTCCCTGTTGCTTGTGCTCAGCTCCTGTGTGGATGAATTGAAGCCTGGAAGAGAACCTTCTGACATTGAGGAGGGCGAGGCATGGGTAACCCTTGATTTCGGTGCGGACGTGATGCCTGTTGTAAGCACAAAGGCCAGTGCGGAGACCGAGAACCAGCTCTTCAATTTCTATCTTTTCATTTTCGATATGAACAATGGAGGCAAGCAGGTCTACGGCCGTATGTTCGACACTGACAACAGAAGGACTTCTACTACCTTCGATTCAAGTGCGGACGAATGCTGGTATGTGGAATATACCCATACGGTCAATGGAAACAAATATCCCGGCGGTGGAAAAGTCAAGGTAAAGGCTCCTCTCGGAAAGAATTTCAATATCTATATGATAGGAAACCTTGATGCGGACATGATCCGTATTTCTTCAGACCTGCTTAACCATACCATCAATTCAGAAGAGGATTTGCGCAATTTCGAGGTTGTCATGAATCAGGAAGTTGTGTCCAGAAACGGTTATTTCCCTATGAGCGGAAGCGTACGTGGAATCGAGGTCGTCAGGGGAAATGACGGCAAGGGACACTTCAATATACCGGGAACAGGTATGGATGCTGTTCTGGAACTTCTCCGTTTCGACGCCAAGATACAATTTGATTTCCAGTTCAATAAATACAATATCACTTCCTTTGAGGCGAAGCAGTGGCAGGTAATCAATGTACCCAAAACAGCCTATGTGCTTTCATACGATGAGAGGGGATATGGCAACGGAGAAGCTACGGGACAGGATTCAGGCAATGTGCCGGCTCCGTCTGACGGGACTGACCTCGGAGCATATTACAGCCAATATGCGGGCAAGTTTTTCGATACCGACCTGGTGAATTTTGAAGACGTGAATCCGGCAGGAGTTTCGAGTTTTACTTTCTATATGCTCCCCAACCGTATGACCCCCAAGAAGCCGTTGGATGACTGGAACATTCAGGATGCCTCTCTCGGTGCGTGGTGTGAGCGTGACCGGCAGCACAAGCTGGCAAATGACAAGAACCAGATGGCGGATGTATCCTATACGACAACGACACGGGATGCGGTCTCGAAGCGTATGAGGATTTTCGAGAATGCCAATGACTTTTCCACTTATGTCGTTGTGACAGGCCGTGTTGACATGGTGCTGAAGGAAGGAGAGCAGGCCGGGCAGGTGTTGGGTGCGGACGTGCAGTACCTCATTCATCTCGGGGACTGGACCGGCGGTAAGTTCGACAATTTCAATGTCAGGAGAAACACCAACTACAAATACACTGTCACAATCAACAATGTGGACAATATCCGTGTGGAGGTGGAGAGCAGCAGGGACGGCGAGACTTTCAGGGAAAACCAGCCGGGTGCCATCGGCGACGTGGTCATAGCAAAGGAGGAAATCGCTGTCTGTGACTGTCATTATACTACCAAGACCATGACTTTCCATCTTTCCAATTTCTACAGCAACGGCAACAATATAGCGAATGAACTTATCTGGACTGTGGATACTCCGTTTATTGACGATGACATTGTGCAGGATGGCGGCGTGCCTAATTTCCCGGATTATGAGTGGGCCCATTTCCGTATTAACAAGCGTGAGAACGAGAAATCAGACGGTACTTTCAACTATTCGGACAAAATGAGAAAGTACACGCCCCGCAAGTATGCCGAAAGTACCACTTACCGGAGTGCCTCTGACAACAAGGAGGATGACGGCAGTGGGGCTGACGGAGTCGGAGGCTATCACAATGACGGAATAATGGACATCATCACGCTTGTCGACTATATCAAGAGGCAGGTCGCCCTTTATGAGCAGTGGGACAAATACGGAGGTGTGAACACCAGCGATTTCGATTATTCCTATACTGACGGCAAGCGAGACCCTGTAATCAAGATGACTGTCTTTGTCGATGAATATTACTATGAGAGAGATCCCGTCACCCATGAGTATGACCCTATGCTATGGAAGAAATTCGTCAACACCAAGGACAGGACCATGAACATCCTCTGCGATTCGAATGTGAGCAAAGACGGCGAAAGCCGGGTTACAGGCTCTGTCATCACTATACAGCAGCATTCCATACAGACCATCTTTGACAATGACAATCCGGACCTCAAGACCGCATGGGGACTTGAACTTGCTGATGAGTATGATGGGCAACTCGAATGGAAGAATGCTAATTCAAACGGGAATGACAGCAATGAAAACGGACTCCTGAACTCCGTTCGTCTGTGGGAGTTGTGCGGTTCAAAAAGTACTGGTTTTACTTCCGGTGTCAGATGGGACAAGTACGTGAACTTCGAGGTTAATAACGATATACCTATATTGAACGAAACGCATAAAGATCTCAGATATTCTTGTTTCTCCCGAAACCGGGACAATAACGGCAATGGTATTATCGACAGAGAAGAGGTGCGCTGGTATATGGCTTCAATCCAGCAGCTTATCGGTATCTATGTGGGTGATCCGGTGTTGAGCAAGTCTGTGCGTCTGTATAACCGTTCGGCCTCGCAGATGGCGTCTAAGGATGAGGCTGAATGGATGCAGCATGTGGTTTCCTCTACGCGTTTCAATGATCAGTATCCTATCGTCGTATGGGCTGAGGAAGGTGTATCGACTGGTATTGCAGATCCTGCAAAGCAGGAGGGTGCTTCTGCCAACAGCCTGCGTTGTGTGCGCAATCTCGGCTATCTGGACGGCAAGTCGGATGAATCCTATTCTCTCAATTCTGTTTCGGACAATTTCGGCAGGTATGTTGATGCTAAGGATTCAGAGACTGGTAATGCTTATTTCGATTCCGAGTTCCTTAACAAGGCTTGCTTTAGGTATGAGACTTCAAGGGAGTTGGAATATCACCACAACAACAGCATTGAGAACCGTCTGGTTAGAAGATTCGAATATTGCAATGAGACGGTAGACAGTTCTGACGGCACTTCAATGAAGTTCAAAGAACTGAATGACAATCTGAACGAGGCTATAAGGAATACCGGCAAGAATCCTTACTGCCCGGATGGATACAGGTTGCCGAACCAGCGTGAACTTGTCATTCTGAAATTTTTTACGAATTTGACTTTGCCTGATATGAACAGCCGTACATACTGGATTTTCGGCAGTACAGGTGAAGCTTATGAAGGCGGTCTGTCCAAATTTCCTCCGTATCCGTACCAAGGTGATAATGCAACTTATAAGTACGGCTTCAACTATAAAGGAAACATTACTCTCAGTGTTCCTTATGGCGCTTCTGTCAAGGCAAGCGAAGTCCGCTGCGTCCGCGACGTCCATGTGGATTAACGCAGGGCGCAGCGCAAGTGCCAGAGGATGACACCGACGGAGACGGAGACGTTGAGGGAGTGCTTGGTGCCGTATTGAGGGATTTCAAGCGCGAAATCCGATACGTCCACGACAGCCTGGTCCACGCCTGAGACTTCATTGCCGAAAATCAGTGCGTATTTCCTGCCTTTCTCAGGCTTGAACCCGTCGAGCATGATGCTTTTTTCCGTCTGCTCCACGCTGACTATGGTGTAGCCCTCGCCGCGCAGTCTTTCCACGGCGTCCATGGTCCTGTCATAGTGCTCCCATTCCACACTGTCTTCTGCTCCAAGGGCCGATTTGTGGATTTCAGCCGAAGGCGGCACAGCGCAAATGCCGCAGAGATATATTCTGTCGATTTTGAACGAATCCGATGTCCTGAACGCCGAACCCACATTGTGTGCGCTTCTTATATTGTCCAGTACTACTACAAGCCCTGACTCCGGCAGTCCCTTGTATTCCTCCGCCGACACCCGGCCCAATTCTATATTCAATAATTTTCTGTTCATAAGTCTTTTTTTTTACAATCGCACTTATTCCTTAATTACTAATTCCTTAATTGCTAATTGCTAATTGCTAAATGTCGCAAAGTTATAACAAAGTCGGGAGAAATGTGTCTAATACCAAAATAAATGTTTAAATTTGTGAGTAATCTGAAGAAAGGCAGATTGCTAAAATTGAAAAGCTATTTTTATGAAGCAGGATTTGGAAATTTCAAAGTTGATCAGACAGGAAACGGAAAGGCAGTCATCAGGTATTGAACTGATTGCATCGGAGAATTACGTCAGCGACCAGGTGCTTGAGGCCTTGGGGTCCGTATGTACCAACAAATATGCGGAGGGCTATCCGGGCGCAAGGTATTATGGCGGTTGTGAGGTGATCGACCAGATTGAACAGCTTGCCATAGACAGGCTCTGCAAGCTTTATGATGCGGAATATGCAAATGTGCAGCCTCACTCGGGCGCTCAGGCGAATATGGCCGTGCTGATGGCTTGTCTGAAGCCGGGTGACACTTTCATGGGCCTGGATCTGTCTCACGGCGGACATCTTACGCACGGTTCGCCGGTGAATATGTCGGGTATTCTGTATCATGCTGTGTCATATGGACTTAGTGAGGTGACAGGGCTGATTGACTATGATGAGATGGAGGCCAAGGCTCTCGAATACAGACCGAAACTCATCATCGGAGGTGCATCAGCCTACTCACGTGAATGGGATTATGTCAGAATGAGGGAGATTGCAGACAAGGTAGGAGCGATTTTCATGGTGGATATGGCTCATACTGCCGGACTTATCGCTGCAGGCCTGCTCAGCAATCCTGTGAAATATGCCCACATCGTGACTTCCACTACGCACAAGACCCTCAGAGGTCCACGCGGAGGTATTATCCTTATGGGCAAGGACTTCGACAATCCGTGGGGCCTGAAGACTCCTAAGGGCATTGTGAAGAAGATGTCGCAGATACTGAATTCAAGCGTATTCCCCGGAGTACAGGGCGGTCCTCTTGAGCACTGCATTGCTGCCAAGGCGGTTGCTTTCTACGAGGCTTTGCAGCCTGAATTCAAGGAATATCAGAAACAGGTGCAGTCCAATGCCCATGAACTGGCTGAATGCTTTGCAAGAAAAGGCTATAAGATTGTGTCAGGCGGTACGGACAACCATCTGATGCTCATTGATCTGCGTACCAAATTCCCTGAGCTGACAGGTAAGGTGGCCGAGAAGGAACTGGTCAAGGCTGACATCACTGTAAACAAGAATATGGTGCCTTTTGATACAAGGACTCCGTTCTCGACTTCGGGCATCAGAGTCGGTACTCCGGCCATCACCACCCGCGGTTTCGTGGAGAAGGACATGGAATTCATCGCTTCGGCTATTGACACGGTGCTCGCAAATGCTGCCGCTCATCTTGATCTTATTGCAGGCAAGACAGAAGAGGGCAGGGAGGAGTATGAGAAGGTCATTGCTGCGGTGAAAGCCCAGGTCAGGATGAAGACCAATGGAATGCCTTTGAACAAATATTAATCAAAAATCGTATATCGTGGCAAAGAAAAGGAAAAGCAGGGCGCAGACAGTTGATCCGGAGTATCTGAAAAAGCAGAAATCTTCGCTCGTACGGCGTCACAGGCAGGTTATGTATTTGAATGACAGGGAAATGGAAGCAGTTGAGATGTTCTGCGAGAAGTTTCATGTCGACAAAAAATCCCGTCTCTACAGGGAGGCTGTAATGGAGAAGGTGCTGACCGAGCTCCAGAATAATCATCCTACGTTGTTCTAAGTCTCTTTGCCAAAACAGTTAATTTTGTTGGACTTTTTTTAGTCTACTGCGCCAAAATGTTTGGATTTGGTACGGTATTTGGAAAAATGTCCCCACGGTATAAATTATAATAATTATAAATTAGAGTATATGAAGAAGATTTTAGTTATGCTGGCTGCAGCTTTTCTTAGCTTCGGTGCAATGGCTGCGGAACCGGCGGAAGTTGAACCTCAGAATCAAAATTCAAAAGTTATGAAACCGGGTTATGATTATTCAATTGTGAAGGATGAAACAAAAGACGGCATTCGCTATATCACTGCCAAGCCGAGTGAGATTGTGTGCTCAAAGGCAATTGATATTCAGGTTAAAGGCGATGTTATACAGAGTGTAATCTACACCGGCGGTTGCAACGGGAATGCCAAGGGGATAGGTGCCCTCATTGAAGGTATGACAGTGGATGACGCTATCAAGCGCCTTGACGGTATCACCTGCGGCAGACGTCCTACGTCATGTCCTGACCAGCTCGCCAAGGTTCTTAAAACTGCATTCAAGAAATAATCTCATAATTAAAAAGTTTTAATGTTATGCATTGGGGCGGCATCTGTAGAGGTGTCGCTCCTTTGTTTATAGTGTTCATTATTGCGGTGCTATTGGCTATTTGCAAAAAAAATCGTAACTTGAGCCGCAATAATGCTAAACTATTGATACTATGGGATATTTGGATGATAATATGCAGCCGTCATGGATGCGGGTAATGAAGCGGTTTTCAACTCAGAAAATGGAACTCAGCGAGGAAGAATATGAAGTCATAATGGATGAATTCCATGATTTCAATTCGGCGGCGGTGTTTGAGGCTCTGCTGCCTTATCTGGATGACGACGTGCAGGCTCAGGATATTTTCCTCATGCTTCTGAGGCCGGGTGCGACGATGTTCCGTCTCAAGAAATATGCTCCGGAGATGAAGAGAGGAGCGGAGGCAGGCAACAAATGGCTGCAATATGCCTGGGCAAAATATAATGATGCTGTCAATCCCGAGGAAAATTCTACTGCATTGGCTTTGGAGTATTATGAAAAGGCGTCTGCGGCCGGGATTTCCGATGCCACGATGATGCTCGCCTACTGCTGGCATGATGGAGATTACGGTCTTGTGGACAAGATAAAATACTTCAATCTCAGGGATGAAGCCGCGCAGAAATGTAGTCTGAAAGCGGTGTGGCAGCAGATGAGGGATTTGCTTTGGGGTACTGTCGGAGTGGAAAAGGACCCGCAGAAAGTCTATGATACGCTCAGTGAGTTCATAAAATCTTCGGAGGCGGATGATTACCCCGTTGATCCTATATTCTATCATCTGATGGGTGACGCTGCCGGCCAGGTCGGCCGCCCCAGCGAGGAGTTGAGCGATTGGTACAGGCAGGCTATCTATCTTGGCGATTACACGGCATATTTCTGGTGGGCACTGGAGGAAGCCGGCTTTAATCCTGATGACGGTATCATAGAGGATACCGACAGATTCCGTGAATGTATGGCTGAGGCGCGGGCCTGCGGAGTTGCCGAAGGCTATATGACCGAGCTGTACCTCACGAGTGACGAGGATTTCAAGAAGATGACACCGGAAGCACAGGAGCGCTTTCACAGTGCACTTGAGGCTGATTTGAAGACTGCGCTCGAACTGGGAAAATCCGATGCGGCATACCAGCTCGGCCTGGCTTATTATTATTCGTATTACGGTTTTGAGGAAAGCGATATCCAGGCGTGGAAATGGTTCGTTACAGGTGCCATACTGCACAATGCTTCCTGCTTTGCCATGCTAAGCGAAATGTGTGAAAAAGGTTATGCACCGGAGAAGTTCTGCAATGATGAACATACGTATTATTATGCTCTGCAGTCATCCCGCCTGGGCAATTCCGACATGGACAACAAAGTGGTCGACGGCTACAGACATGGCCATCTGACCGAATTTGCAGCGGAAATCGAACAATACTACGATACTGACCTGGATGATTGATGCATAGGATTATTCATGAGAGAACTATTATTGACAGTTGTTGTTTTTCTCTGTTCAGGATATTCTTTTATCTATGCCGGTAATCCGGATAGTGTTGACCGGAAGTCGGGTCTGACAGTTAAGGTTACTGAAGCGGGTAGCGGAGTTCCTCTGCAGATGGTGTCGGTGTATCTTGTCCCGGCGAATGATACTATTGTGTCTGTTTTCTCGTTTACAGACAAAAAAGGGCTTGCTTCGTTGAAGGATTTTCCGTCAGGCAGGTATGTCGTTAATGTGCAGATGCTCGGTTTCAAGCCATTTGCAGAGGAATTGCTGTTTGAGCCGAGGATTGTCAGACACGTTTCTGTGGCGCTGGAGGAAAATCCTGAGCTGCTTGAAGGCGCCGGCATCACTGAAATGGGAGATCTTGTAAGTGTGAAGGGCGATACCCTGGTATACAATGCAACTTCATTTCATACTGCGGACAATTCAAGTCTCGGCGATCTGTTGAAAAAGATGCCGGGAATGGAGGTGTCAAACGGGCGTGTAAAGGTGAACGGAGAGCCTGTAAAGAGGATTACCGTCGAGGGCAGGACGTTCTTTTTCGATGACCAGTCCAAAGCTCTTGAAAATCTGCCGGCTGTCATAGTCAATCAGATACGTGTGATAGACAGGGAAAATGGAGGGAGGCTCGGTCTGTCCGGAAAGGAGATGGATATAAGGCTGAAAGACGAATACCGGGAAGCATGGTTCGGCAAAGCAGCTGTCGAAGGAGGTATCACGATTGGAAGCGGGACTATTGAAAAATCAGGAAGTGATATAGGCGGATTGTACAATGCCAAACTGTATGCGCAGTTCTATGGAGAAAACGACAGTTTCAATATTCTCGGAGGCGGGAATAATGTCAATATGAACCAACTTGCCGGGACATCTCCGGGATTGTCTGATGTAGCTTCTGCCGGCATCAACTATAATACGTCAAGGCTTTCAGGGTATAGTACCAGTGCTTCTGCAGTCTATGATTTCCGCAATGACAGCAACAGTTCGGTGTCCCGTCGCACTTCGTTTTTGAGTTCCGGTGACCGGTTTGATGTAAGCCGCAGCCGGAAAAACAGCAGTATAAGTCACTCTGCAAAGGCGAATTTCAGTATAGGAGTCCCTATGTTTGAATCTTCTGTAACAGAAGGCTTCGTTGTGAATGCCCGCTTTCGTTATAAACACGCCGGGACTGCAAGTGAAAGCTTATCCTCGACAAATAATTCCTCAGGGGAAACACTTAATGGAAGCGAAACCCATGAGACAGGTACTGCGGATGATTTTTCTGCAAATGTCAATATCAGGGCGAAATATTTTCTGGACAAAGACATGAAACATCACCTTTCATTCGGAGGCGGTGCAAACTATGACGGATTGCTGGGGAAGAGCAGGGAGACTTCCGTTGCACATTTATCATCGGAAACGGACGTATCGGGACTTTTATATGCGGATAGGAATGATGCGGCGAGGTTCGACGCTTATGCCGACTACTTGGCTGTTCTGTCCGACAAATGGAATTTGCATTCTGTGCTGTCGGCGGACTTCGATTCATCTTCGGATAACAGGAATGCGGATAATGCCGGGGACGGCAGCAGAAACGATTATTATTCAAGATACGCCAAGGACAGTAGGCTGAATCTTAAACAGACGCTCTATACATCATACGAAACAGGAAAAGGACGTGATTATTTTGATGTTCGCTTCGGAGTCAGTGTGTATGAAAACCATATCGGCCATTTTTCCAAATTGTACGGAGGGATTGAAAACCGGAATACCCTGTGGCAGGTGAATGCCGGTCCCGAGTTCAGAATTGCTTATAAGAAAAGAAACTGGAATTATATTCTGTATACAAACGGCAACAGTGTCCGGCCATCACTCGGTTCGGCAAACAGCACTATACTTGATGTCTCGAATCCTCTTGATGTCTCCACAGGCAATATTTACCTGAAAACAGCATGGCATCAGGATATCAGCCTGTCCGTCAGCCGTGGGGCGATGCGGTCCGGCAGCTATTATCTGAATATAAGGTTCAATGGCTCCATGGATTTGAATGAGATGACTATGGCAAGCTGGTATGACGCGTCGGCAGTCCGCTATTCGGTCCCTGTCAATGCCGGGCATCCGCGGTATAATGCAAATCTGAATATGACATATATACAGCCGCTGAACCGGAAGAAAAGCCTTAATCTGACAATTACGCCCAAGGTGCTTTTGGGTGCCGGGACGATATATGTTGCAGAAACTCCTCTCAAAGGAATGGACAGGGAAGAATTCAATTACTCCGACTTTATGGGATGGTTTTACGGGGACAGTGAAGGCAGTGATTTCTACAGCGGAAAAAGCGGTTTCATTGAAAACCGTACCCGGAATCTGGTCTGGTCGCTGAATGCAGACTTGAAATATGAATTGCGGACTGTCTCCATAAGAGGCGGCGCGGCGGTTAACAACACTTACACGCGTTATTCAGCCACTCCTGCCGCAAAAGTAAACAACTGGAAGTACACTGCCTATGCGGAAGTGCTGTGGCAAGATAAAAACGGATGGGAACTTGAAAGCCGATTTGAATTCGACGGATACAGCGGTTTCAGCCATGGCTACAACAGGCCGGACTATCTGCTGAATTTCAGACTGGCAAAGTCAATCAAGTCGTTCACTGTGAGCCTGTCCGCCTATGATATTCTCGGGAGTGCCAAGTCATTCACGCACACCTCTTCCGCCGAATATGTGGAAGACACGTACAGCAACAGGATAGGCCGATGCATACTCATAGGGCTTTCCTATAATTTCGGCAAATGGAATTTAAAGGAAAGAATGAAGATGTCTTCCCTGGAAAAAAGTAACAGTCTTTAGAAACGCCTATTTTGTGATGATACGCTCGATGCGGCGGGGGATGGAAATTATCTCGACCATTTACTTTTCCAACTGTTTTAACAGGAAGTCTTCAAGTGTTTTCTTGTCTGGCAACTGAAGCATGTAGGTTGATACAAAGAGTTGATTGTCCATGCCGGCCAGAGCGTATTCCACCATTTTCTTGCCTTTTCGTGTACATAGAAGAATGCCAATAGGTGGATTGTCGCCATGTTTCATCTCATTCTCCTTGTAATGAGAAACGTAGGCATTGAGCTGGCCAAGGTTCTGATGTGAGAACTCCTCGTCCTTCAGTTCTATAATCACGCCACAATGCAGGATTCTATTATAGAACACCAAGTCAGGATAATAATACTCGTCATCAATAATAATGCGCTTCTGGCGTGACTCAAAACAGAATCCTTTGCCCAGTTCAAGAAGAAAGTCTTGTAGGTGGTCGATAAGAGCATTCTCAATGTCTTTCTCGTCAACTACCTCATTTGCCTTCAAGCCAAGGAACTCAAATGTGAATGGCTGGCGTATCTGTAATTCATTATTGTCATGACCTTGTAAAGAAGGAAGCGAGAGCATCTTCTCCGGGTTACTGCTGATACCTGTACGCACATAGAGATTGGTGCTTATTTGACGGCGCAATTCGCGCACAGACCATGTACACTTGATGCACTCCTGTTCGTAGAAGTAACGTGCAAGTGGATCATCAACAGTCATAATCTCTACAATATGTGAAAATGATAGTTGAGAAATAATCATCTGACCAGTCGTTCTGAATTCGTCCGACACTGTCGGACTTTTTTCTATGTGTTCATTTTCAGTCATTTGAGTATTGCGCAACGCTATTGCATCTTTGGACGCCAACAATTTGTCCGACACCGTCGGACTTATTCCACCAATGATGTTCTCAACCATTTGAGGATAAAGTCGGTAAAACTTTCTTGAATTCTTGAAAAGGGTTTCAGTCAGTCCTTTTCTATTCACTCTTTCTTCCAGTCTCTTCAACAATTGAATCCCGTACTCAGCCCGATCTTTACCATGTTGTTCAAATTCAATAATGTAATAGCCATATAGCCAGTTTCGCATTGTCTGCATACGGTTTATAGCTTTGACTGCCGCGGTTTGGGCTGCATCATGAGTGTCTTGAATAATCTTGGTCAGATCATCAAAAGAATGTACATTCTGACTCCAATCTTCGATAGGCAGTTCCATGCCATTGTGTAGGTATGTTGTAGGTTCGTTTGCCATTATTGTATATTAATTAAGCAAAGTTGTTATTCGCTATGCTCGGTCAGGATAACAGTGGGTGGGGGAGTGCCCTGTCGGGATTCTTAGTTATTTTGTGATGATACGCTCGATGCGGCGGGGAATGGAGGTCATGATTTCGTAAGGGATTGTGCCGAGAATTTCAGCCAGTTCCTTCACCGAGGGTTTTTCTCCGAATATTGTGACTGTGTCTCCGACTTTGGCATCCACTCCGGTGATGTCAAGCATACACATATCCATGCAGATGTTGCCTATTGTAGGAACTCTGTGGCCGTTGAGCTCGAAGCTGCAGTGTCCGCAGCCGAGATGCCTGTCCACTCCGTCGGCATATCCCACAGGTATTGTGGCTATTGTCGTACCTGCCGGAGCAATCTGCCCGTGACGTCCGTAGCCTATGGTGCCGTCTTCCGGCTTCAAGGTCTTTATCTGCAGGATTTTGCATTTGAATGAAGCGACTGTCGCAAGCTTGACGTCGGGCAGGGCGCTGATTCCGTAGATTCCGATTCCGAGCCTTACCATGTCGAACTGATATTGCGGGAAACGCTCGATGCCGGCTGAGTTGAGTATATGGTACATAGGCCTGTAGCCGAGGGCTTCGCTGAGATTGTCGGCATTGGCCTTGAACATTCTGACCTGAGCGAGGGTGAAATCATCGCTTGCAGGGTCTTCAGAAGCTGCAAGATGGGAGAATACAGATTTGATTGTCACTCTGTCTGTCTTTGCGAGGAAGTCCTCCAATTCTTTCAGCTCGCTGGTCATGAAACCGAGTCTGTGCATGCCTGAATCGAGCTTGATGTGTACCGGGAAGTTCCGGATGTCGTGCTTTTCGAGTACTGCACACAAGGCTTTGAGCGTGTATAGATTCGGGATGCTCGGTTCAAGGCGGTTGTCTATGATTTCTTCGAAAAAGTCCGTGCCTGCCGTGAGCACGAGTATAGGTTTGTGTATGCCTGCCTGTCTGAGTTCTACTCCCTCGATGGGATAGGCTACAGCTAAGTAATCCACGCCGGCATCCTGAAGCATCGAAGCGTATTCGACAGCTCCGTGTCCGTATGCGTTTGCTTTTACCAGTACCAATAATTTTGTGCCCGGATTCAGTTTTGACCTGAAATATCCGTAATTTTCAAGACAGCCGGACAAACTTATTTCCAGCCGCGAGAAGTCTTCGTTCCTCATCATGCGTTTTACGTTTATCTGTCGCGGGCGATGCCGATGTAGTAGAGAAGGGTCGCAAGTGAACTGATGGCTGCCACTACATAGGTGTAGGCCGCCCATTTGAGACAGTCAATGGCCATAGGAGTGGTCTCTCCGTCGGTAATATGCGCGGATTCAAGCCAGTTCACGGCTCTGCGGCTCGCGTTGATTTCCACCGGAAGTGTGATGAAGCTGAAAACGGTGGTCATTGCAAAAAGCGCTATGCCGACCCATAGCAGTGCAGGTGAGATGTGTATCATCAGCATACCGAGCAGCAATACCCACATCACGGCCTGGTTGGCGAAAGTCACCACAGGCACGAGTGCGGAACGCATTTTCAGAGGAGCATAGCCTTTGGCGTGCTGTACGGCATGGCCGCATTCGTGGGCTGCCACTGCAGCAGCCGCAACGCTGTTGCTGTTGTAGACGCCCTCACTGAGGTTCACCGTCTTGTTCTGCGGATTGTAGAAGTCCGTCAGCATGCCGTTTGTCGGCAGTACTTTAACGTCATATATGCCGTTGTCGTGCAGCATTTTGGTTGCCACTTCGGCCCCTGTCATGCCCAAACCTACTTTCGAATATTTGTTGAATTTGCTCTGTAGCATCTGCTGGATGATGAAGCTCACTATCATCAATCCGATAAATATACCCCAATATCCCATTTTATAATAGAAGTTGTTTAAAAAATACCGAATGATACAACACGCAAAATCCGAGCCGAATTACAGCATGATCTCGCGGCGTACTTTTTTGGCAGTGTCTTCGCCTTTGAGTCGTGCCAAAATGGCAAGGCCGAAGTCGATGGCCCAGCCCGCTCCGCGTCCGGTGATGATGTTGCCGTCAACGACCACGCCGTCCTTGCTGTATTCCACGCCTTTGTCGATGAGAGCCTGCTCGAAGCCGTCGTAGCAGGTCATCTTCTTGCCTCCTAAGTTCGGAAGCTGGCCGAGAACCACGCTCGGAGCCGCACATATTGCCGCTACTGTACCGCCCTCGGCATAGTGCTCCTGCATGATGTTCATCAGCTTCCCGAAGCCTGCAAGCTCGGTGGAGCCCGGCATTCCGCCCGGAAATATCATTACATCGGTTATCAGGCATGCACCGAATGTTGTGGATGATTTGAATTCCCCGAAGGCCATATCCGCGATGACCGGTATCCTGTTGGAACTCATCACTCTTTTGTCGTCATATATTGACACGGTTTTCACATTTACGCCGCCTCTGCGAAGCATGTTCACTGTGGTCAGCGCTTCTGTGATTTCAAAACCGTCCGCTAAAAAAATGTATACTCCTTTCATAATATTAAGGTTTTATTTCATTTAACATTTTTATAATATGTACAAGATCCCTCGACTACGCTCGGGATGACAGGCGAGGCAACTGCTCAGGGTGACAATTTGGCTACGGTCGCTTTGTTGTCATTTTAAAACTATGGTTTTACAATGACGTCCTCGTCTCGGCAAAGTTCAAGCAAACTTGATTCTGCACTCGGCTCGTTGTCATTTCGACCGTAGGACGAAGTCCGTAGTGGAGAAATCTTGTACATTTCGGTAAGTTCTTGAATATAATACATATTCGTAATATGTACAAGACCCGTCCGACTCGCTACGCTCGCTCAGGGTAACAGTGTGGCCGTTCCCAACTCCATATTCCTAATTACACATTGCTAATTGCCAATTGCTTATAGTCCCCAGTCCGAAGCAGAGAATGTGCTCTTAGGTGCGTTAGGCACGTTAGGGAAGTAGTTGAATCCAGTGATTTTCTCCAAATCCTCCACTGACATCATTTCAGTCCTTGTCACTTTCTGGCCTTTAAGGCTGTTTGTGTGGGCGCGGACAAACGCCGCGCACATCAATTCGTTTGCAGAGCAGTCTTTCAAGGCTTTTTTTGTATTGCCACTCTTGGTGCGGAGCAGCACGTAGTAGAACATTGTCGGGAACTGAACGTCGCTTCTGCTTCCGAATTCGATGGTCTTGGGAGCGACAGTGTGGCCATAACCATCCGTGAATCTGTCAAAATAACAGCCTACAACTTCATAGAGCGTGTCGGCACAAACCTTTCCGTCAACCCAGTCTTCCAAGGTATTCCATCCGCCACCGCCTGTGTTGAACCCGCTTGAGAGCTGAGGGGCGATGTTTGTGTAGTAGAACACCTGCTCATTGGTGCCTCTGTCGCACAATCTTTCCGCCGACCCGAGCATGTGTCCTTTGTTGCAGCCGCCTCCTGTACTTTTGCTGTAATATTGAATATTGCCCGGAATGTCGGGGTCTTGTTTGTAGGCGTCCGTTCTGTTGCAGTTCTTTACGCTGTAACAATTGTGTCTCGGAGCCGCTACCCAAACCGGACAGTGGTATTCTGCGCTGTAGCACACGGTGTAGTTGCGCAGTGGCCTGCCGTTCGCCCCTTTCGGAAGTGACGGGCAGATATGGTAGGCATAATACAGAGAATTGTCATTGTCATTGATTCTGTTTCCGTCTTCGTCCTGAATGGAAGGCAGTTCGTACCAGGTATATGCAGCTTTGTTGCTCGGATCAGGGTCTACCGGATCCGGAACGTCCGGCTTGTCCGGGTTATCAGGATTATCTGGGTTATCAGGATTGTCCGGGTTATCTGGCTCGTCTGGATCTGGCTGGTCCGGTTTATCAGGATTGTCCGGAGTATCACCCCATTCGTCACCCCAATCATCTCCCCAATTGTCGTTCCATCCATCAGGAGTACAGCATACAAAAGCAATTGATGCAAATAGTGTAACAAAAAGTCTGAAGTATTTTTTCATGTTATCAATAATTATCGTTTCCTGCCATTTCCCACATTTCTAAGCTTTCAAAAAGCCGGAGGGAAAGCAAAGTTAGTAATTTTTTATGGTAAAATGCAGGATAATAGGAAATTTCAAAGCAGAAGTGTAACTTTGCGACAATTGAAGTTGGAATATGTCTGATCTGATGAACGAAATAATGCGGGAGCTGAACCTGCGCGGAGTGGAATGCCTCGGAGAGAAAATACGTGGTGTTCAGTGCATTGCGTGCCGGGCGGGGAAGGAATGGAGAGTCGTGTTGCCTGTGGAAGTGTGTGCCGCGACGGTCGAGGAGGCGAGGCTTCGTGCGGCGGGGCTGAGACGGCTTTCGGCGGAGCAGGAATGGGGACTGTCAGGAGGGGATTTGGCGCTTGGGACTCCGATATTGGTGCCGGAGGATGTGTTCAGAAGCAGGCGCAGGATGATGACGCTTAGGGTGCTGGCGCATTTGGGGCTGCATCATAGGGTTTATGCGAGGAATTGCGAGGTGAAACGGATTGACAGGGTGGTGGCTGCGGAGTTTCTGGAGCGCTGCCATACTTACGGGGATGCGAAATGCCGCTATTGCTATGGGCTGTATCTGAAACGCTATACCGGAAAGGCCGCTTCACAGGACGTTTGTGCCGGAGTGAAGAATAGCCTGCAGGAAAGAATCGGAGCGCGGCCGGAGCCTGGGGCGCTTGTGGCGGTGGCGGAGTTCAGCAATGCGCGCCGCTGGAAGAAGTCCGTGGAGGTGCGTTCGTATGAATGGGTGCGTTATGCGAGTCTGCCGAATCTGCGTGTGTGCGGGGGAATGGGACGGGTGCTGCGGCAGTTTATTGAGGATGTAAAGCCTGATGATATAATGACTTACGCGGATCTTGAATGGTCTGAGGGTGGGGTGTATTCTGCTTTGGGGTTTGCTGAGGAGGGCGAGAAGGAGGCTGTGGATTTCGTGGTGGAAAACTGGAGGCGAAGGGCAATCGGCAAGGTCAGGGGAATGGCGGAGCTATGCGAAAATAACCGGTCCGGGGACGGTGTTTGTTATTACACCAATTTCGGCAGTAAGAAGTATAGACTTAAATTAATTGATTACGAGTAAAAATTATTATATTTGCAGGATGTAATCGATAACAATTAATAACATATATTTTTATGCTAAAAGTAAATATGGGAGGCTGCGACTCCTTTGTCAAAAACGCAGATTACAAAACTTATTTGGGTAAGGCACTTGCGGCTTTGGACGTTCTCGAGGCTGAAACAGGTGCGGGCAACGATTTCCTTGGATGGAAACATCTTCCGACAACCACTCCTGAGTCTCTTATCACTGACTGCGAGGCCATCCGGGATGCCTGGAAAGCAAAAGGCGTTGACCTTGTTGTAGTTATCGGTATCGGAGGTTCATATCTCGGTGCCAAATGCGCTATCGAGGCTCTTTCCCATTCTTTCGCAAAACAGCTCAAGGACAAGAAGGGTAATCCTGAGATTGTTTTTGCAGGTCATACTCTTTCCGAGGAGTATATCAGTGAACTTATGGATCTGATGCAGGAAAGAAATGTGGCTACCGTGGTCATTTCAAAATCAGGTACTACCACTGAGCCTGCCATCGCTTTCCGTCTCGTAAAACAGTACATCGAAGAGAAATACGGCGTCAAAGAGGCTGCAGAACGCATTGTAGCCGTTACAGATGCCCACAGGGGAGCCCTCAAATCACTTGCAACCCAGGAAGGTTACAAGACTTTTGTCATCGAGGACAATGTCGGAGGCCGTTTCTCGGTGCTTACTCCTGTCGGTATTCTTCCTATTGTGCTCGCAGGTTTTGATATGAGAGCTATGCTCAAAGGTGCGGCTGAAATGGAAACTGCCTGTGCAGTACGTTCAGAAGAAAACCCTGCGGTTCAGTATGCTGCAATGCGTAATCTGCTTTACGATGCAGGAAAGAAAGTTGAAATCCTTGTTTCCTACAGTCCTAAACTCCAATACCTTGGAGAGTGGTGGAAACAGCTTTACGGAGAGTCAGAGGGCAAGGACGGCAAGGGTATTTTCCCTGCTTCAGTAAGCTTCACCACAGACCTCCATTCAATGGGACAGTACATTCAGGACGGTGTACGTATGCTTATGGAGACTGTCGTAACGGTTGAGAACAGCAACCGCAGCACTGTCATCAGCAATGACCCTCAAAACCTTGACGGACTCAACTTCCTCTCAGGCAAACATGTTGAGGAGTGCAATGCAATGGCTGAGCTCGGCACCAAACTTGCACACATCGACGGCGGCGTACCTCAGCTTTCCGTAAGCATCGAGCGCATTGACGAGTATAACCTCGGCTCGATTTTCTATTTCTTCGAGAAAGCCTGCGGTGTCAGCGCCTACATTCTTGGCGTGAATCCGTTCAACCAGCCGGGTGTTGAGGCCTACAAGAAGAATATGTTCGCCCTCCTCGGCAAGCCAGGCTATGAGGCTGAGGCAAAGGCCCTTCAGGAGCGTCTTGCCAAGTAATTTGCTTGACGGAGCTCGTTTGAGCTTTGCGATATAAAAAAAACAGGGGAGCCATTGTAACACGGCTCTCCTGTTTTTTTCACTGATATTCCATTCATGGTGCATGGCACACAGGACGCTTTCTTCAATCTCTCAGGCGTCCGGAATGCCAGGGACCCTTATTTGTACATGAAGCGTTTGATGCTCATCTTAGGAGTCTTCTCGAAAGGCTTGTCAACGCGCTCCAATTTGTATAGTTTGCAAAATGCAGGGAGTGGTTTGTTGACTGCTGCGAGATTTGAGTCAAGGAGCGCATCAATTGCCTCGGCGTCGAGTCCGTCGGATTTCATCTTGTCTTCGTCCATGTAGACGAGTCCTACGAGCTTGCTGTTGTTGTCGCGTGCAACGACGACTGACTCCACGATGTAAGGCGCATTGTTGAGCGCTGCCTCAAGTTCCTCAGGGTAGATGTTCTGTCCGTTTGAAGAAAGAATCATGTTTTTGCTGCGGCCCTTGATGAAGATGTTGCCTTCTGCATCGATGACTCCGAGGTCGCCTGTACGGAACCAGCCGTCTTCGGTGAAAGCTGCCTGAGTGGCTTCCTCATTCTTGTAGTAGCCGCTCATGATGTTTGTGCCGCGGGCCTGAAGTTCACCTACGGTGTGCTGAGGGTCTTCTGAGTCAACTCTGATCTCGACATTCCATACGACTTTACCGCAGGACTGAGGGACGAAAGTCTGCCAAGGCTCATAAGCCATAAGCGGAGCGGCTTCTGTCATACCGTAACCGACTGTGAACGGGAGTCTGATTTTCTTGAACCATTTTTCCACGTCAGGGTTGAGGGCGGCACCACCCATGATGAGAGAGCGGATGTTGCCTCCGAAAGCTTCCATGAGTGTGTTGCGTATTTTCTTGAAAATAATCTTGTTGACTCCCGGGATAGAGCAGAGCACCTTCATTGCAGGCTTGTCTACTACAGGTTTGATTTTGCTCTTGAAGATTTTTTCCATTACCAAAGGAACGGTGATCATGAGGTAAGGCTTCACTTCTTTCATCGCGCCGAGCAGTAGGGCAGGGGTAGGGGTCTTGCCGAGGTAGTAGACAGTCGAACCTCCGCAGAGAGGGTAGATGAGTTCGTACATCATTCCGTACATGTGGGCCATAGGAAGCATTGATACGATGCTGTCGCCCGGATATGAAGGCAGGAATCCCTGGCCGAATTCCACATTGGAACTCAGACACTCATAGCGGAGCATTACGCCTTTAGGTGCACTGGTGGTGCCGGATGTGTAATTGATGATGGCGAGGTCCTTGTCGTTGTCGGTAGGGTAGTGCACGTCATTGCGTGAGAAGCCCATCGGATATTTTTTGTTGAAAAGAGTCTCGAGGTTTTCCATTGCCTCGTTGATTTTCTTCTCTTTTCCATAGAGTACGTTGAAGTTGGCCGTTGAGATTATCGCATGGATTTTCGGCATTTTACTGATGTCGAGTTTCTCGAAAATATCAGGGTCGGTAAGGAGAATCTTTGCATCCGAGTGGTCTATGAGGTTGTTGAGACTCTCTGCCGGGAAGTCGCAGAGGATAGGCACTACCACAGCTCCGTAGGTTGTGGCAGCGAAGAAGCCGATACCCCAGCGTGCGGAGTTTTTGGCACTGATGGCGATTCTGTCTCCTTTCTGTATTCCGATTTCTTCGAGGAATACGTGAATGCGGGCAATGATGGTTGCGGTCTGACCGAAGGTGAATTTCTCGCCGCGGTAGTTGCACAATGCGAGATTGTCCCAGTTTTCCTTGATGTTTCTTTCAAGTTTCTTAAAATAATGTTCCATGTTATGAAATTGTTTGATTTTCCTTAGTATTGTTGTTTTCCCTTTAGGGAAGTGCTGCAAAATTATTGATTTTTCGTGCGTTACCTTTACTTTTTATTATATTTGTGGTGAAATTGCGCCACGTGGGGCAATATAGATGATATTTTTATGAGAAAAAAACCGATTGTCGCTCTGATTTATGATTTTGACGGTACGCTTTCTCCGGGCAATATGCAGGAGTTTGGTTTTATCCAGGCGATAGGCAAGAGTGCCGGGGAGTTCTGGACCATGAGCAATGAGATTGCGGAGGAACAGGATGCGAGCAACATTCTGAGTTATATGAAGCTGATGGTGGATGAAGCCAAGGCCGCTGGGATGCCTTTGCGCCGGGAGAATTTTATGCGTTTCGGCAAGGATATCGAGCTGTTCGAGGGGGTACGGGAGTGGTTCTCCATTGTGAATGCGTATGGAAAGTCGCGTGGTGTGAAGGTGGAGCATTATATCAATTCGTCCGGACTTACGGAGATGATTGAAGGTACTCCTATCGCGAAGGAATTCAAGAAGATTTTCGCCTGTTCTTTTCTATATAATAAGGATGGTGAGGCGATATGGCCTGCGGTGGCGGTGGATTACACTGCGAAGACCCAGTTCATGTTCAAGATAAACAAGGGCATTTTCTCGATTAGGGACAACAAGAAGGTGAATGACAGTCAGGATGACGAGAAAAAGCGTGTGCCTTTCTCCCACATGATTTATTTCGGTGACGGTGAGACGGATGTGCCTTGTATGAAGATCGTCAAGAACTTCGGCGGCAATTCAATAGCGGTGTACAATCCTGAGATCCCGAGGAAAATACGTGTCGCCCGGAGGCTGTTGAGGCAGAAAAGGGTGAATTTCATTACCCCGGCCGTATATACGAAAGAGAGCAGAACCTTCAAATTGGTCTGCTCTATCATAGATAAAATCAAAGCGGAGTGTGACCTCGCTTCGCTTGTCTGACAATGATGCTTATTTGCCGTAGCGTTTGAGGATGGTCTCGCCGTAGGCATCGATGCGGCGGTCGCGGAAGAAAGGCCAGCCCCTGCGCACGTATTCGGTACGGTCCATGTCTATGTCAACGACTTTGACGCCCTCTTCATCGTTGCCGAATTCGGCAAGCATTTCTCCCTGCGCTCCGACGGCGAATGAACGTCCCCAGAATTTGATGCCTTTGGTGTTGCCTGTAGGATCATCCTCCTGGCCTGTGCGGTTGCAGGTGATGACAGGCAGGCCGTTTGCCACTGCGTGACCACGCTGTACAAGCTGCCATGCGTCGCTCTGCATTTTCTGCTCCTCAATAGGGTCTGTGTAGACTCCGCCGATGGCTGTCGGATAAATCAGCAGTTGCGCTCCATTGAGAGCCATACAGCGTGCTGCTTCAGGATACCATTGGTCCCAACATACGAGGACACCGAGGGTTCCCACCGAAGTTTCTATAGGCCGGAATCCTAAGTCTCCCGGAGTGAAATAGAATTTCTCGTAGTAGCAAGGGTCGTCAGGAATATGCATTTTGCGGTATTTGCCGGCAATGCTTCCGTCTTTTTCGATGACTACTGCTGTGTTGTGGTAAATGCCCGCTGTCCTGCGCTCAAAAAGCGAAAGCACGAGGACTATGCCGAGCTCTTTTGCGAGCGCTCCGTAGGTCTCGGTTGAGGGGCCCGGGATAGGCTCGGCGAGATCGCAGAGTGCCGCCTCTTCGCTTTTGCAGAAATAGAGGCTGTTGTGAAGTTCTTGGAGGACAACGAGTTGTGCTCCCTGCCCGGCGCATTTGCGTATGTTGTTTTTCAGTTTTTCGATGTTTGCCTGGATGTCAGCAGTACAACTCTGCTGTACCATTCCTACTTTCAGTATATTCATGTCAGTTTTTTATATTATTGTCATTTGCAATAGCCTTCCGGATATTGCATTGTGATGCAGTGGAGCGACCCGTGGCCGGAGAGAAGTGCTTCTGCATTTATCATTACGACTTCCCTGTCCGGGAACACTGCCTGCAGTCTCTCTTTTACGATGGCATCGGAAGGCTGCCCTGTTGCAGGTACGAGTACTCCTCCGTTGACTATCAGGAAGTTGGCGTATGATGCCGGCAATCTGTAGTCGTCCAGATACATAGGCTTGGGAAGCGGCAGCGGTACGAGCCTGTAGGGTTCTCCTTCGAGAGTTCGGAAGGTCTTGAGCTGCTCTTCCATCTCGTGCAGGCTTGCATAGTTCTCGTCCTCAGGGTCTTCGCACTGCATATACGCGATGGTGTCGTGATTGCAGAAGCGGGCGAGTATGTCGATGTGGCTGTCGGTGTCATCGCCGATGATGGTGCCGTGGTCGAGCCATAGTATGCGCTCAAGTCCGAATGCGTTGCTGAGTGTCTCTTCGATTTCTTCTCTGCTGAGATATTCGTTGCGGTTGATTGAGCAGAGGCATTCGCTGGTTGCAAGCATCGTTCCCGCTCCGTCGCTGTCGATGCTGCCGCCTTCAAGCACGTATGGAGCCATGTCCACGCCCTGTACCTCCGGGTTGAATGCGCCATGTTCGTACAGATTTCGTGTGATTTTGTTGTCAAGATTGCTGCCGAACTTCAGGCCCCAGCCGTTGAAGACGAAGTCGAGCAGGTATTTAGTACCGTCGTCTCCTATGACGCTGATGCCACCGTGGTCTCTCGCCCAAGTGTCGTTGAGGGGAGTCTCGTAGAAGTGAATGCGTTCAAAATCAATGCGGCAGCCTTTTTCTGCGGCTATGCGTTCCAAGTCTGCGCGGCATTCTTCCGTGTCGCGGCAGGCGATTATCAGCTCTTCGAAGCGCAGTATGTTTCCGGCTATTTCAGTGTAGCATTCCAGGACTTTCGGCAATTCGTACCATGCAGTGTCGCTATGCGGCCATGTGAGCTGGATCGCGCTCTGTTTTTCCCATTCTGCGGGTAATCTTACCATAGTATTTACATTTGATTTATTGTGCCCAGGTCCCTCCACGCGCTGCGCTTGGTCGGGATGACAGATGTTGCACTTGGTCCTGAAGACAAAGGTACGCTTGGTCGGGATGACAGTGGGCCGGTAGTGATAAGGGTGCATCAAATTTTGCAATTCGACACACCCTCGTCAATAATTTACTTTTGAGCTGTACTCAAAAATCTGATGCAAATTGATGCGGTTTATTTTAAAAACTAGTTGTTGCCTTTCTGTTTCAAGAGAATCTCCGCAGCTGTCTTTGCGGCTCTTTCTGCAGGAGTCAGACCATCGTTCTCCTCTACAGCAGCCTTAGGAGCATCCTTGACAGTCTCTTTGGCCTTGTCAGCGTTCTCGAGAGCTTTTGCAGCAGCGGCGGCACCGGCAGCAGTAGCGGCAGCTTTAGTGCCTTTCCCGTCGAAACCTACTTTGCCGAGGTTGAATGAAAGACCTGCTGAAAGGCTGATCATACCTGAAACGCCATCAGTGCCATGAGCCTGACCAGGCATGAGGTGACCGCGGAGGTCAATGATGAAACGGGTGATATCGCTGATGTAAATTTTGTTCAAGAGACCGAAACCTCCTGCGATAGTGTGGTTTTTGGCAGTCTCGTTTCTGTATGAGCTACCGCCGAATGAATAGAAGTAGCCGATATGACCGTAAGGAATCAGATTCCAGATGCGGTTAGGCTTGTATTCGAGAATTGTGTTGGTGAAGTCCCAAAGGAGGTCAGCGTGGATGTAGGCGAAGTTGAACTGGTTCTTGTAAAGTTCTTTTTCAGTGTCGATGTTTGGAGCAAATTTGTTGGCATCTTTTGTCCAGCATGATGCGTTCAGACCTTCGTATCCGAGTCTGAAACCTACCTGAGGAAGAAACCATTTTCCGAAATCCACCTGGAAGTCAGCACCGTAGCCGACTTTTGCTCCACCGTCTCCGTAGAAAGTCCCACCACCGGCAATAGTTGCAAACCAGTTTTCATCTGCCTTGCTTGCTTTGTACTTCTGCGCGCTTGCGCTTGTTGAGAAAAGAAGCAGCGATGCGCATGCTACGCTCAAGATAATGCTTAACTTTTTCATACTTTTTAATTATTTAGATTATTTTTTGTTGTTTTTCCGTTATTATGCATACTTACACATACAACTGACAAAGATACAATATTTTTTCGTATAGACGCCATTTTTCCAAGAAAACTTCGGATAAAAGTAAAATAAATAAAAAAATCCCCGCAACTTTTGACGGTTGCGGGGACTGTGCGTTTCAACGGATGTCGGTCGCATGCTATTTGTTCAAAGCCTGGACTGCGTCAACTGCGCAGGCTACGGTGCATCCTACCATAGGGTTGTTGCCGATGCCGAGGAAGCCCATCATCTCGACGTGTGCAGGAACTGAAGATGAACCTGCAAACTGGGCGTCAGAGTGCATACGGCCCATGGTGTCGGTCATACCGTATGAAGCAGGACCTGCAGCCATGTTGTCCGGGTGAAGGGTACGGCCTGTACCACCGCCTGATGCGACTGAGAAATATGGCTTGCCTGCGAGGATACGCTCTTTCTTGTAGGTGCCTGCTACAGGGTGCTGGAAACGTGTAGGGTTGGTTGAGTTACCTGTGATGGAAACATCAACGCCTTCGTGCCACATGATGGCAACGCCTTCGCGTACGTCATTTGCACCATAGCATTTTACCTTTGCGCGCGGACCGTCGCTGTATGGAGTCTCCTTAACTACTTTGAGCTCTCCTGTGAAATAGTCGAACTCGGTCTGTACGTATGTGAAGCCGTTGATACGTGAGATGATCAAGGCTGCGTCCTTTCCGAGACCGTTGAGGATACAGCGGAGAGGCTCTTTACGTACTTTGTCAGCTTTTGCAGCAATCTTGATTGCACCTTCAGCAGCCGCAAATGACTCGTGACCTGCAAGGAAAGCGAAGCATTTTGTCTCTTCGCGGAGGAGCATTGCAGCGAGGTTGCCGTGTCCGATACCTACTTTGCGGTCGTCAGCCACAGAACCCGGGATGCAGAATGACTGAAGGCCGATACCGATTGCCTCAGCAGCCTCGGCAGCGGTTTTCACGCCTTTCTTGAGAGCGATGGCAGTACCGCATACGTATGCCCATTTTGCATTCTCGAAGCAGATAGGCTGGGTCTCTTCGCAAGTTTTGTAAGGGTCAAGACCATACTGTTCGCAAATTGCGTTAGCCTCTTCGATATCCTTGATACCGTTTGCGTTAAGAGCGGCGAGGATCTGTTTGATACGGCGATCCTGGCTTTCAAATTTCACTTCTCTAATCATAGTCCTGTCTCCTTATTCTTTACGTGGGTCAATGTATTTAACTGCACCTGCCTCCTGAGAGAAACGGCCGTAAGTGCTCGTAACCTGTTTGAGGGCTTCGTTTGCGTCAACTCCCTTCTTTACGAGATCCATGAATTTACCGAGGTGTACGAATTCGTAACCGCAGATTTCATCGTTTTTGTCCAAAGCAAGGGTTTTGATGTAGCCTTCTGCCATTTCGAGGTAGCGCGGACCTTTTGCAAGGGTTCCGTAAAGTGTACCTACCTGGCTGCGGAGTCCTTTTCCGAGGTCCTCAAGGCCTGCGCCGATCATAAGACCGCCCTCAGAGAATGCGGACTGTGTACGTCCGTAGACAATCTGGAGGAAGAGTTCGCGCATTGCAGTGTTGATTGCGTCGCAAACGAGGTCTGTGTTGAGCGCTTCGAGGATGGTTTTGCCCGGGAGGATTTCAGCTGCCATTGCTGCCGAGTGGGTCATGCCCGAGCAGCCGAGAGTCTCTACGAGAGCTTCCTGGATGATACCTTCCTTGACATTGAGGGTGAGCTTGCATGCACCCTGCTGAGGAGCGCACCAGCCGATACCGTGAGTAAGACCTGAGATGTCGGTGATCTGTTTGGATTTCACCCATTTTCCT
>JBJEBQ010000018.1:0-18449 GCA_051870215.1 Candidatus Cryptobacteroides sp. | reverse complement strand
GAGATGAGCCGTTTCAAACCGACTGACAAGGATTTCGAGGAGAACTTCAACCTCGACCTCTTCAAGGACAACAACATCAAGCTCCTTGTGACCATCGGTGGTGACGATACTGCTTCTACAGCAAACCGCATCTCTAAATTCCTTGCAGCCAAGAACTATCCTATCGCAAACATCCACTGCCCGAAGACCATCGACAACGACCTTCCTCTTCCGGCAAATGCTCCGACTTTCGGATACAATTCTGCAAAGAACGAGGGTGCACATATCGCCCGTACAATCTACGAGGATGCACGCACTTCAGGCAACTGGCTTATCATCTCTGCAATGGGACGTACTTGCGGAAGTCTTGCACTCGGAATCGGCGAGGCAACACATTGTCCTATGACCATCATCCCGGAGATGTTCAACAAGACTCCAATGACTCTTGAGAAAATCATCAAATTGTCCATTTCGGCTATTCTCAAGAGAAAAATCATGGGCGTGAATTACGGTACTATCGTAGCTGCAGAGGGACTTTTCCACAATGAAGGAGTCGCTGAGGAGGCTGCGGCTGCAGGCGTTCATTTCACTTACGATGAGCACGGACATCCTGAGCTCGGCAAAATCTCAAAGGCTGTGCTTTTCAATGACCTGCTTGAGAAGGAATTCAAGAAAATCGGCATCAAAGTCAAGAGCCGTCCGGTAGAAATCGGTTATGATGTTCGCTGCCAGGATCCGGTGGCATACGACCTTACTTATTGTACAGAGCTTGCAATGGGCGTTTATCAGCTTTTCAGCGAAGGCAAGACCGGATGCATGGTCTACGTAGACGCTTACGGCAATGTCTCTCCGCTGTATCTCGCAGATCTTCAGGATCCTGAGACAGGCAAGATTCCGCCGAGGGTAGTTGACATCAACGCCGGTACCGCCCAGAACTACTACAAATACATTGCACATTACATCACTCCTGCAGACTATGAGGCAGCAAAGGCTTATGTGGAGAATCCGGAGGAGTATGATTTTGCAAAGATTCTTAACTGGTAGTCAGCGTTTTCTGCTGTCATTCCGAGCATAGTGCGAAGCACGAAGTCGAGGAATCTTGTACATTCAGAGAATGTGTCGGAATTTCCGGCACATTCTTTTTGATTATACAAATATTCGTCTGACTCCGATTTTCGGCATTCTATTTGCGAATTGAGGCGGCAATTGTTAAATTTGCACGCTTATAATTAAAACACGGATTAAAATGCAGAAACCGATAATATACCAAGTGTTCCCAAGATATTGGGGAAATTCAAATCATACCAACAAATACAATGGCTCGCTCGAAGAAAACGGCACCGGAAAGCTCTCGGATTTCGACAGTAAGACCCTCGAGTATTTCAAATGGCTCGGCTGCTCCCATATCTGGTACACTGGCCTTATACGCCATTCCACAAAGGCATGCACTCAGGGCTGCACGCCGTCGAACGGCCAGTTTGTAAAGGGTAATGCCGGCAGTCCATTTGCTATCTGCAACTATTATGATATCAATCCATATCTTGCTGATAATCCGGATGAAAGAATGGATGAATTCAAGTCTTTCATTAAACGGAACCACGACGCCGGCCTGAAAGTCGTTATAGATTTCATCCCCAATCACGTGTCGCGTGACTACGGAAAAGTATGCAATATTGAGGGACATCCTGTGCTCGGTGCCGACGACGACAAGAGCGTTCATTACAGCCCAGACAATGATTTCTACTATTATCCCGGACAAAAACTCGTGCTGCCGACTGCGGCGGAAGGGGAGCCTTACCTCGAAGAGCCGGCAATGGCGTCAGGCAACAACTGTTTCACCAGTGCTCCGTGCATAAACGACTGGTTTGAGACCGTCAAGATCAACTATGGCGAGACGCATACCCCGACTTGGGACAAAATGCTTGACGTGGTGCTTTATTGGGCCGGACTCGGAGTGGACGGTTTCCGCTGCGACATGGTGGAACTCGTGCCGAAGAGTTTTATGAAATGGCTTATCGCCGAGGTCAGAAAGCAGTATCCGGGAGTGATTTTCATTGCGGAGGTCTACAACAAAGAGCAGTATTCGCAGTATGTGCGCAGTGTGGGCTTTGACCTGCTATATGACAAATCAGGTCTGTACGATACTCTGCGCGCGATTGTGGACAAAGGGGTAAATGACAACGGCATGCCTGTGGAATTGTGGCAGTCGACCAGCGGAATCACAAGAAGCTGGCAGAGCTTGGGCGACCTGCAGCCGTATATGCTGAATTTCCTCGAAAATCATGATGAAAAGCGTTTTCCGTCTGTGCATTTCGGCGGCAATGCCCTGCGTACACTTGCGCCATTGTACACTTCTCTGATGATGAATACCGGGGCATTTATGATATACTACGGTGAGGAAGTTGGAGACGACGGCATGGAAAATTCAGGCTATAGTGCAGCTGACGGCAGGACCACAATCTTCGATTGGTGGAGCTTCGATTCAATTATCAGACTGCGCAAGCTTATCGGGAGCGGGGCATATAAAAGTCTTGACAAAAAGTCCTTGACTGAAGCCGGGATGAAGGCGGATGAAGCGGAAGTATTCATTCAGTTTGCAGGTGCCATCAGATTTGCAGCCAATGATTTGGCGGTAAGTAAGGGCACAACTTATGATCTCTGCTACTGCAATCTCAGTTCCGACGGTTTCGACAGGGACAGACATTATGTCTTCCTCCGCGACTATGAGGAGCACACTCTGCTTATCGCCTGCAACTATTCTGGACAGAAGGCCAGGATGAAGATTTCCCTGCCGCGTCATGCTTTCGAGTGGATGGAAATCCCTCAGACGGACGAGTTGAATGAAAAGACGGTCATAAATGTGGAAGTGGCGCCTTTTGGAGGTACGATAATTACCCTGATTTAGGCTTCACTGACGACATTACGGCCCGAGTGTATTTTAATTGAAAAGAAGAAATGGCAGCTATATCAAATTATGAGATAAAGTTCATCAAATCCTTGTCTCTCAAGAAGAATAGGGATAAGGAAGGGCTTTTTATAGTGGAAGGGGACAAGCTTGTGGCGGAGGCTTTGAAGTCCGGTTGGAAAATCAGGAACATATACCGTCGCGATGAAATAGGGGATGAAGCGATGTCGCGTATCAGTGCCACTTCTTCTCCGGCTCCGTCCATCGCTGTTGTGCATCAGAAGGAGGAAATCAGGCAGCCAAAAGCCGATGATATGCGGAGCCTGCTCGTTGACGGAGGACTGTTCCTTGGGCTGGATGCGGTTCGTGACCCGGGCAATCTTGGGACAATACTCCGCATAGCGGACTGGTTCGGTGTCAAGGCCGTGTTTGCAAGCCCGGATACTGTAGAGGTTTTTAATCCCAAGACGGTTCAGGCCACTATGGGTGCCATTTTCAGGGTGAAAATCATCTATACGGATCTGGTTGAAGTGTCGCGTGAGGTGAGGGCAGTCGGAGGAAGCGTGTACGGTACTTTCCTCGATGGCGGGAATATATACGGAAAGGCGCTTAATGCGGGGGACAGGCAAGCATCTTTAATTATCGTCGGCAATGAAGCCAACGGCATTTCTTCCGCCGTCGGAGCAGAGGTCACCGACAGGCTTTACATTCCGCCATATCCTGCTGACGACCCTGGCTCAGAGTCTTTGAATGTAGCCATCGCCACTGCAATCACCGTCGCCGAATTCCGCCGCAGACTACAATGATGCATAATCATAATATGTACAAGATTCCTCGACTCCGCTCGGAATGACAATTTCCAATTGCTAATTACTAATTGCCAATTATCAATACCCTAAGATTTTCAGCATCGACTTGTAAGTCTGCTCCTTGCTGAAGAGCTTGGTAGTGTAGTCCCCATTCTCATCCCTGTCGATGATAATATGCTTGGGAGCAGGCTGCAGGCAGTGCTGGATGCCGCCGTAGCCAGAAATAGACTCCTGATAGGCTCCTGTATGGAAGAAACCGATGTACAATGGTTCCTCATCTTCGCGCTCCACATTAGGCAGATATATTGCATTTGCATGAGAATCAGCATTGTAGTAGTCCTGACTGTCGCAGGTAAGTCCTCCGAGGAAGACCCTCTGATAAGTCTCGTTCCATTTGTTGATAGGAAGCAGAATGAATTTCTGTTTGATTCCCCAGGTGTCAGGCAGAGTCACCATGAAAGAACTGTCAATCATGTACCAGCGCTCCCTGTCGTTCTGCTGCTTCATATCCAAAATCTGGAAAATAGTAGCGCCCGATTCGCCTACGGTAAAGCTTCCGAACTCCGTAAAAATATTCGGTTCGGCCACTCCGCGTGCATTGCACATGGACTTGATCTGGGATATGACCTCCTCAGCCATATACTCATAGTCAAAATCCGCAGCAAGCGAATTCTTGATAGGGAAGCCTCCGCCAATGTTGAGCGAATCAAGTTCAGGACAGATTTGTTTGAGGTCGCAGTACACTCCGACACATTTTGAAAGCTCGTTCCAATAATAGGCGGTGTCCCTGATGCCTGTGTTGATGAAGAAATGCAGCATCTTCAGATGCAGTACGTCACTCTTGGCGATGACCTCATTATAAAAAGGAACTATGTCCTTGTAACGGATTCCGAGTCTGGATGTATAAAAATCGAATGAAGGTTCCTCCTCAGCCGCAATGCGTATTCCGATACTTGTCGGCTCTGTGATTTTTTCAGCCAATTTGTTGAATTCGTGCATATTGTCGAGAACCGGAAGGATGTTTTTCCATCCGTTCTGCCTGAAGGCTGCAATGTTCTCAATATACTGAGGCTTCTTGAAGCCATTGCATACAATGAGCAGATCCTTATTTACAAGTCCCTCTGCTTCAAGCGCTTCAATCAGATTGAGATCAAAGGCCGAAGAAGTCTCAAGATGGATGTCATTCTTCAACGCCTCCTTCAGGATAAACTCAAAATGAGAACTCTTTGTACAGTAGCAGTAGTTATAGCTGCCTTTGTAATCCACCTTGGCCATAGCCACGTTGAACATACGTTTTGCACGCTGAATCTGCGATGAAATCTTTGGCAGATATGTGATTTTCAGCGGGGTACCGTATTGTTCGATTATGTCCATCATATTGATGTCGTGAAAATACAGTTCCCCTTCTTCCACCTTGAATTCATCCTGCGGAAACTCAAATGTCTGATCAACCAGATCGATGTACTTGTTCTTCATTTTGTCAATCCAATTAAGTTACTTTGCTTCTTGTTCTATAATCCGACTTGCCCGGATTCCGTTTTCGGCTGCAAAGATATGTTTTATTTCATTAATTTTTCTCTATTTCCGAAGAAAAATGCAGATAAATGATTTTTTATCATTATTTTTGTTTAGTAATTTGAAAAAAATAAACAGCATCAGTTTGCATAAAATTTTTGAGGATAGATTTCTTTTGGAAGATGGAGTGTAGCGGGCTACATGACCAATGAGAAAAGAAATATAGACCAAAAAGAAATTTCAAAATGAAGCAGTTTATTTTTTGAGAATTACTTAGCAATTTGCCTTTTTGAATATAGCACATTAGATGGAACGTAGATTTTCGCATTATATATTTCTTTTAGCCCTTGTGGCAATGACTCTTTCTGCCTGCAGCACAACAAAAGTCCTGCAAGACGGGGAGTACAGGCTTGCGAAAAACAAGGTGACTGTCACAAATGACAAGAATTTCAACGCTTCATCTTTGGACGGCTATGTGCAGCAGAAACCCAATTCCTATTTCATTTTCGGTTGGAATCCCTTTCTGAACATCTACAACTGGACTAACGGCAAGGGCAAGGGCTGGGACAAATTCGTACAGAAAATCGGCCAGGCTCCGGTGGTTTATGACCCTGACGCCGTGGACAATACGATTGAAAGCATCAACAGGCACCTGGAGTACCTCGGCTATTACAACTCCAAGACTGTCAGCAAGATAAAGGTGAAGAAGAAAGTAGTGAAGGTCACTTATGAGGTGACCCTCGGCAGACGTATCCCCATCAGTGAAATCGAAATTTCAGTGCCGCAAAGAGGGGAGTTCGCTTCCGCTTTTGCCGCAGATTCTGCGAATATTACAATCAAGCCCGGAGACTATCTTTCGGAGGCGGCTTTGGAAAAGGAGACCGAACGCGGTGCGGGAGTGCTTCGCAACATGGGCTTCTATGATTTCAGCAAGAACAATTATTTCTTTGAAGCCGACACACTTGAGGACCCTTCAAAGGCCCGGCTGAAAATGACGGTAAACGAGTACACGCGTAATGAAAGTGCAAGCGGCGCTGAGGCCCAGCCGATACGCAGATTCTATTTCAATGATGTGAACATCAGCTATCCAAAGAATCTGAAATTCAGGGAGAAAGTGCTGCGGGACCTGACTACTGTAGCCCCCGGGCAGCTTTATAGTGAGGATGAGGTGAATATGACATACGAACGTCTGTCCAATCTGCGTGTATTCAACAGCGTGAACATCGGTATGACCAAGGTGGACAGCAATTTGGTGAACTGCAATATTGACCTGAGCCAGTCGAAAATCCAGGGATTCAAGGTCAACTTGGAGGCCTCGATCAACTCTTCTGGACTTTTCGGCATTTCTCCGCAGCTCTCATATTACCATAGGAATATTTTCAGGGGTGGTGAACTGTTGAACCTCAGTTTCATGGGCAACTTCCAGTTCAAGTTCAATGACAAGAACATCCGTTCGGATGAGTTCGGAGTGTCGGCGAGTCTGAGCTTTCCTAAGTTCTTCCCGCTGCCTTACAGATATTTCAATGCGCAGATTCCACGCACTGACGTGAACCTTTCGTACAATTACCAGTCTCGTCCGGAGTATACGAGGAATTTGATTTCGGCTTCTTTCGGCTATAACGGAAATGTGGGCAAACGCTTTTATTATCAGGCATATCCGCTGCAGCTCAACATCATCAAGCTCTTCAATATGGATGCCGAGTTCTATAAGAACCTCGAAAGCGACCCTTTCATGAGAAATGCCTACCAGAATCACTTTGACCTCGGTTCCGGCGCTACGTTCTACTATACCGACAATCCTGACAACAATTTCAGGCAGTCGTCATTCTACACGCGTTTCCAGTTTGACATTGCCGGAAATGTGCTCAGCGCTTTCAAGGGCCTGATGTCAAAAGATGATTTCGGTGCCGGAATGATATGGGGTACGCCTTTCTCCCAATTTGTAAGAGGAGAACTCAGCCTGGTGAAAAATTGGAGTTTCGGAAAAAATGGCGGACATAATATTGCCGTGCGTCTTTTGGGAGGGGCAGGATATGCCTATGGCAACTCGAAGGCACTTCCTTTTGAGAAGCAGTTCTACAGCGGCGGAGCCAACAGCCTCAGGGGCTGGCAGAGCCGTACTGTAGGTCCTGGTATGTCACAGCTGGACAAGAACTTTACCATTCCGAATCAGACGGGTGATATGAAACTTGAGGCAAATATCGAGTACCGCTTTGACCTGTTCTGGAAGATAGGCGGTGAGATCTTCGTTGATGCCGGTAACGTCTGGAATCTGAAGACCGACAAGACGGAAGGTGCTGACAATTCCGGGGTCATTTCCGCAAAGAATTTCGCCAAAAGCATTGCAGCCGATTGGGGAGTGGGCATTCACGTGGACTTGGGATTCCTGCTTCTGCGTGTAGACTGGGGCTTCAGGCTGCATGATCCGGCACGCGGCGACAAAGCCTGGCTCCGCCCGCGCGAATGGTTCGGCCGCAACGGCAACGCCCTCCATTTCGGCGTAGGATATCCGTTCTAAAACCACCTCACTGCAGGCCGGCTTTTGCATAGGCAAATCATTAAAAAAAAGGTGCAACCGGATGTGGAAGCACCTTTTTTTTCAGTATGTAAAACAAATATGTTATGCACTGACTTTGTCCAGGATGTTGACATCCAACTTAGGATAAGGGAACAGAATGCCTTTCTGAGGAAGGGTAGTGTAGACCTTTTCGGTGACATCGAATTTGACTCCCCAATAATCCTCCGATTTTACCCATGCACGGACTACGAACTGAATGCTGCTGTCGCGAAGTTCTGCAAGTGCCACAAAAGGATCTGCAGGGGCACCGCCCGCGATATTCAGCACACGGCTGTCAGAAGATACAATTTCAAGAATGGCCGCCTTGGCTTCTTCGCTTGACGTACCGTATTCCACATCCACTGTCCAGTCGACGCGGCGCAGCGGCATATGGGAATAATTGTTGATTGTGCCGTTCGACAACGCACCGTTCGGGATTACAATGACCTTGTTGTCGGTAGTGGCGAGCTTGGTACTCACGATATTCAGCTCAAGTACCGTACCGGTATAGCCCTGGGCCTCGATGAAGTCACCGACATGAAAAGGCTTGAAAACTATAATCATAATGCCGCCGGCAAAATTCTGTACAGTCCCGCTGAGAGCCATACCGATGGCCATACCTCCTGCGGCAAGCAGGGCGGCAAGAGAGGTGGTGTCCACTCCGAGAGTTCCGACAGTAATGATAATCAAAAGTATTGTTGCAGCAATGCTGACAAGGCTCATTACGAAACTTGCCAAAGCGGCGTCAGTATGACGTTTGGTGAAATACTTTGAAAGCAGGTTCTTGATTTTCCTGATGAGCCACGCACCTGCAAAGTAGATTGCAAAGGCAGCGAGTACCTTAAGACCGAAATTCAAGCCTTTGCTCAACATCTGGTTAAACAATTCCTCCTTTGGAGTGTTTGCAAGGACTTCAGCCGTATGGGCGATGACATTTTTCAACGTGTCTGCGGGAGGTAGCACCGGTATCTCTGTCTGAAGTAAAAAAGTAAGTAAATTCATTATTCTAAAAATGTTTTATGTCAGTCTGTCCGGCGTGAACGGTATAGAATGACGTGTTATAAGTTTATATTGAAATCAGGTTCTAAAGGTGCAGTATGAGATAAGTCATATACGCGGCCTGCATCAGCAGAAGCACGGTGGCGTCGCCTCTGTCAAGTTTGTTTTTGACAAAGAATGCCGCACTGCAGAGAATGTAAACTGCGGTAAGCAGCAGGAATGCTCCGTCGACCCAGTCCACATTGGCAAATGATAGCGGATGAATCAGCGCAGAACCGCCGAGTATCAGCAGAATATTGGAAATGTTGGAACCGATAATGTTGCCGAGGGCAAGACGTCCGCGACCTTTTGCCGCTGCCACGATACAGGTTGCAAGTTCAGGCAGTGAAGTACCGAGAGCGACAACCGTTATGGCGATGAATTTGTCGGAAACACCAAGAAGCTTAGCGAGACCGGTAGCGGAATTGACAAACATCTTGCCTCCGCCGATAAGCAGGACGAGTCCTGCTGCAATCAACACGACTGCGAGCCATGTCGGATAAAGCTTGATTTTCTCGTCTTCACCTCCTTCTTCTGGAGTGTCATGCCTGAAAGAGTAATACATATACCATACGAAAACGGCAAGCAGTATGGCGCCGCCGATACGGTTTACTCCGTTATAGCCGACTCCGAACAGCTGTTGGAAAAAGCCGAAGAAGAGCAGAAGGATAGTAGCGAAAATGCTGATAGGTATATCTTTACGTATATTCGTCTTTGTAATCACCAAAGGTGCAACCATCGCTGTCACTCCGAGAATCAGGGCGGCATTGTAGATGTTGGAACCGATGATGTTGCCGACGGCGATGTCAGCATTTCCCTGGAATGCCCCCATGAAGCTGACCACCATTTCAGGTGTTGACGTACCGATGCCGACTATGGTCATACCGATGATGAATTCGCTGAGTCCACATTTTTTCGCAATGCTTGATGAACCGTTGACCAGCCATTCGGCTCCGACAAGAACAGCTACAAGTGACAATACAAGAATGACAATTTCATATAACATATTTATTTTCTTTTAAGGGCGACAACATTTTCCACATGGTGGGTCTGGGGGAACATATCCACCGGCCGCACTGCGGTAATCACATAATCCCTGCAGAGTATCTCGAGATCGCGGGCCTGGGACGCCGGATTGCAACTTACGTAGACCATACGCTCGGGAGCTGCATTCAGAATCACCTTTGCGACATCCGGATGTATACCGGCGCGTGGAGGGTCGAGGATGATGACGTCAGGACGACCGTGCCGTGCCACGAATTCATCCGTTAGCACGTCCTTCATATCGCCGGCGAAGAAATCGCAGTTTTTAATCCCGTTGCCTGCAGCATTGATTTTGGCATCTTCAATTGCCTCCGGAACATATTCAATACCAATCACTTTTGCGGCTTTCGAAGACACGAACTGGGCAATGGTTCCCGTACCTGTGTAAAGGTCATAGACCACTTCCGAGCCTGTCAGTGCCGCATATTCACGGGCAACACTATAAAGCTTGTATGCCTGCTTTGTATTGGTCTGATAGAAGGATTTCGGACCGATTTTGAATTTCAGTCCCTCCATATATTCATAGATGGCTTCTTCTCCTTTATATAATATACAATCCTGATCGGAAATCGAATCGTTGGCCTTGCCGTTGACCACATAGTAGAGCGAAACAATCTGCGGAAATGCCTCAGACACAGCGTCCAATAGGGCAGTGCGTGCATCTGAATCTTCGTAGTAGAAGCAGATTATCAGCATGACTTCGCCTTTCTCTGTCGTACGCACAAACATATTGCGCAAAAAACCGCTATGTTCGCGTATGTTGAAGAAGGACAAACCATGCTCCAAAGCGTATGAGCGTATAAAATTACGGATTTCATTCGACGGTTCGGGCTGCAGATAGCAAAAGTCAATGTCAAGAACCTTGTCAAAAAAGCGTCCCACATGGAAGCCGAGACCGCAGCGCTCTTTGTCGGACATGGTCTCAGGATCTTCGTTTTCATATATCCAACGGCGCTGTGAGAAGGTGAATTCCAGCTTGTTACGATAGAACTGCACTTCATCGGAACCGATGATAGGGGAGAGTTCAGGCACATCCAGATGACCTATTCTCACGAGCTGGTCGTAGACCTGCTGCTGCTTGGCCTGGAGCTGCATCTCGTATGGAAGCGGCTGCCATTTACAGCCTCCGCAGACTCCGAAATATTGGCAGAAGGGCTCTAAGCGATGCTCGGAAGGTTTTTTCATCCTGAGAATAAAGCCCTCCATATAATTTTTCTTTTTCTTGGTAACTTTGATGTCGACCACATCGCCGGGCACAGCGAACTGTACGAACACAACGGCTCCATCAACGTGGGCAAGCGCTTTTCCTTCGGCTGCCACGGCTTCGATAGTGATGTCCTCGAGAATTATTTCCTGTTTTTTTCTCATCGTTTCATTATTTCATATAATCCTGCAAATTTACACAATTTCCATGGGATATCAATATAATTGAGATGGCAGGACCTACAGTTTTCAAAGGGAGCGTTCCGCTTTGCTCCACTAAGCGCTTCGCTTAGTCCCTTTGAAAACTGTATTCCCTGAAATGACCGTTACATTTATTATACATTTTTTCAGCCGAAAAAGAAAGGTGAGAGTATATACCGGTATTTACTTAACATAATATAAATTGTATAACAAAATTTATCGATATTGAGACCTTTTCCAATCATTTGATTATTTATCAAATAGCCAAATGAAAAATGCACGGCCGTCAAAAAATTAAATTTTAAATTTTGACAATATGTAACTATATTTGCAGTTTGTTCGAAATGCAAACAAAAACAACAAAATAATTATGAAAAAATTAACAAAAGAAATTCTTGCCATGTCTACGGCATTTCTGACTGTAACTTCCTGTGTTGACAAGAATTACGATCTGTCAAAGCCGATTGACTCGACAATGAACTTGATTCCGGGACTGACTGTTCCTCTCGGCAAAATGGAGATGACTTTGGATTATCTCATGAATCTGAATGAAGAAGGCGGCAATGACGTCATAAAGACCGATGCTGACGGAAATTATTTTCTCTCAATGACTGACAAGGCGTCAGAAAATAAAATTGAAGTTTCCATACCGGGATTCAGTTTCAAAACAGCTGACTTCAAATCCATTCCTATAGAATCGCCAATGCCAATTCCTTATGTTCCAGGAAATGCAGACATTCCTTATATAGAATTGACAGAGGCGATAAATTTTGATTTCCATGTAAATCAGACCTCAGGAATTCCGGGCAGCGTAAAAAGCATCGCATCAGCAAACATCGACGGAACAACCGAAATATCAATAAGATACAATAAAAATGAGTTTCCTTTTGCCAATATCTACATCAAGGAAGGAAGCAAAATCACTTTCCCGGAATGGGCTTTGATCACAAATTTGCCGGCCGGATTCGCCTATGGTGCAAATAAACATGAAATCATTTCTCAGAATGTCATTACAGTGCCTGCAGACGGAGGCAGGACCCTTACATTCGAACTCGATAAGATAGATTTCACAAAATTCGCTGCAAATCAAGGTTTCATAAACGGCAGTTTCATAGTCGACGGTGAAGTGACCATAGAAAATGTTTCATTCAATTTCAAATCATCCGAGGTCATAGGCTCGCCTGCTTCGGGCACCGTCTACAAGCCTGAAATCACTTTCGCCTATCAGCTTAGCGAACTTGAGGTCAACGAAATAAGCGGAGTGTTCAATCCTGAGATAAATATAAATGACTTCGAATACAGTATGGGTGAACTTCCGGAACAGCTTCAGGGTGCCAATGCAGTGCTTGACATGGCGGCTCTGCAGATTGATTTCGACATATACAACAGCTCCCCTGCAAAGTCGTTTTTCGGCTTCAATCTCCGGACCTACAAAGAAGATTATCAGTTGAAAGAATTGAAATTCAGCGGATTAACTATTGAAGCGAACGGCAATACCAAATACAGTATTTCAGAGGACGGAACAAAAGTAACAGAAGGATATACCCCTTATGCAAAAGAAGGACTGAATTCCATTCTTATCCCTATGCCTGACAAATTCGTCATTGCTGATATGGATTGCAGACTTGCAGAAGAGAATATTACGTTCCCTTTGCCGTCAACTTATCAATTCGACTTCAGTTATAATGTAACGGCTCCCCTTTCATTCGGTGAAAAAGCTGCCCTCAGCCTTCCTTTCGTCATACCTATCAATGCTTCGAAAAAGGAAGATGGCAGCAATGAAAGTGAAAGCGGAGACGGAACATCTTCAGTGGAGGTTTCAGCCCCATCAGCTATACTTAAAGCAAAGATACAGAACACTATACCTTTGAACTTCACGCTTGCCTGCACAGTTTGTGACGCAGACGGCAACGAACTTCCTTCAGGAAGTGACAACATCAGGATTGAGGTCATACTCAAAGATGAAATGATTAAAGGAGGCACAGTTGAAAAACCTGGCGAAAGCGAGGTTGAAATCCAGCTGACAGGCATTGACATGGACTTCAATATCCCTGCAATAAAGCTTGATTTCTCTGCAAGCGGCAGCAGCGAACTGAAAGGCATCTGTCTGAATGAAAAGCAGGCTATTGTTCTTTCAGGCATTTCACTCAGTGTACCTGAAGGAATTACAATCTCAAATCTATTCTAATTATCCGATAATATGAAAAAATTTATATTGACCACAGCGATTGTACTGGCAGCTGCCCTATCGCTTTCAGCACAGCAGAACCTGAGATCCGCATATTTTCTTGACGGCTACACTTTCAAATATAAAATGAATGCAGCCGAACTCGGCGAACGTTCTTTCTTCGCACTTCCGGCATTGAGCCGCACAGCCGCCGGAGCCGAGACCAACCTTGCAGTCGGCAACCTGCTCTACCCCTTGGACAATGGAAAATTAGGCACCTTCCTTCACCCGGACGTGGATGGCAATACATTCCTCAAGTCTTTGAACAAAAACAACATGGTGAATGCGAATGCCGATGTCAACATTCTTTCTTTCGGTATCAGAACAGAAAAAAGTTTCAATACCTTCGACATTTCCTTGAAAGCGCGTGCCGGCGTCAATCTTCCAAAGGACCTGTTCCGCCTTGCCAAAATGGGTACTGCAGGAGGAAACACTTATGATCTGGATCTTGCCTTGAGCGCCAATGCCTATATGGAGGCCGCATACGGTTATTCACGCAAAATCGGCAACAACATCAGTGTCGGCGGACGTGTGAAGTTTCTTATAGGGCTTGCAAATGCCGATTTAAGAATGGATAATATGAAGCTGACCGCCACTGATGACAAATGGACGGTCACCGCAGACGGCAAGCTCAATGCATCCGCCTTAGCTTATCAACTCAGGACTGATGAGGAAGGCAAACTCAATTACGATTTTTCGGACATCAAGGATTATCTGGATATAAAGAAAATCCCGCAGATGCTCAACTACGGCTTTGCGCTCGATTTGGGCGTGAAATGGACTATTGCCAGATATTTCACCATTTCTGCAGCTGTAAATGATCTCGGTGCCATCGCCTGGAAAAACAACAATGTCGCAAGCACTAAGGAAGGTTCAAGCTGGAGCTTCGAGGGTTTTGACAATATTGATCCGGATCAGGATTTCGGCAAGGTTATGGAGGACATGGGAAATGAGCTTCTGCAGTCTTTCAATCTCTATAAGCAACCAGGCAAAAAGATTGATATGCAGATGCTTACAATGAATGCTCATCTTGGATTGGAAGTGGCCATGCCTTTCTATGAGAGACTTACTTTCGGCATTCTCGGTTCTGCAAGATTTGAAGGTCCTCTGTCGTGGTATGAGGGGCGCGCTTCTGTGAACATCGCTCCGCTCCGCTGGCTCAGTCTTTCTGCAAACTATGCTTATTCGAATGTGGGTTCGTCTTTCGGAGGCGTGCTCAATATTCATCTGCCTGGATTCAATTTCTACGTGGGCGCGGATTCATTCCTGCCGATTATGAAGGTTTCCCCGCAGTTCATTCCTCTGAATACGGTCAATACGAATGTTGAGTTCGGTATCGCTTTCCCTGTCGGAAAATACCGCGGAAGATATCCGAAGAATTAGTCCGAAACTGACATTACACAACAACGCTTCAAATGATTGATTTTTATTTGGGCGTTGTTTTTTGTACAGCAAATGACCCATAACTCTCCGGGAGCTAAATACGCTCCGTAACGCTTCCTACGGGTTATGGGTCATTCTACTATTATGTATTATTATATGCCACACTCATGGTGACAATTACACATTGCTAATTGCTAATTACTAATTGCTAATTGACAATTGTCCCAAAGCGCGTTTCCAGTTGCCGTAATGCAGGTCTGACTTCCTGATGCGGATGGAGAATTCCGCTTCAGGTACTTTGAGGATTTCGTTGCCGCTTATACGCAGCAGGGTCACAAACTCGTCATCTGCATCATCGGCAAGCAGGCTGATATTGCCGTCGCTGCCGGTCGAAAACTCCACTACGAGCTCACTGTCTGCAAGGTCTTCACCGCCCTCGCCTTCTAACAGGACCGTCTGGAAAGTCTCGAAATTGATTTCCTTCGCATACTTGACCACAACCTTGCCCTTTTCCCATTCTCCAATCAAAGTCCTGTATGGAGCATCATAGCCGAGACATTCGTCAATCGCCGCGAAGAAATACAGCATCCCCTCATGAGGCAATAGTCCTTCGGCATCGTACCGCGCAATATCTTCGCAATTGATCTGGCATAGGAAAGTCAACGGATAGTCATAGCTCTCCCCGTCCTCTTCCACCCTGACAGTCGGATATTGCATGGCCTCCGGCATATCGGGATTGCCCCACCATTTGCTCGAGCAGAAGAGTATCCTGTCGGCATCCTTGTACAATTTCAAATTTATAGACATAATATATTAATTTTCAAATATTTAGAATTTCAAACCTATACCGAACGAAGCGGAAATCACTCCCAGATGGCTTTTGAACAGTTTCGATTCATCCACTGACCCTACATAGCGCGCATCCGGCTGCAGATAGATCCCGTTTAGGGAAAACAGCAGTTCCAGGCTCGTTATGCCGCTAAGTGTAAAACTGTAGCCGCATCCGATTTTTCCGCAGATTATGGGCTTGACTTTCGACTGGATGCTCAAGCCGCTACCCGCATCCACAAAGCCGAACCATCTGTCCTTGAAGCGGTTTTCTTTACCATAAAAACTGAGTCTCAAGGACATGGGCACCATATTATATATACATGACGAATAGCCTCCGTAAAAAGAAATATTTAAATTCCGCGTAATGTCATAGCCAATATGGGCATAGTAGGCAAATCCTCCGAGGTATTTCCAGTCTACAGGCTGTTCGACAACTCTGAAACCTTCTACCGGTATGTAAGCGAAACTACCGATATCCAAAAACGACACGACATAATCTCCCTCCACACCGAAAGTCAGATGTCTTCCTTCACGCATTTCCGCACTTGCCGACAGACAAATGCAAATCATCAGAAATGATATGGAAAGCTTCAGTTTCATGCGTCTAAAACATATATTTAAGTTCTATATTCGGAATGAACATATTTGTTAAACCCTCTCTGTAATAATGCATTCTCAAATTATTGTCCTTGATTGAAAAATGCGCACCCAAGACCGGTGAAGTGCACACCCCCAAGGAGAAATTTCTTTTGAAACGGCACTGTACTCCCAAATTTGCGCTCATTCCCACTGCACAGCCATTATAAACAGCCGCTTTTCTCCTGTCCGGAAGATAACCTGCGACAATACCGGGACCTGCGTAAAACACTATCCTGCTACCCGCCGAAGACTCTGCACTTGCGAAATAATAGTTCCAGGAAACTGAAGCATAAGCACCGGGATATTTGCCCCCGAAATGTCTGTAATCAAAAAAATCCGTATTGAGCCGGATATTGAGAAAATACTTTGCATCCGGGAACAAATCTGCACTCACCCCAACCGAGGCGTATGACAAACTCACTCCGACCGCAGCTGTTTTCTGTGCCGACATTTCCCCGACGGCTGCAAAAATTAAAACTGCGGTGAAGATTGACCTTATTATTCCACACTTCGTCATAGAATGTCGCGAAAATAGCAATTTTTCACCACATAAGGGCAAAAGGAGAGAATTTTTTTATAAATTTGCAGACTGTACGAACAGAACTTAAACTATATGTCAGTAGAAATTAAAGTAGTTACTACCAAAAAAGAACTAAAAACCTTTGCCTCTTTCGGCAACGAACTTTATAAAGGGAATAAATATTATGTTCCTGCAATGGTATCGGATGAGTTGAACACCCTCAGCAAAGAAAAAAACGCGGCATTCGAATTCTGCGAGGCTGAGTACTATCTCGCATATAAGGAAGGAAAATTGGTCGGAAGAGTTGCTGCAATCATCAATTATAAGGCAAACAAGAAATGGAATGTCAATCAGGTACGTTTCGGATGGATTGATTTCATTGATGATATGGAAGTGTCAGCCGCCCTGCTTGATGCGGTGAAGGCTTTCGGCAAGGCCCGTGGTATGGACAGCATAGTCGGTCCGCTCGGATTTACTGATTTTGACCCGGAGGGTATGCTTGTGGAAGGATATGACAGACTTGGCACAATGGTGCTTATCTACAACCATCCTTATTATGTCACCCATCTCGAAAAAATGGGCTATGTCAAAGAGACTGACTGGCTGGAGTTCAGGATAACCATTCCGGAGGCTCTTCCGGAAAGGCATGACAGACTTCGCGAAATCATACTCAAACGCAATAATCTGCACATTGTCAAAGTGACACGCAAACTCATCAACAAGGAGAATTACGGTCAGAAATTCTTTGACCTCATAAACGCCACATATTGCAATCTGTACGGTTTTTCATTATTGTCTGACAAGCAGATCAAGCAGTTCGTCAAACTGTATTTGGGACTGTTAGACCTGAATATGGTGACTTTCATTGTGGACGACAAAGGAGAACTTGTCGCAGCAGGAGTCACAATGGCGTCTTTGTCCGAGGCTCTGCAGAAATCAGGCGGAAAATTGTTCCCGTTCGGTTGGTGGTATATGCTCAGCGCAATGTATTGGAACAAACCGGAAACCATGGATCTGCTCCTTGTGGCCGTCAAGCCGGAGTATCAGAACAAAGGCGTCCCTGCACTCCTGATTACGGACATGTTCACAAAGGTAAAGAAAATGGGCTTCAAATATGCCGAGACCAACGCCGAGTTGGAGGACAACTGCAAGGTCCAGAACCTTTGGGGGGATTTCGAGAAAGAACAGCACAAACGTCGCAGAGTATACGGAAAATCAATTGATTAACGAAGAAAACATAGGTAAAAGCACTATGCTTGCTCCTTTGCCGGAAAGGATGAGGCCGACCAGTCTAGATGACTATGCCGGCCAGACTCATCTTATCGGCAAGGGTTGTGTTCTGCGCAATATGATCGAAAGCGGAAATCTCTCGTCTTTCATACTATGGGGCCCTCCAGGCGTGGGCAAGACCACGCTTGCACGAATAGTGGCTTCTACTTTGAACCGTGATTTCTATACACTCTCGGCGGTAAGTTCGGGAGTAAAGGAAGTACGCGAAGTCTTTGACAAGGCAAGAAGCAATACGCTATTCTCCTCGGCCAAGGGTACACCCATTTTGTTTATTGATGAGATTCACCGTTTCAGCAAATCCCAGCAGG
>JBJEBQ010000017.1:0-18659 GCA_051870215.1 Candidatus Cryptobacteroides sp. | reverse complement strand
TAAGAGGGTAGGTTCTACTAAGACCGGCTATTGGGAGATTATAGCCAAATAGATATAGGATAATAAGGATTGTGCACATCGTAACAGCAGGCCTGCTCGCCATCGGCACCCTCTCCGTCACCTGGGCAATCCTCAGCTACAAAAAAAAACAACTGACCTGTCCGGAATACCAGTAATTATTGATATTGCTTGTTTTTTATTTATGAGATAAACTACAAAACGGACCGGCTGGAAATCCGGCCGGTCCGTAATTACTAATTGCTAATTGCCAATTGCTCAGAGGCTGCGCTTGATTTCAACGATGTTGTAGGCCTCGACGATGTCGCCGACCTTGATGTCGTTGTAGTTTGCAATGTTCAGACCGCAGTCCATACCCATCGTGACTTCCTTGACATCATCCTTGAAACGTTTGAGCGAGCCGAGCTCTCCGGTGTAGACAACGATGCCGTCGCGGATGACACGCACCTTGGATGTACGCTGGAGTTTTCCTTCCTTGACGACGCAACCTGCAATCGTACCCACCTTGGAAATCTTGAATGTCTCCTGAACCTCTGCCGTTGCGGTGACTTCCTCCTTCTGCTCCGGTTCGAGCATACCCTCGATACCGCTCTTGAGCTCGTTGATACAGTCGTAGATGACCGAATAAAGCCTGATTTCGATTTCCTCCTTTTCTGCAAGCTTGCGGGCGCCCGGCATAGGACGTACCTGGAAACCGATGATAATTGCATCCGAAGCTGCTGCAAGCAGGATGTCCGACTCGGAGATACCTCCGACAGCCTTGTGGATTACATTCACGCGTACTTCCTCTGTAGAAAGCTTGATGATTGAATCCGAAAGCGCCTCCACTGAACCGTCCACGTCACCTTTGACAATGACATTGAGTTCCTTGAAGTTGCCGATGGCGATACGGCGTCCGATTTCCTCGAGAGTCATGTGCTTCTGGGTCTTGATGCCCTGGATACGTATGAGCTGTTCGCGTTTGTTGGCTATGCTCTTCGCCTCTTTCTCGTCTGACATCACATTGAAAGTCTCGCCTGCGGTAGGTGCGCCATTAAGACCGAGAACGGATACCGGAGTAGACGGACCTGCAACTTCCACATTCTGGCCGCGCTCATTGAACATGGCTTTCACACGGCCGGTGTGGCAGCCGCTGAGCATGATGTCTCCCACGTGAAGTGTACCGTTCTGCACAAGGATTGTCGCAAGATAGCCTCGTCCCTTGTCGAGTGAAGACTCGATGACTGCTCCTGATGCCCTGCGGTTAGGATTGGCTTTGAGTTCAAGCAGATCGGCCTCAAGCAGAACCTTCTCAAGAAGTTTGTCCACATTGATACCCTTCTTCGCTGAAATCTCCTGGCACTGGTATTTTCCGCCCCAGTCCTCCACGAGAATATTCATGTTTGAAAGCTGCTCCCTGATTTTGTCAGGATTTGCGCCAGGCTTGTCTATCTTGTTGATGGCGAATATCATAGGCACACCCGCTGCCTGGGCGTGATTGATGGCCTCCACGGTCTGCGGCATTATGGCGTCATCCGCAGCAATGATGATGATTGCGAGGTCTGTCATCTTCGCACCGCGGGCACGCATTGCCGTAAAGGCCTCGTGTCCCGGCGTATCGAGGAAGGTAATGTGGCGTCCGTCAGGCATAAGCACGTTGTATGCACCGATGTGCTGGGTGATACCGCCGGCCTCACCTGCGATGACATTCGCCTTGCGGATGTAGTCAAGGAGTGAAGTCTTGCCATGGTCAACATGACCCATCACAGTTATTACAGGCGGCCTTGGCTCCTCGTAATCGTCCTCAGCCTCAATCTCCTGCTCAATGGCCTCCGTAAGGTTCGCACCTACGAATTCAACCTCATAGCCGAATTCCTCAGCGACAAGCACAAGAGTCTCGGCGTCAAGCCTCTGGTTGATTGACACCATCATTCCGAGGCTCATGCAGGCTCCGATGACCTTGGTCACAGGAGTGTTGTCCATCAGGGTGGCGAGGTCATTTACTGTAACGAACTCAGTGACTTTGAGGACTTTCTTCTCCATTTCCTGAAGTTCCATCTCCTCCTGCATTTTCTGGGAAGCAAGCTCACGTTTCTCCTTTCTGTGCTTGGCACCGAAATTGTTCTTGCTCTTGCTTTCGTTCATGCGGGCGTATGTCTCCTTGATCTGCTTCTGGATTTCCTTCTGCATCTCCTCGGTCTCGGCCTCCGTCATAGGTTTGAACTTGTCGGCATTCCTGTCGCGGCGGTTCTTCTTGTTGTTCTTGCCGCCGCCCTGCTGATTGTTCTGCTGCTGGTTGTTTCTGTTCTGATCCTTATTCCCTTTGTTCTTGTCCTTCTTGCCGCCGTTCTTGTCGGCTTCAATCTTGTTGACATCCACTTTCTGGCTGCCGCCTTTGCCGATTCTCTCCCTCTTGCTCTTCTTCCTGTCGAACTGTGAAAGGTCGATTTTGTCCACGACCTTAGGCCCGATTACCACGCGCTTGGCAGTCTCCTCTTTTTCAGGAGCTGGCTTTGTCTGCTGGCCCTGCTGTGGCTGCTGCGGTTTTTCAACAGGCTTCACAGGTTCTGTCTTGGCCTCGGTGACAGGTTTCCCCACAGGTTTTGCAGGCTCGGCTTTAGCCTCGGCAGCAGGCTTCTTGGGCTCTTCTACAGGAGTTGTTTTCTCTTTGTGTCTCTCCTCAGCCGGGGTCTGGGCTGGGGTAGGTTCCGGCTCCTGTTTTTTGGTCTGCTTAGGTTCGAATTTACTCAAATCTATTTTGTCGATGACCTTAAGTTCCGGAGCTTTTGGAACTGCCGGTTCTTCGGTTTTGACTTTGACGGGTTCCGCCGGTTTTGCCGGCTCGGCTTTCGGCTCCGCCTTTGGTTCCGACTTGAGCGTATTGCTCTTTATAATGATGTCTGTTTCAATGGATTCATCCTCAACCTCATTTTTCTTCTTGGCACCTCTCTCGACTATCTCCTTGATTTTGATGGCAACATTCTCGGCGTCCTGTTTCAATTTTGCGTCTTCACCGAATTTTGCCTGGATGGCCGGAAGGTATTCATCTGAAATTTTAGCGTTGGGATCCGTACCGACGTTAGCCCCCTTCTCGTTGAGGAAATCAACGAGGGTTGACACACCGACACTGAATTGTTTTGCAAGTTTACTTAATCTGATTTCTGCCATATATAACCCCCTATTTTTAAATATAATACCATAAGCTAGTCTTCAAATTCGCTGCGAAGGATCTTTATAACCTCCGCAACTGTCTCATCTTCGAGATCGGCCCTCTTCGCAATGTCCTCAGGCTCAAGACGGAGCACGCTCTTTGCAGTGTCGCAGCCGATGGCCATAAGTCTGTCGATTACCCACTGGTCAATCTCGTTGCTGAAGTCCTGGAGCAGCACGTCGTCCTCTTCATCAAAATCGTTCTGGGGAAGCTCCCTCCATACTTCGATGTCCTTTCCGACGAGGTAGCCTGCGAGCTTGATGTTGCAGCCGCCCTTACCGATACCTTTCTTGACCTCATCAGGAAGCATATAGACCTTGATTTTCTCGTCTTCGCCTCCGAGCACGATGTTTGAAATCTTCGCCGGGCTGAGCGCTCTCTGGATGAGAAGCTGGGTGTTGTTGGTCCACTGGATGACGTCGATGTTTTCGTTGCGGAGCTCGCGTACAATACCGCTGATACGTGAACCCTTCACACCGATACATGCTCCGATAGGGTCGATGCGCTCGTCATATGATTCAACGGCGACTTTTGCCCTTTCACCGGGGATACGTACAACCTTCTTGATGGTGATGAGCCCGTCGTATATTTCAGGAACCTCCTGCTCGAAAAGTTTCTCGAGGAATTCGTTGGACGTACGTGAAAGAGTGATGTACGGAGTGGTGTTGTTCTTCATCTCCACGCTCTTGATGATGGCGCGCACCGTGTCGTTCTTCTTGAAATGTTCGCCGGGAATCTGCTCGAACTTAGGAAGCCTCAATTCATTTCCGTCCTCGTCAAGGATAAGAACCTCTTTGGCCCATGTCTGGTAAACCTCTCCGGTGAAAATCTCTCCGACTTTTTCAACATATTTGTTGTAGAGATTAGCCTTTTCAATGTCCATGATGCGGCCCTGAAGGTTCTGTCTGATGTTGAGAATACCCCTGCGACCGAAGTCCTTCATTTCCACCCTCTTTGCGAAAGTCTCACCTACTTCGTAGTCACCGCCGTCGGCATTCACTTCCTCCAAGGAAATCTGGGTGTTAGGGTCTTCAACCTCTTCAACGACTTCCCTGTTCCAATAAATTTCGCAGTCACCCTTGTCCACATTGAGGATGATGTCGAAATTGTCGGCTGAGCCGTAGGTCTTGGCGAGCTGAGTCCTGAAAACGTCTTCAAGGACACCCATCATAGTCGGCCTGTCGATGTTTTTCTGATTTTTAAACTCGACAAAGGCGTCTTTAAGTTCAATTTTCTCCATTTTGTATAATTTTTATTTTTTATTTTCCTGAATCAGGTTATGCTATTATTCAAATTCAATGTGAGGTTTCACAAAATTCACCTCGGTCATAGGGAAAGTGTCGTTGTGCTCGACTTTTTCCTTTTTTTTCTTGCCTTCCACAGCCTCCAATACGGAATAATTCAGGCTGATGGCTTCCTCTGTCGCTGCCGTGAGTGTCGCAAGCAGTTTCCTGCCTCCTTTCAGACCCACTTCCACAAGGCTCCCGACAGCTTTCTCATACTGTCTGAACACCTTGAAAGGCTGGTCGAGACCCGCAGAACTTACCGTAATCGAATAATCCTCCACATTTCTGTCGAATCTGCTCTCGAAAACACGGCTGATTTCTACGCAGTCATCCAATTCAATTTCAGCATCTTCCGATTCGATGATGATTTCAACATCGTTGTCAGCGCTTACTGATACGCCGACAATAAAACAATTCCTTGCAACGATTTCAGCACCGATTGCATCTATAATGTCTGATACGTTCATTGTACATCAAATAATAAAATAAGGAGGCAACCAAGCACCTCCTTTCAAATTCACGGTGCAAAGATACGTATAATTTACAAATAAAACAAGTAGCCTGAACCAAATGAAGCTAACAACCAAAGAAATAGCCGACATTCTGAAAGGAAGTGTCGAAGGAAATCCGGATGCCGTCATTTCGGATTTTGCCCGTATAGAGAGCGGCAAACCCGGGGCAATCTGCTTCTTTGCCAATCCGAAATATGAGAAATACGTATATAAGACCAAGGCGGATGCCATTATCGTGAACAATGATTTCCAGCCTTCCGCTCCGGTGCCGGCAACAATGATACGTGTAGAAAATGCGTATTCCGCCGTTGCCGAACTGCTTGACTATGTCACGGCGCTGAAACGTTCATATAAAAGGTACAGGGGCTTGAGATGCCGGGTGCGCTGGTCTGCAAAACTTGGAAAGAAAGTCTATGTCGGTGATTTTGCGTATATCGGCCGCAATGCTAAAATCGGTGATTACACCAAAATATATGAAAATGTGTATATCGGTGACGGGACAGAAATCGGGGACCATTGCATAATTTATCCCGGTGTGAGAATTTATCCGGGGATGAAAATAGGTAATAATGTGATTCTCCATGCAAATGCGGTAATCGGTGCCGACGGTTTCGGTTTCGCTCCTCAGGAGGACGGCACGTGGAAGAAAATCGAACACAACGGCTATGTCATCATTGAGGACAATGTGGAAATTGGAGCGAACAGCTGCGTGGACAAGTCACAGATTGACACTACGATCATCCGCAAGGGCACCAAAATCGACAATCTCTGTCAGATAGGCCACAATGTTGATTTCGGCGAGAATTGCGTGATGGCGGCTTTGTCTGGAATTGCCGGCTCTGCAAAAGTCGGCAATCATTGCATTGTTGCGGCTCAGGCCGGTATTGCAGGACACATCACGATTGCGGACAACACTACGGTGGGACCTCAGGCCGGAGTCAGCAATACTATAAGTGAACCGGGTAAAAAACTGATGGGTACTCCGGCGATTCCGTATATGGATTATATGAGAAGTTACGCCATTTTCAGGAAACAGGCGAAAAAGTAGAAATTAAATTATTTTGATTATCTTTGCAGGCCAAACTATTGAGATGATGCAGTTGCAACAGACACTAAAGAGAGAATACACCTTTGAAGGCAAAGGATTACATACAGGAAAATACGCGAAAATGAAGCTTTGTCCGGCTCCGGAGAACAGCGGTATTGTGTTCAAAAGGACTGACCTTGGGGAGGATGCCGTTGTGGAGGCTCTTGCCGAGAATGTTTCGAATACGGCGCGCAGTACGACAATATCTTCGGAAAAGGCCGTTGTGGCCACTGTCGAGCACCTTATGTCGGCGCTTACCGGTATGGGAGTGGACAATGCCGTCGTTGAACTTGACAATGTGGAGGTCCCGATTCTGGACGGAAGTGCGAAGCCTTATATCGATGCCATCTGGAAAGACGGTTTCACTGAGCAGAATGCTCCGCGCAAATATGTGGAGCTCAAGGAGGCTATAGAAATAAGCAATGAAGAAAAAGGTTCGTACGTGCGTATCGAGCCTGCGGAGGAGTTCTCTTACGACATCACAGTGGATTTCAATTCACACGTACTTGGCGTCCAGTCAGCATCTTATGACAAGAATTCGGTATATGCCGAGGAGATAGGTGTCTGCAGGACTTTCGTTTTCTTCCATGAAATCGAATTCCTCTTCAACAACAATTTAGTGAAGGGCGGTGATGTGGACAATGCCATCGTGATTGTCGAGCATCCTGTAAGCCAGGAGCAGGTGGACAGGATGACGGAACTGTTCAACCAACCGAAGCTTAGCGTGCGGGAGGACGGTTATCTGAGCAATCTGACTCTGCGTTTCCCGAATGAATGCGCACGGCACAAACTGCTTGACCTCATCGGAGACCTGAGACTCTGCGGCGGCTTCCTGAAGGCAAAAGTGACTGCATACAAACCGGGACATTCCATTAATGTCCGGACTGCCAAAGCGGTAAGGGAAAGTCTGGAATAGGAAGAATCCCAAAAAGTTGTCTGAAAATTAAAAAAAACGTTATATATTATGGCTAAAATTCATCCATTGGCAACCGTTCACCCTAATGCAAAATTGGGCGAGACCGTTGAAGTCGGACCATACGCATATATCGATGAGTTCGTGGAAATCGGAGACGGAACGAAAATCCTTCCTCATGCCACCATATTCAATTATGTGAAAATGGGCAGGAACTGCTGCGTGTTTCCGGGAGCAGTTGTCGGAGCAATACCTCAGGATTTGAAATTCGACGGTGAAGTGACCTACGTTGAAATCGGAGATAATGTGAACATCCGCGAATGTGCAACTATAAACAGAGGTACCAAGGCAAGCGGCAAAGGCGTTACAAAAATCGGAAGCGACACACTTCTGATGTCATATACCCACGTTGCGCATGACTGTACAGTCGGCAACCACTGCATTCTTGTCAGCTATGTGGGAATTGCAGGTGAGACTGATGTGGATGACTGGGCAATACTCGGCGGCAGCACTGTGGCTCACCAGTTCTCAAAAATCGGCAAACATGCCATGGTCGGCGGAGGCTCGAAGATCAACAAGGACATTCCGCCTTACATCCTTTGCGGCAGGGACCCTTTGACTTACGCCGGTGTCAATGTCGTCGGACTCCGCAGACGCGGCTTCACTTCAGACCAGATCCGGAATATCAAGGATATGTATGATATGATCTACTATGGAGGTATGACAGTAAGCGATGCCTGCGCTAAAATCGAATCAGGTTTTCCCCAGTCAGAGGAAAGGGATACTATTCTCGACTTCATTCGCAACTCTAAACGCGGCATTGTCAGAGGTCCTATTGTAAGTGAAAAAGGTATCGTAGAGTAGTGTCCAAACTGTTTTCCATAGCTTATTTTCCGCCCGTATCGTATTTCGCGGCAATGGCCCAGGAAATGAGCGGGATAGGGACAAGGATTAAAGGAGATATTGGTGAGATATCTCCTTCTGTTGTCTATATTGAGGCCTGCGAGAATTATCAGAAGCAGTCTTACCGCAACCGTTGCCTTTTCTGTGCTTCGGAAGGAGTGCAGCCGCTGTCTGTGCCGATTGTTCACGAAGGCGGCACTTATCAGCTTCCCATACGCTCGCTGAATATTGATTATTCCACTCCCTGGGTGCAGCAGCACAAAAGAGCCATTGTGTCGGCGTACAGGACCTCCGCCTATTTCGAGTATTATCAGGACGAACTTTTCGGCATTCTGGATGCTGGTGCGGAAACCCTGTTTGAATTGAATTTCAGACTGCTGCAGTTCTTTATCGAAAAAACAGGCCTGTATGTGGAGCTTCGTCTGACCGATGATTTCGCTGTGCCGCAGCGTGACGCTTCGGGCAGGCCGCTGATGACTGTCTATGGTGAAGATTATCGTGAAATCATACATCCCAAGCGCCCGAATGATATTTTAGCCCGACTCCAATTGAATAAGCCGTACTTTCAAGTTTTTGCTCAAAAATACGGCTTTCAGTCAGATATGTCCATCATGGATCTGCTTTTCAATGAAGGTCCGGACAGTATAGTCTATCTCAAAAAGCTGTAATCACTTTCTGATTTATTTTGTTCGAATGCAAGGCGCGTGACCGACGACCGACGGAGCAACCTTTTGGTTGTGAGGAAGGAAGGAGGAAGCAGCAACGCGGCAGTCGGGCAAAAGAAACAGAAAGTTAGAAGCGCCAGCCTAAGGTCAGCATCACCTTCCACTGTCTCGGCTTGATGACAATCTCCGGAACATAATATCCGGCCAATTCATTGTTGGTCTCATCAAGCACATACGGGTCGTATGGCATATAATATTCGGTCGGGTAGAAAATCTTCTGTGCCGTGAGGTCCGCGAAGAACGAGCTCTTGCTTGCGAAGCCTATACCGAAAGATACAGCCTGTTTGCAGAATCTTGTGCCCGGACCTCTGCCGTCTGCGTCCTTGAAATTGATTTCGCTTTTCAGTGACGGAGAATTGATTGCATACCCGGCTCTGAGTGCAAGTACGCTGAGCGGCTTGAGTTCTACACCTGCTCTGAACAGATGGGAAGTGGCGTAGCTGTCCCGTATTTCAGTGTTGAGGTCCATCAGAAATTCCGAATCAAGATCGCGGCTTCCGGTGTATCTCATCTGTTTGTAATCACTGAATTCGTAGTCTGCGCTGATGACTCCGAATCTTCCGAAGGTCCATGCAAGTCCGAAATTGGCTCTGAACGGTGACACGAGTCTGTATGATGTCTCTCCTTCCGGACTGGCTTCTGAGCTTGAGGTGCTTGTAATCAGCGTTGACATTTCGCCTCTTTCTTGCCAGCGCTCTCTGATGTTCATCACGGTCGGAGTCTGGATGGCCGCACCGATGCGTATGCCCAGACCCGGAGTGAAGATTGCTCCGATTTTGCCGTAGAAACCGCTGCCGGAGGCGTCATAGAAAGTGCTGTATTTCATTTTGTCGAACTGATAAATCTTACCGCCTGCATCATATTCGAAGTCTTCCGGATTGACTGAAACTTCCTTGAAGTAGTGCTCGTATGAGTACGAAAGCGATGTCCCGACGAGGTTCACTCCCAGATACAGTTTGTCGGAAATATTGAATGCCACATTGAATGCATATTCGTATTTCTCTCCTGACACCATACGGTTGTAGCTCTGCTCCAGCTGTCCCGGGGTGAAGATGTTCAGCGTTCCGTCATCCATAGTTTCTGCAACTTCGGTCGCTCCGATGTAGGTGTAGTCGTCGCTGATTTTGTCAATCATGCCGGTTTTATAACCTATGACATAGCGCCAAGGCTGGGTCTCCCATCGGTTGGATGCTGTGAGGTCTCCGGCGTAAACTCCATCCATCGTAGCCCAATATGCCATTGAGCCCAAGTACGAAGTCTTGTCGTTGGTACCCATTGCAAACACGTTCTGACCATAGTCGTTGGTCCTGTTGACTGCAAAACCGAAAGTCATGTTTTTGAGACCTGTTTTGCTGCCTAAATTCAGATTGAACGTAGCTGCCACATTCGGAAGGGTAAAGGCAGTCTTTTTGCTTTTCATAATCTGCTCGAAGTAGCTTGTCTCTCCGGCCGGATTGCCATAGCTGGTCGATGATGAAATCGTAAGTCCCGGAGTTATAGTTACTTGTGAGTAGTTGGCCACGGCGCTTCCTGCAGGGTTGATTCCGATGGAACCGAGATCTCCGCCGAGGGCCGTGAATGCGTTACCCATTGCAACTGTTCTTGCCGTGCCTTCGTAGATGTTTTCGCTGAATCTGAAAGCATCCGCCGCTGTCTGTCCGAAGAGCGGAGCGGCAAATGCTGCCAGAGCGATGATTGATAGTATTCGTTTCATATTATCAAAAATTTTTACATTTATAAAAATTTTATGAGAGTCTGATAGCCGTTCGCTATCGCTCACTCTCACGATGAAAATCATTTGATATCGCTCTTCGGCGAATATATATCAAAGATTTTCATGTTCGGTTTCATGGTCGTAAATTTCTGATGATTAATGTCTTCCGCCGCGTGATACTCCGCTGCCGCCGCTGCGTGAAGAACCTCCTCCGTAACTGCTTCCTCTTGAAGAACTGCCTGTCGAACCGCTGTAGCTGCTTCCACTGCTGTAGTTTCCGCGTGAGCTGTTGTTGCTTCTTGAGCTTTCGTAAGAGTTTCGTGACGAGTTGCTTCTTGAGTTGCTGTCATAGCTGCTGCGTGAAGAACTGTTGCTGTTGTAGCTGCTTCCGCGAGACGAACTGCTGTTCCTTGAGCCGCTGTTGTAGCTGCTCCCACGTGAAGAACTGTTGTTTGAACTTGCAGGAGTCCTGTAGTTTGCACTTGTACCGCGGGTCGTTGTCTGCCTGTTGTTTGTAGTGCCTGTACTACGGGTAGTAGTATTGCTTCCTCTGTTCATGCTGCTTGAGCTGTTGCCGGTCCCACGGGAACCGCTTCCGCCGTTTATAGTTCCACGGGTTGTAGAGCTGCTGCCACCTCTGTTTATACTGCTGCTTCCACGTGAAGTTCTGCTGCCGTTTGTGACAGTTCCTCTGCTGCTGTTGGTGTTGCCGCCTCTGCTGACAGTGTTGCTGCCGCGAGAAGCTGTGTTGCCCTGTGAGTTGCCGGTTCCGCGGGTCGTGGTGTTGACGCGGCCGTTGCCACGTGTTGTGGCCGTACCTCCTCTGCTCACCGTTGTCGTGCCGCGTCCGGTGCGGTTGGAAACATTTGCAGAAGTCGTGCGTGTGTCCACAGGACGCACAGTCCTTCCGGCGGTGGTGCCGGTTCTGTCGCTTCTGCTTATGGTACTGCTCTGTCCCATACTGCCGCCACGGCTCACAGTATTGCGTCCCCCGTCAGTTTTCGTGGTAGTGTAAGTTCTGCGGTAGCTTCCTCCTATCGTTCCTGTAGAATACCTTGTACCGTAGTATCTGTTGCTGTAGTAGCCGTTGTGATGTGGCGGCCTGTGGTATCCGTAATAATGGTGATGATGGTAATCATGCCAATAAGGACCGTAGTGCCAGCTGTAGTAAGGCCTGTAATACCATGGGTCGTGCCAGCCGTACCACCATGGATCGTGGTAGTACCAGTCATACCAGCTGCTGTAGTACCAAGGTGAGTTGTACGGACCGTACCAGCTGTAGTAACGCCATGAGTTGTACGGGCCGTAATACCATGGATCATAACGCCATGGACCATAGGAATTCCATGACCCAAGAGCGTAGCCTGCTGCAAATGAGTCCCAAATGTCAAGGTTGTTTTCCCAAGAATACGGGTTGTCCGTTACCGTGACTGTGGTGTTGCCGCCGTCATTGCCGAATTTGATCTTTGCGGACGAATTCTTAGGGACAGAAATTGCCGTAGCCTGCTCCTCATCGTCATTGAAAAGATAAATCGTAGAGCCTTTGGTCTGTTCTATAAGATCATTGGCTTCGTTTTTGTCAACTTTAGCCACTACTGTAGTATTGCTTGCGTAAATTCCGTCCTGGAATCTGCTGCCGTCATTTGACGCCATCCAGGCTGAAGTTCCACAGGAAGTCAGAGTGAAAATCACTGCTAAAAACGGGATTAATCTCTTTTTCATAGTAATATCCTCCATAAATTTTATAAAAATTCTTGTTTATCAGTATGGAATAATATACAATATTCGTACCTTTGTGCTTAAATTGCCGTGTTTGGCAAAATAATACATTCACGGACAATTTTAGTGAAAATAATGTAAAAATCAAAATACAATGGCAAAAGAAGTAACTAAAAGGTCAGAAAATTATTCACAATGGTATGACAACCTTGTGGTTAAGGCTGATTTGGCAGAGCGTTCAGCAGTCAGGGGATGTATGGTGATCAAACCATACGGCTATGCAATCTGGGAAAAAATGCACGAAGTGCTGGACAAAATGTTCAAGGATACCGGACATGTAAACGCATATTTCCCTTTGTTCATCCCTAAATCTTTCCTTAGCCGTGAGGCTGAACACGTAGAAGGATTTGCAAAAGAATGTGCTGTCGTGACCCATCATCGTCTTATGAAAGATCCGGAAGGAAACGGAGTCGTGGTGGATCCTTCTGCAAAACTGGAGGAAGAGCTTATTGTCCGTCCGACATCCGAGACTATTATATGGAATACCTATAAAAATTGGGTGACTTCGTGGAGGGACCTTCCTATTCTCTGTAACCAGTGGGCGAATGTTGTCCGTTGGGAAATGAGGACACGTCTTTTCCTCCGTACTGCGGAATTCCTGTGGCAGGAGGGGCATACCGCCCATGCGACTCAGGAGGAGGCGATTGCAGAGGCGACAAAGATGGTGAATGTTTATGCCGATTTCGCCCGCAATTATATGGCGCTTCCTGTCGTGGTCGGTCACAAGAGTCCGAACGAGCGTTTTGCCGGTGCTCTTGATACAATGACAATTGAGGCCATGATGCAGGACGGAAAGGCTCTGCAGGCCGGTACTTCGCATTTCCTCGGACAGAATTTCGCCAAGGCTTTCGATGTGCAGTTTACCAACAAGGAAGGCAGGCAGGAATATGTATGGGCCACTTCATGGGGAGTTTCAACCCGTCTGATGGGTGCGCTTATCATGGCTCACGGCGACGACGAGGGACTTGTGCTTCCTCCGAAACTTGCTCCTATCCAGGTGGTTATCGTGCCTATCGTAGGCAAGGACGTTGAGGCCAACAAGATGATTTTCGATAAAATGGGAGAACTTAAAGCCGTGCTTGAGAAGGACGGTCACAGCGTGAAGATTGATGACAGGGACACTGTGCGTCCGGGCTTCAAATTTGCCGAGTGGGAGCTCAAAGGCGTGCCTGTAAGACTTGCTGTGGGTGCGCGTGATCTTGAGAACGGTACCGTTGAGGTAGCCCGCCGCGACACCAAGGAGAAAATGGTCGTCCCTGTTGAAGGACTTGCGCAGTATATTGAGAAACTTCTGGATGAAATCCAGGAGAATATCTACAACAGGGCTTTGGCTTTCAGAGATTCCAATATCCGCAAATGCGATTCTTGGGAGGAATTCAAGACAGAAATACAGAAAGGCGGTTTCCTTGCCTGTCACTGGGACGGAACTCCTGAGACTGAGGAGAAAATCAAGGAGGAGACAAAGGCAACAATACGTTGTATCCCTATGGACAGCTATGTCTGCGAGGAAGAAGGCAAGTGCATTTACACTGGAAAGCCTTCGCACAGACGAGTTCTGTTCGCCATCTCCTATTAGTCTGTCCAGGAAATTGGTTATGGATAAGTTTGTCTTTAAACCCTGACGTATATGAGAAAGTTTTTTTATGTATTATTGTTCATGTTTGTCTGTGTGACAGCGTCCGCACAGCTTACGGAAGCCCAGAAAGCGGCAATGGAAGCTGCAAAGGCCATAAACGAAGCTCCGGAAGTGGAGAAAAAAGTTGAAAAGCCAAAGTATTGGGATATGTCCCTGAAAACCCAGGTCAATGTGGGGCAGACGTCGCTTACCAACTGGGCTGCGGGTGGCGACAATACCGTATCGCTTGCCGCATTCATTGACGGTAATGCCAATTACCAGAAAGGTGCAATGAAGTGGAACAACCGTCTTCAGTTGGATTACGGTTTCCTCTATGCATCTTCAAAACCTCTGCTCCAGAAAAGCAGTGACCGCATCTATTTGGAGAGCAAGTGGGCATACCAGGCCGGAAAAGTGAAGAATCTCTCGTTTTCTGCGGGCTATGATTTCAAGTCCCAGTTCAGCAACGGCTATGAGTACAAGACCCCGGGAATAGCGAATCTGGATGATTTGTCACACAAGGAGCAGGTCAAGGCGTGGCGTGATGCGAGAATCCTGAAGTCAAGCATTGTTTCACCGGCCTATACGAATCTGGCACTCGGTATTGATTACCAGCCTTGGAAATGGTTGTCTATCAACTTCGCACCTCTTACCGGAGGTTTTGTCATCTGCAGCGTGGATGAACTGAGGAAGGATTACGGTATGGATTTGAAAAAGTCATACAAGGCTTTGAAAGGCAAGTATGAAGGCAAGACCGCTACGGATTTTGAGGGTGATGAAAATGAATTGAAAAAATTTAATTCATACGATGCAGCTATGAAGAACGGCACTGCATACCGCAGCGCAAGGTTTGAGTTCGGTGCGCAGTTGAAAGTCGATGCCAAGGTGAATATCAATGACAATTTCTCATACAGCACCCAGGTCGTACTTTTCTCCAACTATCTTGATCATCCGGAGAATCTCCGTGTGAACTGGGACAACAGGATTGACTGGAAACTTGCCAAATATTTCACATTTACCATCACTACCAACTTGATTTATGATGACAAGGTCTTGATCAAGAGTGACAAGGACATAGACAAATATCCTGACGGAAGACAGAGAGTCCAGTTCAAGGAGTCTCTGGCCTTCGGCTTTACTTATACTATTGCCGGAAAGAAATAGGTCTTATCTCAAAAATCTTATTCGAATTCAATTTATGGATAGGGCTTTTCAAAATGCTATGCAAAGAATCGAGGGGGCGCTTTTCAAGGCTGCCCCTTCTTTGTCTGATGGCTGCGTGACAGCTGGAGGCGTGGCGGACGGGACTTCTGCCGGTAAGATGGCGGCAAAGTATTTGCTTGCGGTGAGCGGCGGTGTTGATTCTATGTGTCTGGCTGCGCTCTTTCAGGAGTATTTCCATGGACGCTTCGCTTTGGCGCATTGCAATTTCTCTTTGCGCGGGGAGGAGAGCGATGGTGATCAGGCTTTGGTGGAGGCCTGGGCTGCGGAGCGGGGAGTGCAGTGTTTCGTGAAGCGCTTTGACACTGAAAACTTTGCTGTGGAAAAGGGACTGAGCATTGAGATGGCGGCGCGTGATCTGCGCTACGGCTGGTTTGCGGATTTGTGCCGGGAGCATGGTTTCGCGGCAGTTGCTGTGGCCCATAATGCCAATGACAATGCGGAGACGCTGATGCTCAATCTTCTGCGAGGCAGCGGCCTGCGAGGGGTGAGCGGTATGACGGAAGTGTCCCGTCTTCCTGTACCAGGGACTGAGACTAAATTGATACGGCCTTTGCTTGGAGTGACTCGCCGCCAGATTGAAGGCTGGATGTTTGCCCGGGGCTATGGCCATAGGGAGGACAGCACCAATGCCATGTCAGAGTATAAGCGCAACAGAATCCGCAATGAGGTGTTTCCTTTGTTTGAGACGATCAATCCTTCTTTTGTAAAGACATTGAACAGGGAAATGTCGTATTTTTCCAGGGCGGACGATATAGTCAGACAGTGGTGTGAAGAACATCTTCCGCGGGTGATGGAGCGTGGCGGAGCTTGTGATAGAATCAATTTGACGGAACTGCTCCAGACTCAAAACTGGCAATATCTTCTATATTATATTGCTGGGCAGTACGGCTTCAATTCAGCTGTGATCTCCGCACTGACAAATCTCTTGGAGGCCGGCGATGCCGTGACGCGCAGCGGTAAAATTTTTGAGGCCGGGGCCTATAGGATGCTGACTACGAGTGACTGTATTTTAGTGGAACCTTTGAAAGAAAAAAAGAAAACTATGGAACTGACTGAAAATGATATTGTTGTAGTCCTTCGCTCCGTAGGAAAATATCTCTTCAACGGGCGTAGCATTTCGGTCCGTATCGAAAAATGGTCGGTGGAAAAATCTCCTATAATGCCTGAGGGGGTGATTGCTTTCGACAGGGCCAAACTGGATTTTCCTATTGTGTGCCGCCGTTGGGAACAGGGCGACTGGATTCAGCCTCTCGGTATGAACGGCCGCAAAAAACTCAGCGACATTTTCACTGACGCCCACTACAATCTGACGCAGAAAGAACGCGCCATAGTGATTGCTCCTCCGTACAGCGAAAAGGGTGACCCGCATCATGTTCTCGCCCTTCTCGGCAGCCGTATTGACGACTCTCTGAAAATCACTCCGACTACCAGGGAAGTCATTGTAATCGAATAAAAAAGCGTGGAACAGTTTACTCTGTCATTCCGAGCGTAGCGCATGTCACCCTGAGCGACCGAAGGGAGTCGAATGGGTCTTGTACATATTGTGATATGTAATACTATTTTGCATCTAAATAATGTACAAAAACAATCCCGACTATGCCTTACGGCGCAGTCGGGATTGTTTTGCCATTTATGCAAATGCTTGGAACTACTTAATGACAATGTCGTATGGCATACGGGCAAACACCTGTCCTGCACAGTCAGCATTCCAATTGCGGAACTCATTGTAAGTACCTTCGAGGAAAGTGCCTTTCACGAGCCTTGCCTCAGGATCCGTGCCGTTGAGGCTGTTCAAAAGCAACTCCCAAGTAGTCAGCGGTTTGGGATATTCCACAATATTTACGTCTGCGAGAGAATTAACATCCTCGATTGACATTGCCGCATAGTTGATTGCATCCTCGATGGTACCTATCTGGTCTACAAGTCCGATACCGAGAGCGTCGGCGCCTGTCCATACACGGCCCTGGGCGATGGCGTCAACATCAGCTACGCTCATATTTCTGCCTTGGGCAACAATACCGGTGAATTTCGTGTAGATGCTCTCAACTGAAGCCTGCATATATTCCACCTCCTTAGGGGAGAGCGGACGCATCATGTTGTACATATCAGAGTGCTCGTTGGAATTTACCGGAGTGATGTTGATATGAAGAGTATTCTTTACGGTCTTGCTGACATCAGGTATCATGCTGAATACGCCGATAGAACCTGTGAGGGTAGTCGCGTTGCTGAAAATCCTGTCGCAGTTGTTGGAAATCCAATATCCGCCTGAAGCCGCATAGTCACCGTAAGAAGCGATCACAGTCTTTTCCTCTTTGAGCAGGTCCAGTTCGGCTTTGATCTTGTCAGAAGCAAGTACGCTTCCGCCCGGAGAGTCTACGCGGAGGACTACAGCCTTGATGGTCTGGTCGTTACGTACGTCAGCGATGATCTTTGCAAAGCGGTCGCCTGCAACTTCCTCCATCTGGCTTCCGTCCACGATGCTTCCTTCCGCATAGATTACAGCCACTTTGTTGGTGGCTTTGATGTTGAGTGTCTTCTTCAGCGAAGCATAATCAGGCAGAGAAATGAATCCCACATTTTTGTAGTTATCTGCAAGGAACAGGTCCGCGATTTTCTGCTGGAGTTCTTCGCGGGTCATAAGCGCGTCCACAAGCCCGTTCTCAAGGAAATCCGACGGTGCGTTCAGTGTAAGATTGTCAATCAGGGCGTTGAATTTCGCAGCTTCCATACCTCTTGCCTCCGCCATTTTTCCGGAATAAGTCTTCCAGATTGAATTGATCATAGCCTCGTTCTGGGCCATGTTTTCAGGGCTTGCGGATGAGCGCACGTACATCTCGCCGGCAGATTTGTATTTGCCGTGCCTGATGAGCTGCACGTTTACTCCGAGTTTGTCGAGTATGTCTTTGAGGAAGATGAGGCGTCCGCTGATACCTGTCAGCATCGACATTCCGCCTTCGTGTGAAGTCATATAGATTTTGTCCGCAACTGAAGCAAGATAGTAGCCGCCGTTTGAAGGATTTTCAGTGTAGGCGATGACCGCTTTGCCGCTTTCCCTGAACTTGGCGAGGGCAGTGCGGAGCTCTTCGATTTGTGCAAGTCCGCCCTGGAGACCGTCTGGAAGCAGGTAGATGAATTTGACTGCCGGGTCTGCAGCTGCAGCGTTGATGGCTGAGATTGCGCTCCAGATTCCGAGCGGAGCCGGTGCCTGGGTACCTGTCTGCAGATAGCTCATCGGATCAGCCTCTTTGGTCTGTTCCGAAAGCATGATTTTGGACATGTCGATTTTCAGGACCGCTGTTTTGGGCATGACTACCGGAGACTCCGACAATGTCGAGAGTGATGCAACGCAGGAGAAGAACATCACCGACGACAGAATGCCGAAAATGATGAGCGCGCACAGCGTCGCAAGAGTGATTTTAAGAAATTGTTTCATCGTTGAATTTTTTTTTGATCTCACAAATATAAAAAGAACTTGTGAAAAACCGGCAACAATTCGGAAAATAATATAGTCCGTGGTTGTGAGATTCCCTGAAGCCATTCACATCATAGATATGTGGACTCCAGATGCCGGATATTTGAGTCAGGTTTTTGCTGAATTTTAATATTTTGCTCTTTTTTACAATTCTGAAAAGATGGTTATTTTTATAAAAAAGAGAAAAAACTGACATGAAAAATGTAAGAAAAAGAAAAACT
>JBJEBQ010000016.1:0-164872 GCA_051870215.1 Candidatus Cryptobacteroides sp. | reverse complement strand
GATACATAAGAGCTATGACTACAAAAGAAGATATTAAGGCACAGATCAGTTGGGGGATTGAACAGGGATTGGAGCAAGGACTTGAGAAAGGAATTGCGCAGGGCATTGAGCAAGGTGCCGGACAAGAGCGTCTTAAGATTGTAAAAAACATGAAGGTAAGGGGATTTTCCGATGAGGAAATCGCCGACTGTGTCGGTATTACATCTGACGATGTTAGGAAGCTCTTGGACTAAACGGTTTGAAATAAAGATGTTGTATATAAATGAGTGCCCCCGTACATGGCGTCGGGGGCTTTTAGTCGTGATTCTCTCGTTCCTCCAACTATCGGATTGGTTCTTGTGTGTTCATTGTTTTTAATTGTTTTGTGTGCCAGTTATTTCCATTGAAAATCCTCCTCCATTCATTTTGCAATAGCGTTATAATTAATAATTCTGTATCTGTCATTATTAGAGTATTCCGTGTGCAAAATCTATCATCCGGGATTAAATTCTGAGATGGATTTTCCGAAAACATCATACACCCCGTCATTCAAATGGGCCTTGTAATCCATTTCTATACGGTATGCCTTGTCCTGTACAGCCTCAAATTCAAAGGGCGTTGAGAAAATGCCTGACGGAGCGCTTGCAGTGATAGTGTGCTTGCCGGGTGATGTCCTTCGGCGAAGGGTATATCCTTTTCTGAAATTTCCTGCTCCGATAGTCTTGCCGTCAAGTAAAATGTTGTATTTGCCGTCAAAGAAGGGCAGTTTGTGTTTCCTCCGTTCAAGGCAGATTTCCAGGTCCACGGAAGTCTGCTGTAATTTTTGTCGGGTATAGACGTCGAAACCTTCGCGAAGCCATCGGGCAAATTGAAATGCAGGGCATAAGTGCTGTGTCTCTCCTTTGGTTTGCGCCAATAGCAGCGCGGATTGCTGAACGGAATTTTCCGCCACGCTGCTGTCTGCCAATTGCCCGAAGCGTTCTACGCGCCTGATTACTTCCTCAGGTAGCATTCTTCGTGACGGACGTGAATAGCTGCCTACAAAACATAAGGCCTGATAAATATTGTCTACACCAATATTCTGAAGTTCCAATTGTTTCAATCCCCATTGTACTGCTTCATAATTATATCTTATACAGGCAGCATGAACCAGAGCCCGCTGCAAGGCCGGTACTCCCATATATTTTGCGGCCACGTCGTCTGCGTCGTATTCCATTTGTTTTGCCAGCTGTGAATATGATTCGTTTATACGGTCGCATATCCATATTGTGAAATAAGTGAACATAAGCAGCTGTATCTTCATTTGCGTTTCCCATGTCCCCTGTTTTTTCGTATTCCTGATGGTAACAAACGAGCGGGAAAACTGCCCGATAGTGTAGACCGACACCGAGTCTTTCATCTCCTTCTGCACATAATGACCGAATTCATGATAGAGCATTGCCCGTATTTCATCATCATCCATCTGGGTCAGAAAGCCCATGCCGACAACAAGATTTCGCTCTGCTTTTGTCAGGATATTCCATATACGCGGCCTGATAAACACCGCGGCAGTAGCGTCAGGACAAATGTACACTTTGCGTATCGGAGATAAATCCAATGCTGTAGTGACTTCGGTAATGATGCGGAACAGTGCCGGATATTCCTGTGCGGTGACAGGCTTGAAACTTTCCGGAATCGAAGCCTTGAACCTGAATGCTTTGGACATTTCCCACAGAAGCAGTATTCCTGCCAATGAAAAAATTATAAGGCCTGCCGGCAAATCATTCTCACCGTAGTGGCGTATAAGGTAATATCCGAACCATATTGACGCCAAAGCGACTGCTGCAAAACAGAAGCAGCCGATTATGTAAATTATAAGCGACCGTTTGATTTTCCTCCTCAATATATCAATTTCCGGACTCATTGTCTATCGTTTTCCTCTTGCCCGGAATCTGACATTCCGACGGTATTGTTTTCGCCCAGGAAGCCTGCCATCGCCAATGGCTCATATGAACTTCCGGACGCAGCCGTTTCTGCAGGGATATTTTCCCAAGATGGAAGCTTGACTGTTTTCCCCTGCCGGAATCCGTCCATTGCCCGTCGTGATACATTCATAATCTCCAGGGTGTCGACATCCATTGAATCGTCAATCTTAGTGGCATCTTGTTCTGACAGCATACCGTCCAGATAAGCGGCCAGTTCTTCATCAGAAATATTATAGTGTGACATAAAAATTCTATTTTTAATAACCAATAGCCCTCATGTTTTTTTGTAAAGACTTCCGGACTCTGTTGTAACGGGTATAAATATATCCGGCAAACTGCTTTTTGTCCTGAGCCCCTGTACTTATCGTCCCGTCATCCCGTATAAACTCTTCAGCCTCGGCAAGTATATCGCCCGGCTTTTCTCCATCTATCAGAATACGCCGGACAAGAAATCTATCAAAAGGCTGCAGATTTCCAATCATTCTATTGAAATCCTCCATAAAGAAAGCACCGTCATTCCTCTCTGCCTGCAAATTCCCGGCAAGGGCGGTATTTTCATCCAACGACATCATTTCCTTGTCCCTTTTTCGCTGGAAATACCTTGAAGCAATTACAGTTACGTAAGTATTCAATGAGCAGCTGAACTTGAATATCTTCAGTTTATGCCAATCATCCGCCGAGAGGAACTCATAGAATTCTCCTATAAGTTCCTCCGGTGCAGACTTGTCCTGACAAAAATATCTTCCGATATACATCAGCATCGGCTTGCAGCGCACAAAAAAGAAATCCTTTATTACGCGCTGGTCACCTGCTGTCAGACATCTGACTGTTTCCTGATCTGTCATGACGCTTATAATTTATTTGTTCTTTGCAGTTTGAGTGTACAATCCCTCTTCGGCACTTCCTTCCTATACCTGTTTATCTATGATAGTTCCGCATCTTATGATAAGCAACGTAGCTAGCCCACACCTGAGATGATATACAAGTCCGCGGTGCTGTGCGCAGTTGTATGCCACCAATGGACGCACTGGCTGCCGCTCCTTCTCCAAGATTCAAGTTTGCGAAGTTTGAGCTAAGAAGATAACGTCAGGTAACGTCTTTACGTATGTCGTTGCCCGCCCGACCCATCATTTAGGCTAGCTAAGCGGTTACAAAGTTATCATTAATTTTTTATTATGCAATGTTCCTCCGCCGGGCAAAGGATGCGTCGGTAAATAAAAAATGATTATTGTTTTCTCCGCCAAGCCTGATAGATTCTGTCAGTTTTCGCACTCTTTATGAAAAACCGAATATGAAAATCTTTGATAGAATGAAACGGATTTTATTCCTGGCAGTGGCTTTGTTAGGCTTTGTGCAGGTTTACGCGCAGAGCGATTATTATTTGAAAAAAGCCCAAAGCTATCAGCGTGAGGCTGAGTATTATCAGAAGAAGGCAGAGGGGTACCGCCGTGAAGCTGCATATTATCTTAAAAAGGCTGAGGCTTATCAGCGCGAGTCGGCATATTATACCAAAAAAGGAGATGTTGACAGAGCAAGGACCAACTCCCGTTATGCCGGTAATGAAATGGATAAATACAAGACCCAGCTGAGATATGCGGCACAGGCGGATGAAAAGGCTGCAATGTACCTCCGTTGGGCTGCAGATGCATTGAAAAAACAATAATTAATGCCGCATTTTCCTGTCGTAGAAATGACAGGCCTGACTTGCGGTAATGACAAACAACACTTACACTTTCCGTATGGAGCAACAGAGACAAAAGCAAATTCAAAAGCCGGGTCTCCGTCAAGAGCAAAAGCAAAAACAATATCATTTTGGAATCCTAAGAAGCGTTGATGCCCCTTGGGAAAGCCGTAAAACTTGATTTTGGAGTCCCGCATAATAATTTTTCGGGGCGAAAACCCCGTTCTGTATGCTTTTTTCAAACGTTTTCTGTTTGTGATGCTCCGGCGAAAAGTGTATTCAGCTGTTCCAATCCTAAATGGGAAAGGTAAGCTTAGTGTAATTTGTCAAAGTACTTTTATTTGGTATTGGCAACTGCTGCCACCCTCTGGTAAATCTCCTTGAGGAAGTCAGGGATGATGATTTTGAGGGCTTTGATTTCTGAGTTTCTTTCAAGCAGAGCCGCATCGCGCTTAATGTTCCATTGTTTACGGGCATCACTCAATTGGTTGAGGCGTTTGCGCCTCTCGTCGACGAGTTTGTTTTCAAGCTCGGACTTTAGTGAATTGAACTCAGCCTGAACCGCGCGGTATTCCTTTTGAAGAACGAAAAACTCCTCATCAACTTCCTCGCTGGTAAATAAAGACGAATACGTATTGATTTCCGCATCCTGACCTGAACCGCTGATTGCAGTCGGGTTTTTCTGCTTGTCATAGAAATCCTTGCGGGCAGATGAAAGATGACCGTCCGGATGTATATATTTGCCGAGAGTCGCACAGCGTGCTTCAAGGGCGTAATATCTGGCTTGCCTGTCAATCGGTTCCTCAGCGAGTATGGACTCAAAGGAAACGGTCTCTCCGGCTTCCGGCTCTTTCAACTCTTCATGACCCGCCTTAATCTGCTCGTCAAGCCACTTGCACTCAGCGGTATAAGTACATAACTCCTCCTTGGCTTTGATTCCTTCACGTAACCACGCAATCAGGGATTTGAGTGAAGCGATCTCCTTGAGTGAGGCTGAAATAGCCAGGAATTCCTCTTTTGACGATTCATTTTCAAGACGATACTGCTGGCCGTTCAGAGCTAAGGTGTAATCTCTTGATATGAGACGGATTGAATCCACTTTAGCCTCCAGAGATTCGTACATCTCCTTGGCAACATTGGCGATATGGTTTGCTGAGGTCTGCGTAAGACCGTCCTTTCCAAGAAATTTCTTCATCTTAAAAAATTAATGTTTAATAATAAAATGCCTGGAATTTGTCGTCGCTTTTGTGACTACATTGCAAAGATAAGACATAATTGCGCAATTTTGATGAGTATTCGGATTATTTTTTTCTTTTTCCTTGCCGATGTCCATGAACTGAAAACCTGCGCCGTATTCGTGATGCGGGTTTCAATTTATTCGTCCAGCAGCTCTGTGATGATGACTTTATTGTCTTTGACACTCACTTTCATGCGCTTGGTAAATTCCCAGCCCATATCCACGGCTTTGTATGTGTAGCAGTCACCCTCATGGCTTATTTCCAGGATTTTAGTCTCGTTTTCAGTAGCTGATTTTTCGTCCTGATGTCCGCTTCTGAAAAGCCATGTTGCGTATCCGCCGTCATCCATGTCGTTTGCCTGCTGTAGTTTAGCCAAGAGTTCAGGGGAACAATGCTCCTCCAAAAATTCAGTGTTTTCATACGATTTCGTCTCGTACAATTGCTGGATAAATGCTTTGATTATTGTCTCCTCATCATTTGCACAGCAAAGGCATGCCAGGCTCAAAATTGCCAATAGTAATTTTTTCATATTTCACTTGTTTTATTCTTGACAAATATATAAAATAAAATTTACCGCCCCAAAAAAATGCAAGCAGTGGTTACAAGTTAAAGGAAAAAATCGTAAATTTGCAGGCTGTGAGAAAAGGAAAAATCATAGGGTTTGCGGCCTTTGTGCTGGTGCTTTGGTACTGTTTCAGTGTCATTGGCTTCGATGTGCATAGTTGTGCGCACACCGGAAAGTCCTATGTGTCAACCTTTTTGCAGGGCTACACTTGCAGTGATATCCATCCGGAGCATCATTGTGACGAATCCTGCTGCCATGCTCCCTGCGAACATCAGACGCACAGTTGCGAGCTTGTCTGTGCGCTGCTCGTTGATGAGACGGCCGGACATTGCTGCGTGAACAGTATCAAGGTCCTGTCCCTTACAGGTATGCCTGACGATGATGAGCACCATCATTATGACGAGTGCCATTGCGGACATTGTCCTTGTATTGCCGAGGCTGTGAAGCCGGTTCTTTTTGACGATTCTTATGTTTTAATCAATTATATTCATGATGCCGTCCCCTTAGTGCGGGATGTGCTCAGTATCTTTTCAGTCTTGATTATTTAGTCTTTGTGACGGTGTGTCATAATTGCAAACTGCTGCGTTATTATTAAGATTCCTCCACGCGGTACTCCGTACCTTGGTCGGAATGACAGTTCAGCTGCTTGCAATGACATTGGGTTTCAGAAAAACCTTAGTGATTTGAAGATTGCTATGTAATTCGAAAAAAATAAACAGCATCAATTTGCATGTTTTTTTAGGATTGCTATTATAAATATGAATAAAGACTAAAAATGCTAAGAAAAATACTTTTTATCGTGGCATTCGCTGCCACGTCAATTTGGGCAAATGCCCAGGTGCTCGACCAGTATGGTAACGTAGTCGACACCACTTCAATTTACGGAGAAAGGGCTGACAGCCTTGACGCTGCCGTATTCGTATCCCGCCAGCAGGGAAACTATCTTTCAAAAACCAAAGAAATACGCACGGAGGTGATTTCAGCCGCCGGCCTGTGCAAAATGGCCTGCTGCAACCTTGCGGAGAGTTTTGAGAACTCTGCGAGTGTGACCGTCGGTTATTCAGATGCTGTGACCGGTGCCCGTCAGATCAGACTGCTCGGGCTTGCCGGTATCTACACTCAGATGCTGGATGAAAACCGTCCTGTAATGCGCGGACTTTCAGCACCTTTCGGACTTTCATACGTGCCGGGGCAGTGGCTCGAAAGCATACAGATTGCAAAGGGCTGTACTTCTGTGATTAATGGTGTGGAATCGCTTACGGGCCAGATCAATATGGAACACCGCAAGCCGACTGACGAGAAGCCGCTTTTCATCAATTATGCCGTGATGAGCGATGCCCAGATGGACTTCAACATCGCTTCATCCCTGCAGATGGGCTACAAATGGAGCACGGTCCTGCTGGGTCATGTATCCACCAATTTCATCGGTATGGACCATAACCATGACGGATTTATGGATGACCCTCTCAAGTTGCATTTCAATCTGTCGAACCGCTGGCTCTATCAGGCTGACAACGGCACCCAGGTGCGTTTCGGAGTGCGTGCCGTACGCGATACCCGCAAGGGCGGCCAGATGCTGAAGGACGCCAACGGCAAGAAGAAATATTTCGATAAAGACGACTTTGCTCTGCATCCGGCAGATGATGCGATCAATCCTTGGGGCTCGGACATTCTGAACCAGTCGATTGACGGCTATCTGAAAGTAGGATTTCCTCTGAACGAGGACAACAGCCAGAACATTGCGATGGTGCTTGACTACAACTATCAGGATATGGATTCCTATTTCGGGGCCACAAAGTATCTTGCTGGTCAGCACTCGGCTTTCGCGAATTTGCTTTATCAGAACCAAATGTTTGACGCTCATCACTTTACCTTTGGTTTGAGCGCTACTGCAGACATCTACAACGAGAATTTCGAAAGGAAGATTTTCTTTGACGGACTTGACAAAAGCTTCGGTTTCAATAAGCCGACAACCCTTGCCAATGTGGGCGCGTTCGGAGAATACACCTACCATTTCGAGGAAAAATTCTCTGCCATAGTCGGACTCCGCGGTGAATGGTACAATCTGAAAAATGACAAATTCAAAGGCTTCAGGGTGTCTCCGCGACTGACTCTGAAATATACTCCTGTCGATGAAATCGTCATCAGGGCCAACGGCGGACGAGGACTCAGACGCTCTACTCCGCTTGTAGACAATATCGGAGTGTTCTCTACCGGCAAGAATTTTGACGGCATCTACAACGATCATTTGCTCGAAGACGCCTGGACTTTCGGTGGAAACATCACCTATTACATTCCGCAGCTCGAGAATACCTACATCAGTTTCGACTATTTCCGCTCGCAGTTCGTGCAGCAGATGGTCGTTGATTATGAGAAACTTGCCAATACAATCAGTTTCTATGCCCTGAACGGCAATTTGTCATATACTGACAGCTATCAGCTTGATTTCAGCATAGATCCTTTGGAAAGATTCAACATTACCCTGACAGCACGTTATACCAACGCGAAAATCGAGCTGGATGGCCGTGGCTTGGTAGAAAAGCCGCTTACAAGCCGTTTCAAAGGCGTTCTCAACCTACAATATGCAACACGTCTGAACAAATGGATTTTCGATTTCACCGCTTCACTCAACGGTTCGTGCAGGGTTTATGATTTCATGACCGACCTTAAAGATGAGAACGGAAAACTGCTCTACAAGAACGGTCGTACTCCGGTTTATCCGACACTTTACGCCCAGATTACCAAGCGTTTCAAAGGAGTTGACCTTTATATCGGAGCAGAGAACCTTACGAATTTCAGACAGAAGCACGTGATTCTCGGTTCTGTAAAGGACAAGAACGGCTACGTTGACCCTACCCAGCCTTCGTTTGACGCCAGTGCGATCTGGGGACCGCTTATGGGCATCCGTGCTCATATCGGTGTGCGTTTTACGCTTTGGAAAACCGAGTAACGCTTTGTGAAATAATTTTAATAAGGAAAGAAATAAATTGTCAATAAATTTAATTAAATTTGTAAGAATTATGAAACCGAACATGAAAATTTTTGATAGTATGAAAAGAAGTTTCATTTTTGTAATTGCAGCCCTTATGCTCGCCGCTGCGCCTGCATCTGCTGCCGTTGTAGAGAGTTCAAATGTTGAATTTTCTATCAGGAAACCGAAAAAAGAGAAAAAGACCGTAGTTTTTGACAGCGATATCCACTGCAAGAACTGCGCTAAAAAAGTTGAGGAAAATATATCATTTGAAAAAGGTGTGCTGGATTTGAAGGTCAGCGTCGAGGACAAGACAATTACTGTAACTTACGATGCGGCAAAGACTTCCGAGAAGACTTTGATTGCTGCCATCAACAAGTTGGGTTATTCTGCCGAGCCTCGTGCCGATAAATAACGGATCCTCTCGCCTTGCGATAGAATTTACATAATGAAGAATTTTTTGATTATATCCAAGGATATGCTTACCCCGGCGACCTGCCGGATGAAAGTTTATGCACCCCGACTCGCTCACGCAGCGAAGCCGGGGCAATTCCTTATTGTGAGGGTGGATGAAAAAGGTGAGCGTATCCCTTTGACTATCAGTGATTATGATAGGGAAGAGGGAAGCGTGACCATAGTGACTCAGGCGATTGGTGCTTCGACTCATCAGCTTTGCTCGCTCGGCGAGGGAGAGTGTTTCGCGGATGTCGTCGGGCCTCTCGGAGAACCTTCGGAGTTCGTATGGGAGTCTGCAGACGAGCTTGCCGGCAGGCGTTATGTATTCATTGCCGGAGGTCTCGGTACAGCACCTGTATATCCTCAGGTGAAGTGGCTGCATGAAAGGGGAGCGAAGGTGGATGTGATTATCGGAGCGAAGACCGCACAGCTGCTGATTTACACTGAGGAGATGGCTGCGGTCTGCGATAATCTGTATATTTGTACTGATGACGGTTCGCGCGGTTTCCATGGCGTGGGTACGGCCCGGCTTGAGGCTCTCGTGGCTGATGGCAGGGTCTATGACCAGGCCGTGGCTATCGGTCCTATGATTATGATGAAATTCGCGACTCTGACGGCGCGCAAATTGGGCATTCCGATTACGGTGAGCCTGAATACTCTGATGGTGGACGGTACTGGAATGTGCGGGGCCTGCAGGGTGACGGTCGGTGGAAAAATGCGTTTTGCCTGCGTGGAAGGTCCTGAGTTTGACGGCTATGAGGTGGATTTCGACGAGGCGCTGCGTCGTCAGGCCATGTACAAGGCCGAAGAGGCTGAGGCGTTGGAAAAACATAAATGCTTAATCGGGAGGGGCAAATAATGGCAAATAAAATTGGAAGAGTTCCGGTGCGTTCGCAGGAGCCTGAGGTAAGGGCTCATAATTTCGATGAGGTGTGTTACGGCTACAATGCTGGGGAGGCCCGGCTTGAGGCGAGCCGTTGCCTGAATTGCAAGAATCCGCGTTGTGTAGGAGCATGTCCGGTACATATAAAGATTCCGTCTTTTGTTTCGCTCGTGGCAGCCGGAGATTTTGCCGGAGCTGCGGCAGTGATTGCAGAGGACAGTTCGCTGCCAGCAATCTGCGGAAGGGTATGCCCGCAGGAGACCCAATGCGAAGGCTCTTGCATTCTTGGCGTGAAGGGCGAGCCTGTGGCAATAGGCAAATTAGAGCGTTTCGTGGCGGATTACAGTATGGAACACGGAGGAGCATCTGTGGAGAAGGCCCCTGCCAACGGCCATAAGGTGGCGATAGTCGGCAGCGGTCCTGCAGGTCTGGCCTGTGCAAGCGATCTTGCGAAATGGGGCTATGATGTGACGGTATTCGAGGCGCTGCACCGTCCCGGAGGCGTGCTTGAATACGGTATTCCGGAGTTTCGTCTGCCTAAGGACAAGGTGCTGGCAAAGGAAATCGGCGAGGTTCTGAAACTTGGGGTGAAAATTGAGACGGATGTGGTCGTGGGACGGACTGTGACCATTGATTCGCTGCTTGATGAGGAAGGCTTCTCGGCTGTGTTTGTCGGCTCGGGAGCGGGTCTGCCGAAATTTATGGGCATACCCGGAGAAAATCTCAACGGGGTGTTCTCGGCCAATGAATTTCTGACCAGAAACAATCTGATGAAAGCCTATCGGGATGATTATATGACGCCTATACATCCGGGGAAGAAGGCTGTGGTTGTGGGCGGCGGCAATGTCGCCATGGATGCAGCCCGTACTGCCTTGCGCCTCGGAGCTGACACTACTATAGTCTATCGCCGTACGGAAGTGGAGCTTCCTGCACGCAAGGAGGAGGTTGAGCACGCTATGGAGGAAGGAATCCATTTCGCGATGCTGACTAATCCTGTGGAGATACTCGGCGACGAAAAAGGCTGGGTGCGTGCCGTCCGCTGCATCCGCATGGAACTCGGCGAACCTGACGCAAGCGGCCGCCGCAGTCCTGTGGCCGTTTCCGGCTCGGAATTCGAGATTGAGACCGAGACTGTGATAATGTCACTCGGCACATCTCCCAATCCGTTGATTGCCAAGACTACCGCAGGCCTTGAAACCGGCCGCAGAGGCTGTCTCGTAGCCGATGAAACCGGCGCAACCACCCGCAAAGGCGTATTCGCCGGCGGAGATGCCGTTACAGGCGCCGCCACCGTAATCCTCGCCATGGGTGCCGGCCGCACCGCCGCCCGTGCCATCGACGAGTACTGCAAAGCATTGTAATATAAGATATTATGAACAAAAATAACCAAGATATAGCATTGTTTATTGCTTTTTGTATTGAACAATATAAGAATGCTAAAGCTATGTCAGGAGAAGAGGTTATGGATGATTTCAGTCATTACGGGGTTATGGACTACCTCAGAGACTGTTATGATGTGCTCCATACGCAAGGAAATCAATGGCTCGTGGCTGAAATTGATGACTTTATTGACAATCGGAAAAAGGAGGAGCAGGAATGAAACTATATCATGGAAGTTTGGAAGAGGTGAAAAATCCTGAAATCAGAATCCCGGACCGTCCGTTGGACTATGGAAGCGGGTTCTATACGACTACTTCATTTGAACAGGCAGGGGGTTGGGTGAGACGTAGAATGAAAGATAAGGCTGGTGACAAAGGTTTTGTCAATGTGTACGATTTTGATGAGCAGAAGGCAAAACAACTTCGTCAGCTTATTTTTTCTTCTCCGACTGATCAATGGATAGATTTTATAATGTCAAACCGCTTGCAGAAAAATTTTGCCCACGACTATGACATTGTATATGGACCTGTTGCAAATGACAGGGTATACGCTTCTTTTGCGCTCTATGAAAGTGGTATCATTGATAGAGATGAGTTGATAAAGCGATTGAAAACGTACAAACTTGTGGACCAATATCTTTTTCATACGGATGCTTCTCTACATTGTTTGAAATTTGTTGAATCAAAGGAGATAGGCTTATGACGGAAATAACACAAGACAACCTGTATCTTATACTGCCATTGAAGATCAGTATTTTGGCGGATATGCTGATGGAAGATGAAAACATCGGTGTGGTGGAAGCCATCAAACGAATTTATTCTTCTGCTACATACAAGCGCCTGGAACGTGAATCCAGCAAAGCCTGGACCCTCGGTCCCACCACCCTCTACTATGATTTGACTCACGAAACGGATAATTCGGCTGAATTTTGAGGGCTCGTGTCCGCAATTTGATATGAACTATTATACAAGAGGTTGACCACTTTGGCCAACCTCTTGTAAGTTTATAAAATCTTATTATTTGATTTCCCTGTTTAATATATTTCCTATGGAGAAAAAATCAGCCTTTTGGTAGAGGGGTCCTGTCAATGTCATTTTCTTGCCGTTTCTTTTTATTACAAGGGTAGTTTGATGATATGGATTCAAAAACTCAGGGAAACGAATTTCTGTATAATCATAATATGGGTTATTCGGTTCATGATTCATATCAGTCCCTTGAAAATAGCAAATTCCTTCTTTGTCTTCTTTATATTGGTCTGTAAGTATTTTTCCAATACTCTTGTTTTTGAAAGGTTTTCGGTATGCTACATATTCTCCCACATATTTTCCTTTAAGCCATTTTTTTAGAACTACATCCAGCGTGGATTTCCCGTCTATTTTTAAAATTTTGTCGCCAGGCAGTAAACCCATCTGCTCTGCAGGACTACCACTATAGATGTCTTTTATTACAGGAACCCAGTCTTCCCAACAGATACCTGACCAAGTGACACAAGGCTCTGTCAATTGATCTTTTCCCGGGAATGCACGGCAGTATTTCAGAACTTCACTACAGGCGTTTTTTAGACTTTGTTTGTAATCCATTTGTTTGTCATAACGCAACTGCCAAACTATCGGAGGTACGGTCTGATTGGGGTCGAGCATTTTTTTTGCATCAAGGAAGGAAATCTCCAAAAAGTGGTGATTGGATACATCTTCGTGAGTATAGCCGCCTTCAACGACTTTTTTCGGTGAGTTTTTGAAGGAGTTTACGTATATACCGTATTTACCTCGAGTTACATATACATTGCTACCTTGATCTATGTATGAAGTGGTTTGCGGTACATACGTTTTGGAGACAGATTCATTTTCATCAAATGACACTTTCATTATGAGATCTGGATCTTCGTCATCAATCACGAATGGGAAACGGCTTTCTTTAAGATAATTGAGGGCAATCTTGGCAATTTCTTTTTCTTGAAGAGGGTCGTTTGATGAAATCACTACAGATATTTTTTTATATTTTGACCAATCGGTAACTTCGTCATCGTTATAAAGATTTGTCTCTCTGGCTTTCCGAAAGGCGCTTCCGGATGTTACAATAATTCCGTATAAGTTTTCTAAAGTTTCATCAAAGCCTTCTTTTGACAAATTTTTGGGATTGTACTGCAGAGTGTAATCTACATCTTGTTTTATTGAATGCATGACGAGTGTGACTTTTCCGTCGCGACCGTTTAGAATAGGGTAGATGTCCTCAGAAGCTATATCATACGGATCTCGGCCATTTATAGCAATTATGTAATCCAACTCTGCCGGGATGATATCTCTCGGTTGACAAGAAATGTTGTCCATATAGATGAAATTATAAAAATTTACAACACTCAACTTAGTTGGATTGTACCTTTTTAAATAATCAACGTGTAGGGCAACTGGAGAACCATTACTCGCTGCCAAAAGCGGTAATGTCAAGATGCAAAGCATCATCGAAAGAAAAAACTTTTTCATGAGTTTTGTTTTTTTTGTGAACCGCCAGTTCCATTCGATTCGATTAGGATAATAGAAAGCGTGGAACTGCAATGCCAATATCCTAAGTCGGAGGTCGTAGGAAAACCTTAATTCAGAGGATATATAGCAGTAGTTCCACGCAAATTGCGCAGAACCATTGCACCTTTCTCTCTGATTAGTCTTGAATTTCCTACGTTCCCGACTTCGAGATAAGCACAACGCTTCTTTTTGTATTATATGTCTTAAGAAAGAGTCTATCTCTTTCTATTCAGCAAATATAATCAAAATTCATTAACCATGACAATAATTTATATAAAATGAGTTTGTTCATTGATTTGCAATATATGCCAATGGACGAACTTGGTTCTTAAGTAAATAATTATAGTAGAAGATATAGCGTGTTTCGCATTGTAGCGGAATTAATAACTGATTCCGTCATAATTATAGCGAAAATGACGGCCCTAAAATGTAAACTCAAAGCCGCCCTTGCTGTCAAACTCAGGTACCAGAAACTGCTTGACGGCAAAACTGATGGGGTTCTATAAGTAATTAAAAATCAAATGATTATAAAACAGTATGTCTCGTGCACGGCATACTGTTTTGCAACTTGTTGGGTTTCAGCTATTTGCAAGATGCCATCTTTCCCGGCAGTGCTGCGCAAACCATGCGAGGTGGAAGGGGAGGGCCCAGGTCCAGTATTCCCAACGGTGTTTGCCGGGGCTGAACAGGGCGATATGCCTGAGGTCGGATTCCTGGCATTTGCGGACAAAGTCCTCTGAAGCCGGCAGGAAGGTGGCATCGGAAGAGCCGCAGCTGACGACAAGTAGTTTGGTGGCTGCTTCCTCTCCGCAGACCTCCTTAATCCTGCCTAAACGGTTGATTGCGCAAATTGCCTGACACTGAGGGTCTTCTATCGTTTCTGCTCCTACCATGGGCGGGATGAGCGTCTTCGAGCCTCCGGAATATTTCAGGTCAAGCACTCCGCTCATGGAACCTGCACCTGCAAAAAGGTCAGGACGGTCAAGGAAAATGTTCATTGCACCGTGGCCGCCCATCGAAAGGCCGTCAATAAATGTACTCTTCGGGTCGGGCGCATATTCTGACTGTATCAGCGGCCACAATTCATTCCAGAAAAAGTCGCGCCACTGCATATTGCTGCTGTCAGTCTTATTGATATACCAGCTGTCTTTGAAACCGTCCGGGCAGACAATTCTGAAGCCGAAATCGTTGCTTAGGGCCTGCAGATCAGTGTGGTTTTCCCAATCCCGCCAAGAACCGCTCCATCCGTGGAGCAGGAAAAGTACCGGCAGGGTTTCCGGCCTGTCGCTTTTGCAGCAGACCTGTCTGCAGCATTCCCCTTTGACATCCGGTGAATACACCACAATGCTGTCGTTGCAGTGAAGATTGTCGGATTTAATGATATGGACCCTTCTCGTGGCTCCGGCTGTCAGCGATGTTGAAACTACAATCGTCGCAGCCAATAATCTTATAAAATTATTCATTGTTTCTCTCGTTGAAAATTACCTTGCTAATTTACAAATAAATCATTTGAAAAAAATAAATTGCATCAGTTTGCATGAATTTTTTGAGGATAGTGACTGCTGTAAATTATTTCTTGCCGTTCTTTTGAAATTTTTAGGAGATTATTGCTAACTTTGCGGGGCAGGAATTTTTCATAATGTGCAAATTCCAGGCAAATTAATTTACTAACTATATAAACACTTGAATTATAATGGCTTGCAATAAACCATCGATACCCAAGGGAACCAGGGATTTCGGACCTGCCGAGATGGCGGGCAGAAACTATATTTTTGATACAATCCGTTCTGTTTTCAGGACTTACGGCTATGCTCCGATCGAGACTCCTTCTATGGAGAATCTGAGCACGCTTTTGGGCAAGTACGGAGACGAGGGCGATAAGCTGCTTTTCCGTATACTGAATTCGGGTGATGCTTTTTCGGGCATTGACTATGAGCAGTTCAAAATGGAGGGCGAAAATGCTTACAACAGCAAGGCGCTGTCATTGAAGGTCTGCGAGAAGGGGCTCCGCTACGATTTGACCGTGCCGTTTGCGCGTTTCGTGGTGCAGCACCAGAATGAATTGTCTTTCCCTTTCAAGAGGTTCCAGATACAGCCGGTGTGGCGCGCAGACCGTCCGCAGAAAGGACGTTACAGAGAGTTCTATCAGTGCGATGTGGACGTAATCGGTTCGAAATCATTGCTTAATGAGTTGGAACTCGTGCAGATTACCGACAGGGTATTCACTCTTTTCGATGTGAATGTTCTGATAAAAATCAACAACAGAAAGGTGCTGACCGGTCTTGCTGAAATCTGCGGTTTCCCTGACAAGGTGGTGGACATTACCGTGGCTATCGACAAAATCGACAAGATAGGCATTGATGCCGTGAAGGCTGAGATGATGGAGAAGGGCCTTAGCGGACAGGCTGTGGCTGTGATTGAGCCTGTGTTGCTGCTTTCCGGTACGACTGAGGAAAAAATTGCTGTCATGAGGGAGCTTATGGGCGGAAAATCCGTTTCGGGGATTGTGTCCGAGACAGGTCTCAAAGGTCTGGATGAACTGGAGGAACTCTTCGGCCTGATTGCCGCTGCGGATATCAGAAATGAAGTTGAAATCGACCTCTCGCTCGCACGCGGCCTTAATTATTACACCGGAGCGATTTTCGAAGTGAAGGCAAAGGATTTTGCCATTGGAAGCATTTGCGGAGGCGGACGTTATGACAATCTGACAGGTATTTTCGGCCTTCCGGATATGTCGGGCGTCGGAATTTCTTTCGGTGCAGACCGTATTTATGATGTACTCAAAGGCTTGGATAAATTTCCTGCCGAGGTGACTTCTACGACGAAATTGCTTTTCGCGAACATGGGCGAGCTGAAATACTTGATTCCTGTCGTGAAGTCTCTTCGCGAGGCTGGGGTGAGCTGTGAAATCTATCCTGAGAACAGCAAGCTTAAGAAGCAGTTTGATTATGCGGACAAGAAAGCCATACCGTTCATTTCCATTGTCGGCGAGACTGAGGCTGCTGCAGGCCTGATCAATGTGAAGAATCTGTCTTCGGGCGAACAGAAGAGTTTCGTCAAAGAGGATATTGACGGTATCATTGCATTTTTGGGATAATTATGGCGGAGCAACAGCGTATTGTGTTTCTTGATTGGCTCAGGGCTATTGCATGTCTGATGGTTATCATTGTGCATAGTTGTGAGCCGTTCTATTTGGGCGGTGAGGGCACATTAATTGCCTCACTGTCTGACGGATTGTGGGTTACGGTTGTGGATTCGATGCTGCGTGCAGCCGTTCCGCTATTCATTATTGCGTCAAGTTATCTGCTTTTTCCTGTCAGGACTGACATGGGCACGTTCTTCAGGCGCAGGTTCACCCGCGTGCTTGTTCCGCTGCTTGTGTGGTCTTTGCTCTATGCTGTGATACCTTTGTATGGCACTGAAAACTATGATGTCGCTGCAAATCTGAAACAGTGGATATTCAATTTCCCTGCCCAGGCCGGTCATCTGTGGTTTGTGTATATGCTCGCCGGACTTTACATCCTTATGCCTATGCTTTCGCCGTGGGTGGATAAATTGGGCAAAAAGGAAGAGGAAATTTTCATAGCACTCTGGGCCGTGACGACTGTTCTGCCGCTGTTGCGTCCGATTGCGGCGAATCTTACCGGAGGAAATGCCCTGCTTTATGGCGAAGCGAATTGGAACAGATGCGGGGCTTTCTACTATGTGAGCGGTTTTATCGGCTATCTGCTGATAGGTCATTATTTCCGCAAATGGGTGAAAGAACTGTCATGGGCCAAGACGCTGAAGTATGCGCTTCCATGCCTGGTTTTCGGCTATATCATCATCGCCGGCGGCTTTTTCTGGCGTATGCCGGGCAATTTCCCCGTCGAAGGGCCGATTGATATCGCGGTGTATATGGAGCTGACCTGGTGCTTTGACACTCTCGGCGTGGCCTTGCAGTCTGTGGGCTATTTCATGCTTATCCGTAAAATCACTTCTGACGGGTGCTTCTATCAGAAAGTCGTGCTGCCCATTTCCAGGATGAGCTACGGAATGTATCTGATGCACATTTTCATCCTTGTGCCTGTGTTTGCTTTGGTGAGCGCATGGGTCAATTCATGGGGCATTTCGGCCGTGGCTGCCACTCCGCTGATAATCATCATGACGGCGCTCGCGACATATCTCTTGTCTTTTGCCGTCACGAAACTGATTTCTTTCATTCCGAAATCGAAATATATTATCGGTTAGAGGTAATCTGCCAACCGATGTTATAAAAGTGCAAAAAGCACCGTAGCGATGAGGCTTCGGTGCTTTTCGTTTATTGCGGTAAGCAATTATTTTCTCTGGCCGAGCTGTGCGTCAAGGTAAAGCATACCTGCCTCACCTGCCTTTTTGATCTTGTCAACAATAGCCGCTGCAGTTGACTCCTCTTCAACCTGCTCTTTGACAAAGCCCATATAGAAGCCTTCGGTTGCGTAGTCATTTTCGGCTTTGGCAGCCTCAAGACATTTGTTGATGAGTGCAGACACGTGGCACTCGTGAGTGTAAACATGCTCGAAAACTTCGAGAACGCTGCCCCAGGCCTCCGGAACCACATCAATCATAGACACTTTTGCCTGCCCGCCTCTTTCGATGAGGTAGTGGGCCATGGAAAGTGCGTGCCCTTTTTCTTCTTCTGCCTGTTTGAGCATCCATGAAGCTGCGCCGTCCCAACCCTCTTTAGCGAGGTGGAAAGACATTGAAAGATAGAGGTTTGATGACCAAAGTTCAGCTGTAATCTGGTCATTGATAACCTGCTGCAATTTAGATGAAATCATAATTTATAAATTTTAAATGTTGTTTTTAATCATTCTTGACCTGCTGCGCCATCGCTTTGTTGCCGTGACCCGCAGATCATTATATTATGCCGCAAAAATCATTCCGCTGACATTGATTTTCTGATAAAAATTTTTATTTGAGGCAGTCTAAAATCCCGCTGAATTTTTCTATGCCTATAAGCCTGTCATGGTCAAATTCTTCAATGACCTCATGCTGCCAAGTCCGTTCAAAAGGAATGTGGATGCCGTAGCCTCCGATTCTGAGTACCGGTGCAATGTCCGATTTGAAAGAATTGCCTATCATCAGCAGTTCGTTTTCAGCTATATGCATTTTCCGGCACAGACCGATATATTCTTTGTCGCTTTTGTCGGAAACGATTTCCACATTGGAAAAATACTTTCCAAGACCGGATCTTTCGATTTTGTTCTGCTGGTCAAGCAGGTCGCCTTTAGTGAAGAGCACCATCCTGTATTTTCCGAGAGCCTGTATTGCGGCTAAGGTGTTTTCGACTCCTTCGAGCGGTGTGCAGGCCATCTTCAGCACGCTTTTGCCTGCATTCAGGATTCTGTCGAGAGACTCTCCGTTGATTTTCCGGCCGCTTACCTTCAATGCTGTCTCCATCAACGAAATCGTGAATGCCTTTGCGCCGTAACCGAGTTCCTTCATATTGGCTGTCTCAATTCCGAAGAGGGCTGCTGATACCTCGTCTGCCGGCAGATATGCTGACAGTTCCTCTTTCAGTACCTCCTCTGCGTTGTCATAATATGACTGATTGTCCCAAAGCGTGTCGTCCGCATCAAATGCCAGTACTTTTATATCCTTTAAATCAACGGTTTTCATTTGTTGTCTTGCAGTTAACTGAATTTCAGTGTGTAATAAGAAATTATGCCAAGCTATAATGTCATTATATCCATTACCGGTGGTCGAAATTAAAATATAATAGCCGTAAATCGTTGCGATGCAAGTCATTACGGCTATCTGGTAGCGGGAGGAGGACTCGAACCTCCGGCCTCCGGGTTATGAGCCCGACGAGCTACCAACTGCTCTATCCCGCGATATTGGACTGCAAAGATAAGGACAAATTTTTAAATACCAAAATTATTTTCATTTATTTTAAAATTTTTTCAAAAAACCGCTTGTATGCCATAGTTGATAATGGATGAAATGTGGTTGTATCAAAATGCAAAATTTTGTACAATCCCTTTAAGAAACTGTTTTGAAATGATTGAAAATTTCTTTTATGAATCTTTTTGAGCCATATTTCCTTTCTCATCAGTCATTTGCCACCGGCAAACTCCTTCTTCCAAAGAAAATCTATCTTCAAAAATCTTCTATAAAATTTTATGTCAAACATTTCAAAACAGTTTCTAAGGTGTGTAAGAATTGGTAAAATGCAAGGCATTGAAAGTGAGGACGACAGGAGTTTACTTTCGTAAATGACTTAGTCCGAATCTTGATAATAACGCAGCGGTTTACAATTATAACACACAGTCACTTTTCTGCCAAAATGGCAGAACCCGGTTTTGGCACTGCTTTTGGTCATTGTATGGTGTCTTCGGAAAAGAAGACGGGAAATGTTAAAAACTAATAAAAATATAGAATTATGATCAGACCATTAGCAGACAGAGTCGTTGTGGAGCCGAAGGCTGCCGAGACTCAGACTGCATCAGGATTGTATATTCCTGATACAGCGAAGGAAAAACCACAGCAGGGAACAGTAATCGCCGTAGGACCTGGCAAAAAGGACGAGCCTATGGAGGTGAAAACAGGTGATGTCGTTCTTTACGGCAAGTATGCCGGAACTCAGGTGAATGTTGAGGGTAAGGATGTGCTTATCATGAAACAGACTGACATTTTGGCAATTTTGTAATATGGCAGTGCTTTGGAAATTTATCAAAAGGCTGTTTTGTTTCTTTTTGGTCCTTTTCATTCTGCTTTACCCAATCATGTAGCTCTGCTGCACTTTTCGTAAAGATATAATGAAAAATCCTCAAAAATATTCCAAAATATTTCTGATGCTGAATTTTCGAAGTACTTCAAAAGCTTTATCTGATATTTAATTTAAATTTAAAGGAGAATAAAATTATGGCAAAAGATATTAAATTCAATGTCGAGGCACGCGCTCAGATGAAGGAAGGCGCAGATGCTCTTGCAAATGCGGTTAAGGTGACTCTCGGCCCTAAAGGACGTAATGTGGTTATTGACAAGAAGTTCGGTGCTCCTCAGGTGACTAAGGACGGTGTGACTGTCGCAAAGGCTGTTGAGCTTGAGGACAGATTTGCTGATATGGGAGCCCAGATGGTCAAGGAAGTCGCTTCGAAGACCAATGAGCAGGCCGGTGACGGTACCACCACAGCTACGGTTTTGGCTCAGGCCATCATCAATGTCGGTTTGAAGAACGTGACTGCAGGCGCCAACCCTATGGATTTGAAACGCGGTATTGACAAGGCTGTCGCTGCTGTTGTTGAGAACCTGAAGGCTCAGAGTCAGACTGTAGGTGAGGACTATGCCAAAATTGAGCAGGTCGGTACTATTTCTGCCAACAATGACAGCTATATCGGCGGTCTTATCGCAGACGCCATGTCCAAGGTGAAAAAAGACGGTGTCATCACTGTTGAAGAGGCAAAAGGTACTGAGACAGAGGTCAAGGTCGTTGAGGGTATGCAGTTCGACAGAGGTTACATTTCTCCATATTTCATGACCAACAGCGACAAGATGGAAGCCGTTCTGGATCAGCCGCTTATCTTGATTACTGACAAGAAGATTTCCAATATGAAGGATCTGCTTCCTATCCTCGAGCCTATCGCAAGGGAGAGCAAATCGCTTTTGATTATTGCTGAGGATGTTGACGGTGAGGCACTTACCACTTTGGTGGTCAACCGTCTGCGTGGTACTTTGAAAGTTGCTGCAGTCAAGGCTCCGGGCTTTGGCGACCGCAGAAAAGAAATGCTTCAGGATATTGCAACCCTTACAGGCGGTATCGTCGTGTCAGAGGAAAGAGGTTTCACTCTCGAGAACTGTGCTCCTGATATGCTCGGTAAGGCTGAGAAAGTCGTTATTTCAAAGGAGAATACCACTATCGTAAACGGTGCAGGTGACCCTGAGGCCATTAAAGAGAGGGCTGAACTCATCCGTCATCAGATTGCCACTACAACTTCTGACTATGACAAGGAGAAACTTCAGGAGCGTCTCGGCAAACTTGCCGGCGGTGTGGCCGTACTTTATGTAGGTGCTGCAACCGAGGTTGAGATGAAGGAGAAGAAAGACCGTGTAGAGGATGCTTTGAGTGCAACACGCGCTGCAGTCGAGGAAGGTATCGTACCGGGCGGTGGAGTCGCTTATGTCCGTGCTGCTGAGGCGATTAAGGATATGAAAGGCGCAAATGATGATGAGACTACAGGTATCCACATCATTGTGAAAGCCCTTGAGGAGCCTCTGCGTCAGATTGCTGCAAATGCAGGTGTTGAGGGTAGTGTGATTATCCAGAAGATACGTGAAGGCAAAGGCGATTTCGGCTACAACGCCCGTACTGAGGAATATGTGAATATGTTCTCTGCAGGTGTTATCGACCCTACCAAGGTTTCACGTGTGGCTTTGGAGAATGCAGCTTCCGTTGCAGGTATGTTCCTTACCACTGAGTGCGCTATTGTCGAGCTTCCTGAGAAGGAGGCGGCGCCGGCGATGCCGGCAGGTGGGATGGGCGGCATGATGTAATTTTTGTGAAAATGGTCCATCTGCTGCGTTATCTTGACATTCGGTCGCGGTCACTTACTAAAGTAAGCTCCCTTGACCTCAGTCTGCGAATGCCTTGCATCTGAACCATTTTGACAAAAATCAAGCTGATAAGAAAAAAGAGTCCGATAGTTGATGTATCGGGCTCTTTTTTTTGTTCAATCCCTTTTGCAAGGGTGATTCTGCCACCGGTTGTTTGGGACAATCATATCTCGAAAGTCATTTTTTCAATGAAGTCCATCAGCTCAGGGTGCTGATGTGCGATTTCAAGACATTTGCCTCTCAGACGTCCGATTATGGCGTTTATTTTCGATGAGTAGCAGGAATATGTTATCCAATTGCGTCGGTGGCCGAAGATTGACATGGTGTCGTCAGGTAGTTTGTCGTCTGCATAAAACACCTCATCCGTTGCCGTTGCACTGTTGTAGGCATTGAGATACTGTTTGAATGCCTCGATTTCGTGATTCTGTTCAAGCAGGAAGTCGCCGTATGCTTCTTCCGCATTGCTCAGCGGAATCACTTCATAATCCTTACAGAGTCTGATTCCCTTTTTCAGATCGGCAATTCTCTTTTCGTGCCATCTGACCGCTTCTTCGAAGATTTGTCTGTCGACAATTGAACATTTGCCTTTTGTGGAAACCGTGCACACAAGTTCATAACGTTTGCTCATAATAAAAATGGATTTAAAAGTTAAACAAACTCCGGCTGTCTATGTCAAAGAACGGTCAGGGCACAATTATCCCTGGGAGGCTCTGACAGCCGGACGATGAACTGTGTTTTTTATGATTATCTGTTGCAAATATATGCGATTTAATAATTATGTGCAAGGATTATTGAATAAATTGGTAAATTTGTATGTTAAAAAACAATATTGTCATGCCACAGGAAATTGAGAGAAAATTTTTGGTCAGAGGGGACTTCCGCAAGGATGTGAGTGAAAGCCACCATATTATGCAGGGCTATCTGTGCTCGGACCCTCGACGTACAGTGCGTGTGAGAGTGCTTGACAATCAGGGTTTTATCACTATAAAAGGCAGGCCGCAGTCTCCCGGACATTTTGCCAAATACGAGTGGGAAAAAGAAATTCCTGTCGCTGAAGCCAGGGAACTGATGAGGCTCTGCGATGATGGGATTATCGATAAAATCCGTCATATCGTCCCTTTCGAAGGCCATATTTATGAAGTGGACGAGTTCCATGGCTCCAACGAAGGCCTGTTTATGGCGGAAATCGAACTGAAATCCGAAGACGAGGATTTTGCAAAACCCGTATGGCTCGGGGATGAGGTCACTTTCGATTCCCGTTATTATAATTCATATTTGCGCAAGCATCCCTATTTGAGCTGGAGGACAGAAAAATGAGAAAGCTGATTTTCGTATTTCTGCTTCTCTCCTTTGTCAGGACAGGAATATTTGCTTCAAACGGTGCTGCTGCGGTTCTGTTTGAGAATATTGACATCACGGACGGACTGCCGCACAATACCGTTCAGAAAATTTTTCAGGATAGTGCCGGTTACATCTGGTTTGCGACAAAAGACGGCTTGAGCAGGTATGACGGTTATGAGTTCTATACTTATAGGGAGTCTCTTAATGACGGGGCCATATCCAACAGCAAAGTCAGATGTATCGCAGAAGATTCCCAGAGAAACATTTGGGCTGGAACGGATAACGGTTTGAATTGCATGAATTTTGTCACCGGCAGAATCTCCTCATTTTTTGTGGAAACCTATCCTGCTTTGAAGAGTGACAAGATCAATGATCTGCATTATGACCGTAGCGGAGACTGTCTGTGGATTGCGACTGATTCGGGACTTGCTGTCTATGACTGCACAGCTGAATCTTTTGTGGCTTTGGACGATAGGACCGAGTTCAATATAGAGACTAATGTCATCTTTTCTGAAGAGGGGCATGCCGGGATATGGCTGGGGACTCACAATGGCTTGTTCCGTTGTTCATCCGATACTTTTGAAACGGATGAAATCAAGACTCCGGAGAATGAACATTATACTGTATATTCCGTAACTTCTTGTAATGGGGATATATACGTCGGGACCAATCTTGATATGCTCTCAGTGGTGGGGATGGACAGCTGTCTGCATCCTCTTGTGTCCAAAATGGCACAGAAAGGCAATGATTATGACATTTTGGGCATTATTGACAATGATGGGGAACTTTGGCTGCTGTCCAGACGCGGAGGTTTGTTCTTGTACGATACAAAGACAGCTTCAATAAAAGGGCCTGTGGATTTGGAAAATAATGACGGGGAAGAGAGGATTATGCTGAGCTGTGGCTATAAAGATCGTGACGGGAATATCTGGATAGGGTCATATTATAAGGGAGTGTATTTTCATTCGGACAATTTCAATTGGTTCTATCATACGGAATTCAAATTCGGGGGAGAGACATCTGAGGGAATAATCGGTGCGATAGTTCAGGATGGAAACGGTTTGTGGCTCGGCAGCGACAATTCCGGTCTGATATTTTATGAACCTGACAAAGCCGGATATGCACGATATCGTCTTGTTGATGACGGACTTGAGATTCATGAGTGCAAGCCCATGCTGCTGGATGAGGGAAAGCTTTGGGTGGCAACGGAGTCGAGTGGAATCTGTCTTTTTGATTTGAATACCAGGAGATTGGACCGGAGGTTCACTGCCTCATCGTCTGACGGGACGAGTATTCAGGGAAACAGAGTCAATTGCATTTTCCGGGACGGAAAAAATGATATCTACGTCGCGACAAACGGCGGACGCGGAGGGATAAGCAGATATGAAAGAAATGAGGGGGCCTTTGTAACATATAATGAGACAGTTGACGGGAAGACCGTAAAAAGTGTTTTCTGTATCAGTGAGATTTCAAAAAAAGGAAAGTTGCTTGTCGGAACGAGGAACAATGGGTTGTATGAGTTTGATACGCAGACACATAAATTCTCTGCTGTTCCGCTTGCAGGGAAAGTAAACCTTTCGATAAGCTGTATCTTTGAGGATAGCAGGCAGAGGATATGGGCCGGAACTTTCGGACAGGGGCTCATCTGTATGGACTCCAAAGGCAATACATTGAAAGTGTTTGATTTGGGCGGCGACAAGGGAAGCAATAATATCTGCAGTATCTTTGAGGACAATGCGGGTAATGTCTGGATAAGTTCTTTTTATGGCGTGGCCTATTATGACGAGCCGGGGCAGCGCTTTGTGGCGTTTGATGAAACCAACGGCTTCCCTTTGGTTCATGTGAAGCCTATGACGGGGTATAAGAGTACTGACGGGACCATATATGTGGGTGGCAAAAACGGTCTGGCGGGTTTCGTTCCCGAAAGGCTGGCCGGAGCCAGGAAAACGGTTCCGCGTGTGGTGCTGACTGATTTGCTGATTCATAATTCACCGATAGATACAGCTTTGCGCAAAAATGTCTTTGTGGACAGAAAGATTACGCTTGGACACAGGCAGAATTCCCTGTCACTGATGTTTGCGGCCTTGAATTATGTCTATCCGGAAAAGAATTTGTGCCGTTATATCCTTGAGGGGGTTGATGAGGATTACAATCTTGCGGTCAGCCAGCGGTCCGTCACCTATAGCAATCTGCCTGCCGGATCCTATCGCTTTCTGCTTTCTGCTTCGTCCGGAAACAACGAATGGTCAGAGCCTGAATGTCTGCTGACGTTAAGGATAAAAGCTGCGCCATGGCGTACGTGGTGGGCCTATCTGATATATTCGATTGTGATTCTTTCCGTTTTCGGTATCTGGCTTTATTATTACAAGGCCAAACTCAGGCTCGAACACAATCTTGTAATCAAAGAATTGGAGGAGAAAAATCTGGATGAGATGTACAGGTTCAAGATGAATCTCTTTACCAATTTCTCCCATGAGGTGCGTACCCCTTTGACTTTGATAATCTGTCAGCTGGATGATATGCTGAAGGAAAATCCCGAATTTGAGGCGTTGTATGGAGTGAGGAGGAATGCCGACAGGATTGCAGAACTGGTCGGCCAGCTTTTGGACTACAGGAAGACAGACAGCGATTATTTCAGTCTTGAAGCCTCTGAAGAGGATCTTGTCCCTTTCGTTAAGGAGATGGAAATAGTGTTCGGAGAACTGTCTCGTATTCAGAATCATCAGCTGACGGTAAATCTGCCTGCAGACAGCCTCATTTTGTGGTACAATCCGAAATTGATGGAAAAAGTGTTCCACAATGTGATCATGAACGCCTTCAAATATTCGGCAAAGGAGAGTGAAATCCGTATCGATGTGGAAATGGTGGAACTTGACGGAGGCGCATACCGTGACAAGGTGGATGCGCTTGTGAAGACTGCAGCCATGGTTTCCGTATATAATAAGGGTGAGCATATACCTGAGGACAAGCTTGAAGCTATTTTTGAGCCTTTCTATAGATTGGAGGCATCCTTGAGTCAGGTAGGGAGCGGTATCGGCTTGAGTTTCAACAGGATGATTATGCGCCACCATCACAGTGACATTTGGGCGGAGAACACTCCGGATGGTGTAGTGTTCAGATTTTTGATACCGGAAGGCAATGCGCACTTGTCCAAAGATGAACTTCTGCAGGCTGAAGACCGGAATGTCAAGGATGATTCCGGAGCGTATGGATTCAGCCCTGAAAACAATATGAGGACCTTGCTGATTGTGGAGGACAATAGTGAAATCAGGGCATATCTGAAGGGAAAACTGTCGTCCGTGTACAATGTGACAGAGTGTGAGAACGGCCGCGAAGCATTGGAAATACTGAATCGTATCAAAGTCGATATGGTGATAAGTGATGTGATGATGCCGCTTATGGACGGCATGCAGCTCTGCCGTCAGATCAAGGCGGATGAGAAATTGAACCATATTCCTGTGATTCTGCTCACCGCTTATACTTTCGATGTGTCTGCAAAAGACGGCATTGCCACAGGAGCCGATGCATATATTCCCAAACCGTTCAATTATGATTATCTTCTGACCCGGATACGCAATATTTTTGAGAATAATGAGCGTATGCGTCTGGCGTTCCAAAAGAAGATCAATCCGGAGGATATGAATGTCATAGTGAATGATTATGATGAAGATTTCATGAACAAATGTTACTCTTTCATCAAAGCCAATCTTGACAATTCAGACATTACAGTTGAGGATTTCAGCCGGGAGCTTGGGATGAGCAGGGTTCATCTGTACCGAAAAATCAAGCATCTCACCAACTTGTCTCCGAGCAGGTTTATACTCAACATAAAGCTGAAAATTGCCGCTGAACTGCTTTCCGACAATGAGGTGTCCGTGTCTGATGTATGTTACAGGCTCGGTTTCAACAGTCTTTCATATTTTGCCCGCTCATTCAAGGAAATGTATGGCGTTTCTCCGTCGGAATACAGGAATAGCTGTGAAAAAGCGAAAAATATGCAGGATGTATCATAGGTGACAATATTTGTAACATCCGTTCAAATGATATCTGGACCTAAAACCTAATTTTGTGCCGACATAATATAAGACACAAATGGCAATCAGGTTTTTATTTTTCTGCATTCTTGCATTATTACCGTTCAGGCTCGCTGCGTATGAGTACGATGTTACTGATTACGGAGTGAAGAACCCGGCTTCTGAGGTTCAGACTGTGGCAATACAGAAAGTGATTGACCTTTGTTGTGAGAACGGCGGCGGAACGGTCAGGATTCCTTCAGGCACTTTTGTCAGCGGTACGCTTTATCTCAGGGACAATGTCATGCTTTATCTGGAGCACGGGGCCGTCCTGAAAGGAAGCGGTAATCTTTCGGACTATCCGGGCCTGGAGAAAGCATACAAAGGCTTGGTACAGGCTGAAAATGTCAGCAATGTCGGAATCTCGGGAAGCGGAACAATAGATGCGAACGGGAATGACACTGTCTTTCACAGCGGTCCGAAATCCCGTTTCAGAATCCATGCGGCAAATTTTGAGCATTGTGACCATATCTCGATATCGGGAGTCAGGTTTCAGAACGCTTCCTATTGGACCTTGAGATTGGACGATTGTGAATTTGCCACGATAAATTCTGTGGAAATCCATTCTACAAGCTATTTCAATAACGACGGAATCGATCTGGACGGCAGGAACATTGTCGTGTCGGACTGCATTATTGACTGCATTGATGACGCCATCTGCATAAAAAGTTATTACAGGGACAGGCCGTGCGAAAATATCGTCGTTTCGAATTGCATAGTATCAAGCAATTGCAATGCGATAAAACTGGGTACGGCTTCCCATGGCGGATTCAAAAACATCAGTATTTCCAATTGTACGGTAAAGCGGCCGTCCCAAAATGATTTCTTCGATTATAAAAAGTATATAGTGCCGGGAATTACCGACAATTATACAAACAATTCCGGTATAGCCCTTGAACTTGTGGACGGAGGTGTCATGGAGAATATTGCAGTCAGCAATATCACTATGTACAATACCTTGACTCCCATTTTTATACGTCTTGGAGAAAGACGCTTTCCGCCTGCGGGAATTATGCGGGGAATAAGTATAAGTAATGTTGTTGCAAGTGCCAACAGTCTGATGAGTTGTTCCATAAGCGGCATTCCGGGACATTGTGCCGAAGACATCAGATTGAGCAATATAATCCTGAATTGTCCCGGCGGAGGTCGCATTGAACATACGTCAGCGGAAATACCTGAGGCTGTAAGCACTTATCCTGAAAACAAGATTTTCGGTGCCGTGCTGCCTGCGTACGGATTCTTTGTCCGTCATGTGAATAATCTCAGTTTCGATAATGTACTGTTCAGACTTGACGCTGAGGATGACAGATATGCACTGTATTTGGAGGATTGCAGGAATATCTCTGTAAACCGGGTCGGTACAGTTCCTTCACATGGAAAATCTCCTTACATATGCAGTGTCTGTACCGGGAATCTGCTTTTGTCGGATTGCGGAGAAATGTCTGTCGGAGGAAGGAGTGTAAAGCCCGGGCTTCCTGCTAAGTGCGCTTCTGCAGCAGGAAAGACAGAAGGTCAGGCATCGGACCTTAATTATGCGCTCGTGAAATGGAGTTTCAGAACCCGGACGTCAATTCTCTGTGAACTTGCTGCGGAAACCGGAATCACAGCCCTCGACATGGTGGATGAAGACAAATGGGACATTGTACTCGGAAAAGGCTTGAAGATTGCAGTCGCTGACGGCGTGGATTTGGGAATCGAGCGTGGCTTCAGCGACAGAAGATGGCATGCTGAACTTCAGAAAAGATATAGTCATTATCTTCCGGTTTTAGCGGAAAAAGGTGTAAGTCAAGTGGTTTGTTATTCCGGAATCAATCCGGAGCTCAGTAGTGAGGAGGCGATGGATGTATGTGTCGAGGGGTTGCTGCCCGTTGTGAAACTTGCGGAACAACTCGGAATTACTTTGGTGATGGAGCTGGTAAGCAGTCGTGAACCGACTGAAATATTCACCCGGCATCGCTTCCCTCATTATCTGTGCGACAACCCTGAGTGGGGAGCGGCACTTTGCAGGAAATTGAAGTCCGGGAATTTCAGGCTTCTCTATGATGTGTGGCATATGGAAGATATGGGCAGGGATGTGTGCGCGGACATTGAAAAATATGGGAAGTATATAGCTCATTATCATGTGCATAGTGCTCCGCAGAAATCATTTGCCGATATATTGGAGAAAACGTCCTATAAGGGTTACGTCGGTATTGAACCCGACCGTATTGAAAACAAATTGGAGGAAACTATCCGAAAATTCTATAAACCATGTAATTAAATTTATTGAAAATGAAAGGTAAAAGACAGTTTTTGTTTTTGGTATGTCTGACATTTCTGCTTGCTTCAGGCCGGAATGTGTTTGCCTCACCAAGTGATGCGGATGTCCGGACGGCCCAGCAGTCACAACAGAAATCCGGACAAGTTGTTTCCGGAGTTGTCCGTGATGCTAAAGGTGAGGCCCTTGTCGGTGTCACCGTACAGCTTGTCGGTACATCGACGGGTGTTACGACAGACGTTAACGGTAAATTTTCCATCAGGGCTGTGGAAGGCTCCAGACTTTTGTTTTCTTCCATAGGCTACACAAGCGCTACAGTTGCGGTCGGCAAATCGTCTACGCTCAATGTGGTGCTGCAGGAAGATACTGAACTTCTTGACGAGGTCGTTGTCATAGGTTATGGACAGGTGAAGAAAAAGGATGCTACAGGTGCAGTTGCGGTCATCAAACAGGATGAACTGAACAAAATCACCTCGGTGTCTGCGACTGACCAACTCATGGGTAAGGTTTCCGGCCTGTACATTGTTCCCGGTGACGGTGCTCCCGGTTCAGGTGCCACAATACGCATCCGCAACGGCTCTTCACTCACTGCTACAAACACTCCTATGTTGGTGATTGACGGTGTGCCCGTGTCAGGAGACGCCAATGTCGGACAGTCGAATATTCTTGCTGCAATCAATCCGAATGACATCGAGTCATATACCGTATTGAAAGATGCGTCAGCCACGGCAATCTACGGCTCGAGAGCTTCCAACGGTGTGATAATCATCACCACCAAGAAAGGTTCCGGTACAAGGGGCATCAAGGTGAACTACAGCAGCAATTACGGTGTGGATGTCAATACAGAGCAGGTGCCGGTGCTGTCACCGGCAGAATTCCGTGCATATATGGATGAATTTTATCCTGTGGGCACTCCGAAAGGGGATGCTGCCCATGCAATGATGAACTATACCTATCCTGACGGCACTGTGAGTGAAGATTTCAATACGAATTGGCAGGATCATATTTTCCAGCCGGCTTTTGCTACCGATCAGAACATCAGTGTGGCAGGCGGCGGAAAACAGTTCCCTTTCAGAGTGTCTCTGGGCTATACCCACAGGACGGGTACCTTGAAGGGCTCACGCTTCCAGCGTTTTACCGAGGCGGTGAACTTTTCCCCGAAATTTTTCGGCGAGCATCTGAAAATCGATCTGAACGCCAAGGCGATGCAGAACATGAATGACAACGTAAGTTCCGGAGTCATCAACACCGCTGCGTCTTTCGATCCGACGAAACCTGTATACGCTTATGCCACGACGGCCAATGACCCGAATGATTTTGTCAAACATGAAGGTGACGGTCTGTATAACCGCAAATATTTCCAGTGGCTTACACCTGAGGGCGGCATTGACAAGAATGCTTCGCAGAATCCTGTTTCGGCCCTGCTTGACAACAGTTTCAGCCACAATAATGCATACCGTGTCCTCGGCAATGTGCAGGTGGATTATTCCATGCATTTCCTTCCGGAACTTCATGCAGTCCTCAATTTGGGTATGGACTACTCCTGGCAGGACGGCAAGAGCGGAAATTATCCGGGCTCATACAGTTCTCTGACTGATTCCAAACTTCCTGCAGGTCAGGGCCGTCACAGCATTTCGAAAGGAGAACGCAAGAATGAACTCCTTGATTTCTACCTCAGTTATGACAAGGAAATCAAGTCGATAAAAAGCCGTATCAGTGCCACTGCGGGTTATTCCTGGCAGCATTTCTATAGGGATGACATCTCTTGGACATATTCCAATGAGACTGATGAATATATGTCCGAGCTTATTGAAGACGGAATAGCTTCACCTAAGGAATACTATCTTGTTTCATTCTTCGGCCGTTTGAACTGGTCTGTCATGGACAGGTATATCGTCACTGCGACTTTGAGAAATGACGGAACATCACGTTTCTCTCCGAAGAACCGTTGGGGTCTCTTCCCTTCAGTCGCACTTGCATGGAGGATTTCAGAGGAGAACTTCCTCAAGAACTCCGGAGCGGTAGATGACCTGAAACTCAGAATGAGCTGGGGACAGACCGGACAGCAGGATATCGGGACAAATTATTATCCTTATATTCCCCAGTATAGCATTTCCAAACCTGACAGCGGTTCGAACTATTGGTTTGATGATGAACTCTATCAGCTTCTATCTCCGAAGGCATATAATGAAAACATCAAATGGGAGACGACCACCACTTACAACGTCGGACTTGATTTCTCTTTCCTTGACAGCAGAATCAACGGATCATTGGAGTATTTCCATAAACGTACCACAGACCTGCTGAATTCAATTCCTGTTCCGGCCGGTGCCAATTTCACCAACCAGATGACTTCAAACATCGGATCGCTCACTTCTCAGGGTGTGGAGGGCAATTTCAATTTCGTGCCTGTCCGGACTAAGGACTTCTATTGGAATATCGGTCTCAACGCTACTTGGATCAACACTAAAATAGATAAGCTCACCGCTATTTTCAATCCTGAATATATCGGTGTCCCTACAGGAGGAATAAGCACCGGGCAGGGCAACAATGCCCAGATCCACAGCGAAGGTTACGCTCCGAACACCTTCTATCTTTTCGAACAGGTATATGATGAGGACGGCTATCCGATTCAGAACGCTTTTGTGGACCAGGACGGAAACGGCCTTATTGATGACAAAGACCTCGTACGCAGGCACAGTCCGCGTCCTGATGTGTATTTCGGCCTGAATATGTCATTCAGATACAAATCCTTCGATTGCGGCTTCAATTCACACGGCAGTATAGGAAACTACGTTTTCAATGACTACAATTCCGCACGCTGTTCATCTGACTATACTTTCAGCAATCCTGCTTCCGTACGTAATGTGCCTAAGGCGGTTTATTATAAATACCGTTTCAAGGATTCTATTACCGTGCAGCAGGCCAAGAGTGATCTCTTCCTTGAAAACGCCTCGTTCTGGAAACTTGACAACATTACTTTGGGATACACTTTCAGCAGACTGTTCAGGACGGACATCAGTGCGCGTATTTCCTTTACGGCACAGAATGTTGCCACGATAACGCGTTACAGTGGTCCTGACCCTGAAATCAGCAGCGGTATAGCCAACAATGCATGGCCCCGTCCGCGTTCATTTATTTTTGGATTGACAATCAACTACTAATTCCAATTGAAACAACTTATTTTTTAATGCTTACTTAATAAAATGAGAAAGAGAATTTTACATATATTGATGATAATGCTCGTCCCGTTTATGTTTTCATCCTGTGTCGGCGATCTGAATACAAAGCCTTTGGATGAAACGATTTTTACGGATGACAAGGCATTTGAAAGCGGCGAAGGATATATCCAGGGCCTGGCCAAACTGTATGGCGTCCTCGGAATGTCGGGCCAGAACGGTGCAGGCAGCTCGGAAATCGCCAACACTGATGCGGGAACATCTGCATTCCTCCGTTCTCTCTGGTATCTTCAGGAATTCACTACTGACGAATGCAAATGGGCCCAGACAGGCGACACCGGTACTCCTGAATTGGATTACAACACCTACGGAACAATAAACAATCCGATTATTTCAGGCCTTTATTACCGTATCACTTTCACTGTAACTCTCTGCAATGATTATCTGAAACAGACGACTGAGGAAAAGGTGAAGGCACGCGGTCAGGCTGATATGTGGCCGACTGTCAGAAAATACAGGGCCGAAGCAAGACTTGTACGTGCTTTGGTCTACTACCATGGTCTCGATGTTTTCGGAAATATGCCGTTCATCACTGAAAATGACCCTATAGGTACTTTCCTTCCTCCTCAGTATACGCGAGGACAGCTTTTTGATTACCTGGAAAGCGAACTTCTGGAATTGAGTGAAAGTCCCGATCTTGCAGACCCACGGACAAATCAGTACGGAAGAGCAGACAAGGCTGCGGCCTGGATGCTCCTTGCAAGGCTGTATCTGAATGCGGAGATATATTTGAGCACTCTTGATGCGAGTGGAGAACTTGTGTCAAAGGGTCCGGCCATGTATGACAAGAGCAAAGAATATGCGGAAAAGGTGATTGATGCCAATTTCGAACTCTGCAGCAGATATGACTGGCTTTTCCTTGCCGACAACGGTGAAAATCCTGAAGCTTTGAAAGAAATCATCTGGGCTGTCAGATTTGATGAAATCACTTCCCAGTCTTATACCCCTTACTTCCTTGTCTGCGGCTCACGCGGCCCGACTGACGATTCCTACAAATTGACCAGCGGTGCGTGGAAGACCAACAAAGGCAACAGGGTGACTCTTGCTTTCCTCCGCAATTCGTTCTGGGAGGATATTGACAGCTATCTTGTGGACGGCGTGCTTGAAGATCCGGTGAAGACCAAATATACAGGCAGTATGGCCGGTTTCAAAATCGGTCATGAGGCAGAACTCGGTACTCTCGGTGCTGAAGTCAGGGCCAAAGACAACAGGGCCATTTTCTTTACACGCCAGACCACTCTTCCTATGCTCCACAATGACGGTGCCACGAATTTCACTTATGGCTGGCCTTCATACAAATGGTCCAACATCCCTTCAAAAACTTATGATGATCCTGCAGGACATCCGGCTTCCGATCCAAAGCAATTCCCTAATCTCGATTATCCTGTCATGAGGCTTGCCGAGGCTTATCTGAATTATGCCGAGTCATGCGCGAGACTAGGCGGCGGGACAAGCAATGACGCGAAGGCTCTGGAAGTACTCAACAGACTCCGTACAAGAGCGAATGTGGGCGGTGCGGCTTTGGATGAGTTCGACCTGGAGTACATTTTCAAAGAGCGCGGCCGCGAGCTGTACTGGGAAGGCTTCAGAAGGACTGACCTCATACGTTATGACCGTTATGCCGGAAGCAGCTACAATTGGGAACACAAAGGCGGTGTGAGCACAGGTGTTGCCATAGACTATTACAAGACACTTTTCCCTATACCTGAGTCTGACCTCGGCGTCAATCCGAAACTTCATCAGAATCCGGGATATTACACAACTCATTAAGATGATATGATATGAAACCGAACATGAAAATCTTTGATATATATTCGCCAAAGAGCGATATCAAATGATTTTCATCGTGAGAGTGAGCGATAGCGAACGGCTATCAGGCTCTCATAAAATTTTTATAAATGTAAAAATTTTTGATAGAATGAAACCGAACATGAAAAAAACAATATTGCTATTTGCTTCTGCATTGATGCTTTTTGCGTCATGCTCAGAAAATGACAAGGTGGTTTTGCATCCGGAGCAGTTCGTTGCAAGCGAATGGATAAAGGGTGAAAACAATTCCATTTTTGAGAACGGTGACAAGGTGGTACTGCTTAGAGATGATGCGGAGCAGTTGTTTGACACTCTGAGATGGACTCCTGCGGATTTCGGATATTCCGCTGCAGTCACATACGATATTCAGGTAGCTAAAAATGTTGAAGGGGAGACTTCCGGATATATTACTGTCGCCACTACCAACAAAGCGAAATACGGAGTGACAGTCAAGGACTTCAATTCCTGGCTGGTGTCCTCAGGTGCTGTCAAAGGCCTCGAAAACGATATGTCCATCAGAGTCTTGGCTTCAATCAGCAGCAACTACAATCCAATCGTTTCCGAAGTCTATCACTTCAGTGCCAATGTGTTCTCCACAGATCCTGACAGATTGTATTTCGTCCCGGTTGACACTGAATCCCTTGAAGCAAACGAATTTGCCCTGTCTCCTGACTTTAATCATGAATACCGCGGATTTGTGAATATTCCTGCCGGGGCAAACGGAGTCTGGCTCGTGGAGGATACGGAACTGGGTGTGAGATACGGTATTGAAGCTTCTGATGCCCAGGGCAGCAAACTGGTACTGAAGGCTGAGGCTGATGGCGGAAGGCCTATTATGCCGGGTGCTTTCGGCACAGGGGATATTGAAAACAGTTTTGTGGCGGAAGGCTATTATAGGGTGGATGTCAAATTGACGGATGAGGTCAAGGAAATCGAGCTTTGGCGTTTCTTCGGGGATTTCTTCATCTGCGGCCAGCAGAGAGATGATGTCGCCCCTTGGTGGAACAACGGTTTCAGCAAACAGAATCCTAAAGCGTCCAATGGTACCGGTGCTCTTCTGACTTACTGTCCGGATGAACGTCTGTGGCGTTCGGCTCCGGCTTTTGTCCCTAAAAATCAGAAGGACGGAGTGAAACTCTGGGATTTCAAATTCAGGGCAAACCACAGCGGGAGCTGGCTGAAGGCAGTCAATGGCGGCGGCAACAAAAACGACTCCTTCGACAGCGGAACCGGGATTCAGTCGGGAGCCATTGTCCTTGACGGCCAGTGGAATATGGGTAAGGCCAACAATATCCAGTTCCTCGGGGAGGAAGGATGGTATTATTGGGAGCTTGACTTGAGCAACTACCCTGATTTCACCTACCGTCTTGTCCCTACAGAAAAACCTGCAGAATAAGAGTATATGAAACGAATCATTGTTTCCCTTGTGATAGCCTGCATCCTGCTTTCGGGCTGCAGGCCGGACGGACCCGGCAAAAAGACTTCCGGGGGCTTCGACGGGAAGGACCTTATCCCCGTTCCTGCAGAATGGGACGGGGTTAAAAGAGCCGGCATCACCTATCAGATATTGGTCTACAGCTTCGCGGACAGTGACGGCGACGGCAGAGGGGATTTCAACGGAATAAAGTCGAAATTGGATTATCTTGACAGACTCGGCGTTTCCGCCTTGTGGCTATCTCCGGTTCATCCTTCCATTTCTTATCACAGTTATGATGTGAACGACTACACCAAGGTCAATCCGCAATACGGTACAGAAGAAGATTTCAATGAACTTGTAAAAGAGGCCCATAAGCACGGTATCAGAATATATCTGGATTATGTGCTGAACCATTGTTCCGTTGAGAACGCATGGTTCAGGGAGGCGAAGTCTTCGGAGGACAATGAGTACAGGGACTGGTTCGCTTTTTCAAAAGACCCGCAGGCTGATATTCTTGCCGGTAAAATCCCTCAGATTGCGACAGAGCAGTCTTCCGGATATGTGCCGAAAGAATGGCGTTATGATGAGGCGTCAGGCTATTATTGGCATTGCCAGTTCGGAAACAACCGCTATGCGGATTTCAATTTCGGACCGGTTGAAGACGCCGCTTCATCTCCAGCTTTTGAGGCTATATGCAGGACGGCGGACGGATGGATTGACAGAGGTGTGGACGGTTTCCGTATTGATGCGGCCAAACATATTTATCACAATACGGAAAGTGATGAAAATCCAAGATTTCTGAAGGCGTTTTATGATAGGGTAAACAGACACTATCATGAGGCTGGAAATGAAAATGATATATATATCATCGGAGAAGTGCTTTCCAAGGCCAATAAAGTGGCACAGTATTATGCCGGACTTCCTGCTTTTTTTGAGTTTTCATTCTGGTATAGTCTTCGTGATGCAATCAATTCATCCGCAGGAAACAGATTCGTTGAGGATATTCAGAATCTAAGGAAGCTGTATGAGCCTTACAGAACCGATTATATTGCGGCGACGAAATTGACCAATCATGATGAAAACAGGGCTGGAAGCGAACTTGGAGAGGATATCCGGAAAATGAAACTTGCTTCGGCCGTACTTCTCACATCAAGCGGACATCCGTATTTGTATCATGGTGAGGAACTTGGCTATTTGGGTGAAACAAAGAATGGGGATGAATATGTCCGTCAGCCGATGAAATGGACAAGAAACGGGGATGTCGCTGCCAAAAAGCTTGGCGGTAAGGTCGACTGGTCGCTTCTGACTCCTGAAATTTCGGTTGAAGTGCAGTCGGAGGACAAAAATTCGATACTGAACGTCTACAGGCAGTTTGCAGCAGTCAGAAACACTTATCCTGCTCTTGCCCGCGGTGAGATGACCGTCCATCCCAAGTACAATTCCGGGTCGGGTCAAAAAGAGGCCGCTGTATGGTATATGGGAGAAAACGGAGAAAAAGATATGCTTGTCGTACATAATTTCAGCGAAAAAAGTCTTATTTTCGCTTTTGATGAAAGCCTTGACAGGCCTGTTGCACTTCAGGGTGTTGCCAAGTTTGACCGGAAAACCGGTAAACTGATGGTTGGAGCCTGGTCTTCTGTTGTGTTTGATTTAAAATAAATTATCGAAATGAATAAGACGAGTTTGAAAATTTATGCGCTTTTGGCTGCGTCTGCAGCCGTGTTCTCATCCTGCTCGGAAAGACAGGATATTCCGGAAGGGGCAAAGAAAATTCTGGAATACGTACATGCACCGCAGTTCAGAAATGCAGACTATCTGATTACGGATTTCGGGGCTGTCAGTGACAGTACCGTGGATTCCAGGGTTGCCATCAATGCTGCCATACGTCAGTGCAGCAATGATGGCGGAGGGCGTGTTGTTGTTCCGGCAGGATATTATCTGTCAAAAGGACCGATTATTCTTCAGAGCAATGTGAATCTTCATGTTGGCGAAGGCGCCACAATTTTGTTCGGTACTGATCCCAAGGATTATCTTCCGCCTGTACTTACTGTATGGGAGGGGACGGAAGTCTTCAATTATTCGCCTCTGATTTATGCTTATCATTGCAATAATGTGGCACTTACGGGAAAGGGAACTGTTGACGGCAGGGCTTCGGACTGTTTCGCACAGATGAGACCACAGCGCTCGGACATGCAGGGAAGGTTGCGTCAGATGGGTATTGACCGGGTGCCGGTGAATGAAAGATGTTTCGGTGAGGAGTCGATGTTGCCTCCGAATATGATTGAGCCTTTTGGGTGTAAAAATGTCCTTATCGAGGATGTGACGATTCTGGACAGCCCTTATTGGGTTATACATCCGACATTTTGTGACAATGTGATTGTGCGCGGAGTCACCATCGAAAGCTACAACCGCAACAATGACGGCTGTGATCCCGAATACACGACCAATGTCCTCATTGAAAACTGTACTTTCCGCTGCGGAGATGATGCCATTGCCATCAAAGCCGGACGTGACCAGGATGCGTGGAGAATCGGACAGAAGACAGCAGGAATAGTTATCAGGAACTGTCATTTCTATTCGAAATGCAACGGCTTGTGCATAGGCAGTGAAATGGCGGCAGGTGTGGAAAATGTCTATATGTATGACACTGTGATTGAGAATTGTCATAGCGGTATTTATTTCAAGTCCAACCTTGACAGAGGTGGCTTTATCAGAAATGTGTGGGTGAATAATATCGTATGTGACCATGTCAGGACGGCATTTATCAATTTCTATACGAATTATCATGGAGCACGGGGAGGCTTTTATCCTACGACGTTTGAGAATTTTGTAATCCAGAATGTAAAGGGAAATGCTTCAGACGCCTATGGTTTTTACCTTGTGGGTATTGAGGGCTACCCTATAAAAAACATTACTTTGAAAAATGTTGATTTGAAGGAGGCTGCAGTGCCATACCAGCTTGAACATTTTGAAAATGTCGTATTTGACAACGTGACAATCAATGGCAGGCTGCTGCCTATGAATCCGGAGCCGACCGAAGATTCCCCGAATGTGATTCTTAAAGACTGATGATGAAGCGATTTTTGCTGATTGCTATTGTTTTAATCCTGACAGCTTCCTTGCGTCTTGCGGCGCAGGATGTCCGTCAGGATTTTCTCGTGAATTCTCATGACATATCTTCTTTGGACAAGTGGGGACCATATTCCAAACAGTATTCCGGAATTTCACATATTGAGGATGTTTCAAGCGGCAGAAGAGTGGATTTTACTGTGGTTCCCGGCTATTACCGCAGAAGCTGTATTGTACCGAACGTGCTTTATGAATCGGCTTGTTATCCCTGGTCAGTGTCCTTGGATATGCGCTCTATCTGCTATAGGTATGAACTTGAATGGAAGGACAGACTGTATGTCGATGTGACATACAACGTCCTGGATGCCGGCAGGGTGTCTGTAGCTGTGCATTGTGTCAATAATACGGAAATTGTCCAGAATGTTCTTCTCCACAATCTGCTGTCTCTCCATTATGCCGAAAATTATCCTGAAGTCGAGCTGTCTGGTACGTCCGGGCTGCTCCTGAAATCAGCCTGTGATTATGAGTATTTTGAACCTGCCGTGAAAGGACATGATTATAATCTCGTGTATGACGGTTGGTATCGCGGTGAGGAGCGTGACAGTAGGGCCCTGGGCGGAAGTGTACTTGGAAAATTCGGGAAAAATTCAGGGGATGTTGTGGCTTATGTTTTCAGAAGTCATGGGAAAATTGAAAATCCGGCACTTGGAATCCGTTGTATGGCAAGGAAAGGTGAAACTGCTGAAATCAGGCTTTCCGGTATGGCAGAGGGTTCTTTTTCGATTCATGGAACAGGTGAGTATGAGCTGTTTACGGTAGCCTGCGGGAAAATGGAAGCCGGGGAGAAGCTGTTGGAAATTGAATCTGAGAATGCTGTCGTCCTGAAGATAGACGAACTGTTCTATGGAGATCAAAGGCAGTTTGCCGGACTTGAATTCAACTCCGCCCCTTTGAAATACAGGCCTCGGGTGGAGAAGAACCCGAAGGATTTTATCCTGAAATATCCTGGGGTCAATAATTGTTATGGGCTTGCCTGGAACTATGATTTCGGGGAAATCAAGGAGTTCGCCAACAGTGATTTGGATGTGTTTTTGAAAAAAGCCGTCCACAAACATCCGACAAAATATTTCAACGGTGACGGGCACGGGCATTTCGTCTCAGGTTTTTTACGTCCGATAGTCCTTGAGGCTGAGTCGGATACGACTTTGTATATTTTACTTGCTACAGGAAATGAGGACAGAGTGAAAAAGTCAATTGCCGATTACCATTCAAATGCCTCGGCCTTTGGTGCAATTGCGGCTGAATGTAAGTGTGGTACTGAAAAGGCGTATCTTCCTCAGGGAAAAGCCTTTTCTTCCTTGGCACGGCTGCTTCAGGCTACTCTTCTGACCAATGTCGTATATCCCGTATATACACAGGGTGAATTCATACGGCATTTTACTCCGGGTAAGAACTGGAACAGTCTCTATACTTGGGACTCCGGCTGTATCTCATTGGCTCTTTCTGAAATTGATACTCTTAAGGCCTTTGAAACGATCAGGGCATATACGACGGAGGAGTGTGCCCAGTCTGCATTCATCCATCATGGCACGCCGCTTCCCATACAGTTTTTTGCATTCGCGGAATTGAATGACAAATTGGCTGATAAAGAGGCATTGAAATGGCTGTATCCGCGTTTGAAACGATATTATGACTATATGACCGGCAAAGACGGTACTTCTACGACTATGATGCCGTCCGGCCTGATGAGAACCTGGGATTATTTCTATAATTCAGGCGGTTGGGATGACTATCCTCCACAGCATGAACTCCGTATGACTCCCGAATTGTACTCGTCAGTGGCCCCGGCGGTTACCACGGCATACTATCTTCGCGCAGCTAAAATCATGAAAATGTTTGCCGAACAGTGCGGATACGGAAAAGATGCCGCTGTGTATGGCGTTGATATAAAAAATATGTCGGCAGCGATACAGAAATATGCGTGGGATGAGACTTCCGGCTATTATTCTTATGTTGTCCATGATGGCAACGGCAGACCGTGCGGCTTTTACAAGTACAGTGACGGGACTAATTTCAACATGGGAATGGATGGCGTGAGTCCTCTTGTGGGAGGTTGCTGTACGGAAACCCAGGCTTCACGTCTTATTGCCAATATTTTTTCTTCTGACAGGATGTGGACGGAGTACGGAATTTCCACTGTAGACCGGTCTGCCCCTTATTATGACCCCACAGGCTATTGGAACGGTTGTGTGTGGATACCCCACCAGTATTTTATATGGAAGGCACTTTTGGATTGCAACCGTCCGCGACTTGCCGAAAAATTGGCATTTACCGCCATGTCAGCATGGAACAGGGAGTGTGAAGAAAGCTATAACTGCATGGAACATTTCATTATAGCTTCAGGAAGAGGCGCCGGATGGCATAATTTTTCCGGACTCTCGTCTCCTTTGCTGAATTTTTACAACAGTTATTTCCGTGTCGGCCATATTGCGAACGGATTTGATGTTTCGGTGGTCGGGCATAAATTCAATGGGGACTTTTCTGCTTTGGAGGCACTTCTGCGTTTCGACGGCTCATCAGTCGGAAAAAGCAAGACAGTCATTGTCTGTATGAATCCGGCTTATGATTATGAAGTGCAATATGATGGGAAAGTACTGAAGCCCGAGTCTCCGTACAAAGGTTTGTATTACATTTCGGTAGAAGCAAAGAAAAACCCTCAAAAGCTTTCGCTCAGAAGGGTCAATTGATGGTAAAGGCACATTTGGCCATGAAAAAGGCCGGGTGTGCCTTATTTCGTGTTATGGATGTAGCGGAGGACAATTTGACGTACTATGTCCGAAATTTTCTTTCCGGAGTCGGTCGTGGCTTCGAGCGTTTCCGCGATATTCTTGAATTTTATCAGTGCGATGGCGTCTTTTTCGTGTTCGAAAATGTGTGCTATATAGTCTTCGTATGCAACTTCGGCCGCATGTTCAAGTTCGGTGATGCGGTCGCACTGCATGGTGATTTCCTGGAAATTGCTTTTGATGTCGCTCAGTAAGGGCATGATTTCCAAGATTGCATCGGCTTCTGTGTCAATGTATTGGGCCAAATCCTGAATGTTGGTGTCTATGTGTTGGGGCGTATAGAGCAGGAAAGCTTTGGCCGAGTCGTTGATTCTGTCTAAAAATTCGTCAATATGCATTGCAATGTTCTGCATGTCCACTCTGTCGATAGGCGAAATGATGTCTTCATAGAGCTGGTCGATGAAATCGTTGAGTATGGCGTCACCCTGAACCTCGCAAACTTTCACTTCTTTCTCCAAAGCTTTCCATTCGGCAAGTTCAAGGCTGTCCGTCATTTTGTTCAAGGCAGTGCTTGCCTGCTTGACAAAAACCGCCTGTTTTGAGAAAACAGGGTTAAAATGATGTTTTTTTCCAAGGTATCTTAGAATCAGTTGTTTTAGCTTCATTTTTCTTTTTTTTATAAAAAACCGCCCCAAAGGTAAGGATTTTTTGCTTCTCAAAACTGATGTTTTTCTTTTTTTTACATTTTGACCCCCGAAATGTAAAAAAAAGCAATGAAAACTTTAATTTTTTTTAAGCTCTTTCTCAAAAAAATACGTTTAGTTTGCGGAAAAATTACCTGCGTATGAAAAGGAAAGTTAAATTTTGCCGAGGCTTCGGTTTCTATCTGATATTGTTCTCTTTGCCGGTTCCGGCGGTGTTGCTTTTTGTCTCGGTGATGCTATGCTCGTGCACGGAGGTGTTCCCGGAAAAGCCTGTATATGAGGCTGCCTTCGTGCCGGGCTTAGTTGAAAATCAGGAAGTTGTGGATGTGTTTATATATAATGACGACGCGTTGAAGCGCTTGGATGCGTATCAGAGGACAGTCCGTACGTATGAATTGCCCTTGTTTTCTCAGAATGGGGACAGGATTTTTTGTCTGTATGCCAATCCGAAGACTGACGGCTATACTTGGTACGATATCAATTCTTTTGAGGCATTGGAGGAGCAGAGGGTGGATATTGAGGATGAAAACCGTAATGCTGTCGTTTCGACGGCAATTTGCAGACTGCTTGCCGGGACGCGGGGAAAGGTTTGTCTGACGCCGCTTTTGGCTGAGGTCCGGCTCCGTTCTTTGTCCGTGGATTTCAAGGGCAGATTCTATCAGGGAGAGGACTTGAAGAATCTGAAGGTGTACCTGATCAATGTGAGTGCTGAGAGCCGGCTCTTTGCAGAACGTCCGTTTATGCCGACCAGGATGATAAATATGGGCGGATTGAATGAGTCTGATATGAGGAAGATGAAAGACGGAAGCCTGTTGTACAGAGAACTGGGACAGTTGAATGACGGATCAAAGGTATATCCCGACGTGAGGCTGTATTGCTATCCCAACGGCTGCGTGGAAGAAAGTCCCGGTTCTGTACATACACGGCTGGTTATTGAGGCGGAGATTGAAGGTGGAATGTATTACTATAGTGTGAATGTCGGAGGCCCTTCCGGAGTGGAAAGGGCTTGCAGCTATGTTTATGATCTGAAAATCACTAAAAAGGGAAGTACCGATCCTGATGTCGTATGTGAGGTGGATGAAGTTGAATTTGTTTGTGAAGTGTCGAAATGGAAAGAAAAAGAAGAATATGTACTTGGCTTTTAGGCCTGATCTGTGTGCTTGCCGGCGGATGCACTGCATTGGATGACATTCCCGTTGCTGATGATGTTGAACTGAGGATTTCGGTGCCTGCGCCAGTGCTCAAAAGCGTTGCTCCGGATGAGGACAGGATTTCTGATTTGAATGTGCTTGTCTATGATGAACATGGTTTTTTGGAGGAGGCGTTGTGGCTGCCGTCAGTAAGGGCGAGCCGGGATGTGTCGGTTCATCTGAAATTGTTGTGCGGCAAAAAGTACGATATGTTTGTTACAGCAAATACGGGTATGAAAATCTTGGCCGGTACGATGACGGAGTTACTGAAGAAAAAGTGCTATTTGGCTTATCCTGATGAGTATCAGGATGGTATGCCTATGGCGGGACAAAGGCGTGGGGTGATTGTGGATTCGAAGAGGGGCGTCAGTATTGATTTGGAAAGACTGATGGCAAAAATATGTCTGAGAATGGATCGGAGTGCTTTGGATGATGACGTTTCGATTTATGTCAACAGTGTCAAGTTGAGGAATTGTCCGAGGAATGCCACGCTGTTTGTTCCGAATCGGGTGGACGGTGCTGATGAGTGCTTTGATTCCGGGTATATGAAGAGCGGCTATGAACTTGATGTTTTGAACGGTGGCGATGATATGAGCGGAACAGTGTCTCTGTATATGCTTGAAAATATGCAGGGAACTTTCCCGGGAACGGGGAACAAGGTTTTCGGACAGGGGGATCCTCTTGGGAATGTATGTTCGTATGTGGAGCTGACTCTTACTTATCTGTCTGATACAAAGTACAGTGAGTCGCCTCTGATATATCGTTTTTATCTCGGTGAAAATGACAGAAATCTGGACGTGGAGAGAAACTGTCAGTATCTTGTTACGGTGAAGCCTTGTCATGACGGTTTGGGACTTGACGACTGGCGTATTGACAAAAGCGGCATCACAGATAGGGAAGATCCCTATTTTGAGATATTTCCCGGAAAGATTGTGAAAGCTAAAGTCGGAGAGAAAGTCCATGTCTATTGTAAGTACGCTCCTTCTTATGCGGCTTTTGATGTCGGGCTTGAGGAATTGGAGGAAGACAGAAAAAGGGGAATCTATGATTATGAGATTGATGATGACGGTCATGGGGTGGTGCTTTCTATGTTGAAGGAGGGGAGCGGACTGCTTTATTTCTCTGTAGGTGAACCTGTCAACGAAGTGGCAGCCATAGTGGTGTCTGTCGAAGGGTATATGGATTAATAATAAAAATAGAGTATATGAAAGGGTTTTATCGATTATTTTTGTGTATGACCGGACTGATGGCTTGTCTGGGCTCGTGTGTGCGCGAATCCTTGGATAATACGCATTTTACCGGGCAGGAACAGGAAGATGCCATTATCGTGGATTTTCTGCTTGACGGTGGCAGAAATGTGAATGTCAGAAGTGTTCTATCAGATGACATTGACACTAAAATCAGCAATGTTTATCTCGCTGTTTATTGCAAAGGGGCGTTGATTACAGTTCAGGAGGCCGCTTATTTGGATAAAATTGAGTTGAAGGGTGTTCACTATGGGGAGAAATATAATTTGTATGCAATGGCGAATATTGATGTCCAGCACAATGCAATTGAGGATATCTTTCCTTATATGGAGGCAGGACTTCAGGAATCAGGATATTCGCTTTCTGGTTCTTATATGGAAATTGACAGACTGGGGCTTCCTATGGTGGCTTCAAAGCGGGATGTGGAATTTGAGAAAGGGGGAAAGCCGGTGGTGATGAATTTGGTGCGGCTATTTGCAAAACTGACGCTTTCGTTCAATTTCGATGGATTGTTGAAGGACTGCAATGATAAGGGAATATACGAAGAATTCGACCAGTGCTTTATGATAACAGGTGCAAAAATCAGGCAGGCGGCATCCGTGCTTTATCCTTTTGTGGAGCCTGATGGAAGAAAAGCTGCTTCGGCTGATGAAATATCCGATGATGCGGATCATAATGACATTGATTTGTATATGACTTCGGACGGAAGTCCGGGACAGCAGAAATCATATCTGTTCTATGTACCGGAAAACTGTCAGGGAAAGCTTCTTCCGGACAATAAGGACAATATGTGCAAAACTAAAGAAAACATTTCGAATCTGGGAGGAAAGGATTATTCGTCTTTGTGCACTTATCTTGATGTCAAATGTACTCTTGACGGCAGTGTTATTGATGAGAGTGTGCTTCCTTATGCCGGCGACATCACTTACCGCTATTATTTGGGCGAGGACAATTGTTCGGATTTTTCAATAAAAAGAAATATTGCCTATAATATGACTGTGGATTATTCGCTGGACGGTATGACTTTGATGGGAAATTGGAAAGTGGAACACGAAAACTGGTCTGACTATAGGATTATTCGTTTTGGAAAATCTGTATATGAAGTGCAGCAGGGCAAGTGTGTTGATGTCTTTCTGAATTTTGCCGATGTGCCGTGGGCGGTGGGCTCAACTCCATTAAGCTATTCTCCGGGCGGTTTGTGGAAATATCATTTCCCGGAAGAATTGGAAACAGACGGTCTGACATATAGCTTTGCTCCGAATCTGCTGAAGAAAAACCCGGACAGTGGTGCGGATGATTTTTATTTCGTATTCTGGGCGGATGAAGATGCGGAAATCGGAAAGGAATATGAACTTGCCGCATGGTGTACAGGTTATGGCTCAGAGACTGACAGCGACAAGTATGTTACGGCAAAAATAAGGGTTGTCGAGCCGGAGGTGATTGAGGCACCTGAATTTTCATGGCTGGATGATTATTGCCCTGAATATATTGCACAAGAGGGTGAAATGATTTTCAACAAGAATATTTCGTCGGTTTCGTTCTCCAATCCGGAAGTATTTGAATCTACTGACTACTATAGAAACCGATTGAGGGTGGTTAATGCCAGACAAGGAAAAACACTTGTGGATTTTGTGTTCGAGGATGGTACGACTGCGCAGACTGTTCTTACGGTATTGCCACCTATTCTGAAAGTCAAGGAAGGTCCTTCAGTTATTCTTGATTCGGATAAGGATATCAGCGGTACGGCATGGGTGTATTATTGTGACTGGATGGGTGAGCCGTTGAATCATTTCAATCTGGACGCTTTTGCCAAATATCTAAAGGTACAGACTAAAGACCATCCTTTCGTGCAGGTGCATTCTTGTGGTGATTGTGTTGATGACTGGTGGAACGAGGGAATTGATTATATTCAGGTCAATTTATCAGTGAGTTCTTTTCATAATGATGAGGGTGAGGAAATAGCATGGGGCTCTGATTATTATGTACCTTTTTGTGCTCCTGCCAGTCCGTCAGTCGCCTCTGCGGATGTAGCCGTAAGTGTGGTTGATCCGTTGGAATCCTTGGATGCAAACCATTTTTATGGTGCTGTACAGGATTATTCGCTCTTTACCCGGGAAGCGGAAGCCGCAGTTGAGCTGATAGACTACTACGAAGCGGAAAGCTGTAAACGTCATGAATTGAATGTATTTGAAATTCCGGATTTGAGCATAAAAAATAATCATCTGTCTGTGTCTTTATACAAAGATGGGACGGAAATTGATAAAAAGAAATATCGCACATGGAATGTCTCTACGGATGGAAGCAACTTGCTGATAAACTTGGCAGAAAAGGATAGATATTATCATGAAGCCGGAAGATATGAGACCGTTTATACCCTGTTCAACAGGTACAGAGGGGATAGGATTACAAGGCATGGAGGCTACGTTGATTTTTATCTGCATACTTCTTCCTGCGTGAGTGCCACTATATATTCTCCTCATCAGTATGTTCAAAATTCAAAACTTCCCGGCACGAGTTTTCTCCCGGATAGACCTGATTTTCCGGCAAATAAAGAAGTGAATAACGAATGCTTTCTGATTTGGGATTGGCATGAAAATATTCCGAAAAAATATAAAAACCGGAGTTTTTACAACATGAAGACTGAAAATTTGATCGAGTATAATTATTATTTCTCCGCCTATATCCATGTTATGGATGTACATTTGGCTTTCATGCATAGTAGTGATTTTGACGGTTCGGCTGATTTCTTTTCCGACCAGACGAGAGGAAATGAGGATAGATTGCTATGTAAGTATTCCAATAAAACTGACTTGAGCGATAAAAAGTTCCGTATCAGGACAAATATGGATGCATCCGGTAAAATCATTGCTGAAAGCGAAATGGAGAAACTTCGTCAGGGCAAGGGCTTGATTTATCGAAAAATAATGTACGACCACTGTGATGTCCCCGGTTTATACCCTGACGCGGATACTCTGATAGCTCCTGTTGATGTGTTTGATTGGGTGAATGAAGGAGGACGTAGTGAAACAATATGTGGGCCGGAGGTGGAATATCTTGTCGATACCACTCAGCCGTATTATTGGGCTCCTCTCAGTAATACCGAGCGGGATGATGAAGGCCGTGGATATTATGTGATACACTTTTTGGGTGAAATCGCTCCTTATCGCTCAACTGATTGGGAATCAAAAAGAATTTTTCATAGAAATCTGGATTACATTAGATATAGTGATTGTAATTATAATCGTAATTGGGATGATGAATATAGCTTATGAGTGTCGGACTGTAAGGACGCCGGCGATGATGAGTGCCATGGCGAGGAGTTTGAGTATGTTGAAATTTTCCAGGCCCCAAAGCAGGGTGACAAGGGCGGCGGTTGCAGGCTGGAGGTAGTTGTAGATGGCAACGGTAGTGGGCGGCAGGTACTTCTGTCCCAACGGGATGAGCAGATATGCTATGAAGTTGCCGAAAAGCAGGATGTAGGCAAGCCCCGCCCATTGCCCTGCATCCATCGCGCGGAAATCCACTATGCTGACGTGCCCGAACACAAAGGGCAGAAGCATGAGAGCCGCGAAAAGGTATTTCCATTTCATCAGCGTGACGGGGGAATATTTGCGGATGATGTCCTGAAAGAAGACAAGGTATATGGCGTATGAAATTTGGGAGCAGAGACAGAGCAGGCTGCCGAGTATGTTCGTTCCGGAGAGTCCGCCGCCGGTGCCTGACAATACGAGAGTTACGGAGCCTGCAAGTCCGATGGCTATGCCGGTGATTTTACGGAGATTGACTTTTTCGTGTATGAACACCGCAGACAGGGCCAACGTCCATATCGGCAGTGTTGAGGTGCAGATTGCCGCGTCTACGGGCGAACTCAATGCGATGCCTTTGACGTAGCAGAACTGGAGCAGGGTGGTGGAGAAAAATGCTGCAAGGAAGAGTTTGAAATAGTCCTTGCGGCTTTCCACCTTTTCATTGAGGAAAAACAGCGAGGCAATCCAGAACAGGGCTGTGCCGATGAATATCCTCATGTCCGTCAGTGCGGCGGACGAGATTATTCCTCCTGCCAGTATGAATTTCGATACCGGCGCCATTATTCCCCACAGGGTATTGGCCCCGAGCAGCGACAAATGTCCCGTCCTGCGGTTGTTCAGTTTGAGCTTCATTTTGGTTCAACTAAAAATGACTGCAAATTTAGCGAAAAATCGAAACAATCTGAACAATGATTTAATTTCAATGATATCTGCGGAGTGACGGTACAAGACGCAAACGTGCCGAACATTGTAATGAGGTTGAAGCGCACTTGAAAAAATTGGGTATTGTATTGGGGCGACTTATGTGTTGCTTCCCATAAAATAAAGAAGACTATGGCAATAGATACGGAAAATGTGAATGATGGATCTAATGTAACTGTAGCAAATTGCGGGCAGTTGCAGGAAACTATTGATATACAGCCGATGATTCGCATAATAAGAAGTCAGCAGGTTATGCTTGACAGAGATTTGGCTGTATTATACGGAGTGGAGAATAGAGTGCTGAATCAAGCTGTGAAACGCAACTTTGAGCGTTTTCCGGAAGATTTCATGTTTCAACTAACCAAAGCTGAAGATGAGGATTTGAAATCACAATTTGTGACTTCAAGTTGGGGTGGCCGTCGGAAATCACCGTACGCTTTTACTGAACAGGGCATAGCCATGCTTAGTTCTGTTTTAAAATCGCGAACTCCAAATACTTTTCATATTTGAGGAACTGAAATAGCCTGGCTTACAGGAATAAAGCTACCGGAATAAATCATTTCGCCGGCAGGGGAGTATACCTTCAAATCCTCGTATGTCCGACCTTTGGACCAGCCTGAGAGATATACATATTCATATCCTTTATTCTTGAAAGTGTATTTTTCGCCGAGTGGAGTGGACTCATCCAGTGAAATCCATTTGTCGTAATCTACCAGACTTTCTTCTGTACAAAACTGACGGAGTCCGTTTCTTATTGTCAGGTCCGGTTTACCTTGTTTCACCCCTCCGTTCCAACATCGGTATATGCAGCTGCCGTCCCTATTCTGCTCTATACGTATATAGTATTTGTCGTTTTTGACTTCAAATGGTTCCATCAGAGTAACATCCTTGAAAACGCCGTTTTTCCAACCGAACCTCCTGTATCTTTCCGTCAGAGTCACAAAAGAGTCCGAATCAATTTCGGGTTCGGAAACATATAGTGTTTTATCCGCTTGATTGAACAAAATTCCTTTTCCGCTAACAGTTTCTGCAGCGTTGTAATCCAAATCCTCAATGAAGGTTTCCCAATAAACTTCCACTTCATCCTCAAGCCGTCCGTCCGTCTTGAATACCTTTGTGTTTTGGGTCAGGCCACCTGCATCAATCGTGTAAACTCTTGCATTATTGTGGTTGTGTTCGCCTTGAGCGACAGACCCGCGGAATGTAATGAATAAATATTTGTCACCGGAGAGGTGCGTCATATCTGTGATAATGCAGTTTGTTTCGGGAAAGCGTGCTGTATGTATTTGCCCGCAGATACGATACTGAATAAGTGTAGCCGTTTCAAAACCTAAAGACGGATTTCCGCCAAACCCGTATCTTTCAAGGATATAGGCACGTATATTACCGTCGTCCGATGTCGTCACTTCAATGTTGTCGGCTTCGGAAAAATCATAGTCCAGGGTTTTCGGATTGTCTTCAATCAATTTGAAAACCTTCTCGAACTGTTCGTCGGAATATACTCCGTCTATGGTATTTTCCCTGTTAAGCAGAGTATTGATTTTATCTATATCCCGAGCCTGACGGGAGCATCCTGTCAGAATGGAAAGTGTATAAACGATAGTTAAAGTGAATTTTCTTCGCATTGTAAATTTATTTTGTTGTTTCAACGATAGTTACCGTAATGTTGTCTTTGCCTCCCGCTTTATTGGCTGCCGAAATCAAAGATTCGACTTTTTCCTGCGGTGTTGTATTGTTTTTGAGTATTTCAGCAATATCTGACGACGATACCATGTCATATAGGCCGTCAGAGCATATCATATATTGGGCATCGGATTGTATTGGGAAACTATTGGAAGTAATATAATCCGTGCCATAGTAGAGTCTTCGTGATCCGACGGCTCTTGTGATGATGTTTCTGCTCGGATGTCTCATTGCCTCTTCTTCACTAATCAGACCGGAATCCTCCTGTCTTCCGACTAATGAGTGGTCACGGGATAATTTTTCCAACTTCCCGTCTATATACTGATACAGCCTCGTATCCCCTACATGGCACATATGAATATATGAGTGAGCAATGTCAAACAATGCAGCGGTAAGTACGCAGCACATATTGCTCAAGTATGGATTTGAATGCTGTGACACAATGGCGTTGTTCGCATAAATGACGGCTTGTTTCAGAGTATCCGGGCCAAGGGCTTCAGCAGGAATGTCATCCAGATGTTCCTTGATGCATTTGCAGGCAAGATAGGAAGCCATTTCACCTCCCTCATAGCCGCCGCAGCCGTCAGCAACGACATTCAGAATATAATCTCCGTTCTGTTCAAGCAGAAAATTGTCTTCATTGTTTTCACGACAGCGTCCTGCATCTGTCGCTCCGTAAAATATACTGTTCATGTGCTGTAATGTTTGCCTAAAGTTAATCCGTTTTTATCTGATTTCAAAATTAATAAGAACAAAACCGCCTCAGCTACGAAAGTTTGCAGCAGGGGCGGTTTAGTTGCGTAATTGGTACAGAGAAAAATTTGTTGTAAATAAAAATTTTTCTATTTTTGAAGAGTTTATTGGTGACATATAGTTTTCAAAATGAAAATTGAGTCGAAATATTTAAAAGCGCCCATATCTGCACAATTGGAAATTACTGATTTGTGCAATCATAGGTGTATTCACTGTTATCATTTGGAACCAGAATTTGAGAATCGTGCAGAAGATATAATTAATGATAATACAGTTATTGAATGCGCTCAAAAACTTATAGCAAATAATATATTTGAGGTCACAATAACAGGAGGCGAACCATTTGTTAAAAGAGGCTTGTTGGCAAAACTTATTCAGATTTTCAAAAAAAATGGTGTGGATATCTCAATAAATACAAATCTAACTTTATTGACCGATGATATTTTGGATTTGATATGTATAAATAATATAGGGCTATTAGTTTCGTGTCCATCAGGAATTCAAACGACATTCGAGCAATTAGTCGGTATTAATAGTTTTAAGTGTTTTGAACGTAACTTAAGAAAGCTAATTGATAAAGGTGTTCATTTTACCATAAATATGGTGGTCCATAAAATGAATATTAAAGAGATTCGACGAACGGCAATATATCTGAGAGAATTGGGATGTAAGTCTTTCGCTGCTACGCCGATATGTCCAAACATTGCTTTTCCTCATAATGACTTACTTCTTTCAAAAGAAGAAGTACTTCATATTATAGATGAGTTGTTGTGGATAGAAAAGAACTTGGATTTATATGTTGATTTGTTAGAAGTTATTCCTAAGTGCTTAATCAAGGATAAAGTTTCCACAGAACATGTCTTTTTTAATAGAAAGTGTCAGGCAGGAAGAACTAGCATTGCCGTGTCTCCTTCGGGTTCGGTTCGCCCATGTGCTCATGACACAGAATCGTATGGCAATATTTTGCATGAAGATATGTTGACAATATGGAATCGAATGAGTGATTGGAGATCTTCGGCTTATATTCCTAAAGAGTGTCAAACTTGCAAGTGGATATATCATTGTAATGGCGGTTGTAGGGCTAGTGCAAAAGCCATATCGGGAGAATGGAATGGCATGGACCGTCTAGCTACTGCGCCAATATCAATACCTTTTCCGTTGCATGAAAGTAATAACGAATATGATTTTGATACCGTATTTGAGGTGAATGATTTCAAATATCGAGAGGAAGATTCGAATACGTATGTTATTTATGTAATAAAATTTAGACAGTCCATGATGGTAAATCATGAGTTTTTTTATTTCATTCAAGAACTGTACAAAAAAAACTTATTTAACCAAACGGAACTCAGTGAGCTTTTTAGATTGTCTGAAGAACAATGTTCTGAGATGATTGCTATTTTATTAGCCAATAACTTAATCCATATAAAATCAAATTTTTATGAGAATAGTAAATTATGATCGAATGGTTGTTTATAATTATTGCAACATTCAGTTGAAAGGAAGCTATAATGGCGATGGACGTCCTCCTGGACCAAATTGTGATAAATATAATGCACCGCCTTCTTGTGATTGTTTTACTTGCTATTCATGTAATACATGTGATTCGACTTGTGATAGACAGCACACAAGGTGATGAACTTTTAGAGATTGGAGGTAGACACATAAGGCTTTTGTCAAAAACACGGCCTTAGTTGATGTTGTTGCTGTTGTGACAGGTTTGCAAATCGGCACATGGGTTAGAACTTCACAGACTATATGAAAATACTTCTGTGTAAAATCGTTAACTCTTTGGGTGACGAAATGTCTATGTCAGAACAAGAGTAATGCCGGTACTGCCTACTGGGTAGTTCCATTCAGACTAGTTTCGTATAGCTCTGCCCCCCAAAAAAAAGTTAGAGTGGAGGACAGATATATAGACTTTTGGATACAATAAACCATTGTACGAGTGCTTATTTTTCGCAAAGGAGGCCGGCAAAGGAGTTGCTCAGACTTTTGGATATGACTGTTTAAATTGTTGTTTGTACTTCTTAAAAAAATGTTGGAAGTATTATATGAAGTAGGTTAAGTAACGTATTTTTTAGATTTGGCTTAAACTAAAGCCCAAGCTCAAAATTTATTATTTATACGCTAAGGAAACTATAATTTGATATGAATTTTATGTCGAATGCTATTGAATCTATGTACTTCAAAGAGAGTATAAATATTGATAACTTGTACTTACTGCCATGCAGTTTGGAAAATCGGGAGATTATGTACTCTCCATTGAGGGGAATTGCATTTATGGTGGATTCGAACACGGCCGCTAATTTAATGAGTGGAAGTAGCAATAATCGCCTTGTTGAGGATATATCCCAAAAATTATCGCCCATTAATTATGGATTATTGCAGTCAGTCGATATTTCTATCTCAGAAATATCGCAGAATTTAGTGATACTACTATCAAATAGTTGTAATCTAGGCTGTAAATATTGTTATGCACAATATGAAAGAGAACATGGATTTCTTTCTGAAAAGAAAATAGAAAATATAATTAATTTTATTTTTGAACTTAATAAGAATAACCCTAATATAGTTTCTGTATCGTTTTTGGGCGGCGGTGAGCCAACCTTTAATTGGGAGCTTTTAGTTTGGACCATTGAATATGCAAAACAAAAAGCCGATTCATATGGAATAAAACTTCGTATAGGATTCCCTACAAATGCGACATTGTTAACAGCCGAGAAAATTGATTTTCTTGTAAAGAATAATATTGAAGTAGGTATTTCATTCGAATTAATATCAGATATTCAGGATGAGCAACGTCCGTTTGCTAATTCTAATCAAAGCACATATAATGTCGTCAAAAGAAATGTTCACTTATTGAATCAGAAAGGTATACAAACAAGATTTAGGAGCACTATAACTCCTCAATATGTGCATCGAATGCCAGAAATGGTAAAAAATGTTGCGGAGGAATTCCCTTTTATAAAAAAAATTCATTTCGAGCCAGTATACCCATTGCTTGAATCTGAAGTTAATTTATTTGATATAGAATTATTTTACGGACAATTCATAGATAACTTTATGAGTGCTAGATATATTGGAGATTCATATAATATAAATATAACAACAGCTGTTACCAACACATTGGGAAAGATAAAGCCTCGATACTGCAGAGGAGAATTATGTATTACCCCAAAAGGTGATATTGTGATTTGTCATCGTTCTTCATCTGAGAAGGATGTGAGGTATAATAAATTTAGATATGGTACTGTTTCAGACGAATATGTTTCAATAGATAATGCAAAATTTCAAAAAGTAAGTAAACTCCTTAACAAAAAGGCGGTTCAGTGTAAGGAGTGTTTTTCGAAATGGCATTGTTCTGGGATGTGTTTAAGCAATAGAGAAATGTATTCGGAAACACAATTTCAAGCGTATTGCTCTTTTGTAAAAAAGTTACAAGCACGATATGTTGAATATATGTTACAGAAAGGAGGTGTTATAAATGAATCCAACAGATTTCTTTGTGAGTAGTTTTGTTCAAATTGGAGCAGAAGTTCTTAATTACAATTGTCCAAGTTGTGATAATGATGATGGGCATGCTTAGTAAATTTAAGTTGTTGTTTTAGTTTTACAAGCTAAACAAGAAGTATCTTACAATGTGAACTCAACTAGTTGAGGTACTTATTGAGGCGAATTAATTTAAGCCAATGGGGTCATTCATTATACTTATGAAATGACTCCATTTTAAACTGGATAAGCAGCTATTATGTATGGTGACCAAGTATGCAGACAATCCTTTAAGCATTACTGGAGGATATCCTGATTCCAAAGTTGTATTCAAACGATGACTTTGACATGATCGTGCATTTCATGTGGCACATCTTTATTCAAAATTAAATTTATGAATCTTGGAAATAAGGGAGTTGCGCCTGGTGCGCAACTCCCGTTAAATGCATGGTTGCAGTGTTGGTGAAACTAACAGACAACTGCAATTGTTTTACAGTGATTTTGGAAATCCCGGTTTAGCAGTCGTAGAAGCGACCGCGATGTTCGCGGAAAATGCTTGCAGCCAATTCCGGATTTGTACAATTTGAGTAGATGTCGACACGATAGCACTTGGGCCATTCCAAATCAGAACATGCGCCCCAGTATCCGTAGAAATAAATTTTGTTTGGGGCATCGTAGTCATCATGCATCATACGATAGATGTGATCTTTTGCCCTCTGAAAATCTCCCTCATTTGAAAATAGATAAGTTGATCGTTTGTTTGCCATAATTTGATTGCAGCGGTCCAAATGTACCGCCCATATCACTTTCGAATGTACCGGGTATAGCGGAATCGAATGTACCGCCTACAGCGGAATGAAATGTACCGCCCCCCCCAAAAAAAAAAGTAAACCGGTGCCGGTGTAACAGGGGGCTTGTAAAAAGGTCGTTATTCGGTTTGACAATGTAGCTTTGCAGTAACAAATACTACAGGGCTATGGCAAACATAAAAACGACAATGACAGATATCAGAGTAATTATCCGCGAGTTCGTACGCGGAACATCACTGCGCGGGATGGAACGCAAGCTGAAGCTCAGCCGCACATCACTGCGCAATTATCGGGATAGAGCAGAAGCAACAGGCAAAAGCATGGCGGAGCTTCTTCAGCTGTCCGATGCCGAGCTGCATGCCGTGATGCAGAAAGAAGACGGCAGACGTGGCAGGGATGCAGAAAGATATGCGTTCATGCAGGAAAACGTAGAAGGATATGCGCGTGAAATGCAGCGCAAACACATGACCTACGATGTCCTTTACGAGGAATATCAGAAAACGACAGACGCTCCGTACAGCTACACCCAGTTCAAGTCCATAATCAAGGAATATGAAAAGAACCATGACTATAAGTACCACAATGTCTATGTACCTGGCCTGGAGATGCAGTTTGACTTTGCGGGAGACAACCTGTGGATAGTCGACAGGGAAACGGGAGAAGCCATTCGTGCCATAGTTCTTGTCTGTGTCCTCCCATATTCGATGCTGAGTTATGTGCGTGCCCTTCCGAGTGCCAAGATGGAGTATCTCTTTGACGGATTATCCCGTGCTGTCGAATACTTTGGCGGAGTGACGGAAATCACCAAGACTGACAACATGCGTCAATGGATAAAGAAGACGGACCGCTATGAGCCGACGCTGAATGAAGCTGCAAGCCAGTGGTGCCTGCATTACGGCACCGAATTGGACGAATGCCGTTCACGCAGGCCGAGAGACAAGGGTCCTGCGGAAAGCCTTGTAAATCAGACGTACAAATACTATTATAGCCGTCTATGCCGCGACACATTCTTTTCCTACGATGAACTGAACAACCGTCTGTATGGGCTGAACGACACCTTCAACGAAAGGGTCAGAAAGAACAGGACATACAGTCGCAGGGAACAATATGAGAGAGAAGAGCGCGATAGTATGCTACCCTTGCCGCCAAAGCCATTCCTATTGAAGTATACCAAAGAGATTACCATCAACTCCACCTACCACTTTCAGATAGACAAGCACCACTTCTACAGCGTTCCCTACCAGCATGTAGGGAAAAAGGCGAAGGTGGTATATGACACAAAGAATGTCGAAGTCTGGATAGGCCTCGAACGGATAGCGGCCCATGACAGGAAATATACGGACGGCTACACCACACTGGAGGTCCATATGCCTGAAAAACATCTCGCCTACAGACGTTCCAAAGAAATCAACGCCGCCTATCTGCAGCACAAAGCGAGCCAGATAGGTCCTCATACACGCTCCTCCGTTGACAGTATACTGGGTACAGCCCTCTTTGTGCAGCAGGCCTACCGTTCCTGCCAGGGAATACTGCGTCTGGCCGTGAGATACGGTCCGGAACGTCTGGAGGCAGCATGCCGAAGGATGGAAGCCAAGAATGCGTCCACATACAAACGCATAGAAGCCATACTGAAGAACAATCTTGACAGTCTTACGCTGATGGAATCCGACACCGAATCATACATGCCTCAAAATGACAATGTCAGAGGAGCAACAGAATATCAGTAGAACAAACACACCGGCACATAAATAAGACATAAAATGAATACACAAGAAACCATTCTCCAATTGGAGGAACTCAAGCTTAGGGGTATGGCGGAATGCTACAAAGCCCTTCAGAGTATGTCCGAAAACCAACGGCCATCTCTTGACACTTTCATCGCCCGACTTGCAGAGTCCGAGCGACAATACCGTAACCGCAAACGGACAGAAATGTATCTCAAAACGAGCAAACTGAGATACAATGCGGTCTTAGAGGATGTAATCTGTTCGGAGGAAAGAAACCTCACCAAAGAGACACTTGTCAAACTTATGGACTGCAGCTTCATAGACCGGTCTGAAAATCTGCTCATAGACGGCAGGACAGGCTGTGGAAAATCATTCCTCGCCTGTGCAATCGGCCGACAGGCCTGTTTTATGGGCCATCGGGTGGAATACTTCTCCATGAACAAGTTCATCGAGCGCATAGCGCTCGCCAAACTTGACGGCAGCCTTCTGAAAGTCATCAATCGCATCGAAAAGAATGACCTCGTCATCTTCGATGACTTCGGGCTGCAGCCCCTGGACAACAACTCGCGTCTGGCTCTGTTACAAATCCTCGAAGACTGTTATCAGAGAAAATCAGTCATCGTGACATCACAACTACCGGTCGCCAAATGGTATGATTACATCAACGAACCGACCTTGGCCGATGCCATCATGGATCGCCTCACCGCAAATGCGGTTCGGATTGAACTGAAAGGTGATTCAATGAGAAGAAAATATCAGAAATAATCGTATATTTGCCAAGCCGAATGACACCTTTACAAAAGTGGTACATTCGAAACCGCTACAGACGGTACATTTGGAGTGATATAGTCACATAATTTTAAAGTCTAAAGGTTAAACATAAAATTTCACACTCCGGAGTGTTCAATTCCGGTACAAAATTATTACTTCCGTTTCAAAAGAAAAATGCCACATTGGTCGTGATAACCAATTATTCGTTTCCAGAGTAGCTATAAAATGACGGAGTTTTCTGAAAAAACGATAAGAAATTTAGTGAAAAATGGACATTAATAAAACAAAAAAGCCCCTGAAAATCAGGGGCTTTTATATAATGGACTAAGCGCCGAAGTTGTCGTAGAGGATGTTCTCAGGAGGTACTCCGAGGCTGTCGAGCAGACCTACTACCGCACCGACCATCATAGGAGGGCCGCACATGAAGTACTTGATGTCTTCCGGAGCTTCGTGGTCCTTGAGGTAAGTCTCGTTCATCACGTTGTGGACGAAACCTGCCACATATTTCACGCCGGCTGCATCAGCTGCAGGGTCCGGACGGTCGAGAGCAAGATGGAAGTGGAAGTTAGGGAACTCTTTCTCTATGGCTGCGAAGTCCTCGAGGTAGAAAGCCTCGACGAGGGCGCGTGCACCATAGAAGAAATGGACTTCTTTCTTGGTCTTGAGAGTCTTGAAGAGCTGCATGATGTGGCTTCTGAGCGGTGCCATACCTGCGCCGCCGCCTACGAAGATGTATTCCTGTGAATCAGGGTCGTTGTCAGGAAGCAGGAAGTCTCCGAATGGACCGCTGATAGTCACTTTGTCTCCAGGTTTGCGGGTGAAGATGTATGATGAACCGATACCCGGGTTTACAGGCAGAAGCTTAGGTCCGAGCTCGCGCGGTACGCTCCTGTCGAAAGGAGGGGTTGCGATACGGACATTGAGCTTGATGATGCCTTTCTCACCAGGATAAGAGGCCATTGAGTAGGCACGGACTGTAGGGACAGGGTTGGATGAATGCAGGTTGAAGAAACCGAATTTGTTCCAGTCTCCTTTGTATTCGTCTGCCACGTCGATGTCTTTGAAATCAAGTTCGTATGCAGGGATGTCAATCTGGATGTATTCTCCGCTCTTGAACTCAAGGTGCTCTCCCTCAGGAAGCTTCACTGTGAATTCCTTGATGAATGTAGCGACGTTGTCGTTGCTGATAACCTCGCATTCGAGCTTCTTGACGCTGAGAGCAGACTCAGGAATTGCGATTTTGAGGTTCTCTTTGACTTTCACCTGGCAGCCGAGTCTCCAGTGGTCTGCAATCTGTTTTCTGTTGAAGAAGCCGACCTCTGTAGGAAGGATCTCTCCGCCGCCTTCAAGTACGCGGCATTTGCACTGTCCGCAGGCACCCTTGCCGCCACAGGCTGACGGAAGGAAAATCTTCTGTTCTGCAAGTGTGTTCAGCAGGTTGCTGCCCGGAGTTACCTCCACCTCCTTCTTGCCGTCGTTGATGCTGATTGTCACCTTGCCTGAAGGAGTCAATTTGGCTTTGACGAAGAGAAGAAGTGCAACCAAAAGTGCGGTAAGTATGACGAAGCAAACTATTGCTGTAAGAATTGTAATTACCATAGTCTACCTCCACATTAAAGATTAATACCCATAAATGTCATAAATGCTATACCCATGAGACCGACGGTGATGAAAGTGATACCGAGGCCTTTGAGCGGTGCAGGAACGTGTGAGTAGGAGAGTTTCTCGCGGATTGCTGCAAGGGCAACGATTGCGAGGAACCAGCCTATACCTGAACCGAGGGCGTAAACGGCAGCTTCACCGCAGTTGACGAAATCCCTTTCCTGCATGAAGAGCGAACCGCCGAGGATGGCGCAGTTCACGGCGATGAGCGGAAGGAAGATTCCGAGCTGGGAGTAGAGTGCCGGAGTGAATTTTTCCACAACCATTTCCACAATCTGGACGATGGCGGCGATGACCGCGATGAAGACGATGAAGCTGAGGAAGCTCAGATCAACGCTTGCGAACTGCTCGCCGGCCCAAGCGAGGGCACCCGGTTTGAGGATGTACTCGTTGAGGAGATAGTTGATAGGAAGGGTCACCAAAAGTACGAAGATAACAGCAAGACCCAAACCGGTAGCTGTCTTCACATTCTTTGATACCGCCAGGTATGAACACATACCGAGGAAGTATGCAAAGATCATATTGTCAACGAAAATTGACTTTACGAATAAGCTGATATATTCCATTTTCGATTTGAGTTAAATGTTATTTTTCCTGAAGGTCTTTCTGAACCGCCCTCTGAATCCAGATAATGCAGCCCAAAAGGATGAGCGCCATCGGCGGGAGAATCATAAGACCGTTGTTCATGTAACCTGCTGCGTAGAATGATTCCGGAATGATGCGGAAACCGAGCAATGTGCCGCTTCCGAGGAGTTCGCGGAAAAATGCCACGACAATGAGAATGAGTCCGTAACCTATACCGTTGCCCAGACCGTCAACCAATGATGCAAAAGGCTTGTTGCCGAGGGCGAAAGCCTCAATACGTCCCATGACGATGCAGTTGGTGATGATAAGGCCGACATAGACGGACAGCGTCTTGCTGATTGAGTATGCGTATGCTTTCAGCACCTGGTCAACGAGGATTACCATCAGAGCCACGATAACGAGCTGTACGATGATACGGATACGGTTAGGAATGGTGTTTCTCAGAAGTGAAACCACAAAGCTTGAAAGTGCCGTGACGATGGTCACTGAAAGTGCCATCACGAGAGCGCCTTTAAGCTGTACTGTTACCGCAAGCGAAGAACAGATACCGAGTACAAGGACTGAAATAGGGTTGCCCTTGAGTATAGGATTCAAAAATGTTTCTTTCAAATTACTCATAATTATTCCTCCTCTGATTTTACTTCGCCCTCGACTGATTCAGCTGTAGCTTCTTCGCAAGCCTGAGTGTCGTCCTGAATCTGAACGGCAGGAACGGACATTTTTGCGAAATAAGGCTGGTAATATTTAACCCAGGTGTTGATGGTCACACCGAGTGACTGTGAAGTGATGGTTGCACCGCTGATGGCGTCAACACCGTTGACGGCACCTTTTGCTCCGCCTTTCACAACATTGAAATAAGGCTCTGTCTCTGCGAATTCCTTACCCTGGAACTGCTCGTGGAACCAAGCCTCGTCAGCAATCTTCGCACCGAGACCCGGAGTCTCGCTCTTGTGGTCGAAAATGGCTCCGTAGATGTGCTTTCCGCCTGCGTTCACTGCGATATAGCCCCAGATAGGGCCCCAAAGACCTGCTCCGTAGCAAGGAACTACGGTAACTTCAGTGCCGTTGATGTCGAGGACGTACACAGGGAGTGCAAGCTCTGCAAGCAGGGCAGTGTTGCCTTTTTCAATCTGTTTGATAAGGTCATTCTGTTTCTTGAGGTCTGAAGTGGTTGCGACTTCGATGTCTTTCAGGTTTTCTTTTCCGAGGTTCATTGAAGCCACAGTCTCACCTTCACCGTTCACGTAGTAGGCGGAAACGACCTTGGCTGCGTACTGGGACATGACGTCTTCTTCGACAGTGAAAGTCTTGTCAGCCTGGGCAGCAGTGCCAAGAAGCTGTGAGATGGTCTCAATCTTCACGTTTTCAGCCTGTCGCGGCTGGAGGGATACTGCTGCAAATGCCAAAATCGCAGCGACCACTACAACGAGTACGATTGAATAGATAACCGTATATGCATTATTGTTTGTATTCATAGTCTGTTGATTTATGCGAAATTGACTTTTTTGTTTCTTCTCTTGATTGACGCGGTGGTTACATAGTGGTCAATCAGAGGAGCAAAGGTGTTCATAAGAAGGATGGCGAGCATCATTCCCTCTGGGTAGCCCGGGTTGAACAGACGTACTGTCACGGCAAGGGCACCTATAAGGAAGCCGTAAATCCATTTGCCGGTCTCGGTCTGGGCTGAAGTCACAGGGTCGGTTGCCATGAATACTGTTCCGAAGAGGAAGCCGCCCATAACGAGCTGGTAGTAGCCCGGAAGGTCAGTAGCGCCGCCCCAGTATCCGAGGTAGCCGATAAGCAGGCCGCCTGCGAGTGAAGATACCATGATTTTCCAGCTTGCGACTCCTGTTCCGAGAAGAACGACAGCGCCGAGAAGGATTGCGATGCAGGATGTCTCACCTACAGCTCCCGGAATCGTACCGATGAACATGTCCATGAATGAAGTGCCTGCCTGTGCAAGTCCGTCCAAAGAAGGATGTGCAAGCGGAGTGGCACCTGAGAAGCCGTCAACAATGGCGTTTCCGCCTGACTGCCATGCTTCTGCACCGCGGTTGAGTCCGCCGATCCACACTGTGTCGCCTGACATTTTGCTCGGGTATGAGAAGAAGAGGAACGCACGTGCGAGAAGTGCAGGGTTCCAGATGTTCATACCTGTGCCGCCGAACACTTCCTTGCCGATGATGACTGCGAAAGCCACTGCGATTGCGAGCATCCAGAGCGGAACGTCAACAGGGACGATGAGCGGAATAAGCATACCTGAAACGAGGTAGCCCTCATTGACTTCATGTCCACGGAGCTGGGCTGAAGTGAACTCGATGGCAAGACCTACGATATATGAAACGAGGTAGAGCGGAATGATTTTCACCAGACCGTAGCCGATGATAGGCCAGAAACCCCAGTCAAGTCCGTAAGCGATGCTGTGCTGGTAGCCGATGTTCCAGATGCCGAAAAGCAGAGCGGGAACGAGGGCGAGCACGACCATAATCATGACGCGTTTCAAATCAACGCAGTCGCGCACGTGAGAACCCTTCAAAGTCACTGTGTTAGGGACGTAAAGGAAGCTCTCGAATGCGTCGAAGGTTGAGTGGAGCGCACCGAATTTGCCTGAACCTTTCTCAAAATTAGGCTTAATTTTATCTACAATTTTTCTGAGTTCCATAATTTAAGCCATTTCTTTTAACATTAAAGCAATACCGTCTGAAATGATTGACTGGATTTCAATCTTTGACGGACAAACATATTCGCAGAGGGCAAGGTCTTCTTCGAGGACTTCATAGATACCGAACTGCTCCATCTTGTCGATGTCACCTGCGAGACAGGCTTTGCAGAGCTGTACAGGGTAGATGTCCATAGGAAGCACTTTGCTGTACACGTCGTTGAGCACAAACGCGCGCGGACCTCCGTGAAGGTTGGTGTCCATATCGTATTTCTTGTTTGGCGTCAGCCATGAGAAATAAGTGCGTGAGGTACTGAACTGTTTGGTTCTGAACGGATTGGCCCAACCTAAAAGCTCGTACTCGTTGCCTTCCTTGATAAGGGTGATCTGGTTGTCGTAGAAACCGAGGAAACCTTCGGCACCGACATTTGTACCTGTGAGAACGTCTCCGCTGATGAATCTTACGCCCTCGGCAGTCTCGTAGTAATCAGAGATTTCCTTCATGCTCATGCCCGGACAGGCGATGACGTAAGAAGGGTTGATGGCTTTAGGGCCGGTAACGGCAACTTTCCTTCTGAGGTCATATTTGCCTGTGTTGAAAAGCTTTCCGATTGCGGCGAGCATGAGAAGCGACACTGTCCACACAGTCTCACCTTTGCGGATAGGAGAAATGTGGCTGATCTGTACGCCCACGTTGCCTGCAGGATGTTTCCCTGAGAAAGTGTGCTGTATTACATTCTCGATTTTGTGGAAAGGGGTACCGCTGTAATTATCGGCGTTGAGGGAGAAATGAATGCCTCCGTCAGTGAGTTTGCCGAGTGCGTTGATTGCGGTCTGGATGTTGTCAAATTCGTCTCTGAGGGCAAATTCAGGATTTGCAGCCAAAGGAGCTGTTGAAAATGCCGAAACGAAAATGGCTTTAGGCTTGATGTCAGGATTGGCGATGATGCCGTACGGCCTCTGAACCAGTGACGGCCACAAACCGCTCTGAAGGAGGGCGGCTTTGATGTCCTCAGCCGACATGTCGGCTACTTTTCTGGCTCCGAAATCAACCCATTCCTGTTCGGCATCAGCTTTGATGCGAACTTCAAGCAACTTTCTTTTCTCGCCTCTTACAACCTCAAGCACTGTACCGCTCACCGGTGAAGTGAAAAGGATGTTCTGAGACATCTTGTCTGCCAAAACAGGCGAACCCGCAAGGACCTTGTCGCCCTCCCTTACCAACAGCTTCGGCACAAGCCCTCTGAAATCGGTAGGTTTCACGGCGACAACATCAGGAGTGATCACCCTTTTGGTGCTTTGGGTTGCACTTCCGTTAATAGGAATGTCCAGACCCTTTTTCAAATAGATGTTGTTTGACATTATAATATATTGTTTTGAGTTTTTTCAAAATCGGCGGCAAAGTTAGTAATTTTCAAATAATAATTTACCTCACTTATAAAAATCTTTTTGGTTTATATTTATTTTTTCATCAGTCATGTACCCCGGTACACTCCTTCTTCAAAAAGAAATCTATCCTCAAAAATCTAATTTATCATTGAGGTAAATTATTATTTTCAAATTACCGGGATAATAATGAAAAAAATCACTACTTTTGCAGGCATTATGGAAAATAACGGAAGTCTTATTTTTGAGGGGCTGAACAGCGTGCAGAGAGAGGCTGTCAGTTGCACGGAAGGACCGGTGCTAATTGTCGCCGGAGCTGGGTCGGGAAAAACAAGGGTACTTACAACGAGAATCGCCTATCTGCTCGAACAGGGCAAGGATCCACATCGTATTATGGCATTGACTTTCACCAAGAAAGCTGCTGATGAAATGAAAGAGCGAATTGCGGTCATGGTCGGTCGGAACCGTGCCCGCCAGTTGCGTATGGGTACTTTCCACTCGGTGTTCTCCGTGTTTCTGCGGGAATTTGCCGAACTTATAGGCTATCCGCAGCAGTTTACAATCTATGACAGGAACGACACCGAAACGATGATCAAGACCTGTCTGAAGGAACTCGGTCTGGCAGAGGACAAGACCTACAAGCCGCGTGACGTGCATTCACGTATCTCCAAGGCGAAAAATAATCTGCTCACTTCGGACGCCTATCGCAACAATGCCCAGATTCTTGCGGCGGACGTTGCGGCGAAGCGTTCGAAAATCTGCGATATCTACAGTCTGTACGACCAGAAATGCAGGCAGGCCGGCGTGATGGACTTCGACGATCTGCTGCTGAATATGAACATTCTTTTCAAACAGCATCCGGAAGTTGTTGAGGCTATTGCGGAAAGATTTGATTATCTGATGGTTGACGAGTATCAGGATACCAATGTGTCCCAATATATCATCTTGAAGAAACTCAGTCAGTTCCACCAGAACATCTGCGTCGTGGGGGATGACAGCCAGTCGATTTATGCCTTCCGTGGGGCGCGTATCGAGAATATTCTTAATTTCAGCAAGGACTATCCCAAGGCGAAGGTCTTCCGCTTGGAGCAGAACTACCGTTCGACCCAGGTGATAGTGAATGCGGCCAATTCCGTCATTGAAAGAAACAGCGACCGCATCCCGAAAAAATGCTATTCCAAAGGTGACGAGGGTGAAAAAATCAATCTGATCAGGGCTTATTCGGCCGAGGAGGAGGGGACTCTCATCGTGTCCGAAATAATGTCTTTGCTGAGGTCGGAACGTGCGGAATATCAGGATTTTGCGATATTATATAGGACCAACTCCCAAAGTCGTGCCTTAGAGGAGGCCCTGAGAAAGAGAAATGTGCCTTATCTTATATATAAGGGAAGTTCTTTCTTCGATACGGAAGAAATCAGGCTCTTCATGTCGTATTGCAAATTTGTCTGCAACATAGCCGACGACGAGTCCTTGAGAAAAATCATCAACCGTCCGGCAAGGGGGATAGGCGACACTTCCACTGCTGCCCTGAATGCTGCGGCACATGGTGAGCAGACGGGACTTTTCAAGGCGGCATATCTCGAAAACTTGGAGCAGTACGGCCTGAAACCCAAGGCCATAGAAAAAATCCGCACGTTCTGCAATCTGATGGGCAAATATGCCCTGAGGGTGCAGAACGAAGACGCCTACACCGTTGCCTGCGGACTTGCCGTGGACAGCGGCATTATCGCAATGTACAAGGCTGAGGACAGCATTGAGGCGAAAACCAGACTAAGCAACCTTGAGGAGCTGCTTAACAATGTCAAGAACTTTATTGACGGGAAGCACAGCCAGTATGTGGAGGAGATGCAGGCCGATGGCAAAATCCAGGACGGTGATGAAATCGCTGATTCAGAGCTGCCTTTGGTGACTTTGCCGGAGTTCCTCGAAGAGATGGCGCTGATAAGTACGGTGGATATGGAGTCGGGTGAGGATGCCAACAACAAGGTGACTCTGATGACGGTCCACACGGCGAAAGGTCTGGAATTCCCATACGTCTTCGTGGCCGGAATGGAGGAGAATCTCTTTCCGTCAGGAGGCTCATACGCTACGCCGAATGAAATCGAGGAGGAGCGCAGGCTTTTCTATGTGGCGATGACGAGGGCTAAGAAACTCCTTTCGCTTTCGTTCTGCAGTTCGAGAATGAGGAACGGCCAGTATGAGAGCAATGAACCGAGCCGCTTTGTCAAAGAAATTGACAGACAATATATTGCAAATCCGCTCAGGGATGATGAGGTCGGCAGTGCTTCGTCTGATTTCGGTTGGGGCAGGAAATACGGCTCCCAGTCACAGGGCCCTCAGGAATATGACCGGAGACGCTCCGCAGCAGGTTCAAGGCCTTTCGGAGGCTCCTCGTCGGTCAGACCGGTCTTCGGTCAGGGCTCCGGAGTTCAGCGCAACAATGCTTTCAGACAAGGCTCTGAGGCGGTTTCCAAGCCTACTGTCACTACACGTCCGCTGAATCCTGTATCGAAACCGGTACCACACAGGTCTGTGGACCCGACATTTGTGGCCAGCCCGATTTCGGCTCTCCAGGAAGGCCAGCGCATAGAGCACAGCAATTTCGGCTTCGGTGTCATCGACAGTATTTTCGGCGCTCCTGCAGACAGACGTGCCAAAATCACCTTTGACGACTACGGCGAGAAGACCATCATCCTCCGCTTCGCCAAAATCCGTATAGTCTGACAATCCTCCTTGTGCCATAATTGCAGCTGTGCAATATTTCCGATTTTTTTCGCAGATGGGCAGGAAATGTCTGATATTTTTTGATGACGCAGGCCCTGGATGGTGAAAAATTGAACAATTATTTTTATCTTTATCAAAAATTACACTATGACTGATAAGGTAAAGGTAATCGAAATCAAAAAAAGCGTTTTCGAAAACAACGACAGGGCTGCGGAAAATCTGAGGACAGAACTTAAAAACAAAGGTGTTTTTCTGCTCAATCTGATGTCATCTCCCGGCAGCGGCAAGACCACGACACTCATAAAGACAATCAATCTGCTTAAAGACAAACTGCGCATTGCGGTAATGGAGGCCGATATAGACAGCGATGTAGACGCCATAAAAATCAAAGAGACGACAGGCATTCAGTCAATCCAGCTCCATACGGGCGGAATGTGCCATCTTGATGCAGAAATGACGCGCCAGGGCCTTGACGGGCTGGATCTGTCGGATGTCGATCTGGTAATCCTCGAAAATGTGGGCAATCTCGTATGTCCGGCTGAATTCGATACTGGCAGCTGCACTAATGCGATGATACTTTCCGTGCCTGAGGGCGATGACAAACCTCTCAAGTATCCGCTTATGTTTTCAGTGTGTGATACGGTGATTGTCAATAAGATGGATGTACTTCCGTATTTCAGTTTCGATATGGAAAAATGCCGGGAATACGTGAAAATGCGCAATCCGAAGGCGAAGATCATCTCTATCAGCGCTCTTACGGGTGAGGGAATTGAGGACGTGGCAGAGTGGCTTCTTTCGGAAATCAGAAATTGGCGGAATAAAGAATAAATCCAGTCAAATTTATACAATATTAATTTGATCGGCTCAATAACACACTAAAACTATTTTCTATGCCGGAAATGTCAAAAAAATTCATCCCGAAACATTTTGGAGATGAAAATCCCAACCCGAAACTGCTCAAATTTGCGAGAAAAGTAACGGACCGGGTCCACGGAAAAATCAAGGGCATAACCACAAACGACCCTGAATATTGGGGACTTGCCTGCATTTTTGAAGATGAATTGGATGCAAAAATGAGGGAGAGCGCCTTGGATCTCCTGCTCGATGTGGTTTCAGACAAGCCTCTGAGAGTCAGGGAACACCGCCCGTATCCTCTCCTTGTCAAATGGAACAGGAAAAAACATTACTGCGGCAGTGACGAAGAATTGGATGCTCTGCTTGACAAACTGTCCTTCCTCGGTATGCTTGAGTATGATTATGGAGATAAATATACAAAAGAAGGCCCTGTGCCCGGTACTGCATACAATAAAGAAGACCGGGAATATTGGGTGCCGCTGTTTGTCCCCGGGTCGGCTGAATATACCAATATGAACACTGAACTGATGGACAGACATCCCGAGCTTGCAATGTTTTTCGAAAGAATGACTTTCCTGCCTTTGGAGAAAATCACTCCTATGGTTCCTGAAGGCGGAGCCGGCATCGGAATGCACGTTATTCCTGTGGAAAAGGCCATCTCAATGGAAAATCAGACCCTTGATATAGAGCATATTTCATATTGGCTCAAAAGATACGAGGGCCATATCGGAGCATCAATCTGTTCATGCCGCTACGGACGCAAACAGCTGGACGAAGGCTGCGCGGACGACTACAGGGACTGGTGTATCGCTGTGGGTGATATGGCTGATTACTGCCGGGAGACCGGCCGCGGGAGGTCCATCAGCTACGACGAGGCGATGGAAATCCTCAAACGTGCCGAAGACAACGGCTATGTGCATCAGGTGACCAATATTGACGGAGAAGGCAAAATTTTCGCGATTTGCAACTGTAATGTGAAGATTTGCAACGCTTTGCGCACTTCGCAGCTTTTCAATACCCCGAATATGTCACGCAGCGCCTACACCGCGGAAGTAGACCCTGCAAATTGTGTTGCCTGCGGTCGCTGTGTGGAATATTGTCCGGCAGGTGCTGTGAAATTGGGCCAGAAGCTATGCACCAGGCACGGAGCCATCGAATATCCGCGTCAGGAACTGCCTGATGCAGCCAAATGGGGACCTGAGAAATGGGACGAGGATTACAGGGACAAGAACCGTATCAACTGCTATCCTACGGGAACGGCTCCTTGCAAGACCGCCTGTCCTGCGCATATCGCCGTTCAGGGCTATCTCAAAAAGGCCGCCGAAGGCAAGTACAAGGAGGCTCTGGAACTGATCAAACGCGAAAATCCTTTCCCCGCAGTCTGCGGCCGTATCTGCAACCGCCGTTGCGAGGATGCCTGTACGAGGGGTACCATCGACCAGCCAATCGCTATTGATGCTGTCAAGAAATTCATCGCCGAGCAGGATCTCAATGCCGAGACACGTTTCGTGCCTGAAATTGTCGTGGCGTCCAATGCGGGCAGGTGGAAAGAGAAAATCGCCATCATCGGTGGTGGTCCTGCAGGTCTGTCCTGTGCCTACTATCTTGCCACGATGGGCTATTATCCGACAGTATTCGAGAAGAACGGGGAGCCTGGCGGTATGTTGCGCTATGGCATCCCTTCATATAAATTGTCAAAGGACGTCATCGCTGCGGAAATCGACATCATGCGCGAAATCGGTGTGGAAATCCGCACGGGCGTTGAGGTCGGCAAGGATATCAGCTTGGATGAGCTCCGCGGGCAGGGCTACAAGGCGTTTTATGTAGCCATAGGTTGTCAGGGCGGAAGACTGCCGGGCATTCCTGGAGAAAAACTCGAAGGTGTGCTGACTGCCATTGATTTCCTGGCCGGAGCAAATACCGGAAAAGAAAAACTCAGTGGCAAGGTGGTCGTAGTCGGAGGCGGAAATGTGGCGATTGACGCGGCTCGCGTGGCAAAACGCTCGGGTGCTGAGGAAGTTACAATGCTCTCGCTCGAAGATGAAAGCATTATGCCGGCTTCTCTCGAAGAAAGAGCCGAGGCCCGTGAGGACGGTGTTGTCATCATGCCGGGCTGGGGCCCAAAGGCTGTGCTCGGAGCGCAGAAGGCCGAGGGTGTGGTGTTCAGGAAATGCGTCTCCGTTTTTGATGAAAACCATCGTTTTGCACCGAAATACAATGAGGAAGAAACAATCAGTCTGGAGGCGGAGCTTGTGATTTTTGCCATCGGCCAGACAGTTGTGCTCAAAGACCTGCTGAAAGATACTAAAGTCGAATTCGTACGCGGGGTATATCCTGTTGCGGACAAACTGACCTACCAGACAGCCGAGCCGGACATTTTCGTGGGCGGAGACTGCTACACAGGTCCTAAATTCGCCATCGACGCCATCGCTGCCGGCAAGGAGGCCGCTGAATCGCTGCACCGCTTCGTCCAGCACGGGCACATGACCATAGGCCGCAACCGCAGGGATTTTATCGAACTTGACAAAAACGACATCAGCATCGAGTCATACGACAATTCGTCACGTCAGGTCGAAGGGACAAAGGCTCAGAAGGAACCGTTCAGCGAATATCATCTGACCCTCACGGAGGAGCAGGTGCGCAAGGAGACTTCACGCTGTCTGTCCTGCGGCGCTTCAGTCGTTGATCCTAACAGATGTATAGGCTGCGGTCTGTGTACGACCAAATGTGCTTTCGACGCCATCCATTTATACCGCACCCATCCTGATGCCGGCAGGATGGTGACTTCGGAGGACAAATTCAGTGCAATCCTGCCTTACACCATCAGGCGTGCGGCAAAAATTCTCGTTAAAAAGAAAGACTGATGCACGAATTGGGGATAGTTTTCTACATAATCAGGGACGTGAAGGAAGTGGCTGGACAAAACAAGGTCTCTCACGTCTCCAAGGTTGTGATGAATATAGGTGAGGTTTCGACCGTCGTGCCTGAATATCTGACGGACTGCTGGCGTTGGGCTGCCGACAAAGAGGAACTGCTTCGGGGTTGCGCGCTTGAAGTGATTGCCACTGAAGCAGTTACAGTCTGCAATGTCTGCGGCAAAGAATACGGCACTGTCAAACACGGTAAGACCTGCCCGTACTGCGGAAGTGCGGATACGGTCCTTCTGAAGGGCAATGAGGTCGAAATCAAGGAAATAGAAGTCAATTAATTAAATTTATCAATAAAATGTGCTGTTTTGTAGTACCACTTGTACAGGCTCTTGCAACAAGTGCCTATCGTAAAATCAATTCAAAATCAATTGCGGCTTCTCCTGCAATTAAGCATTACGTTCCTGATTTGGAAAAAATGCTTTGGGGAGGCTCTGTAATGCTTATTGTAGACCACATTGTCAACGGAGAGCTCACTTGGATGTTTCCGTTCTTCACGGCTCTCTGCGAAGCGGGCGGAACACAGGTCTTCTGGCATGAAATTCTGACAGTCGGAGTGCCTATGTCGCTTGCAATCACCGCCGTATGGGTCTTGTATGCTGCAGTGAAACTTCGCAGGAGTGTGGCTGTCGCCAAATAGTAATTTACTAACAACTAATATTTTAAATTTATGTTATTTCATGTTTATGGAGATGTAGCTGTCTATCAATGGCTCGCTCTTATCGGAGTCCTTCTCGGACTCATTCTCATCAATGAATTTGCACGTAGAACCAAATTCGGCGGTATTGTAACTTTCTTCGTAGTGCCCGTGATTCTGACGGCCTATTTCGTGGCCATACAGATTGGTGCGGCAATGGGTGCCGAATGGGCTCTGAACAACCAGACCTATCTGTACATGAACGGCTGGTTCCATTATGCCAAGCTTTATGCCGCTCTTGCAGGCTGTATCGGTTTCATGATGATCAAATACGGCTGGGGTATAGGCAAACAGCATTGGTTCAAACCCTTCCCGTTCGTAATCGTGGCCATCAACATCCTGATTGCTGTGGCTTCTGATTTCGAGACTGCAATCAAAGGCTGGTATGTCTGGCGTCTTTCTCCTGAACAGGTATGGCTCTTCGGAGGCTGGCACAATGTGATGAACGGCGTTGCGGGTCTTCTGAACATATTCTGTATGACTGCATGGTGGAGTGTGTTCTCATCAAAGGACAAGACCGATATGATCTGGCCTGACATGACTTGGGTCTATATCCTCGTTTACGACGTATGGAACTTCGCCTACACCTACAATTGTCTGCCTACCCACTCATGGTTCTGCGGTATCGCGCTTCTTCTCGCGCCTACCATCGCCGCTCTTGTCTGGAACAGAGGCGGTTGGATACAGAACCGTGCCTACACGCTCGCAATCTGGTGTATGTTCGCTCAGATATATCCGCTCTTCCAATGCATTATGCCGGACGGAACAATGGCTTCGAAATGGGTGACCTTGCCGACACTTTATGCAGACGGTACGCTCAACGGCATAGTTGAAGGCGGCAGCGCGAATGCTGACCCTACGGCAATGACCGTTTTCAGTGCGGCTGCCCTCATTGTGAATGCCGTAGCTCTCGGCTACATCATTTACCAGTCCAGAAAACGTCATATCAATCCTTACAGGCAGGATGTTTTTGTCAATCAGAAATACTACAAGGATGCAATGGCCCGTGTAGATGAAGCCGAACTCAAGGCGATTGCCAAATAAATTTTGCATAGGAAATATTGGAAAGGGACTGTGATTTTCCGTCACAGCCCCTTTTTGTGTGGCTTCAATTTGCCTTCTCCGGTGAACAGGTCCGGAGATCTCCATGATTTTTTCCGATCAGAACGAAGCGGCGGCAGGACCGGTGAAAGTCATTTTTACCGGTAGTATCTTTCCTTCGGAATCGAAGCGCAGTTCGTCAATACATGTGACGCGGTCATTGCCGTCGGTGGCTCCGAGCGGATGCCTGTGGTAAACTATGTAATATTTGCCGGTTTTGGGCGAATGGATAACCGAGTGATGTCCGGCGCCGGTCCCTATGTCCGGATCAGATTCCAGTATCGTGCCGATACGGTCGAACGGGCCGGACGGCGAATCCGCTATTGCGTATGCTACACGATAATTGTCTTTTGTCCAGTCCCCTTCGCTCCACATGAAATAATATTTGCCATCCTTGAAAAGCATAAACGGACCTTCGGTGTATGCCTCGGGCGTCACTTCTCTGTAGAGCGTGCCATCGGGGAAAGGAATAAGTGATGTGAAGTCATCTGACAGTCTGACCATATTGCAATGTCCCCAGCCGCCGTAGTACATATAATAGCTGCCGTCTATGTCGTGAAAGATGTACTGGTCAATCGGTTGGGCTCCGTTGACTATCTCATTGACCAGAGGCCGGCCAAGCAAATCCTTGAAGGGACCTTCAGGTCTGTCGCTGACAGCAACCCCGATACCGCCCGTTTCACCTTCGTGAACATCATTTGCTCCGAAGAACAGATAGTACTTACCGTCTTTTTCGAGCACGGCAGGCGCCCAAATTGCGCCCCATGCCCATTTGACTTCGGTCGTGTCGATGATGTTCTCATGCTTGGTCCAGTGCTTGAGGTCAACGCTTGAGAAACAGTCCAAGGCTGTCTGTTCTTCGAAGGGAAGACTGCGCGTGGGATATACGAACACCATGTCGTCATACACTATGCCCTCAGGGTCGGCATACTGTCCGGGGAAACAGGGGTTTCCTGAACGGGAAGATTCTACACAAGAGCTGATTGCTGTGGCTGACAGCAGGATGCAGGCGATAGCCAGGCCGGCGGCGGGATTTGTTTTGCTTTTCATTGTATCTACGTGTTGGAATATTCTATAAAGGCATTATGCGGATTTTCTGTTTTATACGGCTTGTATCATCAGCATTCTTCTGTGGCCCGATTTCACAGGCAACGGGAGCCGCCAATTCGAAGAAATGAACTATCTCGCTGATGTTTTCTCCATTCAAAATCATACGGAATGTCCTGTCTTCCAATTCAGGGGCAAGGTCAAACTCGACATCATATATCTGCTGAAGCCGCTTGCATATAGCGAGGAGTGGCTCATCTTCAAAAATCAGTATTCCGTTTCTCCAGCAACAGTATTTTTCGGTATCAACCTGTCTGCTTATGACAGCTTTGCCGTCAGTCATGGACAGGTGCTCGTTCGGACTGAGTTTCAGTGACTGATTGCAAATACCGACATTTACCCTGCCTTTGACCAGGGTTATGGAAGCGGAGGCGTCGTAGGCATTGACATTGAACTCAGTGCCGGTGGCGGTCACGGTCATATAAGCCGTATTCACGTTGAATGGATGCTCCTCATCGGCTTTGACATCAAAGTAGGCTTCTCCCTGTAATGAAACGTTTCTTGTCCGGCCACCCATGGCAGGATTGTAGGTCAAAGAGCTGTTTGCGTTCAGCCAGACTGTTGTGCCGTCAGGAAGTCTTGTACTGCCCAGACTGCCGAATGCGGTGGTAATGGTCACATCGTCAGGACCTGTAATTTCCCGACGGTCTGCCATCAGATAGCCAAGTGCAACGACAAGCGGCAGGATGACCGCGGCTGCGACACACGACCAGACGACAAGCACTTTCCTCAGAAGCTGGCGGCGGTCCGGCCGGATTCCCGCTTTGCGCAGAACCTTCAGTTCCGCTTTTGCAGTATCGATATCCTTTACGCCGGCAGCCGGGTTCAGGGCAGTCCATATGTCCTGCTGACGATGAAAATACTTTCTGTTCCCGTCGCTCTGCTGAATCCATTTGTATAATTCTTCAATTTCCTGTGAAGAAGCATTCCCCGTCAGGTAACGGCTTATCAGCAAATTTATTTGATTGTTTTCGTTATGGTCCATTTTTATATTATAAAAAGGTGTTGAAACATTAAAATAAAACAAATGATTGGCTTGTATTCCTTGAGATTCTGCATAAGAAACTTTTTGGCCTTGCTGATGCGGGCTTCTACAGTCCTGACCGAAATATTGAGTTTCTGAGCTATCTCGGTATATTTCAAGTGATCCGTTCTTGACATAGTATATGTCTTCAGAACATCCGGGTCAAGTCGGGAGAGGAGATTTTCCACGACACCATTCAATTCGCTGTAGAGGAGGTGCTCGTCTGCCGGGAGTTCCATAATCATCTCATGGTACCTGTTCTGATAGAGAGTCTTGACTTTGCGGTGTTTGATCTCATTCAGCGCAAGGTGCTGGACCAGAGAAATAAGATAGGTCTTGAGCGAAGTGCGTATCTCAAGTATCTTTCTGTTTGCCCATAGCTTGATGAAAACCTCCTGAACTATGTCCTCGCAACTTTCCTTGTCCGGAATAAAACGTAGGGCGAAAAGGACCAGATCAGGATAATACTGCCGGAAAATTTGGACAAAAGCCTCGTGGCTGTCCATTTTCAGGGCAGCCAGCAGAAGCGTTTCATTTTCAATTTTTCCTTTTCCCATATACTTGATTTCATGGCGAAATTATACATTATTGTGCTATATTGCAAGCACTTTCAACAAAAGTTGCGCTTTGAAAAAAATATTGATTTTTGCGATGTGGATTCTTCGGCATCAGTTGTTCTTTTATATGAATTGATATGGAAATTTGTTTGAAAAACCACTGAAATTCCGTAGAATAACACTAACTTATCAAAATAAATAATGGAAAAAACAAACTCAAATCCTCTGTGTGGCCTTTGGTATCAGATGCTTAGAGTCCTGCTCATTATGCTGATGTTCGGCTATGGAGTATCCGCTTATGCATCCGACACCAAAGTGACCATAGACGCCAATGGCATCAGTCTGGCGAATGTTCTGAAATCCATAGAACAGCAGACCAGGTACAAGTTCATTTACAGCAAGGAAACTATAAATGTAAATGCGCCTGTAACACTCAAAGTCAAGGATGCCGCATTGACTGCAGTTCTCGACAAGCTTTTTGCAGCGCATGACATCAGTTATGCGATAGACAAAAAGCAGATCATCCTCAACAAAAAATCCGCCGCCAGGGCCACAAAGCCGAATCAGCAGGCATCGGGAGCGGAGAAAATCAAAATTACCGGAACCATAACTGACAGGAAGGGCGAGCCTCTGATCGGTGCCGCCGTGACTGTCGACGGAGGAACTGACGGCGCGATGACCGATGTTGACGGCCGTTATGAAATTGAGGTGCCCCAGGGAAGCCAGCTGACATTTTCTTTTATAGGTTATACTCCTGAGAAAAAGAAAGTCGAAAAGACCGGCACCGTCGACATAGTCATGCTGGAGGATTCACAGCTGCTCAATGAGGTCGTCGTCATCGGTTACGGTACGATGGACAAGAAGGAACTGACTTCCGCCATCAGCCATGTGGGCGAGAAAGACTTTCTTACGGTCAGCTCATCCGATCCTTCCATGCTTATTCAGGGTAAGGTCCCTGGTGTGTCGATAACGAACACGGCGGCGGGCGACCCTAACAATGCCGCAAGCATACAGATCCGTGGCGTGTCATCCCGTTCTGCAGGACTCGGCCCGCTTATTGTCATCGATGGAGTCCCCGGAGGAAGCCTTGCCAATGTGAATGCCAATGATATCGCATCTTTCGATGTGCTTAAGGACGGTGCGGCTTCTGCAATTTATGGTACACGCGGTTCCAACGGTGTCATTCTCGTGACGACAAAAAAAGGTTCGGCTGACGGCACATACAACGTGACCTATTCCGGCAGTGTGGCTTGGGACAAAATCATTGACGAACTTGATTTCATGGATGCCGACGATTACCGCAACATACGTCTCGGCTGGGGCGACTCAGGCATTGACCTAGGCGGCAATTACGACTGGTTCAAAGGAGTCAGCCGTGTCGGCTTTACCCATAAACATGCTCTGACCCTCTCAGGCGGAACTGAAAGAGCGAATTTCAGGGTAAGCGCTGACTACCGCAATTCAAATGGCGTTGACTTGCGCTCCAAGCGTGAAGAATATGGAGCAAGGGCCTCGATGGATTTCAAATCCAAAGGCGGTCTGTTCAGTTTCACAGCCAATATCGCTCCACGCATCATCCTTCAGAATTATGCCAACTGGTCGGTGTTCACCAATGCGAAACAGGCCAATCCGACCACTCCGCTGATGGATCCCGAGAATCCGCTGCTTTACTATAACTTCCAGGGACAGATCAGCCCGTGGAATCCTGTCGAGCTCCAGAAACTCGAAAAGGATGAAGGTGTGACGAAACTCATCGACATGGACGCGACTGCGAAACTCAACCTTCTGCCTCTCCTTTGGAAGACGGATAAGTCCTGCCCGTTTACACTTAACACCCAGCTGACATTTGCAGACCATCACACTGATAACGACAAGTCATGGTTCAGGCCGTCAACGAGTACGATTGCCATCAACAGCGGCCGTGAAGGTGAAGCCAGCAGGGAGTATAAAAACACTAACCAGTATATCCTGGAATGGCTTGCCAATTTCGGGGCAAGATTCGGACGCAACAATTTCAAGCTGATGTTGGGATATTCCTACCAATATACCAGATATACCACACTTTTTGCGGAAAACAAGGATTTTCCGAATGATGCTCTCGAATACAACAATCTTGGCTCCGGTTCATTTGCCAAAGACGAGGGAGAAGTGGGCATGAGCAGTTATAAAGGTGACAACAAACTCATTTCATTTTTTGGCCGTGTCAGTTATGATTATGACGGAAAATACCTGATGACTGCGTCCCTGCGCCGTGAAGGTTCATCCAAATTCGGTCCCAACAACAAGTGGGGAAATTTCCCGGCAGTGTCCGTGGGCTGGCGAATCAGCCAGGAATCATTCATGGATGGCGCAAGAAGCTGGTTGAATGACCTTAAAATCCGTGCTGACTATGGTGTCACGGGCAACCAGGAGTTTGACGATTATCTGTCTGTAGCCACAATGAAAGGCTTCGGTTATTATAATTTCGGAGGAAAAAGCTTTCAGGTATGGGGACCGGCAAACAATGTAAACCCCGACCTCAAATGGGAAAAAGCCAAAAACTGGAATGTCGGACTCGACTTTGCCATGTTCAATAACCGCTTCTCCGGCTCTCTGAACTACTTCAACCGCCGCACGGAAGACCTTTTGGGCTATTACAAAGTGCCTATACCGCCATATCTTTTTGATGAAACCTTCGTCAATGTCGGCACAATGAAAAACTATGGCTTCGAGTTCGACCTGAACGTCAACGCAGTCGATACACGTGATTTCGGCTACAACTTCAATGTGGTCGGGACAACGATTGCCAACAAGTTCGTGGATTTCAGCAATTCGGAATATGTAGGACAGGACTATTACAGTCTGTGCCCTACGGAAGCGCCTTATCCGAACTACAATCTGCAGCGTATCGAAGAGGGTGAATCCATAGGCAATTTCTACATGTGGAAATATGTCGGCATAGATACCGACGGGGAATGGCTTATTGAAGACAAGAACGGGAATGTCATTAAGGCGGGTCAGGGAAGCGAGGATGACCGCCGGAAGGTAGGTAACGGCTTGCCGAAGTTCACTATGTCCACAACCCATAATTTCCGCTACAGGAATTTTTATTTGAACCTGTTCTTCCGCGGTGCTTTCTTCTATGACATCTTCAATGTCCATGATTTTTATTACGGAACACGGAAATTCAACGGAAACGTACTCAAGAAGGCTTACAGCAAGAACTTTGACATAAGTCCGACGGCGACCCATGCAGTGACGGATTATTTTTTAGAGCGTGGTGACTATTTCAAACTTGATATGCTGACTTTAGGTTACACTTTCGATCTGCATAATGTCAGATTCATAGACAAGATCAGGCTTTACGGCACCATTCATAATGTATTCACCATTACTGCATTTTCCGGAGTTGACCCTTCTACCTACCAGGTCAACGGACTTAGGCCGGGCACTCTGACCAATTCGGAAGGCGTTGTCACAAGGGCCTATTTCCCTTCGACCCGCCAGTTTATGCTCGGCGTACAGATTGACTTCTAATAAAAACGATTGTTATGAACAGCAGAAAAATTATATATTCATTGGCGACACTGGCATTGACAGCGGCAACAGCCTGTACCAATCTTGACGAGACTCTTTACAGCAAGATTGCGTCCGATAATTTTTACAATACGAAAAGTGATATCGAGAGGGCGGTGGGACGTCCTTTTGAACATGCTTTTGCAACGATACAGGAACGCCAGGTGCTGCAGGAACTCACGGCAGACCAGCTTATAACCCCAAGCCGCGATGGATGGTGGGATGACGGCGGACGCTGGCGCAGGTATCATTATCATACATGGACCTTGGAGGACAGTCCCCAGATACTCTATCTTTGGAACGGCCAGTATCAGGGCATCGGACAGTGCAACTGGGTTATAGAAGATCTGGAATCCCTTGATCCTGTGAAATTCGGCTACACGGAAGCGGAATTCAATGATATGAAGGCGCAGTGCCGTACTTTGAGGGCCATGTTCTATCTTACGCTTCTGGACGCATTCCGCAACTGCCCGCTTGTGGTAAGTTTTTATGACCAAAGCAAGAATACGAAAACTCAGGTTGAGCCGAAAGTCCTGTTCGGCTTTATCGAGAGCGAACTCAAGGAGTGCATCAGGCTGCTCGGGACCAAAGAGGCTCTCGGGACCCAGTCTGCGGTGCAGGGAAAATGGACAAAAGCGTCGGCCGCTGCTCTTCTTGTCCGTCTTTATCTGAATGCTGAAGTGTATGTCGGTGAGGACCGTTTTGATGATTGTGCCATTGTCTGCCAGGATATACTTGACGGGAAATACGGTCCGTACATGGTCGCTGACAGATGGGACGCGGCGTTCGACTGGAACAACAACACCTGCGATGAAGTGATTTTCGGCTATCCGGCAAGTTCCGGATATTCATACTGGCATTACAGCGGAGAAGTCTATTGGTATGCCGTTCCTGCCCAGGCCAAATACTATCTGAACGATTCCAAATGCAAGGCCGGAGAACATAATGTCAAATATGCGGCTTCTCCAAGTTACAATGTTGACGGCACTCTTTATGACTACAAGTTAGGTATGCCGATACGGAATTTCCGCAAATATCCCGGAGATGAGCGCATGAAGCTGTATCGCAATCTCGGTGACAGCAAAAGAGAGGGCATGTTCCTTTTCGGCTATCTTGAATATGTCAACGACAAAGGAAAGACAGCCCGTGTCCGCGCACCCGAACGCCCGTACGATCTGTATATACGCGATGCCGTCGGCAATTTTCAGAGTATGGCCCCTGATTCCTGGCCTACCGGTCAGACGAGCAATCTGATGAACGGGGATCACAACTCCGGCTGGCATTTCGTGAAATATCCTATGTATATGGATACGGATGAACATCAGCTTGAAAGTGACTACACCGAGATCCGTCTTCCGGAGATCATATATTCGCTCGCCGAGTGCAAACTCCGTAAAGGTGACAGCGATGGAGCCGCAAAACTTCTCAACAGTGTCCGCAGGAGAAACTATCCTGCCGCAAACCTCAATGAGGTGCTTTACCGGCCGGAAGGTCTGGCTGCGCTTGATATGGACGAGATGCTCGCCGAATGGGGCCGCGAATTTTTCGCTGAAGCACGCCGCCGTACTGACCTTATCCGCTTCGGCAAATTCTCTTCTGGAACCTGGTGGGACAAAACTCCTGACGCAGACCGTCACACGGAGATATTCCCTCTTGTACGTGCTGTACTTGATACCAACCCTGATTTGGAACAGAATCCGGGATACAACAAATAATTAATCGCTAAAAACAGCAATATGAAAAAATTAATAAAAAGCTTGTCGTCATGGGTTATGGTGCTTACGCTCGCCATCGGCCTCTGCGCATGCGAGAGTGAGAAGAAACTCATAATAATAGAGGATGACCTGCCTCTGATTTCGGAAACCCTGTATATGCTGGGCAATGCGGCACCGTGCGGCTGGACAATCACTGATCCGACGCCGTTTACCCCTACTGAAGAAGATCCGTTGGTGTTCACCTGGCAGGGAACTCTCGGAATGGGAGAGCTCAAACTTTTGCTGACTCCTTCCCAGGATTGGAATATACCGTTCATACGACCTCTCGAAGCGGGTCAGACTATCGGCAAGACCAACTATACTGATGAGCCTTTCACTATGCACACCGACCCGGATGACAAATGGAATGTAATCGAGGCCGGAGAATACAAACTCACTTTCGACTTGAGACACTGGACATTCAACACTGAATATCTCAAAGGTCCGGAACGTCCGGCTGTAGTGCCTGTGAAAGCCGATGCCGTCTATGTGATTGGAATGGCCACTTCGGCTATGTGGAACATTGGCGAGGCAATAGAGACTAAAAAGTTGTCTGATTATATCTTCGAATATGAGGGCTATCTTTCCGAAGGTGAATTCAGGGCCTGCACTGAGCGTGCGTGGGGCACACATATACGTCCTGTTGAAAACCAGACTGAAATCAACGAAGACGGAGTTGCTGATGAAGATTTCATATATGTGGCTACTCCTGATATAAACTGGCTTGTGACGAAGGCAGCCAAATATCGCGTAACTTTCGATCTTGAACACTGGAAGATAAATGTCAAATGCCTGAAAGATGAAGGGGAGGAAAATGAGCCTATTGAAACATCCACTCTCTTCATGATGGGTACCAGTACGAAAGGCGGATGGGACGGCGAAGCTATGACTCCTTTTCAGCAGGACCCTTCAGACCCTTATGTCTTCACTTACGAGGGTACACTTTCGGAAGGCGAACTCAAACTCTACACCGAAGCCGGTTCTGATTATGAAGGCAAACCTGCCATCCGTCCTGCGTTCTCCAACACTGAAATCGGGGAAAGCGAAATCATAGATGCGCCTTTCGTATATCAGGTGGAACCTGACAACAAATGGAATGTAAAGGCCGGCAAGTATCGTCTGAGCTTCAACCTCAGGACCTGGAAGATGAGCTCAACTTATCTCGGAGAACCTGAATATGAATGGCCTGCAGTTGCTCCTATTCAAACTGAGACCCTGTATCTTCTCGGCGATGCCGCACCTGGACTGTGGAATATTACCACAGCCTGCACCAAGAAAAGCGAATATATCTTTGAATATGAAGGCCAGCTCAATGCCGGACGTCTGCGCGCTTCAACAGTTCAGGACTGGGGCGTTCATATCCGTCCGAAAACCGACAATCTTGCGATAGGAAAAGACGGCTGCGCATCTGAAGAATTCGTCTATGTGACGACTCCGGACTTCAACTGGAATGTTGTGGATGCCGGCAAATACCGTCTTACTTTCGACCTTGAAAATTGGAAAATCACCGTTAAATATCTGGATGGAGAAGGTGGCGATGAACCGGATCCGGACACTCCTATCAAAACTTCGACCTTGTTCATGCTCGGCTCCTGCACCAAAGGCGGCTGGGACGGCAACGCCATGACTCCTATGCAACAGGATTCGTCAGACCCTAATGTATTTACATACGAAGGTTCTCTGGCAGAAGGCGAACTCAAGATTTATACGGAATTGGGTGATGATTACGGCGCAAAACCGGCAATCCGTCCGGAAACTCCTGATGTTGAGATAGGAGAAAACGATATAGTTGACGCTGCTTTCGTCTATGTGGCAGCTCCGGACAACAAATGGAATGTCAAGGCCGGCAAGTACCACCTGACATTCAATCTGCGCACATATAAGATGAGTTCCAAATATCTCGGCGGATACGAATATGATTGGCCTGAAGTTACGCCTATCGTGACTGAACATATGTATCTCATCGGCTGGGCAACTTCCATCGGCTGGACTATTGAACAGGCAATCGAGCTGACCGGACAGAGTGATTACATCTTCGTATACGAGGGCTATCTTTCTCAGGGATCTTTCAGAGCCTGCACAGAGCGTTCCTATGATATTGCTCATATCCGTCCGAAGGTCGACAACATGGAAGTCGGCAAAGCCGGCTGTTCATCAAATGAATTCGTCCTTGTAACTTCTCCGGATTTCAACTGGAATGTGGCTGATGCCGGCAACTACCGCATTACCTTCGACCTTGAGCATTGGACTGTAAATTTTGAGTACCTGAATTAAATATAATTAAAAGATGATGATAAAGAAACTTATAATATCAGGCATTGCCTGCTGTGCATTCTTGGGACTGTGTGCCTGTCAGAAGGATTACTCGGACATGAGACTTCCGAACCAGCACGAACATCCGCGCTTGGAGGATGTCGGCAATATACACACCTTCAAAGCGCCCCTTTATTGGAGCGTATATGAACGCGCATACGCACTTGACGGGAGTGAATGGGACACCCGCAATATCCCTTTGTCTGAATGGGAGGCGAATTTCGAATGGGTCGCAAAGGAGCTGAAGCCATACGGATATGACATGATCTGTACCGACGGCTTCCTGCCGATAACCTGCGAGGACAATCAGCCATATATGACACGTCTCGGACAGGTGCCTATCAAGGACCTTATTGCCGCTGCCAAAAGTCGCGGCCTGCGTGTCGGCATTTACGACAGCCCGTTGGAAATGTGGTGCGATCCGAGCACTCTGATTCCCGGCACGGAATATACAGTGGGGTCGCTGCTCTATGACAAGACCATAGATAAGGTCAACCATCCGAAGGCCAAGGACAAGTGGCACACCTACATTGTATTCTCCCATCCAGGCGCAAAGGAATATATTGACGGCTTCTTCAAACACTACAGTGAATTAGGTGTCGAGATGCTCCGTATGGATTTTCTCTCCTGGTTTGAAGACGGCTTCTACCGTTTTTCCGATTCTCCTGTAGGAAAGGGATACGGACGCCAGATGTATGCGGACGCCCTTGCATATATCTGCAAGACCGCACGGAAATACAATATATTCCTGTCTTTAGTGATGCCGCACCTGTACAACGACGCTGAAATCGAGAGCCGCTACGGCAACATGGTGCGCATAGTGAATGACACATTCAAGGGCGGTTGGAATTTCACTTCGATGCAGGATCAAGGACAGGCCTGGACTTCATGGCCCAACTGCGTAAACCAGTTTGACGGCTTCACCTACTGGAGTCATATCGCCGGACGGGACAAGGTCATACTTGACGGCGACTTCACAATTATGCACAGCTACAAGACTCCGGCTGAAAAACAGTTCGTCGTTTCCATCCAGCTGATGGCGGGCGGCCCTATTGCGGTTACAGACCAGTATTGTACAATAGGTGAAGGAGATGTAGAATATTACACAAATGAAGAAATGCTGGCCCTGAACAAGGATCGTTTCGTAGGCCAGCCGATGGACGACAAACTGATGTCTTCAGGCAGCAACGTATGGTACGGACAGATGAGCAATGGAGATTATGTCGTGGGACTTTTCAACCGTGAAGATGAAGCTAAGGATTTCAAAGTGGCTTTGTCCGACTTGGGTATAAGCGGTCCGATGAAAGTGCGTGACCTCTGGAAACACGCCGATGAGGGCAGTGTGTCATCAATTGAAGCAAGTGTGGAGCCGCACGGATGTAAAATTGTAAGACTGACAAAATAATCCGTTAGTGTTGTGTGAAAAATATCTTCAAACTGGCATCAGCCGCTTTGGCTGTCTCTATCTGTATTTCTGCCTGCTCTACTGCGGGCGGAAATACGGATATGGATGTCTTTATCAACGATCTTATGAGCCGTATGACCGTTGAGGAGAAAATCGGGCAGCTGAACCTTCCGGCGGGAGGTGATATTGTCTCCGGGCAGGTATTCGAGACTGATCTTGCCGATTTGATCTCAAATGGTAGGGCCGGTGGTTTCTTCAATGTGAAGGGCGTCGACAAGATTATGGAGTTTCAGAAGTTGGCAGTTGAGAAATCAAGGCTCGGCATTCCTCTTTTGGTCGGAGCGGACGTGATACACGGTTATGAAACAGTCTTTCCCATTCCGCTTGCCCTGTCCTGTTCGTGGAATCCGTCTGCTATAGAGCGTATGGCGCGTATTTCAGCAATTGAAGCGAGTGCTGACGGCGTAAACTGGACATTCAGCCCCATGGTGGACATCTGTAGGGATGCCCGTTGGGGACGGATTGCGGAAGGTTCCGGAGAAGACCCGTGGCTGGGGGCGGTGATGGCGGCTGCATACGTGCGCGGTTACCAAGGTGCGGATATGAGCCGTGACAATGAAATCATGGCTTGTGTCAAACATTTTGCCGCATACGGCGCACCCGAAGCCGGCAGGGACTATACTTCGGTTGACATGAGCCGGCAGAAGCTGTTCAACTGCTATCTGCCTCCGTATCGGGCTGCGGTGGAAGCCGGAGCGGAATCCGTGATGACCTCCTTCAATCTGCTCAACGGAGAACATCCCACGGCCAGCCAATGGCTGCTCGATGATGTACTGCGCAGACAGTGGGGCTTCAACGGAATGGTTGTCACCGATTACAATTCCATCAGCGATATGAAGACTCTCGGACTGGCTGAGGCTTCCGAAGCTGCGGTTATGAGTCTGAAGGCGGGCACGGATATGGACATGGTGTCGAATGCCTACCTGAGTAATCTTGCAGACGCTTATCATAAGGGACTTGTGTCCGAAAAGGAAATTGACAGAGCCTGCCGCCGTATATTGGAGGCGAAATACAAACTTGGACTGTTTTCTGACCCGTATAAATACTGCAAACCTGAGCGTGCAAAAACGGAAATATACACGGAAGAGCAGCTTAAGGCTGCAAGGGAAATAGCTGCCGGGACTTTTGTGCTTCTGAAAAATGAGGGAAACATTCTTCCTCTTCAAAAAAAGGGAAAGATAGCTCTGGTCGGGCCTCTTGCTGATGCCGGCAACAATATGTGTGGAATGTGGAGCCAACTCTGCGTGGATTCACGCCATATATCTCTGCTGCAGGCCTTCAAAGAAGAAATCGGCGGGAATGCCGAACTGCTTTATGCTCGGGGCAGCAATCTTTATTACAGCGAAAAGACACAGCAGTATGCCACCGGACGCCGCACCATTCCGCGTGGCGATGACAAAGCACTGCTCCGGGAGGCTCTCCGCGTGGCGGAAAAAACCGACGTGATTGTCGCAGCGCTGGGTGAGAGTTGTGAAATGTCCGGCGAATCAGCTTCACGCGCTGACATTACCATCCCCGATGCCCAACGTGATCTTCTGAAACGCCTTGTCGCTACGGGGAAACCGGTGGTGCTCCTCCTGTTCACAGGACGCCCTTTGGTCCTTGATTGGGAAAGTGGGAATGTGCCTGCCATACTTAATGTCTGGTATGCCGGAAGCGAAGCTGGACATGCCATTTCGGATGTGGTGTTCGGAAATAAGACTCCTTGCGGCAAACTCACTACGACCTTTCCTCGTGCCGTCGGACAGGAACCTTTGTACTACAATTACCTGCAGTGCAGCCGTCCGCCGTGGACTGATGAGCATTTTGTGGCCTACAACAGCAGTTATATCGACGTTCCGAATACACCTCAATATCCGTTCGGTTTCGGCTTGAGTTATACGACATTCGCGTATGGGGAAATGGAGGTCTCATCAGAAACCATTTCTGCCGACAAACCCGTAAATATTTCACTTTCAGTGACCAATACCGGTAATAGGGCCGGCGTTGAGGTAGTTCAGCTGTATATACATGACTGTCTGGCATCTACTGCCCGACCTGTCATGGAGTTGAAGAATTATCAGCGCATAGAGCTCCAGCCGGGCGAATCAAAGAATGTGGAATTCACCCTGACTGCAGATGAACTGAAATTCTATAATTCGGACTTGGAGTTTGTGTATGAACCGGGGGATTTCGAAATTATGGCCGGGCCGGATTCCGGACATTTGAATGTCAAACGTATAAAGGGAATATGATGAAAAGGAAAATTATTGTTTCCATAATATTGCTGTCCGTTTCATTTATAATGAATGCTTCAGACGGAACTGAAGGAAACGAAAGCAGGCTTGCCCATCGTTTTTATTCAGTCGAGGACGGAAATGACAGTTCGGCCCGGGGAATAGAATACAGCATTTCTTCGCTTAGAACTGATAATGTCGAGACTGTGACTCTGCGTCTTCGCAACACCCGCCATACAGCATTCCAGCCGTTGAAGGCCGGTCTGAAACTCGGAATTGACACCTACATGGACAGCTATCCTGAGTGGTACGGCAAATTTTTCCCGACTCTTGCAGTCTGCGAGCCGGATCATTTCTACGGCTATATGCAGTCGCCCGGAGGCGGGATAAAGGCCGTGGTGTCGGCAGACCCTATAGCATCATGGAGCCTTGACTACAATATGGGCTACCCGGACGGCAACCAGCAAAACCGCTGGTTCTACGGGCATCGCATTGAATGTCTTAATCTTGATATGCTCTGTCGTGGACCGCTGCCGGAACATAATCCGAAACTGTGGAAACTTGAACCCGGCGAAGAAAGGACATGGACGGTCAGGATTATCGATCTTGACAGTCCCGAAAGCTTCGAGGAGACCGTGCATCATCATAGCGGCGCTCCGGTGTTATGGATGAAGCGCACGTCATGCGCTCCGGAAGAGGCTCTTGAGATAGACGTGTGGGGGTCATCACCAGAGCTGTCGGTACAAGGCAAAAACGTGGAGCTGAAAAGACTCGGCACTTCTTTGTGGCGTGGCATATACCATGCTGAAGAACCGGGTATCAAAAAAATCACCGTCACCGACGGAGACCGCGAGGCTCACGGCACTATAGCCGTCCGTCATCCATGGAGCACAACAATGAATCTTGCACGCAAAGCCGCTCTGCGTTACAGGCAGAAGCCTACATCGCATGTGGAAAGCTGGTACGGCTTCCATACTGCTTTCGATGCGGCACGTGTCATGCCAGATCCGGCCATTGACAGTGTTCTCAACCGCCGCTTCGACCTTGTTCTTGACAAGATCTTCGACCTTGGGAAGGGACAGCCGTATAAATTCCATTGGCGCATACAGAATGTATCGTCTACCATAGGAATGTTGGCGGACCGTTATCTCGCTTTCGGCAACACGGCGGACCTTGATGCAGGAGAACGCATGGCGGCCTATCTCATGAGTTGTCAGCGTGAGGACGGAGCGTATGTGAGCGGCCACACGGACTATACTTCAGTGATTTATCCGGCCAAGAGCCTTCTTGAATTTGCCGATGCTGAGCGTGCTGCCGGACGTGAAGATAAGGCAGCATGGCTTGAGGCTTCAGCAAAGCGTGCCATTGACCATCTTGTGACGGCAGACGGTGACCTTGAGACTGAAGGACAGATTACCTACGAAGACGGCATGGTAAGCTGCTCGGCCTTACAGCTTGGCGCGCTTGCCTTGCGTTGTAAGGACATCAAAGACAGACAGCGCTACACCGATGCGATGTTGAAGCTTCTTGACGGGCATGACTGCCTCACGCAGCTTCGTGTGCCGGACGGTCGCAGGCGCGGCGGTACACTGCGATTCTGGGAAGCGCAATACGATGTGTTCATGTTGCCTAATATGATATCTTCACCCCACGGCTGGAGCGCATGGAGAGCGTATGCCACATACTATGCTTTTCTGCTTACGGGCGAAGAACGCTGGCTGGGCGAGACTTTCGATGCAGCTTCGGCATTCGCCGCATTGATTGACCACAATTCCGGTGAGCTCAACTGGGCATTTGTGGTTGACCCTTATGTCCGGGCCGTACAGGTGTGCGAACCCGACAAAAATCACACAGCCGATGACGACAGCTATGGCAACCCTCACCCGGAACTCTATCCGAACCGCGAAATCATAGTAGGAGAGCAATATGTGCCGATGATTGCCGACTGGCAGACAATAGTGTCGAGCGACAATGACGTTCACGAATGTTTCAAATTCATCGCCGAGGCGGTGCTGTGCAATGCCTTTCTTATAGAGAGACCTGACGGTACGTTCGGAACATACAACTGCCATCTTGTCAGGCGGGGCAAAAAACTGCATGTTACGGTTGACGAGCCGCAGATAAAGCAACTCTATGTCAGACTCATGAAGCCCCGCAAAATGGAATTTGACGGAGATGTAACTTATATCCCGTTAGGAATCAAAGGATTATAATTATGTTCAATATGCACTTCAATAATATTTTTTTTATTCTTCTGACTTTTCTTGCATTGGCCTGCAATGAAACAGAATATCAGATTGTCGATTCAGAGAGTTTCCGGACTGAGCTTGACGGGGAAGTCGTTGAATTATACACGCTTTCATCAGACGGCGGCATTACTGTACAGGTGACGAATTATGGAGCCCGTGTCGTTTCCATTCTTGTTCCGGATATAAACGGTGTCGTTGCCGATGTCGTTGTCGGCTGCGAGACTGCGGAACGCTATGTCAGTGAGCCTGACGCGCGCTTTTACGGTCCGGTGGTCGGACGTTATGCCAACCGCATTGCCGGAGGGCTTTTTCCGCTTGACGGAAAGGAATATACTTTGGCCCGGAATGACAACGGACAGAGTCTGCATGGAGGCATCAAGGGCTTTGACAGTGTTGTCTGGACTGTCGACGAGCTGTCGGATGCTTCCGTGTCAATGCATTACCTCTCACCTGACGGTGAAGAAGGCTATCCGGGCAATCTGACTGTCCATGTGACTTATACGGTGGAGGGAAGCGCTCTGAAAATCGAATACAAGGCCGAGACCGACAGCCCGACCGTGGTGAATCTGTCCAATCATTCTCTCTTCAATCTTGCGGGCGAGGGGAATGGGGATATCTTGTCTCACGAATTGTGGATTGCCGCCGATGCGATCACTCCTGTGGATTCGGTGTTGATTCCTACGGGTGAAATCGCTCCTGTCGACGGGACTCCTTTTGATTTCCGCGAAGCTACAGCCATAGGTGCGAGAATTGCTGCTGACGATGTACAGCTTGCCAATGGTCATGGCTATGATCACAACTGGGTGCTGAACGATTTTGACGGCTCAGTGCGTCTGGTGGCTTCATTGTATGACCCTGCAAGCGGCCGCAGGATGGAGGTTCTCACCGACCAGCCCGGCCTGCAGTTCTACAGCGGCAATTTCTTCAATGAAACTTCTGTCGGCAAATTCGGCCGAAAAATCGGCTGGCGGGGTGCCGTCGCCCTTGAAACCCAACACTTCCCCGACTCTCCGAACCACCCGGCTTTCCCTTCAACTGTCCTCCGCCCCGGCGAAACCTACACCCAGACCTGCATTTACCGCTTCAAATGACTTGAATTTTAGCTGCGTTTAGAGTTTCTGCTCCTGGGAAAAATATTTCAACACGGAATCAGAGTAGGTCTTGGTGATGGGAATGATGGGAATGGCCTCGTTGTCGAGTTCGAGGTAATAACCGTCGCTTTCCTTGCGCAAGACCTTGACTTTCTTGAGGTTGACTATGTATTTGCGGTGGCAGCGCATAAGGGAGCTTCCTCTGAAAGTCTCCTCAATGGTCTTCAGGCGGCAGCGCACCATATATTGTTTGAGTTCGCCCTTGCCGTCTGTATACCATGCTTTGATGTAATTGTCGTCCGATTCAATGTAGAAGAGGTTTTGCGGACTGACAGAGAATTTCAATGCTCCGGAGTTGTCGTAAAGTGAGATTTTCTGCATCCTGACAGGATCTATAGGCTCATCTGTCACGACAGAATCATAATTCAGCAGGCGTATGGTGTTGTTTTTGTCATTGATGGCGAAATACATTGCGGCTATCAGCTCAGGAATGGCCAATGAAATCGAGCAGAAAATGAGGGCGCGTCCGAACACTTCCGAAGCCTTCTCCACACCCGGCATTGTGATTTTGTCTGTAATCAAAGTGTACAGCAGGCAGATCAGCACGATTTCCGCCGCGCACCATAATATATATCCAAGATAGGAATAATCCATTTTGTCTTTCAATTTGTACATCAGAACCCTGCTGAAAGACAAAATCAGAACACTGGCAAGGAAAAAAGCGAGTGTGATTTCAAAGGTCTTCGCGTCGTTGAGGTCAAACCAGGCAGTCTGGGAAAACGGAAGGTAGATGTTGAAAAACACTATCGCGAACAGGACTGAAAATGTCACTGTTCCAAGCAGTTCGAATTTTCCCAACAGATATTTCGGCAGTTTCTTATTCATTTTTTTATTCCTATTTTTCTCGGAAATACCGGCGCAAATTTATATATTTTACCACAAATAACAAAATCTCCCCAAAATCGGACTGCGAAAATTTCTGCTATCTGAATAATTGTTATCTTTGCACTTTCAAAATTTTTGAGCTTATGATTAAAACAAGTATTTGTGAGCTGCTCAATATAAAATATCCCCTGATTCAGGGCGGAATGGCATGGGTTTCGGACGCTTCTTTGGCGGCTGCCGTGTCAAATGCCGGCGGACTCGGGCTTATATCATGTGTGAATGAGAGCGTGGAGGCTGTCAGAAAAGAGATTCGTTTGTGCAAGACGTTGACTGACAAGCCTTTTGGCGTGAATATTATGCTTCAGGCACCTTGTGTGGCAGAAATTGCGCAGCTTGTTGTGGATGAGGCGGTGCCTGTCGTGACAACCGGTGCGGGAAGTCCGGCACCGTATATGGATATGTGGAAGGTTGCGGGGATAAAGGTGATTCCTGTAATTGCCTCTGTGGCCCTTGCCTTGAAAGTACGGAATATGGGAGCCGATGCCGTGGTGGCCGAGGGTGCCGAGTCCGGAGGTCATGTGGGGGAACTGCATACTCTGTCACTTGTGCCTCAGGTGGTAGATGCCGTGGATATTCCTGTGATTGCTGCCGGAGGTATCTGCGACGGCAGGGGGGCGGCTGCGGCGTTTATGCTCGGGGCTTCAGGCGTTCAGATGGGCACGCGTTTTCTCGTGGCTGACGAATGTACTGTACATCAGGTGTACAAGGACAAGATAATCAATGCAAGCGACATTTCGACTATGCTTACTGGCAAGGCTTTGGGCCACCCTGTCCGTTCGCTGAAGACGCCGTTCTCAAAGACTCTGGCAAAGATGGAGTCTTCGGCTGATTTCAAACCTGAGGATGTTATGGCTTTCGGTGCCGGAGCCTTGCGCAGGGCTGTGAAAGAAGGTGATCTGAATGGCAGCTATATGGCAGGGGAGTGTGCAGGTATGGTGAAAAAGGCACAGCCTGCAAGGGAGATTGTCGAGGATGTCATGCTCGGTGCGGAAAAAATAATCGAAGAAAAATATAATAGGATATGGAAAAAAGAGTTGTAGTGACAGGCCTTGGGGTTGTAAGCCCTGTTGGCAACAATATCGGAACTTTTTGGAAAAATCTTGTGGACGGATATTGCGGTATAGATTTCATAACGGATTTTCCTACCGATGAACTTCCGGTGAAGATTGCCGGTACTTTGAAGGATTTCAACCCTGCCGACGACGGTGTGGATGCCGGGTTTGTCAGACGTCAGGACAAGTTTTCCGTTTTTGGAATGGCTGCTGCAAATCAGGCGATGGCACAGTCAGGACTGAAGGCGGCCAAGGAAGGTGAGGACGGCAACATCCTGCCTGACAGGCTTGGAGTATATGTCGGTTCAGGTATAGGCGGGTTCAATACCATTTACAAGGAATGTGTGAAAATGGATAAAGAAGGGGCAAAATGGGTGTCTCCGCTTTTAGTTCCTGCAATGATCTCCAATATCTGTGCTGGAAACATAGCCATCAGACACAATGCCTGCGGACCGTGCATCCCGATTACAACGGCATGTGCAACATCTACCCATAATATAGGAGAGGCTTTCCGCGCCATAAAGCACGGTTATGCTGATGCCATTATCGCCGGGGGTACAGAAGCCGGGCTTTTGCCTATAGGTCTCGCCGCTTTTGCAAATGCAAAGACGCTTTCCAGGTCTGAAGATCCTAAATATGCCTCGCTCCCATTCAATGCGAACAGAAGCGGTTTTGTCATGGCTGAGGGGGCGGCTATACTGGTTTTGGAAGAATATGAACACGCTGTAGCACGCGGTGCGGAGATACTTGCCGAAATATGCGGCTATGGGAACACCTGTGATGCATATCACATTACTGCACCTCGTCCTGACGGTGCCACCCAGTCCAAAGCAATAAGCCTTGCGCTTGAAGAGGGCGGATACAGTTCTGACGATGTCCTTTACATCAATGCACATGGCACAGGTACTCCTCTCAACGACCCTTGCGAGACCAAGGCGTTCAAGATGGCACTCGGAGACGATGCCTGCAAAGCGCATATCAGTTCGACCAAATCAATGACCGGTCATCTTCTCGGTGCGGCGGGTGCGGTTGAAGCCATTGCCTGCGTCCTTGCGCTCCGGAACGGCATAGTGCCGCCGACTATCAATCTTGACACCCCTGACCCTGAGTGCGACCTTGATTACACTCCGAACAAGGCGGTCAAGGCTGATCTGACATTCGCGCTTTCTGATTCATTGGGATTCGGAGGACAGAATGCCTGCATAGCTTTCAGAAAAATCCGCTGAACGGCCGGTTTGCGGGAATAGAGATGCTTCCAAAAGTCTTCCGGAATGTCCAAAACTTCCGAAAGACTTTTTTTGTGTGATATAAATTGCTAACTTTGCCATTACGGCATACTTTAACTTTACTGATATGAACAGAGATGAAATTATGGCTTTTCTTCCACATAGGGAGAATATGCTTCTTTTAGACGAAGTCCGGCTTGATGAAAACGGTATTGCACATGGCAGATACCGTATTAAGGACGACGAATTTTTCTGCAGGGGACATTTTCCCGGCAATCCCATAGTACCGGGCGTTATCCAGTGTGAAATAATGGCACAGAGCTGCGCGGCCCTTGTAATGGACGAGGTGGCTGGAAATGATACGCTGTACAGCGGCATTGACAATTTCAGATTCAAGCGGCCTGTCCGTCCCGGTGATTTGTGTGAAACAACAGCCGAACTTGTGAAGCGGAAAGGGCACTTGTTTGTGTGCAAAGTGACTTTGTCCGTGGATGGCCAGCTCTGCAGCAAAGGGGAACTTATTTTTACTCTTCACCCGAAACAGCCTGTGCAGCAATAGTCTGTTCGGCATTATTTCCTTTTCATTTTCAGACTCGCTTCTGCGCTGAGCTGTGTCGCTGCATCTATGAATGCGGCACGTGAAGCCAGTCCGTCAAGTATCGCGGCTACGAGTGGAAAGAGCATTGTGATTGAGAATACCATATCATTTCTGTTGCTGAAGAAATCTACGCTGAGCCATATCTGGAAGCCGATGAGCAGCAGGGCGGAGAGTATTGACACCCTCATCTGCAGCAACTGCACTTTGAAGCTTGCCAAGGCCGAAATCTGAGCTGTTGAGAGCATGATAAGAAACAGGAGGTAGGCTGTCTTTTCATAATATTTGATGGTCAGTTCCTCTCCCTCCGGACCGAGTATCACTGCGAAATTGCAAAAAAGCATTGATATGACCAGAATTGTGGCTATAAGCAGAAAAATGTTTTGGCTTTTCTTCAACATGGTATAATTTCTTGATTATTCATCGGCAAAATTAGAAAAAATCCCAGGTAAACTAAAATATTTTTGTTTTTTTCGGTAATTCTCCGGATAGTTGAATTGTCAGTTGATTAATGTGCGAAACAGGAGGACGACAGTCCGACGAGCCCCCGGAGAGGGGGCGAAAGGGGGTGACACCCCCTAATAGGGGGCAGGGGGTTAGGAAAATTTTCATATATTTTTGTTTTTTTCGGTAATTCTTCCGATATTTAGAACTGATAATAATAAAAAACAAAAATATTATGAAAATAGCAGCTTCAGAATTGATAATAAATGAGGACGGTTCATGTTTCCATCTTCATTTGAAACCCGAGCAGCTTGCTGACAATGTGATTCTTGTCGGTGACCCGGGACGAGTTGCAATGGTGGCTGAATTTCTTACAGACATCGAGTGCCACAATGCATCCCGTGAATTTGTTTCCACCACAGGTAAATACAACGGCAAACGTGTAACCGTCGTATCCACAGGTATAGGTACGGACAATATTGACATTGTAATGAACGAACTGGACGCCTGTGCGAATATCGATTTCAACACCCGCGAGGTGAAGTCTGAGAAACGCAGCCTCAATATCCTGCGCATCGGCACTTCCGGAGCCATCCAGCCTGACATCCCTCTCGGCTCGTTCGTCTTCTCGCATATTTCCATCGGTTGCGACGGACTTATGAACTGGTATGCGGACAGAGACAAGATAGCTTTGCCCGGCATTGAGGAAGCCTTCAAGGAACACAGCCATTGGGACAGACATCTGCCGGATCCTTATTTCGTGAAGGCCGGTGACGATATGATTGAGCGTTTCAAGGATTGCACCGTCAAGGGTATGACCATCGCGGCGAGCGGTTTTTACGGTCCTCAGGGCCGTGTGCTCCGTATGCCTCTTGCCATGCCGAATATGATTGAGGATTTTGAGTCGTTCGAATACGAAGGCTGGAGGGTGACCAATTTCGAGATGGAAGGTTCCGCAGTGGCAGGTATAGCACGCCAGCTCGGCCACAATGCCGGCACTGTCTGCTGCATCATCGCCAACCGACATATAGGCACGAGCAACACCGATTACAAACCACAGGTCCGCAAACTCGTCGAACTTGCTCTCGATCGACTGACTCGATAGAACTTTGATGGGCGCATTCTTATTATGATACTGTGCGCTAACTGTCATTCCGACCAAGCGAAGCGCGTGGAGGAATCTTGTACATATTGTGGATGTCTACAACTACAGGGCTGGCCATTCGGTCAGCCTATTTTTATGTCAAGCAGACTGCCCAAGGCGTCAGAGGGAGCGTTCCGCTTCGCTACACTAAGCGCTTCGCTTAGTCCCTCTTCGTGCCTTTGGCGGTCTGCTTGCTTTGTACATTAGATTGTACTGTCAGTTTTTGTCCAATTACGCAATCAGTGCTTGCGCAATTGATAAAGTGTAGTTTTATCTTAATTGTGTTGCTCGTCAATGCAAGTATTATTTCTTTATAAAGCGGACGAGCAGGGCGAGGAAGAGCAGCAGGAAGAGGAAGGTGCAGACGCGGCCGGTGATGTCTCCGTGTGCTGTGAAGAAGGTGATTCCGTCGCGGAGCGGAAGTTTCCCGCTCAGAGTTGTGCGTTTCCACCACGGGCTCTGGCTGAGGATTTTGCCTGACGGGGCTATGAAGGCGCTTATGCCGGTGTTGCCGCAGCGGGCAATGGCGCGGCGGGTCTCGATGGCACGCAGGCAGGCATAACTCAGATGCTGCCTGTAGCCCGGAGTGTCTCCCCACCAGGCGTCATTTGTGATGATGGTCAGGGCACGGGCTCCTTTGCGCACATAGCCGGTGCAGTATTCTCCGTAGATGGATTCATAGCAGACAGCGCAGCCGAGCGGAATTTTATGCGTTCCGAGACTGTCGGTATATCTGAAATTGAGCAGGCTGATTTCGTCCTGTCCGACGCAGCGTCCCATCACTCCGCCGAGCAGATCGTCGATTTTGCAGAATACTGCAGGCAGAGGAGTCTTTTCGACTCCCACTACGAGGCGGCTTTTATGGAAAATGTCCGTATTGCCTTGACCGTCAATTATCAGGGCTGAGTTGTGGGATTCGTACCAGCGGTCCCGGCCGATTTTTCTTGCGGTGTATGACGGTGCTTTGATTGAGTGGATATAAGAGTGGGTCGAGGCTCCGAAAAGCAGATTCACGTTAGGATATGCAGACAGCGTGTTTTTGAAATACTGCCAGCTGCGGCTTGACGGAATGTCATTGGTGGTGATGTCGTTGGTGAAAGTCTCCGGGGCAAGTACCAAAAGAGGCGCAGCGGAACTGCGTCCGTCCAATTCGCTTGCTATCATGCCGCCTAAAATGTCATTCTGCTCCGCCTGGCTGAAATATTCGAATTTCTGGTAAGGATCAAAATTCGGCTGGGCTATCAGCACGTCGATACTCTCGTCTGCACTGAAATCGTCTTCCGGCATAAGGCAGAAAGACGCGGTCAGAGGAGCGGCGAAAAGCAGAACAATACCGGCAATCGAAGCTATTTTCGCTTTGCCGTTGAATTTTTCGTTCCAGCTGCCGTCGGAAAAAGCGACCATCAGGCCGAAAATTGAGAGGTTGCAGGCCCAGACCCAGAGCGAGCCGCCGAGAGTACCCGTGATTTCATACCACTGTATGGCCCAGGTGCTGCGTGCAAAGGCGTTCCCAAGCACGAGCCACGGCCAAGAAATGTCGGCAGAGAAATAGAATCTCTCCCAGGCTATCCATGTGCAGGCAAGGAAAATATAGGGCAGAGCACCGGTGAATTTCTTTTTTGACAGACGGAAAAGCCCGAAAACCAAAGACATCTGCAGCGAATTTGCCAGTACGGCGAAAATTCCTCCTCCGACAGTGGCGTTACATACCCAGAAGGTCGTGAAGGCGTTCCAGAGCACGAAGGCGCTATAGTGATATATCCATATATGTTTCTTTCCGGACAGACTCGCGATCCTTTCCATGCAGAGCAGCGGAATGAAGGCAATCAGGGCCAAAAGACCGGTGTGTGGCACCAAAAACGGAAGCGACATCAGCACTGCGAACAGTACGACCAGGCCCCAAATCAGTATATTTTCTTTTTTCATTAGTATTTTGTCAACTTGCTCACGCAAAGTTAGTAATTTCTTTTCACATTAGTTCAAAATAAAATTCGTACCTTTGTAAACTATGGATATGTTTTTGGATATAATAAAAGGTTTGATTATCGGTATATGTGCTTCGGCACCGCTCGGGCCGATTGCCATACTTGTGATACAGAAGTCCATCAGCGAGGGACACCGCTCCGGCTTCATCACGGGTATGGGTGCCTGTCTTGTGGATACGCTCTATTCGATCATCGCGATTTTCGCCCTCGCCTTCGTACAGGAATTCCTTATGACCCACGAGAATTTCATAAATATCGCCGGCGGAATCGTAATGGCAGGCGTGGGCATACATCTCACATTTTCAAATCCTTTCAAAAAGCCGAAACAGCACAAGGCACGCAAACGCTTCTCAGCCGGGGACTTCCTGCAGGCGTTTTTCATGGGCCTTTCCAATCCTGGCGCAATACTTGTGATTTTCGCGCTTTTCGCTTTCTTCGGCATAGCGGAAGACGGCCCGACAAGCTGGAATGTGGCACCGATTATACTTGCCGTGAGTGCCGGCTCTGCGTTCTTTTGGTGGAGTGTGACATGGCTTTTGAGCAAATTCAAGGATAAATTGAATTTGAAGAACATATTGTGGCTCAACAGAGTTACGGGAATTATTATAATCATTATCGGCCTTGTGCTGTTTTTTCAGGGCCTTTTCAGTGTGGTATTTAAATAGTTATGGGAAAAGTAAAGAATTTTTTCAGCAATTGGATAGTCAGGAATCTGCTTTTGGCTGTGCTTGTCGTGGTGCTTTTGGTTGTCGTTGCGAGTGTGGGTCTGCGTCTGATCACCAAGCACAACAAGGAACTGAGCGTGCCTGATTTCACCAATATGTCTGTGGCTCAGGCGAAGAAAATGGCTTCTTCCCACGACATGGTCATCACGGTGGATGATTCCGTCTATGTCAAGAGAATGAGCAAAGGGGCCATCTACCGACAGAACCCGAAGGCTGGCAGCAAGGTGAAGAAAGGACGCCGTATCGCTGTGACCATCAATGCCGTGAATGCCAAGCAGGTGACTATGCCTAATCTTATAGGCTATTCTATGAGGCAGGCTAAGGCTGAACTTGATTCCCGCGGTCTTGTGCTCGGTAAGCTGATGTATGTCAAGGATATAGCCACCAATAACGTGCTCAAGCAGTTGGCGGGAAATATGGAGATAGAGCCTGGCACTTTCATTGACAGCGGTTCAATAATCAATCTGGTCGTCGGACTGAATCAGGATGACAATATGACCACTGTGCCTGATCTCCTGGGCCTGAAATATATAAGCGCGGTGGACGGTCTGCACGACAATTCGCTCAATCTGAGGAATCTGCGGTTTGACGACACTGTCAGGAATTATGACGACAGCCTCAATGCGGTGGTCTACCGTCAGAGTCCCGCGTCTTCGGCTGATGCCGTCAGGATGGGGTCGGAAGTGTCGCTTTTTCTGACCTTGGACAATAGAAAAGTTCCTGTTAGAGAATAGTTTTATGATAGATTACCTGGAAGATATCGAGGAACTTGACGACTGCGGACAGGATTTCGAAGGGGATTCGGATTTAGCGCAGCCGCAGGAGTTTGAGCATTTCCGTTTTGAAATAGACAAAGGCCAGAGTCCTATGAGGGTGGACAAATATCTGTCCATCCACATGGAGTATACTTCCCGTGCGCGTATTCAGAGTGCCGTCAGGAAGGAGCAGGTGAGGGTGAACGACAAGGTGGTGAAGGCCAACTGCGTGGTGCGCCCGGGCGATGTGGTGACCATAGTGATGCCTTATGAGCGCAGGGGGCTGGAAATCCTTCCGGAGAATATCCCTTTGGACATTGTGCATGAGGATGAGGACGTGCTTGTCATCAACAAGCCGGCCGGTATGGTTGTACATCCGGGACACGGACATTTTTCCGGTACTTTGGTGAATGCTTTGGCTTTCCATCTCGGCATTTCGCAGGGGCCTGACGCTGAAGATGAAAGAATGGGAGTGCTTGTGCACCGTATTGACAAGGATACCTCAGGTCTGCTTGTCGTGGCAAAAAATGATGAGGCCCAGCTGAATCTTGCCAGGCAGTTTTTCGTGCATTCCATTGAAAGAAAATATGTTGCTGTCGTCTGGGGCAATATCCGCGAGGACGAAGGCACCATCGAAGGCAATATAGGCAGAGACCCTGCTGACAGGTTGCGATTCAAGGTCTTTCCTGACGGAAGCGGCGGCAAAAGGGCCGTTACCCACTACCGTGTGCTTGAGCGTTTCGGCTTCGTGACTGTGGTGGAATGTCGTCTGGAAACGGGCCGCACCCATCAGATCCGTGTCCACATGAACTATATCGGTCATCCGCTTTTCAACGACGCGCGCTACGACGGAGCCCTTATTCGCAAGGGTACAATTTATGCAAAATACCGCAAATTCATAGAGAACTGTTTTGAAATCTGTCCCCGCCAGGCCCTGCACGCCAAAACCCTCGGCTTTGTGCATCCACGCAGCGGTGAACTTATCCGCTTCGATTCACCCCTCCCTGCCGACATGACCGCCCTTATCGACAAATGGCGCGCTTACACTTGTTCAATTAGTAATTAGCAATTACCAATTGACTTGTTGACGAGATAAGGGCATTGTCATACAACGTGCGCCGCCGCCTCCGCGTGGGAGTTCTGAGCCTTGGATGGAGATGGCACAAGGCTTGTCGGAAGTGAGGATGTCTTCGTATTTGCCACTGATGAAATCACTTGCGGAAACAATCTCGAATCCTGCTTTGTTCAATTCATTGAGCGTGTGGATATTACGCTCGTATGCGAGAATCTTTCCCGGGGCGAAAGCGAAAGTGTTGGCGCCGCTGTGCCACTGCTCCCTTTCCTGATCCCATTCGTCGTCTCCTCCGCAGACCACCGGCTTCAAATCCATGCCGAGACGTTTGAGTGCAGGCAGAAGACCGCTGACCGGGCGTATGCTTGTCACATTGCCGTCGTCGATAATCATGTGGACGGTCTGATACTGATTGCTCTCTGTAATCAAAGGCTTGAAAATCATACATTTGTCCCTATCGAGAAGAGTGAAGACCATATCCAGGTGGATGAAAGACTCCGGATGTGACGGCAACTGCTGCACCAATATATGGAAACGCCCCTTGTTGTGTACCCTTTTGAGTCTTTCGACGATGAAATCAATGCCCTGGGTGCTTGTACGGCAGCCGTTCCCAATGATTATTATGTCTTCGCGCGCCACAAGAATGTCTCCGCCTTCCATATTGATTTTCGAATTTACCGGCTGGAAGTCATTGGCGTCAGTCACCGAACATTCAAATGCCCCGCTCTTGCGGTAGATGGCGTCCATAATCAGCGACTCCCTGACCCTAACCTTGTTGGCCATTTTGCATACAAGCGCTTCGTTGCCGCAGGTCACTGCAGCATCACGGGTGAAGTAGAAATTGTACAGAGGGAACAGCGCGTAATAATCGTTGTTCATATAGGCCGAAAGCGTGTTGATTTTTGCAGGAAGTCCCTCAATCAGCACCCTTGCCAGATCGGCTGAGCGCATATCCATCAGTTCGTCCATATAGGCGGTCCTTTCCTCGCTGAGACAGATTCTGCGTATGAGCTCCTCGCGTGGCTTAGGCTGTTCCAGGACTTTGACCAGCAGGTCGTTGACTTCGTATACTTTGCAGATTTTCTCAAGAGTTCCGCCGAGTTGGGCGTATTCTTCCTGCGCGATTGAAAGATTAAGAATGTCGCTGTAAAGTGCCCTTTGGGCAGTGCCCGGCGTCATGTTCTCCACTTCCGCTCCCGGTCTGTGCAGCAGTACTGCATCCAGAGAGCCTATTTCCGAAAATACATTGATTTTCAGTTTTTCGTTTTTTACCATATAATTGATATTAGTTTACTTGTCTATGCCAAATGTCACAATGAAAGACAATCACAATTTATCAAAAGTAGCAATTTAAATTTTATCTTCCAAAAAATAGTTTTGTCAGGCAGGGAAATGTTTATTATACTATGAAAAAAAGTGTTAAATTTGCTCGAAAATAGAATTTATTATGACAACTAAAGGTAAAATCATCACTTGGACTTCCGCAATCCTTGTTTTGGCGCTTGCGGCGTTCGTGTTCTTCAAATTCTACTTTGTTTTCGGCGAGGGGTATAAAACAGGGGAATTGAATTATATGATGCATAAAGGCTATGTCTTCAAGACATACGAGGGCAAGATCATCCAGGCCGGTTTCGGAAAGGCGAAAGGCGCGACCGGTACGCTTCAGTCGTATGAATTTGAGTTCTCTGTGACTGACAAGGCGGTGGCTGACTCGCTTATGCGCTGCAGCGGCAAGACCGTTGAACTTCATTACAAGCAGTATCTCGGAACTCTGCCTTGGCGCGGAATGCAGAAACATATTGTGGACAGAATCGCTTCTGTAAAGGAATAATTCGTCTGCTGTTATCCCGACCAAGCGGAGCGCGTGGAGGGATCTTGTTCATTTAATGAAAATTATATAGAATGAGAACTAAAAATATTATTTCGGGCATATTATGCTCGTTTTTGTTGTGTCCTGCCGTGTCGCTGTCGGCGCAGACGGAGACTTTAGTGGAGACTGCCGTGGAATGTGAAAGTGTACAGGCGGCTAAATTGTTTCCTGCTGTGCAGGTTCATCCTGCAAATGCTTCTGACGGCAAAATCCTCACTATGGAGGAGACCATACTGTCCCGGGAGCTTAATCCTGAAAATAGGTTTTACAGCTATGTCAACGGCGGAAAATCACTTGCTTCATGGGCCAATGGCACTTGGAGTCAGGAAAGTGTTGCAAAAGGCACGTCTGAGGAATATCAGAGACGCAGCAGGGTGGAGACTCCGTCCGACGCTGAAAATCTGACCGAATCTGCAGGCGGACTGATGGCATATACACTCGGAAAAAGTCTGTACTATGCTGACAAAGAGGGGACAATCCATCTTGTGGCGGAAAGCGAAAATCCGGAAATCAGTTACGGGACGACGGTCAGCCGCAATGAATTCGGCATTGACGGAGGCATTTTCTGGTCGCCTGACGGGACCAAATTTGCATTTTACCGCAAAGATGAGAGCCGCGTGACGACTTTTCCTTTGCTTGACATCAACACCCGCACGGGCAGTTTGGTGGAAATCAAATATCCTATGGCCGGAATGGATTCGGAAAATGTACAGGTCGGGATTTACGATGTGGCGGGAGGAACGGTTGTCTACGTGAAGGAGGAGGCTTTCGGCTATGACCGGTATCTGACCAATGTCTGCTGGAGTGAAGACGCACAAAGGCTTTTCATCCAAGTCCTGGACCGCAGTCAGAAACATCTGAAACTCAATATGTACGATGCCTGCACGGGAGAATGTCTTAAGACTCTGCTTACTGAGGACAATGAACGTTTTGTGGAGCCTTACGAACCGCTGTACCGAGTGAAAGCAGCAAAGAAGGCGGCCGGGCCTCAGTATATCTACAGCATAGACAATAGAGACGGTTACAAAAATCTTTATCTGCTTGATGAGGAGGGCAGTGTTGAGAGACTGACCAAGGTTGACGCTGATGTGCAGTATGCCGGCAATGACGGAGTATGGGTCTATTATACTTCTGCAGAGGTCTCTCCGGTGGAGAACCATCTCTTCCGTGTCAATCTGAAAAACCGCAAGGTGCAGAGACTAACGACCGAGCCGGGCTGGCACAACATTACTCTTGCACCTGACTGCAGCAGTTTTGTGGACTCATATTCGAGCCTTAATGTGCCGCGGGTAATCAATTTGCGCAAGTCTGACGGCAAGCTGCTGCGCAATCTCCTTACAGCCGGAGATCCGACAATCGATTATGCCTACACGCGTATTGATTTGGGCACGGTGAAAAGTGCGGACGGAAAGTATGACAATTACTACCGCATGATATATCCTAAGGATTTCGATCCGGCAAAGAAATATCCTGTCATCCTTTATGTTTATGGCGGTCCTCATTCACAGATGGTTACGAATACTTATCTCGCGAACCTGCGCCGTTGGGAAATGTATATGGCGCAGCGTGGCTACCTCGTGTATGTGCAGGACAACAGGGGTACGAGCAACAGGGGAGCGGAGTTTGAGAAAGCTATCTATGGCCGCTGCGGACAGGCGGAGATGGCGGACCAGATGGAGGGAATGAAAATGCTGATGTCGCTGCCTTATGTTGACAGGGAGCGCATAGGTGTGCATGGCTGGAGTTATGGCGGTTTTATGACCATCTCCTTGATTACCAATTATCCTGAGGTGTTCAAGGTGGCTGTTGCCGGTGGTCCTGTCATGGACTGGAAGTGGTATGAGGTGATGTACGGCGAGCGTTATATGTCCAATCCTCACGACAATCCTGAAGGTTATGCTGAGACCAGCCTGATCAACAGAGCTAAGGATTTGAAGGGCAAGCTTCTGATCTGTCAGGGGGCAATTGACAATACGGTGCTTTGGGAGCACAGTCTGAGCTTTATCCGTGAGTGCATAAAAAATAATGTGCAGGTGGATTATTTCCCTTATCCTTGTGCGGAACACAACGTCATGGGCAAAGACAGGGTTCATCTGATGGACAAGGTGACAATGTATTTTGAGGATTACCTGTAAGTTTCAAAGTACATTGTCATCCCGACCAAGAGCGTAGCTCGCGTGGAGGGCTCCTGGTCATTTTTATAACAGAAATTATAGAATCAGCCAAAATATTTATGAAATCAGTCAAGTCGATCTACAAAATTGGCAAAGGACCGTCGAGCAGTCACACAATGGGACCGTTCAAGGCCGTGCGTCATTATATGGAGCATCATCCTGAAACGAACAATATTCATGTGACGCTTTACGGCTCGCTGGCTGCGACAGGTAAGGGACACCTTACTGACAAGGCCATTGAGGAGGCGTTCTACACCAGCAACCGCAGTGAAAGCCAGAATTTTGAAAATACCGGCGACACCCATACGGGGGATTTTACCATCGAGTGGAGACCTAAGGAGTTTCTGCAGGTTCACCCGAACGGGATGAAGATTGCTTCGCTGTCGCACGAAGGGGATTTGTATGATAACTGGACGTATTACAGCGTCGGCGGGGGCGATATCATCTGTATGCAGTGCCCTATAGAGCATGACGAGGATGAGGTGTACGAGCTTTCGACAATGAATGAGCTGCTCAAATGGTGCAACGAAAACGGAAAGGATTTCTGGGAGTATGTGGAAATGAAGGAGGACAAGTCGCTTTGGTCGCATTTGGAGCTGGTCTGGAAGGTGATGTGCGCTGCTGTGCAGAGGGGAATTGATGAGGAAGGTGCGCTGCCCGGACCGCTGAACATCAAGCGAAAGGCTTCGAGCTATTTCATACGTGCTGCCGGCTACAGCGATGTGCTGCGTACAAGGGGACTGATTTTTTCTTATGCCTTAGCGGTGAGTGAGGAGAATGCCTGTGGCGGGACAATAGTAACGGCTCCGACCTGCGGTTCGTGCGGGGTGCTTCCCGGAGTGCTCTATCATGTGAAGAATGTGTATAAATTCAGTGACAAGCGCATACTAAGGGCTTTGGCGACTGCGGGCCTGATAGGAAATATAGTGAAGACCAACGCTTCGGTTTCCGGTGCAGAGGTGGGCTGCCAGGGAGAGGTCGGTGTGGCCTGCGCCATGGCTTCGGCTGCTGTCGCCCAGCTTATGGGTGCGACTCCGTCACAGATAGAATATGCTGCCGAAATGGGGCTGGAGCACCATCTCGGTCTGACCTGCGACCCAATGTGCGGCCTTGTACAGATTCCTTGTATCGAAAGGAATGCCTACGCTGCAGCCCGTGCCCTTGACGCCGGCATTTATGCCCTCTATTCCGACGGCCGCCACCGCGTGTCTTTCGACCAGACCGTCAAGGTCATGAACGAGACCGGGCATGACCTGCCGTCCTTGTACAAAGAAACCTCGGAGGGTGGTCTTGCAAAGGAGTTCTGAAAAAGAGCATTTGTGAATGACGGCAGGTGGACGTCTTAACCCCAGTCACTTTGTGACAGCCCCTATTAGGGGCATGCGCTGCGGCACTTCGTGTCCTCGCAGTGGTCTCCCGACCTTATGTTGACTTCGTCAACCGGTCTCCGACCACGACCGCTGAAGCGGTCCTTGTACAAAGAGACATCTGAGGGAGGTTTGGCAAAGGAGTTCTGAAAAAGAGCATTTTGCCGCATCTTTTTTTGAAAAAAAAGTTTGGATTAAGACGAGAAAAGAGTATATTTGCAGTGTATTATTACGGTAGTGCACTGCGGGTTTCTGTACAAAATTTGCCGGGTATTTTGCCTGAAATTTGAGTATTCTTTTGAAATTCGTAAAAAAAAAACTGAAAATTATAAATATTTTATTGTTTTTCGATAAAATGTTTTTACCTTTGCACTGCGTTGGTATGAATGGACTGCTTGTAAAGCATACCTGTCATCCTGAGCGACCGTAGGGAGCCGAAGGATCTTGTACATATTTTGAAAATGTCCAGGAACTCTCCACGCGCTACGCTCGGCGAGGCAGTCATTGAAAAGCCACAGGCTTTAAGATGACAGATAAAGAACTTGGGCCGTGATGATGGATAGATGAATTAAAGGAACATTTTAATAATAAAAAGAAATGAAAAGATTTTTTGTAATGATTGTTGCGCTGATTTCTGCAACAATGATGTTTGCACAGAATCCGCTGCCGGTTGATCCGGCTGTGAAAATCGGCAAACTCGACAACGGGATGACGTATTACATCCGTCACAACGACCAGCCTGCACAGAGGGCCGAGTTTTATCTTGCCACCAACGTGGGCGCATTCCAGGAGGCTCCTGACCAGGACGGTCTCGCACACTTCCTCGAGCACATGTGCTTCAACGGAACCAAGAATTTCCCTGGCAAGGACCTGCTGAACTACCTTCAGAGCATCGGAGCCGAGTTCGGCCGCAACATCAATGCTTCGACCGGTTTCGAGCAGACCCAGTATATGCTCAACAATATTCCTATCGTACGTGAAAGCATTATCGACTCATGTCTGCTTGTAATGCACGATTATTCACATTTCGTGCTTTGCGAGCCTGAAGAGATTGACGCCGAGCGCGGTGTAATCCTCGAAGAGAGAAGAACACGCCGTGACGCCAACTGGAGAATGCTCGAGCAGATGCTGCCTATATATCTTGCAGGTACCCCTCAGGAAAAATGTACTCTTATCGGCCAGGAGGAAAGCCTCAAGACTTTCAAGCCCGAGAGTCTTGTGAATTTCTATCATAAATGGTATCAGCCTGATTTGCAGGCGCTTGTTGTTGTCGGTGATTTCGACGTGGACATGATGGAAGCTAAAATCAAGACGATTTTCAGCGACATTCCTGCACCTGAGACTCCTACTGTCAAGACCATTTATCCTTTCAAGGAGAATGCCGAGCCGGTGGTTGCAATCATCACTGACCCTGAGGCACGCGGATCTTCCATCGAAATCGACTGGAATGAAGCTCCTATGCCTAAGGAGTTCAACGGTACTGATGCCGGTTTCATGACAGAAATCATCAAAAGCTACATCTACTTCATCATGTCAGAGAGATTCAACGATATCTGCTCAAAACCTGATGCACCATATCTCGGAGCTTCTTTCAGCATCAGCAAAATCTTTGACAACTGCGAGCCTTACATGGGTAATGTCGAGTTCAAAGACGGCGAGGCCATCCCTGCATTCACGGCTTTCATGACTGAAATAGAGAAAATGCGTCGCTACGGCTTCAACGACGGTGAGGTCGCACGTGCAAAAGACAATATCATCAGCATGTATGAAAAAGCTGCAGAGGCTGCTCCTACACGCAAGAATGCCGAACTCGTAAGACCGATGATCAATCATTTCTTCCACAACAAGCCTCTTCTTGACCCTGCTACGGAACTTCAGTTTGTACAGATGATCTGCTCTCAAATCAGTGCACCTATGCTTTCGCAGGTCATGACCCAGATGGAGGACAAGAACATCATCATTATCTACACTGCGCCAGACAAGGCTGCCCACCCGACTGCAGAACAGCTTGCCGCCATTGTAAAGGATGTCCGCAGCGCTGAAATCGAGGCCAATGTTGAAGAGGAGATTGACGAGCCTTTCATCAGCAAGACCCTCAAAGGTTCAAAAGTCAAGTCCGCCAAAGAGAATATTTTCGGCGGTCAGACCTGGATACTCAAAAACGGCCTTACCGTACATGTGCTTCCTACAACTTACAAACAGGACCAGGTGCTTGTGAAATTATACAAGAAAGGCGGCAAGAGCCTTATCAGCGATGAGGATATGCCGTCGTTCGAAGACAATATCTGGAATCTGTATCTCAGAAATACAGGTGTGTCAAAATTCTCAAGCAGCAAGGTCAGCAAGATGCTTTCAGGCAAAAACCTGACAGTAATGCCATACGTCAACGGTCTGGAGCATGGTATTTCCGGAAATTGTGTTCCAAAGGACCTGGAGACCTGTTTGCAGCTCATGTACCTGTACTTTGCCGAGCCTCGTTTCGATGCTGACGAATATGCAATCGGCATAAACCAGCTCAATGCAGTGCTTCCAAACATAATGAACCAGCCGAACTACAAACTGCAGGAACAGATTAAGGGACTCAGCACAAAACCTTGGCGCAGTCCTCTTGTCAGCCCTGAAATCATTGAAAAGGCAAATCTTGAGACCATAGAGAAGAATTACAGGAAACTCTTCAAGGATGTGGCAGGGGCAGAGGTAGCCATAGTCGGAAATGTCGATTACGAGACCCTCAAGCCTATGGTGGAGAAATATTTCGGCTCTCTTCCTAAGGGCAAAAAGGCGTCAGACTGGATTGATACTGAAAACGACTTTGTCCCAGGCATACATGAAAATCATTTCAATGTAGCCATGACCACCCCTAAGGTCACTGTCCTTCAGCTTTACGTAGCTGACAATATGCCTTACAGCGTTGAAAACGCAGTTGCGCTCAAAGCTGCAAACTTCATTCTCGATATGATTTACACTGAGACTTTGCGTGAATCCGAGGGCGGCACATACGGAGCTTCATCTTACATGACCATCGAACGCGAACCAAAGACTGAAGGACTCCTGCAGGTTTACTTTGATACCAATACAGAGTCATACGCAAAACTCTGCGAACTCGCGAAAGACGGTATAAGACGCCTTGCCGAAGAAGGTCCTACACAGGAGCAGTTCAACATTGCCATGGAAAACCTCAAGAAGAACCTTCCTGAGTCACGTATAACCAACAGCTACTGGATGGCGAACATCTCAAAATACACAAAATACGGAGAGAAATACGACGAGCTCTACGAGCAGGCTGTCAACAAGCTCAGCATTGAGAAGATCAAAGAGCTTATGGACATGTTCTACAAGGCCGGTACATTCCACGAACTTGTAATGCTTCCTGAGGCTGAATAATCATCAGTTACATATTTATTACGGACAGACTGGTCATTTTGATCAGTCTGTTTTTCATAGTATAGTTACCTTATCTGCTGGACTTTGCAAAACACGTCCTGCAGGCACTTTATATCAGATTTGTAATAAAGATTATCAGGATGGCGATAGGGGCAAGATAGCGGATCAGAAAATAGACCAAGTTGAAATATCGGGCGTTGCGGGGCAGGGTGCCGCCGTTGGTGAATTCATCGGAGACATCGTCCTTTTTCAATTTCCAGCCTACGAAAAGTACCATCAGCAGGCCTCCCAAAGGCATGAGGAAGTTCGAGCAGAGTTTGTCGCAGAAATTGAAAATTGTGTTGCCGCACAGCTTGATTCCGGACAGACTTCCGAAAGACAGGGAACAGAGGACTCCTGTGACCCATGCAATGCAGAATACTATGGCTGCCGCCTTTTTCCGTGAGATTTTCTTTTCTTCCGAAAAATAGGCTACACCCACTTCAAACATTGAAATGGAGGAAGTCAGAGCGGCCATGGTAAGAGTAAAGAAAAATGCGATGGCAATCATCTTTCCAAAAGGCATTTTTGAAAAGATGAAAGGCAGAGTTTCAAATACAAGGCCGGGACCTTCGCTTGTTTCCAGACCGAAAGCGAAGACTGCAGGCATGATGGCACAACTGGCAATGAGCGCGAAAATCAGGTCAGCGGTCACTGTGGCAATTGAAGAACGGGCTATATTGTAGCTTTTGTTTACGTAGGAAGCGTAAGTCAGCACTGTTCCCACTCCGATCGAGAGGGAGAAAAATGCCTGTCCGAGAGCGGCCGCACACACTTCTGGGGTGATTTTGGAAAAATCCGGCATGAACAGGTAATTGATGCCTTCTTGGGCGCCGTTCAGCGTTATCGAACGCAGTGTGATGATTATCACCAATATGAAGAGCACCGGCATCATTATTTTGCCGAATTTTTCTATTCCTTTTTCTACGCCCTTTGCCACAATTATCGCAGTGACAAGAAGAAAGATGCTGTGTCCTATGAGAGGGGCCTTGGTGGAACTGATGAATTCGCCCAATACTTTGTCCGGGCTGACAAGATAGTTCAGACACCAGCCTCCTATAACGCTGTAATAGGATAAAATAATGGTTGGTGTGATGACCATAAGTACTCCTGTCCATTTCCATTTGGTGCCCGGAGCCAATTTGTCAAACGCTCGGAATGCGTTGGAACGGCTTCTGCGTCCAATCATGAATTCTGATATGAGAATTGGAAGGCAAAGAACGAATACGAAGACTATGTAGACTAAAATAAATGCTGCTCCGCCGTATTCTTTGACCATATATGGGAAACGCCACAGATTTCCCAGACCTATTGCTGATCCCGCCAATGCCACGAGGACGCCGAAACGGCTTCCGAACTGTTCTCTTTCCATAAGTATTTGTGCACTACTGATTAAGGCTGCAAATATAGCAAAAAGCCGAGAGAAGACAACAAACTTGTTTGATTGTTTTCCGAGGCGCCGGCGTATATCTGTGCATTGGCACAAATATAGCAAAAAGCCGAGAGAAGACAACAAACTTGTTTTTTAATAATCGCTGCTTGGCTTGTCTTTTTTACGGTTTTATCCTGAATATCCGGGGTGTTGTCACTTTCTTACTGCAGTTTTTCTATCGCTTATAATTGCGGTCATATTTTCCACAGCCCAGTCAATCAGGGCATTGAGGTGAGGAAGCAATGATTTTGCCCTTTCTGTCAGGGCATACTCTACACGAGGCGGCACTTCAGGGTATATCGTGCGCGTCACATAGCCATCTTCTTCAAGCGTGCGTAACGTCACGGTCAGCATCTTTTGCGAAATATCGGGAATTTCACGTTGCAGTTCCTTGAACCGCACAGGCCGATTTTGCTTGTTTAAAGTGTATATGGCGAGCATCGACCATTTATCGCCGAATCTCGATAGGATGTTCCGTATGGGGCAATCGGGAAATAAGGCATCCTCTATTGTTGTTCTATTCATAATCTAATGTATGTCAAATAGCTCTACAAAGGTAATCAAATATCCTTTAATCACCAAAAGAAAAAATTTTTCAAAAAATATTCGGATGTAACCACCTCAATATCAGCAAAGGTTACTTTAAGGTAACTAATTGATTTTTAAGTGCCTACTTGTATGTGAAAAAATAACGTAGTACCTTTGCAGTATAAAAGATACCAAGAAACTTTATTTTACTAACAATTAAAAGGAGACACGTATTATGAAAAAGACATTATCAGTTGTCGGATTGAGCCTTCTGGCTCTCGGTGCTTCGGCACAACAGAAAGGGCGTTTTGAAATTCACGACTTGGACGGTTTCAAACTGCACGTGTATTACACCAACGATGCATTGGGTGATGCCAGCTACATCGTTGAGGGCAAGAATGCTCTCGTCACGATGGAACAGCCTCTATTCAAGGACAATGTGGCGGAGTTCGATGCCTATCTCGCCGGACTGGACAAGCCTGTCGAGCAGCGCATCACCAACTATCACGTGGGTGGGACGGCACACCATGATGTTGTCATGCCCGAAGGAATGCCTGCGTTTACCAAAGGTGAAATCTACGGCGGCATGATGCAGGGATTTGCGCAGTCGTTTGGTGATGCCCTGACTGCCATGCCTACAGGCAAGGCTTCGGAAGTGGCCTTTGGCAGGACAATGACATGGGCAGGCGTGCCGTTCGAGTTCCGTCACGGAGCTTCGACTGACTTCCCCGGTGCAAGCATCCTGATTGGTAAGAAGGTGTATTACACTCATTGGACACCTGCCAAAGCGCACATCAGCCACTTGCAGATATCTTCACCTGCTGCCATTGATGCAGAGATTGCCGAGAGCGAGAATGCTTTGGGTTCAGGATCCATACTTTTCATCGGTGGCCACGGCGGTGCAGCGAAAGCGGATGCTGTACAATTCAAAATCGGCTATCTGAAGACAATGAAGAAGTCGATGACAGAGAACAAGACGCCGGAGGCATTCGTCAATGCGATGAAGAACGCTTATCCGAATCTGTCCGGAGAGGAAGGATTGGGTGAACTGGCAAAGGTATTATATCAATAGTACGGTAGATTTGCGGGGACTTGACAATCTACAGCATATCAAGGACGCGGTCGAACAGGCCGGCCAAGGGATGATTTTCGGGAAGGACTGTCACTTCAATTTTGATTTGGCGGTCTTTTCTTTTTTTGTCGGAGACTGCGAAGATAATTATTTCGGCTTGCGCTTCGCTCTCCACAAGCTGTACATTGAGCTTCGGACGCAGTACTGCAACGGTTTCGATGAGCCTGTCTGACAGAAGAACACGTACTTCGGGCGAAATCCAAAGACTTACGCTGTCGTCCGAAGACGCATTGAAAAGCACATTGATGAGTTTGTAGTCCTCAATGATGCGTTCTGCATATTTCAGAAAGAGCTTTCCCTGTTCAGTCAGAGCCACTTCGCCTCTTCTGCGCTCAAAAAGCGTAATGCCGAGCTGTCTTTCGAGCTCTGAAACATTCTGGCTCACGGCAGGTTGTGAAATTGACAACGCTTCGGCAGCCTTTGTGAAACTGCCAGTCTGCGCCACTTGTGCAAAAACCCTCAATCTGTAATCTTCCAGCATGATTTAGGAGGATATTAGTTCTGAAATTAATAATTTAATGATATTTACGGAGAGTTTCCCGATGGTGGGATGGTAGCTTCAAAGAGGCCAGCCACCCTCGGCTATCCAACCCCCCCTTGCGTCCCCAAAGGGGAATGGGCGACCTTTTCGCCTTTCCGCATTTGCTATGCAAATGCACGGCCCGGTCGCTGCGCTGAAGCGCAATCGCCACTTCGTGGCTCCAACTTACACACAGTGACGTAAGTTCCTTGAAACTGCCATCCCACCATCGGTCATCCTGTTACAATTCCTTCAGGAAGCGGGCGAGTGTTGCTTCCATTTCCTGACGGGCATATTTGAAATGGTCCTTCTTCACGAATTTTGTAGAAGAAAAGCCCCAGCCATGACCTCCGTTCGGGTAGATATACATTTCAGCGGGCACTTTGTTCTCAAGGAGGGCATTGTAGTACATCAGTGAATTTTCGACCGGAACGGTACCGTCATCCTGGCATGAGAAAATGATGGTTTTCGGAGTGTTCTTGCTTACTCTCTTTTCCATAGAATATTTTTCGAGAAGCTCCTTACGGCTCGTACCGCAGTCCTTCTTGTCCTTCCATGCGTCCTTGTAGCCGACAAGGTTGTTCATCGTACCCTTGTGTGTAAGCTTCTCATCCATAGTGATGACAGGGTAGTACAGAATTGAGAAATCCGGACGGGTCACCTCATCAACATACATATTGGAAACCGTGGCTGCAAGATGTCCGCCTGCAGAGAAACCCATTACCCCTATTCTTTTCACCTTCCATTCCTTTGCACGGCTTCTGCAATAGCGGAACACGTTCTGGATGTCGGTCAGAGGCACATTCCAGTGTCCGTTAGGCATACGGTATTTGACCACGGCAACCGCTACATTCTGTTTGAGCAGCCAGTCCGCCACGTACAGACCTTCATTGTAGGTCGAAGTGATCTGGTATCCGCCGCCAGGGCATACAACTACCATGGTGCCTTTGCATTTTTTCGGGATATAAAGATCAACCCTCGCGCTGTCACCGGTATTTGCCAGATTTCCGTTAGGATTCAGCACTTCGGCTTCTTTGATTCCATTTGATTCTCCCGGGACACCCGCTATACCTTTTCCGGAGTCCTGACCTTCCGGGTAGAGCATAATCGTTTCTGTCGGAAGCAGTTTGCATTTCGGCTGGGCATTTGTGGCTGCAGAGAAAAGCAGGCATACGGCCATTGCATACAAAATTGTTGATTTTTTCATTTTCATTTGTTTTTTAATGCTTACAAAAAAGGGACTGTCAAAGTAAATATTTGATTCAGTCCCTTTCTCCTTATCAGTAATGATGAGATGTATCAGATTGGTTATTCTGATACGCCGTCATTATTTTGCAAGTCTCTTGTAAGTCTCCAGACGTATCTTGGCGAATTCCTCAGTCTTGTCGAGGAGTTCCTGAGCTCTGTCCGGGAACATCTTGAAGAGTGATGCGAAACGAACCTCTCCTTTGAGGAAATCCTGGAACTTGGTCCAATCCGGCTCTTTGCTGTCGAGTGAGAATGGATTCTTGTCGGTTCCCTCGAGAGCAGGATTGAATCTGTAGAGGTGCCAGTAACCGCACTCAACAGCCAGTTTCTCCTCTCTCTGGCTCAGACCCATACCGGCTTTCAAACCATGGTTGATACATGGAGCGTAAGCGATGATGAGCGATGGTCCGTCGTAAGCCTCAGCCTCTTTGATGGCGTTGAAATACTGTGCCGGACTTGCGCCCATTGCAACCTGTGCAACATACACATAGCCGTAGCTCATTGCCATCATACCGAGGTCTTTCTTGCGTACTTTCTTGCCTGAAGCGGCGAATTTTGCAATTGCACCTGCAGGAGTAGCCTTAGAAGACTGTCCGCCGGTATTTGAGTAAACCTCAGTATCGAGAACGAGGATGTTCACATTTTCGCCTGAAGCGAGGACGTGGTCAAGTCCGCCGTATCCGATATCGTAGCTTGCACCGTCACCGCCGATGATCCACTGGCTGCGTGCAACGAGGAAGTTCTTGTATTCCAAAAGTTTCTTGCAGATGTCGCAGCCGCAAGCCTCCATGAGAGGAACGAGGGCGTCAGCGACTTCGCGGGTGACTTTTGCATCGTTACGGTTCTCAAGCCACTTGGTGAAGAGAGCCTTGATTTCGTCTGAGCAGCATGTGCATGCGAGACCCTTTTCCATTGTGAGCGCGATTGTCGCACGTGCTCTGTCGGAACCGAGCTTCATACCGAGACCGAACTCGCAGAAATCCTCGAACAATGAGTTTGCCCATGACGGGCCGTGGCCTTCTGCATTTGTGCAATAAGGTGAAGCAGGGTAGGACGCACCGTAGATTGAAGAACATCCTGTCGCGTTGGCAATCATCATGTGGTCGCCGAAGAGCTGGGTGATGGTCTTGATGTATGGGGTCTCACCGCAACCTGCGCAGGCTCCTGAGAATTCAAAGAGCGGCTGTGCGAGCTGTGCGTTCTTGACATTGGCTTTCTTGTCGACAACCTCTTTGTAACCGATGTTCTTGTGGAGGTAATCGAAGTTTGACTGTTCTGTAAGCTGGGTCTCGTACGGCTGCATTACGAGGGCCTTTTCCTTTGCAGGGCAGACGTCTACGCAGTTGCCGCAACCTGTACAGTCAGCGACTGAAATCGAGAGTGCGAATTTGTACTCTTTGAGGTTTGCTTTGCCCTGCTGGACTTTGATTGTTGCCGGAGCTTTGGCAGCCTCTTCGTCGGTAAGAATGAACGGACGGATTACAGCGTGAGGGCAGACAAATGCACAGGTGTTGCACTGGATACAGTTCTCGGCCTTCCACTCCGGAACTTTTACTGCGATACCACGTTTCTCGTATGCGGAAGTACCTGCAGGGATAGTACCGTCAACCTGATCAATGAATGCGCTTACAGGGAGGGTGTCGCCACACTGTGCGTTCACAACGTCAGCAATCTGCTTGACGAACTCAGGAGCGAGTCTGTCAGCGTTAGGGTTGACGAATTTTGCAGTGATGTCCTTCCAGTCAGCTGGAATCTCGACTTTGGTGTACTCACCGCCTCTGTCGACAGCGGCGTAGTTCATGTTCACTACGTTCTCGCCTTTCTTGCCGTAGCTCTTTACGATGGCTTTCTTCATGTAATCAACGGCTTCCTCGGCAGGGATGATGCCTGTGATACGGAAGAATGCAGACTGGAGGATGGTATTGGTACGTCCGCCGAGACCGATTTCAGCTGCAATCTTGGTCGCGTTGATGATATAGAGTGAAATGTTTTTCTTTCCGATGACTGCCTTCACATGGTCAGGGATTCTCTTGAGGGTCTCTTCCTCATCCCAGAGGCTGTTGAGAAGGAGTGAACCGTTCTCTTTGATGCCTTTGAGCACGTCATACTTTGAAAGGTATGATGGAACGTGGCAGGCAACGAAGTCAGGAGTCGACACGAGGTAAGGGGCCTTGATAGGCGAGTCTCCGAAACGGAGGTGTGAACAGGTGTATCCGCCTGATTTCTTGGAGTCGTAATCGAAATAGCCCTGGCAGTATTTAGGAGTGTGGTCACCGATGATCTTGATGGTGTTCTTGTTTGCTCCGACTGTACCGTCTGATCCGAGACCATAGAAACGGCACTCGGTAGTACCTGGCTTCACGATTGAGATTTCCTCTTTTGCAGGGAGTGACTTGAATGTCACGTCGTCTACGATACCGATGGTGAAGCCGTCCTTAGGCTCTGCAAGTTCGAGGTTTTCGTATACTGAAACGATCTGTGCAGGAGTCGTGTCCTTTGAAGAAAGTCCGTAGCGGCCGCCGATGATGAGCGGTGCGTTCTCTGCGTTTGCGAACACTGCCTTGACATCGAGAAGAAGCGGCTCTCCGATTGAGCCCGGCTCGATGGTTCTGTCAAGAACTGCGATGCGTTTGACACTCTTAGGAAGGACTTTCATGAAATATTTTGCAGAGAAAGGTCTGTAGAGACGAACGATGAGAAGTCCCGCTTTCTTGCCCTGGGTTGCGAGGTAGTCAATGGTCTCTTTTATGGTCTCTGTTGAAGAACCCATGGCGATGATGATATTCTCGGCCTCAGGATCTCCGTAGTAGTCGAACGGACGATATTCTCTTCCGGTGAGTTCGCTGATTTCACCCATGTAGCGTGCAACTACATCAGGAACTGCAGCGTAGAACTGCTGGCAAGCCTCGCGTGCCTGGAAGTAAACGTCGCTGTTCTGGGCTGTACCGCGGGTGACAGGAGCTTCCGGAGAAAGTGCTTTTGCGCGGAAACGTGCAAGAGACTTGGTGCTGATCATTCCTCTGAGTGCGTCTTCGTCAAGAAGCTCGATTTTCTGGATTTCGTGTGAAGTACGGAAACCGTCGAAGAAATGGAGGAAAGGTATGCTTGACTTGATTGCAGAAAGGTGTGCTACAGCTGCCATATCTTCAGCTTCCTGAACTGAAGCGGAAGCAAGCATTGCAAATCCTGTCTGGCGGCATGCCATTACGTCCTGGTGGTCACCGAAGATTGAAAGGGCGTGTGAAGCGAGTGCGCGTGCAGATACGTGGAAAACTGTAGGAAGCATTTCACCTGCAATCTTGTACATGTTCGGAATCATCAGGAGAAGACCCTGGGAAGCCGTGAATGTAGTGGTAAGTGCACCGGCCTGAAGAGAACCGTGAACTGCACCGGCAGCACCGCCTTCACTCTGCATTTCAGTGACTTTTACTACCTCACCGAAAAGGTTTTTCTTGCCCTGGGCAGCCCACTCGTCAACATATTCAGCCATTGTCGAGGATGGGGTGATAGGGTAGATGGCAGCGTGCTCACTGAAAAGATACGCAACGTGCGCAGCGGCATAGTTACCGTCACAAGTAATGAATTTTTTTTCGTTTGCCATAATTTAATGTTTATGTAGTTAAATTTGATTTTTAAAGCAAAATCCGTCCCCTTTTCCATACTTTTAATTTGTGCACGGACACGGGAACATAAAACCGCACAAATTTAGTCAAAATATGTGATAAACAAAAATATTTTGAGCTAAGTGATTATCTGGAAACCGGCTGTGCTTCCTGCCCGATGGAGGCAATACTTTCAACGGAAATTTCTGCCGGGGCAATCTTTCTGACAAGGCCCTGGAGCACCTTGCCCGGCCCCAATTCAGTGAAATTGTCCGCCCCGTCGGCGAGCATGTTCCTGACGCTCTGGGTCCAGCGCACAGGGGATGTGAGCTGGGCAAGAATATTCGCCTTGATGAGCTCAGGATCCGTTGTCGGCATGGCCGTTACATTCTGATAAACCGGACATACAGGCGTGTGGAAAGTCGTTTTTTCAATGGCTTCGGCGAGCTCGGCACGTGCAGGCTCCATCAGCGGGGAGTGGAAGGCACCGCCCACGGCGAGGGGAAGTGCCCGTTTGGCTCCCGCGGCTTTCATTTTCTCGCAGGCCTCCGCCACGGCTGTCTTTTCTCCTGAGATGACAACCTGTCCGTCGCAATTGTAATTCGCTGCCACGACTGTGCCCTCACATTCTGCACAGATGCTCTCTATGGTTTCGGTCGGCAGTGCGATGACGGCAGCCATTGTGCCCGGTACCGCATCGCAGGCTTTCTGCATTGCCTGTGCCCTGATTGATACAAGCTTCAGCGCGTCTTCAAATTCCAATGCTCCGCAGGCCGCCAATGCCGAAAATTCTCCGAGCGAATGTCCTGCTGCCATATCGGGCCTGAAATCTGCCATGCATTTCGTAAGTGCCACTGAGTGAAGGAATACCGCAGGCTGGGTCACCTTCGTCTGGGTCAGGTCCTCAGCCGAACCTTCAAACATTATATCAGTGATTCTGAAACCTAAAATTTCATTTGCCTTCTCCAAAAGCTCGCGAGCCGTCACATTGCCCTCATAAAGCTCCTTCGCCATTCCGGGATATTGCGCCCCCTGTCCGGGGAATACGTATGCGTGTTTCATAATAATTTGTCTTTTGTTTATACCGTCGGCAAATATAGTGTTTTTTTTCAGATAAATTTCTTATCTTTGCAGTCGCTTTGGGTCATGCCTCCGTAGTTTAATGGATAGAATTTCAGATTCCGGTTCTGACGGTTGCGGTTCGATTCCGCACGGGGGTACAATTTTTCTTTTTGATGATTCTTTTCTATGAAGATAAAAATTGTAAACAAATCTGCCTATGAAACTCCGGAATATGCCACCGAGCAGTCTGCGGGGATGGATCTTAAGGCGAATATCACTGAATCAATCGTGTTGAAGCCGCTCGGAAGGGCGATGGTGCCGACGGGGCTGTATATCGCGTTGGAGGACGGCTATGAGGCGCAGGTGCGTCCACGCAGCGGCCTGGCGGCGAAGTATGGAATCACGGTGCTGAATGCTCCGGGGACGATTGATGCGGATTATCGTGGCGAGGTGAAGGTGATACTTGCGAATCTTTCGGATGAGGAGTTTACGGTGAACCCGGGCGAGAGGATTGCCCAGATGGTGGTGGCGAAGTATGAGCAGGTCGAATGGGATGAAGTTGAGGTCTTGGATGAGACCGGGCGCGGAGAAGGAGGATTCGGCAGTACGGGCAGGAAATGATGCTTTGAAGCCGAACATGAAATTTTTTTGTAGTTTGAAAAAATGAGACAGGCAGATATAAAGGAAATATATGCAGCGTTTGAGGAGTGCGGCTGTCGCCTGACTACGGACAGTCGTGCGGTCAAAGGCGGGGAGTTGTTCGTGGCCCTGAAAGGGGAGAATTTTGACGGAAATGCGTATGCGCGGATTGCTTTGGAGCAGGGAGCGGCATACGCGCTTGTGAACAGCGATTCCGTGGCTGCGGCTTCGGGGGACTGGCGTGTGTTGCCGGTGGAGAATACTCTGCATGCGCTTTGGGCGTTGGCCCGTATGCATAGGGAGCGGGCCCGGGTGAACGGAGAGCCTCTGAATGTGCTGGCATTGACCGGCACGAATGGAAAGACTACGACCAAGGAGCTGATACGCAGCGTGCTGGCGACGAAATACCGTCTGACTGTGACCGAGGGCAATCTTAACAACAATATAGGCGTGCCTCTGACTTTGCTCCGGATTACGCCGGAGACTGAGCTTGCGGTTGTGGAGATGGGGGCGAGCCATCCTGGCGATATCAGGGAACTGGTTGATATAGCCCTGCCCGATTATGGTCTGATTACCAATGTTGGCAAGGCTCATATTCTCGGTTTCGGCTCTCTCGAGGGCGTGAAGGCTACCAAAGGTGAAATGTATGATTACATCAAGGAGCACGGAGGGGAGATTTTCTGCAATGAGGACAATGCTCTGCTTCGCGAAATGGTGGCGGAGCGCGGCATGAAGGCTTACGGCTATGGTCTTGAATATCAGGGCGCGAAGGTTTTGCCTATGAATGCAGAATACCCGTTTCTGCGTATTGCGTTAGTGGACGGTACTGTGATAAATACCAGGCTCGTGGGAGCGTATAATGCTGACAATGTGATGGCTGCGCTTGCTGTCGGAGCCAAGTTCGGCGTGGCTCAGGAGGCTGCGGTGCGTGCGATTGAGTCATACGAACCTGCAAACAAACGTTCGCAGATGGTGAGAACAGAGACTAATGTGCTGATTGTGGATGCATATAATGCAAACCCTACGAGCATGGCTGCGGCTTTGGATAATTTCGCAGCCGTGGAGGCTGCGGACAAGGTGGCCCTGCTCGGAATGATGGGCGAACTCGGAGGCGAGGAGGCTGTGGAGCATTCCATATTGCTCGAACGTCTGACGAAAATGCCTTTGTCGAGACTCTATCTGGTCGGTGCGGCTTTTGCGACAGCCGTTCAGAATATGTTCGGGAGGTCTTGCGAAGTGCCTGAAAATGTGTGGCTTGGCGGCCGTTCTATGGAGATAGGCTGTTTTCCGACTTCGGACGAGTTGGCTGCCTGGATTGCGGCCCATCCTGTCAAAGACAGCTGCATTCTCATCAAAGGCTCCCGCAGCACCAAGATGGAAAAGTGCCTTTCCTTTTTATAAAATGTGTAATTAGCAATTAGCAATGTGCAATTAGTAAAATTAGCAATGTGTAATTAGTAATGTGTAATTGAAATGGGGGGGGGATAAAAAATACATATTGGAGGCTATTGTTGATGCTTGTTAATTGCCAATTACTTTATTATTAAATTACTAATTACTAATTGCCAATCACACAGCAATCCGACTGTAAGGCTACAAAATTGGAGCTTATTGTTGATGCTTATTAATTGCCAATTACTTTATTACTAATTACTTTATCACTAATTTCTTTTTTGCCTTATTATTAAATTGCTAATTGCTAATTACAAATTACTAATTGAAAAAAATGGATATACTTACACAACTGGAATCATTAGACAAACAAATCAGCCTGGCAATTAATGCCATGAACAGCGCGTGGTCCGACCAAATGATGATTTTTTTCTCAAAGAAATTGGTCTGGGTGCCATTCTACCTTGCCATCGTGCTTTTTTTGATTTGGAGACTTGGCTGGAAAAAGGCCCTGATAGTGGTAGCTGCTGCCCTTTGCACCTTCGGCTGTGTGGATTTTCTGACCAATGTCATCAAGCACGCCGCCTGCAGAATACGTCCCCTGCACGACCCTGACATGATAGCAATGGGCATTCATGTGCTCGAAAAAGGAGGCGGCTACAGTTTTCCGTCTGCCCATGCGGCAAATGCTTTCGGCCTTGCAACCTGTACACTGACAGGTCTGTCATATATCAAGAAGAAAAAAGGTAAAATATCGGATTATCTCCGCAAGCGCTATCAGGAAATCCGAAGCTATAGCACCGGTTATGGCATAGTCCTGTTTCTCTGGGCATTCATGGTGGCGGCAAGCCGTATTTTCGTTGCGAAACATTTCTTTGGCGACGTCATTATCGGTATGCTTTTCGGCATCTGCATCGGCCTGCTTTTCGGTTACCTTTCCCGCCTTGCCATGTCCCGTATTCCGGAATAGTACAAGACCCATTCGACTGCGGCACTATGTGGACAAAGGGGACAAAAGTCCACTGGACTATTTGTCTTATTTCTTTGTTGTGCTCAGGGTGACAGAGTGGCCTCGCTCGGAATGATAGTGAGAGGCTCTACGCTCGGCTCGCTGTCATTGTGCCAGTTCTTTCCAGAGAATATCTTTCAATTCCGGTATGCCTTCCTGTGTAAACGATGAAATGAACAGGTGGGGAATATCCTGTGGCAGAGTGGATTCGATTTCGCTTTTCATTTTTTCGTCAAGCATATCGGCCTTTGTCACCGCGAGCACCCTGTCTTTGACCAGCAGCTCCGGATTGTACTGTGCAAGCTCGTTGAGCAGAATTTCATAACCGGCCCTGACATCATCCTGGTCTGCCGCTACCATAAACAGCAGGACGGAATTCCTTTCAATATGGCGCAGGAACCTCAGCCCGATACCTTTTCCCTCGTGTGCCCCTTCGATGATTCCCGGAATATCAGCCATCACGAAAGATTTGTCATCATAATAGCTCACAATGCCGAGGTTTGGCTCCAAAGTCGTGAAAGCATAGTCTGCGATTTTCGGCCTTGCAGCTGAAATGGTCGAAAGCAAAGTCGATTTTCCCGCATTCGGGAAGCCTACAAGCCCCACATCGGCAAGCAGTTTCAGTTCAAGAATGAACCATCCTTCCTCAAAAGGTTCTCCAGGTTGGGCATAGCGCGGAGTCTGATTTGTTGCGGACTTGAAATTGTTGTTGCCGAGACCTCCGCGGCCTCCCTTTACGAGAATCTTCTCCTCTCCGGCCTCCATCAGCTCGAAAAGTACCTCTCCCGTTTCAGCATTTTTTGCTACCGTGCCGATAGGAACATCAAGGATGACGTCCTGCCCGTTTTTGCCCTTGCACAGCTGTCCGCTGCCGGCCGCTCCATGCTCCGCCATGATGTGCTTGCGGTATTTCAGATGGATCAGTGTCCAGAACTGCGGGTTCGCCCTCAATATGACATGACCTCCGCGGCCTCCGTCTCCCCCGTCCGGGCCTCCCTTAGGAATATATTTCTCCCTGCGCATGTGCATCGAGCCTGCGCCTCCGTTGCCCGAACGGCAATATATTTTAACGTAGTCAATAAAATTAGTCTCTGCCATATTTTTCTGCTTTAGCCTGCAAAGATAGTCAATCTTTTGGAAGTTTAATGCTTACTTATATGCAAGATTTTTGCGATATATGAATTTAATAGGTATATTTACAGAATAAATTTTATGCTTATGAAATCATTATTATCCCGTGTCGGCCGTTGGACTGCTGCTTTTTTAGGGCTGATTACCGTTTCTGCCTGCTATGGTGTGCCTTATGCTGATTTTGAGGTGAAAGGTCATGTAACCGATGAAAATGACAAACCGATTGAAGGAATTGAGGTCTCGGGACATTGGGGAGCGCATGGACAGGCCACTACCGCAAATGACGGCTCGTTTTCGGTGTCCGGCGAATACAATGGCGGTGAAAGTATGGAACTTGTCTTTACGGATGTGGACGGAGAGGAAAACGGAGGAAAATTCAAGAGGGAGATTGTAGACGTGGAATTGACTCAGGTAAAGAAAGGCGGTCAAGGCTTTTATGGCGGCAAGTATATCGGTAACAATGTGAATGTCAGGCTGAAACTTGACGACGGTAGCGAAGACACCGGCAGTGAAGACGGTGGCAGGGACGGTGAAGAAAATCTGTAGGTGATGTCTGGAATTTCAATTTCACAGCGTATCCAATTGGAACTCGAACGTCAGGTGCTGAAGGAGGTCAAGGCGACACATCCTCTGCGCCAGCTTTTCTGGGAATGTACGTTGCGCTGCAATATGCACTGCCGCCATTGCGGAAGCGACTGCAAGGTCTCGGCTCTGCACCCGGATATGCCTTTCGAGGACTTTGGAAAGGTGTTAGCCAATATCAAGGAACACTATGATTCCCACAAGATTATGGTCATTATTTCCGGAGGAGAGCCTCTTGTCAGAAAGGATATTGTGCAGTGTGGCAGGGCCATATATGATTTGGAATTTCCTTGGGGTATGGTATCCAACGGACGTCTGATGACTCCGCAGATGATAGACAGGCTGCTCGGAGCGGGTATGCATTCTGCCACTATCAGTCTCGACGGTTTTGAGGAGGAGCATAACTGGATGCGCGGCGTGTCTGATGCCTTTGCGAATGCTGCGAGGGCAGTAAGCATACTTGCCAAAGAGCCTACAATCAAATTTGATGTGGTCACCTGTGTCAACAACAGGAACTATGGGCGCCTGGATGAATTCAAGGAATTTCTCATCAGTCTCGGTCTGAAGAATTGGCGTCTTTTCACGGTCTTCCCTGTCGGCAGGGCGGCGCAGGACCCTGAGTTGCAGTTGTCCAAGGAACGCTACAAGGGTTTGATGGAGTTTATCCGGAAGATCCGCGCTGAAGGGCGCATTTCTGCAAGCTATGCCTGTGAGGGCTTCCTCGGTGGGTATGAAGGCAAGGTCAGGGACCATCTCTATACCTGTCAGGCCGGTCTGTCCATTGCTTCGGTGCGCATTGACGGCGCTATTTCCGGCTGCAACAGCATACGCTCGGATTATGACCAGGGAAATATCTACAGGGATGATTTCACCGACGTATGGGAGAACCGCTTCCAACCTTTCCGCGACAGGTCATGGATGAAGAAAGGCGAGTGTGAGGACTGCAAATGGTTCCGCTATTGCGAGGGCAACGGCATGCACCTGCGCGACTCCGACGGCAATCTCATCCTCTGCAACCTTTCACGCCTGGAATGAGACATTGTCCCGGCAATGGATAAGGTAATCAGTCAATTCACAATACATAACAGTGTTTCAACAAACGGGATGAAAAAACGGTGTGCTATGGGGGCCATGCACACCGCTTTTTGCTGTTGGTGATGTGGATTATTTGGCATCCATTGCCTGGCAGGCGGTGATGGCAACCATCTTGTAGATGTCATCCACAGAGCAGCCGCGGCTGAGGTCGTTGACCGGACGGGCGATGCCCTGGAGGATAGGGCCGATGGCGTCTGCACCGCCGAGACGCTGAACGAGTTTGTAGCCGATGTTTCCGACTTCGAGGTTTGGTGCAACGAGGACATTCGCTTTGCCTGCAATCTCTGAACCCGGAGCTTTCTTGCTTCCTACTGAAGGCACGAGAGCTGCGTCAGCCTGAAGCTCACCGTCGATTTTGATGCTTGGGTCAAGCTCTTTGGCCAATTTGGTAGCTTCGACAACTTTGTCCACGACTTCGTGCTTTGCAGAGCCTTTGGTCGAGAATGAAAGCATAGCCACGCGAGGGTCTGTGAAACCTGCAACGCTCTTGGCAGTCTGCGCTGTACAAACTGCAATCTGAGCGAGCTGTGCAGCGTCCGGCATAGGAGTAACGGCAACGTCACCCATTACGAGTACGCCTTCTTCGCCGTACTGAGGCATTTGGGTAATCAGAAGCATTGCACCGCTGACGCAGGTGATGCCCGGAGCGCATTTGATAATCTGGAGGGCAGGACGGAGCGTATCGCCTGTAGTTGAAAGCGCACCGCTGATTTGTCCGTCGGCATCGCCGCTTTTGATGATGAGACAGCCGTAATAGAGAGGATTGTTGAGCACGAGCTCTCTTGCAGCCTCGAGGGTCATGCCTTTCTTCTGACGGAGCTGATAGAGAAGCTGGATGTATTCCTCTGTCTTCCCGTTGGTTGCCGGGTCGATGATAGTTGCTTTCTCAATGTGTTTCAGACCGAGTTTTGCGGCGTAGGCAAGAATTTCCTCGCGATTGCCGATGAGGATGATGTCTGCAAGTTCATCTCTGAGAGCCTGGTCTGCGGCTGTGATTGTGCGCTCCTCCAATGATTCAGGGAGCACGATGCGCTGCTTGTTGGATTTAGCACGCGCAATGATGTTGTCGATAAGTGCCATTTTTATGTCTTTTTGTTGAAATTTTCAAATCCACGCAAATATAGCAAAAAGCCGAGAGAAGACAACAAATACTCTGAAAAAATATGGATGTCTTGTTGTATTTATTAAAAAAAATGGTAAACTTTGTGAACGTTAACAATTGGTTAGCCAAAATTGATGGGAGGATGGTCGGTATGCGGTTGACAAGAATGGAGTGGTACGCAGATAATACATACATATTATGAAACCGAACATGAAAATCTTTGATATATATTCGCCCAAGTGCGATATCAAATGATTTTCATCGTGAGAGTGAGCGATAGCGAACGGCTGTCAGACTCTCATAAAATTTTTATAAATGTAAAAATTTTTGATAGTATGAAAACAAAGTTTCGTTGGGCGGTGGCAGGCATTGTCTTTTTCCTTTTAGGACTTGATTTTCAATCAAATGCGCAGCTGAGGTTGCCCTCTCTGTTCAGCGACGGTATGGTTCTTCAGCAAAAGGCGGAGACCGCGGTCTGGGGCTGGGCCGAGCCCGGAAGCAGCGTAAAAGTGAACGCTTCATGGGGTGTTGAAGTTGATGCGCACGCCGACAAGGACGGCAGGTGGACTGCAGCTTTGCCGACAGGAGAGGCCGGAGGTCCGTATGTGCTTACTGTCAGTTCCACGAGTGCGGTCAGGACAGACAACGGAAATCCGCAGAAAAGGACTGCGAAGAAATCATCAGGCAAAGCGGCTGATGTCCAAAGTATTGAGATCAATGATGTGCTGGTCGGAGAGGTGTGGATATGTGCCGGGCAGTCGAATATGGCCATGCCTGTGAGGGGCTATACTTCGCAGCCTGTGGAAAACTCCCTGCAAACCGTCCTTGAGGCTCCCAAGTATCAGGACAGAATCCGTGTGTTCACCGTGCCGAGGGATTCCAGTTCAGTTGAACGCGAAGACTGTGAGGCGAAGTGGAGACATACTTCCACTGACGTGACTGCGACGACATCAGTGATTGCCTATCTCTTTGCAAAAAGGCTGACTGAGGCTCTGGACGTCCCTGTGGGCATTATAGTTTCGGCATACGGCGGCACCAAAATCGAGCCGTGGACTCCCGCAGAGTTCCTCGCTCCGGGATTGTCTGGCGTCATCTCAGACAAGGCAATAGAGAAAAAATATGCTGTACGCAACACCGGCAAGAGAAAACCTGAGCAGGTCGGCACCATCTATAATGCAATGATACGCCCGCTTGCACCTTACACCGCAAAGGGCTTTCTCTGGTATCAGGGCTGCTCAAGCCGCAGGGATTACAATCATTACGGAGCGATGCAGGCCGCGATGGTCAAGGGATGGAGACAGGCATGGGGCGACTCTGAAAATGAAATGCCTTTTCAGTTCGTGACAATAGCACCTTATTCCTATAATGACAGTATGGACAATTCGAGGGCGAAACTGGTTGAGAATCAGCTCCTGTCCCTGAATATCATAAAAAACTCATACGCTGTTGTCAGCGAGGACGCCGGTGAGGAGTTCAGCATACATCCTCCCCACAAGGCACGCATCGCCGACAGACTTGCGTGGAATGTCCTTGCCAAAGAATACGGTTTCAAGGGGCTGACGTCCGGCTATCCCTATTGCGCAAAGTATGAAATCAATGGAGATGAGGTCGTCCTATATATGGAGAATGCAAGATATGGTCTCTGTCCGTCCTATGGTAAACCAATCAAAGGCTTCATGGTCGCAGGTGAGGACAGACGGTTCCACCCGGCAGAAGCAGTCATCAAGGACAAGCCTGCCCGCGTGATAGTCAGAAGTGACAAAGTCGCCAGCCCTGCCGCGGTTCGTTATTCGTTCTTTAATTATTGTGAATCAAATCTTTGTGACGTGTTCGGAGTTCCTGTTCCTCCTTTCCGTACCGATGATTGGGAAAACTGATATGCACCGGGCGGAAGCCGGGCTGACATGGAGGATTTTAATCCGTAATGAAAAAAATTGGCTAACCACTTGCAAATATCGAAATGAATTAATACCTTTGTTTCGTTAGAATTGGTTTACCAAATTTTTATAATACTAAAACTATGAGTAACAAAAGTCGCTTAATGCATTTTGCCATGACAGCTGTGCTGCTGCTTGTGTCATGGGCTATGTTTGCACAGCAACGTACTGTAAGGGGAGTCGTGGCAGACTCGCAGGGACCTCTTGTGGGGGTCTCAGTGATGGTCAAAGGCTCTACGGCAGGCGCCTCGACCGATATTGACGGAAAATATTCCGTGCAGGTCGACGGTGACAAGTCTGTGCTGGTTTTTTCGAGTGTGGGGTATAAATCAAAGGAAGTGAGCGTGGGACAGTCTTCTGTCATCAACCTTACCATGGAGCTTGACGCCACCCTGCTTGACGACGTCGTCGTGATAGGTTACGGTACGATGTCGAAATCGCATCTGACAGGTTCCATTTCCAAAATAGGAGGTGACGCCCTGATAGACAAGCCTGTTTCGGATGTGACTACTGCTCTGCAGGGGCAGATTGCCGGACTTTCAATCAACAACACCACTTCCGAAGTCGGAGTCGTTCCGAGCATAAGGGTGAGGGGCGCAGGTTCCATTTCTGCCGACAGCTCTCCGTTGGTAATCGTCGACGGATATCCTGTACCTGACGGACTGTCTACGGTCAATGCTTCGGACATCAAATCCATAGAGGTGCTGAAAGACGCCGCCTCCGCTGCGATTTACGGCTCGAGGGCTGCAAACGGTGTAATCATGATTACTACTAAATCCGGAGAAGCGGAAAAGCCTTCATATAATATCAAGTTGTATCATGGCATCAAATACGCATATAAACTCCATGATATAATGACGGCTACAGAGTATGTGCAGCTTCAGCAGCAGGAGGAGGCATGGGGCGGAGATCCTGTAAAGGCCCAGGACAGGGCTGCGGCTTGGGTCGAGCAGAACATAGGCGCTACGGACTGGCAGCGTGAGGGTCTGCGCAATTATACCGATATGACCAACGTGCAGTTTTCCGTGTCAGGAGGCAGGAAGGGCATACGTTATTATACTTCAGGAGCTTATACTCATGACGAGGGCATAATGCTTCAGAATGAAGTCGACAAGCTGAATTTCCGTTCGAGGATAGATGCCGATCTGTCAAAATATGTGACTTTCGGCACGAATGTTTCGTTCAACTACCAGAAATCAAGCCGTCCGAGAAACAATTTCATTGATTTCTACCGTACGGCGTCTTTCCTTCCTGTAATGCACAATGACTGGACTACGGCTTTTACCGGAGGATATACCGGTTATGCAAGAGGAAGCCATTTCAACAGCATTTCAACCCCTACCGGACCCGCCGATGAATACGGGAACCCTACCTGGGATACAGGTTCGCCGTTCAACTCCGCGAACAACAATCCCAAGAGCGTGATGGCAAACACTTTCCGCTCATCGGAATCATTCTCCGGACTTGCGAACGCCTATATTCAGATCAATATCTGCAAAGGCTTGTCATTCAAGTCTTCCAATGGTGTGAATGTCAGATATACGCCTTCTTACAGCTACGAAAACAAGAATGCCACCAAGGACGGCACTCCGAGCAAGGCAACTTTCTACAGCACATTGTATGTTGACCTGCTGACAGAGAATACCTTGAACTATGACCTCAACGTCGGCAGGCACAAATTGAATCTTCTTGCGGGTTATACCGCCCAGATGACAAGGGTCCAAAGGGTCGCCCTTACAGGTACCGGTTTCCCTACTGACGATATCCATACGCTCAATGCGGCCACAGTCTTCGAGCTTGCCGAGAGCAACAACGGCAACGGCGCCGGCACAGGGACGTTCCGTTATCCGGACAAAGTCCTTGAATCCGCCCTTGCACGTGCGTCATACAGCTATGCAGACAGGTATCTGATCTCCGCTTCCATCCGTCTTGACCGTTCGTCACTGTTCACCAAGGGCAACAGAAATGCCTGGTTCCCTTCGGTGTCTCTCGGATGGAGACTTTCCGAAGAGTCTTTCCTTAAAGATGTCAGCTGGCTCAGCATGCTCAAAATCAGAGGCTCATACGGTGTGACAGGTAACAATAACGTGGATTATTTTGCGGCTTTGGAGGTGCTCAACAGCGCCAATTATCCTACCGGTTCCGGCAACGGCCAGCTTACTCCCGGAACTGCTAACACTTCATCTGTTCTTGCAAATCCGGACATTACCTGGGAGCAGACGGATGAATATAATGCCGGTCTGGATTTCAGCGTATTCGGAGGCAGGCTCAGCCTGACCGTGGACGGTTATTATTCAATTACCCGCGCCCTGCTTTTCAAGCAGCCGTCGCAGTCGTTCACCGGCTTTACCCACTATTGGAACAACATAGGACGTGTAAGAAATTCCGGACTTGAAATCCAGCTTGACAGCTATAATTTCAACAGGACGAATTTCAAATGGGAGACCAATATCAATTTTTCTCTGAACAGAAACCGTCTTCTCGAAATCGGTGGCGAACAGGAAGTCATCAATCAGGGTGAGCGCAGCGAGAGCTACATCGCAAGAGTCGGCGATCCCCTTATCCAATACTATGGCTACAAGACAATAGGTGTATGGAACAGTGTCGAGGAAATCAATGCCAATCCTCATTTCTCCGCTGACGTACCGGGAGGTCTCCGTATCGAGGACTACAATAAAGACGGCATCCTGAATGACAAAGACCGTCAGGTGCTCGGAAATCCGTATCCGGCATTCACTTATGGCATGACCAATACATTCCAGATTTACAAGTTCGACCTTTCATTCCTCATTCAGGGAGTACAGGGCGTGACTGTTTTCAACGGAGATGTCTTCTATAACGAAACCCACAAGTACAACAGGGCGTACACTGCGAACAGATGGGTCAGCGACACCCACAGGGGTGACGGCAGGACTCCGTATGCAAAGAAGGGCTATAATATGATGCTTACCGACTATGCTCTTCAGGACGGTTCCTATGTCTGTCTGAGGAACGTGACGCTCGGCTATACTTTCTCAAAAAAAGATTTGAAAGACAAGCTGAAAGGCATAAGACTGTATCTTTCAGGCAACAATCTTGCTTATATCTGGAGCAAGGACTACAAGGGCGTGAACCCTGAATCAAGATTCACTTCAGGTGATTATTCCTCTCCAATGATTGACGGCTACCAGAGAGGCGGCTTCCCGCTTACTTCTACCGTGACTATCGGTATTGATGTTAAATTTTAATCCGTGAAAGATATGAAACGCATTATATTATTTTTGACAGCAGGATTTCTTGTCCTTTCATGCAATCTCGACAAATATCCTTTTTCGGAAGTGGCTGCGGACGATTACGTCAAGGGTGAAGAATCCGTGAACAATCTTGTAATCGGAATGTACAACGGTCTCCATTCTGTCATGTACTACGAATGGGCAGTCGGTGAAGTGAGGTCTGACAATGCCAGACTGAGGGCGAACAATTCCACCTCCCAGGATTCCAAACTCATTGAGGAACTTGACAACAACACTATTTCCACAACCCACTCGTGGGTACAGTCATATTGGGATGCCTGCTATTCGACCATTAACCGTGCAAACGGCATTTTTCCGTATCTTGAACTGGTGAATGACGGGCAGAAACGCGCACAGTTCGAAGGCGAGGCACGCTTTATCCGGGCTTATCTGTATTTCAACCTGGTTCGTCTGTGGGGACCGGTTTTCAAGGTGACAAGGAAGACTGGGTCGGATGAAGCCCGCTATATGCAGAGATCCACTGTGGATGAAATCTATGAACTGATAGAAAATGACCTGAACACCGTTATCGAACAGGAGATGTTGCCGGTGACCATGCCTGCGGCGGATCTTGGAAGGGCTGATCTCAAAGCTGCAAAAGCCTTGCTTGCAAAGGTTTATATGACCCATTACCGGCTTGGCGATTCTCAGTACGAGGCTGCAAAGACGCTTCTGAAAGACGTGATTGCCGCTTGTGGCAATCCACAGTCCGCTGCGGAACTCGTGCCGTACGACAGGATTTGGGCAAAGGACAATGAAATGAACCCGGAAATAATCTTCGCGGTGAGATATAAGGAAGGGAATCTCGGTATCGGCTCTCCGTTCTCTACATTGTTCGGTCCGGTCAATAACGGCGGAAATGTTGTTCTCGGTGCTCCGAAACAATACAACTATCCTTCCGACGACCTCATCAGCCTGTATGACGCGAATGACAGAAGGGCGTCGGTCGTATATCAGGCCGGATATACCGATAAAGTGACCGGCTCATACGTTGCGGTACGCTGGTGCAACAAATATATGCAGAATGATATGGCTACAGAGTATGATGCCGAAATCGACTGGCCTGTTATCCGTCTTGCAGATATTATGCTGCTTTATGCGGAAATAATGAACGAGACCGCTGGTGTGAATGACGAGTCTGTATTATACCTGAACATGATAAGGCAACGTGCGGGTGTGGCAGCCTATACTCCGGCGGAACTTTCATCGAAATATGCCCTCAGGGAGGCTTTGAGAAAGGAGCGCCGCATGGAACTTGCTCTTGAAAACCAGCGCTGGTTTGACCTTCAGAGGTGGGGAATCATTTCAGAAACCATCAATGCCTATTATAGGACCGAGGCTTTCTATTCCGCTTACAGTTATACTGTAAATCCTATTCAGGACTGGCAGGGACTGCTTCCGCTTCCTCAGACTGTCCTGGACGTAAATGACCGGCTTGCCCAGAATCCGGGGTATTAATGTTTAAATTTTTGAAAGTTATGATTAAGAAAATATCATTATTGTTGTTGGCTGTTTCTCTGCTTTTTGTCGCTTGCGTTGAAAAGTTGGGCATAGATTCAAAAATCGTCAGCGAGCCTGTAATCGAGGACTTTACTCCAAAGAGTGCTCCTGTCGGTGCCAGGATAAGTGTCAGCGGACAATATCTCAACAATGTAAACAAGGCTTTTATCGGTGATGTTGAGGTGGAAATCGTAGAGAAAGTTTCTGACAGACTTCTTGCAATAAAAGTCGGCAATGATGTTCGCGGAGGCAAAATCACTCTCGAAAATCCGGCCGGTAAAGGCGTTTCAGATGAGCAGTTTAACTGTTCTTTTGCTGTACCGGAATTATTTGCTACGTATGTCCCTGAGAGTGCTGAGCTTGGAGAGACCATACTTCTGTCCGGAAAAAATCTTAATTCTGCATCAGCTGTCGTTTTCACGGCAGTGGGCTATGATGCCGGACGTCAGGCTGAAATCGTTTCACAATTCGACAACGAAATTGTCGTGAAGGTGCCATACGTGGAGACTAATGAAGCACTCATCAGTATGAAGTATTTTGACGGAAGTTCGGAAGCGGAGACATCTGCAGAAAATGCGCCTGTCATTAAGGTAGTGAAATACATACCTGAGTTTGACAGCTATGATTTTGAGAAAATCGCAGTAGGAAAGAGTCTTACACTTACGGGAAAGAACCTTCAGAATGTTGAGCGTATTACCGTCGGTAATTTTGAAGCTACAATCAATAGTGCTACTTCCGGGCAGATATCTTTCAGTATTCCTGCAGGGGATTTTCAGGACGGAGATACCCAAGTGCAGCTTGTCGCCCATTATTTTGCCGGAAATGAAAGCAAGATCCTTAAAAGCGACTTTATCGTTTATGTGCCGTTCGTGAAGTTCTGGGAAGGGGCTAAGACTGTCTGTCAGGGAAGATTTGCCGAGAGCAGCTTCAGGTCTTTCTTTTCTCCCGAGACAGGTATCGCGTATGAAAATTCTGCATGGAAAACGTCCCTTGATGTCGTTGCACTGGAGCACCCTACCCAGTGGGGCTCAGCCAACACCCCGAAACCGGGGATTCTGACTGATGAGGAATACAATTCCGTCGTGCCTTATTTCTTCTTTTCTTCCGTAAGCGGAAATGTGCTTCAAATCAATTCCCCTGCAAATTCCAACAGCCAGCTGAAGAATTTCTTCATCAGTTTCGAGGGCACTCCGTCGAACGATTACAGGGTTCCTGGGGACAACACTTCGCTGCCTGGCACTCCTATTTTGGCTTTCAGGTATCTGAATCCGAATTCCGATAATGCAGACGAGCGCAGACTTATAGAGGACGTAAAGGGCAGGAAGATAGAGAATATCAATGAGAGCCTTTTCCCTATTGATGTGAACAACATGACTATTGCCGGAGTTCCGGCCTCTTCAATGGCCGGCGGTCTGAAATCAAATACATGGTGTACGCGCCAGACTTCAGAGCTTGTCGACGAAAAGGGTTACAACCCTGATGCGGTCTTTATTGTCGCCTATTATAAAAACTGCGGCTATTCAAAGGATAATCCTTGTCTGAATGTCAAACGTATCGGACTGCTTCATATCACCAATATAGACTGGGCGGTCTACAACAATCAGGACTACCGTAATTCAGAGGTCGGATTCAACTGCTACTGGCAGAAATATGACTATGATTATTCAAAACTTCAATAATGGGAATAATATGATACGTATAAATAAAATAATGATGTTCATGGTTCTTCCTCTGTTGCTTCTCGGTTCATGCAAAAAGGATGAAATCAAGCCTGTACATACTCCTGCAATCAATGTGAGTTCGTCCGCTTTAGTGCCTAATACCGATGAGAGCGGCACTGTAAGGGCATACATAGGTACTGAGGTGAAAGCCAAGGGTTTGAACCTTGACAATGTGGGCAGGGTGACTCTTGACGGGATCGACTGCGAGATAGTTGAAAAGACTTTCAAAGAACTTGTCTTTGTAGTCCCTTCGATGGAAAAGGCCCAGCAGGACAATCCGCATAAGGTGTTTTTGCAGGTGTATGATGCCGATTGCGAGACGGTTATATTCAAATATGATTATTTCGTGACTGTGCCGGTGACTGACGCGAGGGTGTCGGGTTTCGAACCGAAGACTGGTACGGTAGGAACGGAGCTTGTCGTTTCCGGACGCAATCTTGAGCAGGTGACAAAGCTGACGGTCGGGGAAGTGACGATAGAGAAGTCGGATTTTGCAGAACTGGCTGCATCATTTGTGAAGGTCACGGTGCCTGCGATTGCTGCGTCCGAAGCTTCAAAGGAGCTGGAAATCAAGGTCTTTTGGGGAGAAAATGTAATAGATGTCACGGAGACGGAGAAATTTGTGCTGAAGACTCCTGTTTTTGCAGTTTCGGATGTGAAGACGGCCAAGATAGGAGATGAAATCACTCTGAACGGCGAAAATTTGGATCTGGTTTCAGCGGTGAAATGGGATGTGTACAGCCTGCTTGTAACAGAACAGTCTGCTGAAGCGATTACGGTCAAGTTCCCGTCGTCCATCGAAAAGGCCGACCCGGTACTTGTGACCAAGGATATTGTCGCCGAGTACGGCGAGCCTGTGCTGACTGTTGTTGCGGCCGGGGACTTCATTCTTGATACTACTCCTGTGGGGCCTGCTGCCCCTGTGTTCGTCTCTGCAGCTCCTTCGGATGCAGCTTATGACAGGATGTATCTCAACAGGGAGGTCACTGTCAAAGGCGAGAATCTGGCTTCGGTGGAGGGCTTTGAAATCGACGGCATTGAGGTGTCTGTTGAGGGCACTGCGACTGATGTTGAGGCCAAGTTCATCATGCCTAAGACTATTTCAGGCACTGTCGCCAAAGATGTTCCGCTTGTAATACTGTATAACGGCGGCAACAGGGTTGAATGCGGCAATATCAGAGTATATCCATTCTATTATACAAAAGGTCTGAAAATCGGTGTCGGGTCCAACTCTGCAAGTACATATCACCAGGACGGTCGTGAAATGTCGTTCCTGCTTCTGAATGAGGGACGTGTGATTTCGGCTCAGGAATGGGTTGAAGGCGGTGTGGATACGTTTGCTGCCGGCAATTCTTCAAACGAGGTCATAGCTTCCGCCAACAAGGTCAAAGGTACGGAGGAACAGTATTACAGCGTCCAGCCGTATTATTTCCTTACTACAAGCAGCGGCAACAAGCTTGCTTTCCAGAATCCGGCAAATTCTGCAAGCCAGCTCAAGACCCACCGTTACCCGGGCAATACATCGGTGTCATCGACTTTCGGAACTCCTTTGGTGTTCGGCAAGATACTGTATGACGAGCCTGAGGTGAAATCGGCAGTTGCGGCAGGAGTATTGGAGGACATACTGATGTCGGCTTCAAATGCAGGAGCATCCGCCCCGGCGTGCGGTGCTGCAGAGACCAAGGATGCATGGAATAAAGGCACGGTCATTATGCTGCAGTATGTCGTATATGAACAGGCAAAGGTCGGCAAGCCTACCGCTCCCGAGCACGTGAGACGTCAGGGCTATATCCATATTACCGATGTGACTTGTGCGGATGGGAACGGTGCGACTGTGGCTGACAGAAGCGGTTATGTGGAATTCGACCTCTACTGGTCAAACGATATAAACTAAACGGATGATTATGCTGAGACGGCAGATAACGTTGATACCTTGTCTTGTGGCAGCCTTGATTCTTGGAGGCTGCCATGAGGCCAAATCAGAGCCTTGGACTCCGTCTGTGCCGGGTGACAATTCCGGGCTGCCTGATGATAGACCGGATGACGGACAGGATGTAAACGAAGGACAGACATATTTCATTTCTTCCGTAGAAGAATTCGTGGAATTGACTCTTGCTCCAGGCGATGTCGTGGTCTGGAAAAACGGCACATACAATGCAGTGACAGCCAAGCTTAAAGCCGAAGGAACGGAAGACCGGCCGGTTGTTCTGAAAGCTGAAACTCCCGGCAAGGTCATATTCACGGGAGCTTCATCAATGTCGCTTGGCGGAAGCTGGTTCCGTGCCGAAGGCTTTGCCTGGAAGGAGCTTGACAGCAGCATGAAGACTTCTGTCATGACTTGCGCCAAAGGAAGCGGCCATTGTACTTTCGAAAACTGTCTTATTGACGGCAGTGGCAGCGCGTACACTACTGTGGACAGCAAATGGGTGTCGCTCTACGGCACTTTCAATGAGATTGCAAACTGCACATTCATCGACAAGCGCAATATGGGCTGTCTTCTCGTCGTATGGATGGAAGACGGGATAATCCCTTGCCATACGGTAAGGAACAATTATTTCACCCGCCCGTATACCCATTACGACGGCAACAAGGCGAAAAACGGCCAGGAATCGATACGTATAGGTACGAGTGACTATTCTATGAACGAAGCCTGCTGCAAGGTCTATGGCAATCATTTCTACTGTGCCGACGGCGAGCGCGCGGAAATCATTTCCAACAAATCCTGCGGAAACGTGTATTATGACAATCTTTTTGAAGACAGTGTAGGTACGCTTACCCTCCGGCATGGCAACAACTGTAGTGTAAGAAACAACATATTCATGTCAAATGGAAAGGCCAATGTCGGGGGAGTGCGTATCATCGGAGAAAATCATACTGTCGAAGGCAATGTCTTTCTCGAACTGACGGGCTCCGGCTACAATTCGGCAGTGTGTCTTGTGCGAGGGGAGTCTGACGCTGCGCTCAGCGGCTATTGGACCGTGAAGAACGCAATGGTGAAAAACAATGTGTTCGTGAACTGCAAAAACGGAATCCTTGTGAATTATTCGGGACGTTCCACCCAGGACTCCCATCCTCTTAATTCGACTTTTGCCGACAATGTGCTGTATGCACCGGCTGTGTCTTCATATACGGCCGTCGAGGTAATCGACACCCCTTCGCGGCAGATGCACTGGCTGACAAACGTAATCTGCGGGGGAGTCTGCAAAGGGATAAGTCTCGGAACTACGGACAAAGAACCCGAAATCAGGGATTATACGGATGATATAAACAGAATCAAAATCAATGCTGGAAAACAATGGTAAACAGAATCAAATACTTGGGACTTGCAGTCTGCCTTTCTTTTATGGCTTCCGGTCTTTCCGCAGCGGTAGTAAGGACTACTTTGCCTGAGGTCGGGAAAATATTGAAAACCGCTTCTCCGGGAGATACCGTCATGGTCGCTGCCGGGACCTATACGGATCTGCAGCTTAAATGGCGGGCGGAAGGCAGTGCAGAGGCTCCTGTTGTGGTCATGGCAGAGCAGCCCGGCAGTGTAGTAATCAGCGGTACTTCGACGTTGAAAATATACGGGCACCATCTGACTGTGGCTTCTTTCCTTTTCAGGGACGGACAGCCGGTACGCAACAAGGGTGCATTGGTGGAATTCCGCAACGGGGATGACTTGGCTGAGGACTGCCGTATGACTGATTGCGTGATAGATAATTACAATGCTCCGCGCCGTGATTTTCCGTCAAGTTATGTGCACCTCTACGGCAGGCGCAACAGGCTTGACCATTGTTCGTTCATCGGCAAGAAAAGTCTCGGTGTGACTGTAACTGTAATGCTTAACTATACTGAATGTCTTGACAATCACCATAGTATAGACCACAATTATTTCGGCTACCGTCCGGTCTATGGTTCGAATGGCGCTGAGACAATCAGGGTGGGGACTTCGCAGCAGTGTATGGAAAATTCAAGGACTGTCATCAGCGACAATTTTTTTGACAGGTGCAACGGCGAGGTGGAGGTTATTTCCATCAAGTCCTGCGAGAATGTCATCAAAGACAATGTGCTCTACGAATGTGAGGGCGTGCTCGCCCTTCGTCACGGCGACAGAAACCTCGCTGAGGGCAATGTATTCATAGGCAACGGAGTACGCAATACCGGCGGTGTCCGTATTGTCGGCGAGGAGCAGGTTGTACGCGGAAATAGGTTCTACGGGTTGGCTGGCAGCCGTTTCTTCTCGGCTTTGGCTCTTATGAACGCTGTGCCTAATTCCCTGCCTAACAGATATATGCAGGTGAAGAATTGTGTCATTGAAGAAAATGAGTTCATCAATTGCGCCGCCATTGAATTCGGAACGGGTGCCGATTATGAGAGAACACTTGCTCCGGCCGGTATCGTATTCAGAAAGAACTATATTGCAAACAAGGCTTTGTCAGCTCCATATATTTTGTTGTCTGATGATTCCGGTCTGCATTTCAAGGACAATATCGCTGTTCTTGCAGATGATGTAAAGCTTCCCAAAGGGTTCAAAAACAGCAGGAAACAGCCGCGTATCGCTCCTGATTCCGGAGATTTCCGCAGCGGCAAGGGTGCTTCCTGGAAGCCTGTTGGGGGTGCAGCCGTTGCCGCAATAGAAAAAGTTGTCGAGGTGGCTGATGAGTCCCAGCTCCGTGAAGCCGTGGCAAATGCCCAGGCCGGAACCACCGTTGTTCTTACAGCAGCCGAATATGGTATGACTGAAGGTCTGCAAATCAGTGTGCCTATGACCATCAAAGCTGCCGTGGGGGTCAATCCTGAGCTCCGCTACATGGGCAGAAAATCCGATAATTTCATAACTATCTGCAACGGAGGTCAGCTTGATATCCATGGAATATGTTTCAACGGGGTGTTGGCTCCGGGGCGCAGCATCGCTAAAGCTGGCATTGCAACGGCTTCGGAAATGATTGAAGATTACAATCTTACAGTTGTCGGCTGCACTTTCAGGAATTTCGGAGAGGGCGGTTTCATTCCTATCAAGGGCACTGCAGGTACTTTTGCACAGAAAGTGGAGGTGCGCGGCTGCCATTTCGAGGCTCTCAGCGGAGACGGAATTTATTTCGCTGCCGAACTGGACGACAAAGGCAGGTACAACGCGGATGACGTGATTGTCGAGGACTGCACTTTCGAGAGAATTTTAGGGCTTCCGATTAATATCTACAGGGGAGGCAGCGACGAGAGTACTGCAGGGCCGTACGTTTATGTGCGCGGCTGCAGCTTCAATGACTGCACCAACAAGGTCAGGGGCTCGGTAATCCGCATTATCGGTGCACAGATTCTGCATATCGAAAATTGCAATTTCGTGGACAGCGGACGTGGAGGCTACTGCGTGCGCCTGGACGAGGCACCTTGGGAGGATGTTGTGCTCAAGGGTTTGACATTCAGTAATTCCGGCGGAGTCTTGTCTAACGGGACATTTGAAATACAGGACTGAGAAGAGAAATTTTTGATAGTATGAAACGTTTTATTTTTATATTTTCTTTATTGGTGTCAGCTGTTGCGTACGGCGGGGTGCAGCATCCGACTTTGCTTTTGACGAAGGATGGGGTAAAGGAGATGAAAGCTTCGCTCGGAACAGTGCCTCAGTTCGACAAGGCTGTGGATGAGCTGATTGCGGAGGCTGATGCGGCCGTTGTTCGTGAACTCTGCGTGCCTCAGCCTGTGGACGGAGGTGGCGGCTACAGCCATGAAATGCACAAGCTGAATTATTATGACATGTATGCCTGCGGTGTAGCGTGGCAGCTGACAGGAGACAGGAAATATGCGGACAAAGTCAGGGAAATCCTGTATGCCTATGCGGAACTGTATCCGACTTTGGGCTATCATCAGCTCGGCCTGTCCAAGTCTCCCGGCAGGATATTCTGGCAGACTCTGAACGAGAGCGTATGGCTTGTGCACACTTCCGTGGCATACGACTGCGTCTATGATTTTCTTTCAGCCAAGGATAGAAAACATTTGGAAAAAAATCTGTTCTATCCTATGGCATATTTTATCATGGACGGCACTCCTGATAAGCGTATCAATAATGAGATTTTCAACAGGATGCACAATCACGGCACCTGGGCTACTTCTGCCGTGGGCATGATTGCGATGGTGATGGGCGACGGCGAATTGCTTGACAAGGCTCTTTACGGCTCTGACAGGACCGGAAAGCACGGCGGTTTCATCATGCAATTGGACAAGCTTTTTTCTCCGGACGGCTATTTTACCGAAGGTGCCTATTATCTGCGTTATGCAATCTGGCCTTTCGTGACTTTCGCCCAGTGCATTGAGCATTACAGGCCGGAACTGAAGATTTTCTCCTACAGGGACGGGATTATCCTGAAAGCTGTGGATGTGCTGCTGCAGATGGCATACGACGGGGTTTTCTGCCGTTTCAACGATGCCTTGGAAAAAGGCTACAATGCCCAGGAACTCATTTATGCCGTGGATATCGCCTACAATGCGGACAAGTCGAACAAAGCTCTGCTGAGCGTGGCGCGGGATTACCAGAACAAGGTGCTTGTGTCCGATGCCGGTTATGCGGTGGCAAAGGGCATTCATGACGGAGAGGCTGTCCCTATGGTATTCAAAAGCGCTTTCTTCCGTGACGGCAGCAAAGGGGATGAGGGCGGAATTGCCTTTATGCGTTCCGGCAGGGAAGAATTGAACAGTCTCGTTACTTTCAAGGCTACTTCCCACGGTCTGAGCCACGGGCATTATGACAAGCTCACTTTTGCCTATTATGACAACGGAAATGAAATCATTACCGATTACGGGGCTTCACGTTTCCTCAATATCGAGGCGAAATACAAGGGACACTATACAAAGCAGAACAAGTCATACGCGATGACGACCATAGCGCACAATACGCTTGTGGTGGACGGAAAATCGCATTTTGGAGGCAATATAGACGAATCTTCGAAATATGCTCCGGAAATCCATTATGTCAATATGGAGGACAAGGATATGCAGGTCGTGTCCGCGATAGAGAGAAATGCCGCTCCTGGTGTCGTCATGCACAGGACTCTTCTCTATGCGGATATTCCTTTCCTTCAATATCCTCTGATTATGGATATCATGAAGGCTGAAAGCGAAACCGAACACCAGTATGACTATCCGATTCATTACAACGGTCACATGATCAGTCTGACCGTGCCGTATGAAAGGGCGATGTCGGAGATGAAGGCTCTCGGCAGAAAGAACGGCTATCAGCATCTTTGGGTCGAGGCAAGTGCAAAAGGAGCTGAGGGTTCTACTTCATATACCTGGCTCACCGGTGACAGGATGTACAGCATAAGCACGAACACTGACCCCCAGACTGAGGTGGTACTTGCCCGCATAGGCGCGAACGATCCGGATTTCAATCTGCGCAGCGAACCTGTGTATCTGCTTCGCGAAAAAGAGAAAAAATGCCATACCTTTGCATCCTGTATCGAGACTCACGGAAAATATGACCTTCAGGTGGAGCAGTCAGCCAATCTGGTGCATTCCTGCAAGGGCGTGACTGTGTTGCATGACAGCCATGAATACACGGTGGTAAAGTATGATTTTATCAACGGCAACAGCGTGACGGTCTGCCTTTCGAATGTCAATGCCGACTCGCAGGCGACGCATTCCGTCACCATCCCTGACGGGAAAACCATCAGCTGGACCGGCGTAGCGGATGTGCTCATTGATTAGGACGGATACTCCCTGTCATTCCGAGCGACTGAAAAGAGCAATGGCATCCTGAGCGTACACAGCGAAGCGGGGGAACAAACGAGGCGCAGCCTTGTCATTCCGAGCGTAGTCGAGGAATCCTGGACATTTTATAGAAATGTAAAAAGAATTAAACAATTAACAATAAAACCAATAAAACAATGAAAACAAGAAGCGAAACTTATCAGTTTGCAAAGGAAATGCAGTGGGAGACTCCCGGACCGGGAATCAAAAGACAGATTATGGGCTATGACGGTCAGCTGATGGTGGTTAAGGTCCATTTTGAAAAAGGAGCTGTCGGCTCGATGCATGAGCATTACCACAGCCAGGCAACCTACGTGGCAAGCGGTAAATTTGAACTCGAAATCGGTGGCAAGAAGGCTGTGCTTGAGGCCGGCGACGGCTATTATGTGGCTCCTGACGAGCTTCACGGCTGCGTCTGTCTCGAAGAAGGCGAACTCATTGATGTATTCTCCCCTCACCGCGAGGATTTCCTCAAAAAGTAAAGTAAAATGAAAATCAAAGGACTCAGATGGTGGGTGATATCCATGATTGTCGCCATCACCATCATCAACTACCTGGACAGAAACACTCTCGCCATCATGTGGCAGGGTATTGTCGAAAGTCTCGGACTTATTGACCCTGAGGGACTTACTCCGGATGAGTATAAGACCCAGAGCAAGGAACTGTATGCCTACATCAATATGTTCTTCATGGTGGCGTATGGCATTTCCCAGATGGTGTCAGGCAAGCTTTATGACAAAATCGGCACACGCAGAGGCTTTGTTGCATCTGTGCTCGTGTGAGGTATCGCTGACGCATGTACGGCTTTCGCTTCAGGCGTGAAATCCCTTTGCGGTTTCCGCTCGGCTCTCGGTCTTGGAGAGGCAGGGCCATGGCCGGGTGCGACAAAGAGCAATGCCGAGTGGTTTCCTCAGAAGGAAAGGGCCATGGCCCAGGGTATGTTCAATGCCGGCGCTTCGGTCGGAGCCATTCTTTCTCCGATTATCATCGCCCTGCTCTATTCGGTCTGCGGCTGGCAGTGGACTTTCATCATTATCGGTTCTCTCGGCCTGATCTGGATTATTCCTTGGCTGATCATCAACAAGAAAGGACCTAAGGAGCATCCGTGGATTACCGAAAAGGAGCGTGACTACATCATCAGCGGACAGCCTGAGTGCAAGGTCTGCAATGACAAGGGCCTGAGCTGGAAGGAACTGCTCTCAAACAAGAAGAGCTATGCGGTCATCCTCGGCCGTTTCTTCCTCGACCCTATCTGGTGGATGTTCGTGACCTGGCTTCCGATTTATCTGTTCGATGTCTACGGTTTCGACGTGAAGGACATAGGAATGACAGCTTGGGTTCCTTACGTCGGAGCCGCCGTCGGATCGCTCGCAGGCGGCTGGTTCTCGGGCTGGCTTGTCAGCAGGGGACACACGGTGAATTACGCCCGCAAGGCTGCCATCATTCTCGGTATGGCTCTGACTCTGCCTGCACTCATTGCTGTGGCCTTCGTTTCTGATGCCATTGTGGCAGTGCTCTTCATGGCTGTCATCCTTTGCGGTTATCAGTTCTCGATGAACAATATCCAGACTCTTTGCAGCGACCTTTACACAGGCAAGAGCGTCGGCTCGCTCGCAGGACTCGGCGGAGCTGCAGCCACTGTCGGTACGATCATTTCGATATTCCTCGTGCCTATACTCACGGCTGGCAGCAACTGGCTTCCGTTCTTCATTATGGGTGCTTCTCTTGTTCCGCTCAGCCTCATCTGTATCCTCCTTTTCGGCGGCAGGATCGAGCAGCAGGTGAAGTAGCCATGCTTTCATCCGGAGCATCCCTCTGTCATTCCGAGCAAGGCGCAGCCTTGTCATTCCGAGCGACTGAAAGGAGTAATGTCATTCCGAGCGTAGTCGAGGAATCTTGTACATTCCTGATATACATAATTATGATATGTATAGGATTTCTCCATTCCGCCCTTCGGGCTCCAGTCGGAATGACAATAAAATATTAATTATGATATTGCAGAAACTAAAATAAACACAATTATAAACCAAACAATTTAAATTTTCAGAATTATGGGAAGATTAGACGGTAAAGTTGCCGTTGTTACAGGCGGCGCTCGCGACCTTGGTCGTGCAATTTCTGTAAAACTCGCATCGGAAGGTGCAAAAGTCTGCCTCAATTATTTTGACAATGAAGGCGATGCAAATGTGACCCTGGAAATGATCAAAAAGGACAACGGTACTGCAATCGCAGTTCAGGGCGATATGACCAAGGCTGCAGATGTGAAAAATCTCTTTGCAAAAGCTGCCGAGGCATTCGGAGGCAAGGTCGACATTCTTGTAAATGTTGTCGGCGGCATTGTCGGAAGAAAGAAAATCGTGGAGCAGGACGAAGCATGGTACGATTTCCTCATGGACGTGAATATGCGTAGTGTGTTCCTCTGCACCCGCGAGGTTGTCCCTATGATGCCTGCCGGTGGCTCCATCATCAATTTCTCTTCACAGGCTGCACGCGACGGCGGCGGTCCCGGCGCTTCTATATATGCAACGGCAAAGGCGGCGGTTATGTGCCACACCCGTGCAATGGCCAAGGAACTCGGTCCTCAGGGCATCAGGGTCAACGCCCTCGCTCCTGGTATGATCAACACCTCATTCCATGACAGGTTTACCAAGCCTGAGGCTCGCGAGAACCTGCACCATACAGCTCCGCTCCGTCGTGAGGGCGAGGCTTACGAGGTTGCTGACCTTGTATGCTATCTTGCAAGTGACGAATCGTCATACCTTACCGGTACCAACATCGACATCAACGGCGGAACTCTGTTCTCATAGCGACTCCACCACCTTTCTTTTGTCGGTTTAAATCCTATGGTTTGCAATGACCATGCAAGCATGACATTGCACTCACCTCGTTGTCATTTTAAAACCTGTGTTTTTACAATGACTTCCTCGGCTCGGCAGAGTCGAAACAAACTTCACTCTGCACTTGCCTCGTTGTCATTTCGACCGACCGAAGGGAGTGGAGAAATCTTGTACATTTGGGCAGACTGTCAAATGTCGGATATTATAACATTCCTTCCATCAGCTGAAATCAGTCCGGTGGAAGGATTATTTATTTGAAAAAGGAATTGTTTTTATAAATTTGTGTGCTGTTTTTGGCAATAATGTTCTGTATTACGCTGCAGTGAACGTCCCGGGGTTGATGTAATTCGACTCTGGGACGTTTTTTTCTATTAAAGGTTTTCGCTGACGAAGTCGATGGTCTTGAAGAAGATTTCCTCCATTTTGTCGGAACTATTGGAACTGAGGTTGTGGTCGTAATATTTGTATATCTGTAGATCCACCTTGTTGCCCTTGACTGCCTGAAGCTTCTTTGCAAATTCCTCGCTCTGTGAGTATTCCACTGTGATGTCGCCTGTGCCGCAGAAAAGCTGGACGGCAATCCTGTGCTTTTTGTCAATCATATTTACCGGTGATGCCGCCTTGAGTGCCTTTTCGTCGAGATCGTTGAAGTACCCGATGCGCTGAGGGTCTTTTGCCTTTGTAGTGATTTTTGCCGTTGCAAGGTCGTAAATGCCTGAATATCCGACAAATACCTTCGCATCTTTGCAACGCATGGCAGCCGTTGCTGCAAGATGCGCTCCTGCGGAAGTGCCCATGAAGCCTATTCTGTGCGGGTCAATGTTCAACTCTTTCGCGTGATCCTGCACGTATTTCACCGCGTCGAGCACGTCCTGCATAGAAACCTCCACGGTTGCTCCTTCCTGAGGCGCCAAAGTGTATTGGATGCGGACTCCGGTAATGCCTTTCTGTTTTGCAAGATATTGTGACTGAGTCCTCAGTGCGCCATTGTTGCCTCTTGCCCAGCCTCCTCCGTGGCAATAGAACATCACCGGTGCCGGAGCTTCACTCACCGCCATATCCACGCTGATAATCAGTTCATATCCATTGTGCTTTTTATACACTATATCCTTGGTTTCCACGCCTTTGTAATCACGGCTGTTGAGTCTCTGTCTTTCAAGCGTAAACGGGACTAAGAGGTCATCTACTGAAGACAAATCCAGAATCTGCGCATATCTTTTTGCATTCATAAGTTCGTAACTGCCGTCAGGCTTGGCCTGCAGTTTCATTGAATACTTGTTTGTAGGCACTTTTTCGCTCTGCGCGGAAATCTCAGGGGCTGATAGCAGCAGTGCAGAGCTGACGGCCGCAAATGCTGCGATGACAATGTTTTTTCTCATTTTCTTGTGTTGTTAATTATATTTTGTTATTTTTGTCTGAGGCTTTTGGCTAACCAATTGCATTCGGACAAATATAGTGATAAATTTGTGAACAACAGCGGAATTGTAAGATTTTTATTGAATCTGTGTGTTTTATCGGTGCTGATGAATGTGAATGACGGTTTGGGTTTTTTTTCATTTATTTTGTAGATTGGTATACCAAAAGCGACTTTTCTTAGTAAACGGAAGCTTTTGTCGGCATGTAAAGCCGATAGAATGGAATGAATGTTATAATAGATTGTGATATGAAAAGGATGAGTTTTATTCCGGCGCTTGCATTGGTTGTGATGGCGTGCAGCGGTGCAGCTTTGCCTGGTGGAAAGACGGACAGTTCCGGGGAAAACAGGGAACCGGAGCCGCCGGTTGTTCCTGAAGTGCCGGGCAATGGTGAGGGTGCGTTAATTGCTGATGGAAATGATGAGGCGACATATCAGCTGATTCTTGCGTGTGGCTATAATTACGAAACGCCGGACAATTCCGGAGCGCACGCCGCCGAACCGTATCGTCATATCAGGCAGTCGTTTGACGCTGAACTGCAGAAGCCTGTTTTTGATTTCTGGCTCCATATTGAAAATGACGATGACAGGGGCAAGCCGAACATCACCGACAGGCAGAGGAATGAGATCAAGACTGATTCCAAATCGCCGGAATATATGGTCGCGCAAAAAGGTGAGACCTTAGTGATCAAGTGGAAATTCAAACTTCCCGAGGGTATGCAGACCACTTCCTCATTCTCCCATATTCATCAGATTAAGGGCATAGACAACAAGGAGCAGACGGCTGATGTCGCTATGCCTCTTGTCACCTTTACTGTCAGGTCTTTGAGCAAAGGCGGACAACAGTTCCAGATTATTTTCAACGGCCCGACAGGTTCCGGAGAAGGCAATGTGTATTTGAACAAGACCGGGCTTGAGGATTTTCTCGGTGAGTGGGTTGAGGTCGAAGAAACTGTAAGATTTGATGAGACAGGGACTTACGCTGTAAAGGTAAAGCGCATCAGCGACGGAAAACAACTTGTTGATGTCAGGAGGGATGGGTTGAATCTTTGGCGCGAAGGTGCGACAGGAATGCGCCCTAAATGGGGCTTGTACCGCAATTTCGGTAAAAACGGTGCCAACAAATATCTTCTTAGGGATGAATGTCTGAAATTTGCTGATTTTTGTGTCGGAAAATTGGATTAATTGGTTTAAAAATTCTATCTTTGTAAACTTGGACTTTTGTAGCCATGTGAGATGGAAAATTTGAATTGATTATGGGGAAAAATTCAACTCATTCACCGCAGGTCGATGTGGTGATATCTTATATACGCAACCTTTTGGATTCCGGAGAGTTGAAGCCGGGGGACCGTCTGCCTGCGGAAAGACGTATGGCAGAGTTGCTCGGGGTGAGTCGGGCCAATGTGAGGACGGCATTTCAGAAATTGGAGTTCTACGGTATTGTCAGAACTTATCCTCAGAGCGGAACAGTTGTCGCGCAGCAGACCGTTCAGATGCTTGAGGGGCTGATTGCTGATATGCTTCAGATTGACAGCTATGATTTTCATTCGCTTGCCTATGTCAGGGTGCTGCTTGAAGTGGAGGCCATCCGTCTTTGTGCGGAGAAACGGACAGACAATGACATTGCGGCCATCAAATATGCGCTGGAGGAGTGTGACAGATATTTTGATACCGACCAGCAGGTGGAAAAGGACTTTGCATTTCATCAGGCAATTGCAAGGGGAGCGCACAATCCTGTGATTGCATCTCTGTTGCTTATCATCACTCCGGATGTTCTTGCATACTACAGAAAATACAATGTCTGCCGGACTCCTAAGTCGATAGTTTCAGCCGAACACCATGAAATGCTTGCAGCCATTATCAATAAAGACACCGCTACAGGGGAGAAAGTTCTCCGTCATCACCTTGCCGGTATAATGGCTTTTTCCAATCAATTGTCTTCTGATGTCGTTGAATGATATCGGTCTTACTCGACGTAGAGCAGCAGGCCTTTGAGGTATTCGCCCTCGGGGTGGAAAATGTTGACGCTGTGGTCGGCCGGCTGGTTGAGGCGGTCGAGTATGCGGACGCTTCTTCCGCATTGAGCCGCGGCTGAAAAGACTGCAAGTGCAAAGGCTTCTTTGTCAACTACCTGTGAACAACTGTAGGTGAAAATCAATCCTCTAGGAGATACTTTGGAAATGGCTGCCGCATTGAGCCTCTGATAGGCACGCAAGGCGTTTTTCAGGGCGCCCCTGTGTTTTGCAAATGCAGGCGGATCCACAATCATCAGGTCATATTTTCCTTCCTCTACGCTTTTCAGATAATCTATTGCGTCGCAGCAGAGAGAAGTGTGTCTTGACGGCTCAAAACCGTTGAGTTCCACGTTTCTGTCCACCATCTGCATCGCTTTCTTTGAACTGTCCACCGAGTCGACGTGGAGAGCTCCGTTGGCCAATGCGTAAATTGAAAAACCTCCGGTGTAGCAGAAAAGATTGAGCACATTGCGTCCACGGGCGTATCTTTCTACCAAAGCCCTGTTTTCCCTCTGGTCAAGGAAGAAGCCGGTTTTCTGGCCCTCAGTCCAGTCCACCATGAATTTGTGTCCGTTCTCGAGCACCACGAGTCTGTCTTCCTTGAAATCTTCACGACGGTAGAGATAGCCGTCGACCAATTCCAGGCCGGCCTTGAAAGGTGCCGTGCCTGAGCTTTTGTCATAGACCGCTTTCAGACTGTCGCCGTAGACTTTCTTCAAAGCATCGCAAATCCGGGCTTTTGCGCGGAACATTCCTACAGAGTGGGCCTGCATTACGCAGACACCGTCGTAATAGTCAATGATAAGTCCAGGCAGATTGTCGCCCTCACCATGAACCAGACGGTAGCAATTCGTTGATTCATTAGCAATTAACTTGCGCACTTCGTATGCTCGGGACAGCATTATCTCCCAGAAATCAGGGCTGGGCACATCGGAATCGAAACTCAGTACGCGCACTGAAATCGAGCCTATCTGGTAGTGTCCACAGGCTAAAAATTCGCCGTCGGCCGAATACACCGCCACCAGGTCGCCTTCTGCAGGCTGACCCTGAACATTTGCTATCGCCCCCGAAAATACCCACGGGTGAAATCTGCGCAGAGACTCGTCCCTGCCTTTTTTGAGAATTATCTTAATCATTGATTTTCTGTTTCTAATTCCGGTCTTTCGTTTGACATCAATTCGATGAACATCTCCCTGCACACCCAGGCATCGGTCGCAGCGTATTTGATTTGCGGTTCGGAGAGACGGTCTGCCTCCCAATTGGAAAGCTGCTGTGTTTTGGAAATCCTTATTCCCAAAATGATGCCTGCCATTTTCTTTACGCTTTTGTCTTTTATGCCCCATTCGGATGATAGACGCTGGAGGTCCATAAAGCCTGCCGGTTCGAAATCCCTCAATTTTTGCAGACCTCTGATGTCGTCATGGACTGCCGCTCCGACCTTCACTATCCTTTTGTCGGAAAGCAGAGAGCAAAGTCTGTAAGGCATACCCATCTTGTTGAGCCTGAACAAATAAGCCTTGTCCCTGCCTGAGAGCTGGAGCAACGCTACATCGTGATGTGGCTGGCACGGGGAAAAGGTCGGACGGGTCTCGGTGTCAAAACCCAAGATCCTCTGCTTGCGGAGATAGGCGACGGCCCGGTTGAATTCGGATCCGACGCTGTCGACCACGCGGATTTTGCCTTCAAATGAGGCATAATCCATTTTTTCCAATTCCTCTGCGCTGATGGTTTCTCTAAACATTGTTTGTCCTTTTTAGAAGCGGTCGTAAATATTCTTAGTACATGGCTTCTATTTGTTACGGCTATGTAATTATTTTGCTTTCAAGTTTGCAAAGATAGTGATTTCCTCCCGAATTTTTGGTATCAGAAGCGAAATTACCCATTCTTCTTCCATAAAATGTGTTCCTGGATAGCACTGAAATGAATTTTCACCGAAATATTTTTTCCATGTCCTGATGCTGACGACCCCTGATTTCCGATAGTGGTCCTGGGTTCCGAAAAAAGCGAAAAATCTGTCTTTGCTGCCGTTCAGCGGCGTGTTTTCTTTTGCCTTGCGTCGCAGATCACGGTATTTTTTCATCGTGCTGTAGCTGAAATGGAGACATTGTCTTTCGCCCGGTTTCGGATGGAATTTATGGTCTAAAAAATTTGTCACCCCGGGAATGAAACACAGTCCTGCGAGTCTGCCGAAATACGCGGGCGCATTCAGGGCAGGGGAGACCAGGATATGCGGAAGCCCCTTTATCGCGATGGCATGATTGGCTCCAAGCGATTCACCCACAATGAGTTCCGGTTTCAGTTCTTCAACCCACGAGGCAATCTGTGCAAAGCCGATCTCCGGATCGAAATCATAGGTTCTGACGATGACCTCAATGCCGTCGCCCTCTGCCGCGAAACGCTCACGCAGAATCCCCGGAATCCTGCTGTCCGCACCTCCGCCCATGCCGTGTATGTACAATACTTTGTGTCCCATATTATTTTCGGATTGCAAAAATAATGATTTTCGTTGAATTCACTGCCTTGTGACGATTTTAGGTTATATTTTCTGATAGGCGAGGCGTGGGGAACCGTCGGCGAGGTGGATGATGCCGCAGTATCGGAAACCTTCGCGGGGGAGGATGTGCTGCAGGATTCTGTTGTCGCTGTGGGTGTCGGCTCTCAGGTTTGGAATGCGTTCGAAGCACCATCGAATGACTCCGGAGGCTATGCCGTGGCTTGAGACTGTGCTGGCAAGGCGGTGGATTGTGCCGTATGGCAGTGTGTCGTCAATCCAGCTGCCGTCGTATATGCGTGCGTAGGTCGGATCCGCACCGATGATGAAGGCAAAAGTCGCAATCACGACACCGTTTTCGTTGCAGCAGACGTAACTGTTGCCGTTGTCAATGTCTTTTGCCGCGATTTCCCTGCTTGGATAGCCGTCGCTCCACTGCTCAAGGTTGCCGTTTGCCCGCATTATTTTCTTGGCGTCCTCAAACAGTTCCATTATCGTTTCCAAGTCCTTGTATGTTGATTTTCTTATTGTCATTTTTTTCATCTGCCACTTGCTGCGGCAAATTTACTCAAAGTGGGAGCAGAAACAAAATTTTAAAGCCGATATGTGTGACAAAGAGGATAATGATGGCAGGATATTTGGACTAATGGAGGATTATGAAAATAAAATTTGTGAATATGATAATTGTGGCGGTCGCGATTGCGTGCATTGCCGAAGATATTTTTTAACTTTGTATGGTGGAAACGGGCTTGGACAGTCCGTTGACGTTTAAAATTATTGAACTATGTTGGAAAAAGGAATGAAAGCTCCTGATTTTACGGGAGTGGATGAAAACGGCAATCAGGTGTCACTCAGTGACTTTGCCGGAAAGAAACTTGTACTTTATTTTTATCCGAAGGACAGCACTCCGGGATGTACGGCAGAGGCCTGCGACTTGAGGGACAATTATCACAGATATCTCGCGCTCGGATATGAGGTGCTCGGCGTGAGCAAGGACAGCCAGGCCTCGCATCAGAAATTCATCGCGAAATATGAGCTGCCTTTTCATTTGATCAGTGACCCTGAATGCGTGATCCTGAAGGCTTACGAGGCGTGGGGAGTGAAGAAACTCTACGGTAAGGAGTCGCTCGGCACTATCCGTACGACCTATGTCATCGATGAGAACGGCATTATCATTGATGCCATCAAGAAAGTGGATACCAAGAACCATACGGCTCAAATCCTCAAATAGCCCTTTCTGTCATCCCGACCGAGCGAAGCGAGTGGAGGGATCTTGTACACTTGCCGATAGTCTAACCGGGAATTTAAGGAATTTCGGTTTGATAGATTTATAATAATTTTACTAAATTTGCAGTTCAGTGTTTAACGAAAAATAAAAGAAAAAGGAAAATAGAAATGAAAAAAGTAATCTTGATTTTAGCGTGTGCGCTTGCTTCACTTGCGGCGCTTGCCCAGCCGAAAACAGCTGATTATGAATTCACTGTAGTCAAGGAAAATCCTGTCACTCCAGTGAAGAACCAGTATCGCTCAGGTACTTGCTGGTGCTTTTCGGCACTTTCTTTTGTTGAATCTGAAATTCTCCGCCAGACTGGAAAAGAGGTGGATTTGTCAGAAATGTTTGTTGTCAGCCACTCTTATTTCGACAGGGGAGTGAAATATGTACGCCTCGACGGTCACCTCAATTTCGCTGCCGGAAGCTCATTCGGAGATGTATTCCATGTGATTAAAGACTACGGTATCGTACCGCAGGAAGCTATGCCCGGTTTGAATTACGGCACGGACAAACCTGTACACGGCGAACTGGATGCCGTGCTCGACGGCTATGTGAAAGCTGTTGTGAAAAATCCGAACAGGAAGCTTTCTACCGCTTGGAAGAATGGCTTCAACGGCATTCTCGCAGCATATCTCGGCGAATATCCTGAGACTTTCACAGTTGATGGCGTAAGCTACACTCCTGAGTCATACAGAGATGCTCTGAAAATCAACACCGATGACTATGTGAATCTGACTTCTTATACCCACCATCCGTTCTACGAGCCATTTGTAATCGAGGTTTGCGACAACTGGAGATGGGACAGCGCCTACAACCTTCCTATCGACGAATTCATGGAGGTTATGTACAACGCCATCAACAAGGGTTTCACTATCGCATGGGGCTCTGACGTCAGCGAGAAAGGTTTTACCCGCGACGGTATTGCTATCATGCCTGTTGAGAAGGAGAAAGTGACTGTCGGTTCTGACCAGGAAAGATGGGTAGGTAAGGCTAAAGAGGAAAAAACTGAGGAAACCAAGGCTGAACTCCCTGAGGAAATGGAGATTACCCAGGAAATGCGTCAGGAGTCATACGACAACAAGACCACGACTGACGACCATGGAATGCAGATTTTCGGTCTTGCAAAAGACCAGAAGGGACGTCCTTATTTCATGGTGAAAAACTCTTGGGGTGAGGCAGGTGCCTACAAAGGTTATTGGTATGCTTCCGAGTCATTTGTGAAATACAAGACTTTGAATATCGTAGTTCACAAAGACGCTCTTCCTAAGAACATCAGGAAAAAATTGGGAATCAAATAATTGTTTTTTTTCGTATTACTGAGTAACTCCTTGAATATTTGAGGCTTACTAAGTAATCTTCAAAAAATATACTTTATGGGTATAAAAAAATATATCCCGAATACAATCACATCCTTGAACCTCCTTTGCGGGGTCCTGGGTGTGATTGCCACTTTCGGGGGTGACTTCCAGACGGCGTTCTTCCTTATGCTTGCCGCCTCTGTTTTCGATTTCTGCGACGGTTTTGCCGCCAGATTGCTCAAGGCATATTCCGATATTGGCAAGGAACTGGATTCGCTCGCTGATATGGTGAGTTTCGGGGTCCTGCCGTCGCTCATGATTTATGAATATATGACGGCTAAGGTCGTGATGACTTTCAGTGGAGCCGGTATTGTGGCTATGCTCCCTCTGCTCATTGCGGTCTTTTCAGGGCTTAGACTCGCCAAATTCAATGTTGACAGCCGTCAGAGCGAGAATTTCATAGGGCTCGCAACACCTGCCTGCGCTCTGCTCTGCAGCTCTTTCATCTGCTTTGTGAGCGTTATGCCTCAGTCAGGCCTCGCCACTTTGGCAAATAGCTGCTGGTTCCTGCCGACAGTTTCAATCGTGCTTGCAGCCCTGCTCGTCAGCGAAATACCTATGTTTTCGATGAAAATCAAAAAGGGAGCGGCCCGTCCGCTTATGAAACTCAGGTTTTTCTTCTTCGCCGGCGTAGTAATGATTGCCGTCCTCGTGCTTGCATTGAGTGCCTGTGAATGGTCATTCGCCGCCACGGTGGCTCTGATTATCGCCTGCACTTTCCTGCTGTACATTCTGATGAACATTATCATTGCAATCATCGCAGTCTGTGTAAGGAAATAATATTTTGTCTTGACATTACTTATAGCTGCCCTACATTATATTGTGGGGCGGTTTTTTTGTGTCTATCTCTCTTTTTTCGCCATTCATTTGCAACCGGCAGACTCCCGATGTTCAGTTTCATGAGTCTGGCTGTCACTGTTTTTTAGCATCTTCTTAAATGATTTTTGCGATAGTTTAAAATATAGTGCAAACCGAACGTAGGCTCTGGCTCGCTCAAACTATATTGAAGTGCAGCCTATCTTGTAGCGATAAACTAAAATAAATTTTGGAATTACAACAAATTTGTCTATCTTTGCATTCCCAAACTAATAAGGTGCTTTGGCCGAGCGGTTAGGCACAGGTCTGCAAAACCTGCTACAGCAGTTCGATTCTGCTAGGCACCTCCAAAATCGCCCTCACAGTCTTCTGTGAGGGTTTTCTTTTTCAAAAAGTTCCCACATAGTTCCCACATTTATATAGGTTGCCCTCTATATACTCTAAATGTGTTTTTACCAATGGTATTCCGGTTTTACCACTGCTATAAAGCGAATTAGTATGAAGTTCCCACATTAAGTCGTTCGAATTTCCACATATTATCTCCAATTTGCAAACCGAAAACCAAATTTAACCAATGATATTATGACAACAATCCTACTCGACCCCGGCCACGGCACAGACACTCCCGGCAAACGCAGTCCGGACGGCCACTTCCGCGAATACGCCTACAACCGCTACCTCGCCATCGAAACCCGCAACCGTCTCACAGCCCTCGGCCTTGACGCAAGAATCCTCGTCCCCGAACAGAACGACATCACACTCAGAGAACGCTGCCGAAGAGCCAACGCCGTCTGCAAAGAAAAAGGAACAGACAATGTACTCCTAATCTCAATCCACATCAACGCAGCAGGAAACGGCAGCAGATGGATGACCGCAGGAGGCTGGAGCGCATACACTACAAAAGGAAACACCAAAGCCGACACTCTCGCCACCTGTCTCTACACCGCTGCCGAAAAATACCTCTCTGGTCACAAAATCAGAAAAGACCAAACTGACGGAGACCCAGACCTCGAAGAAAACTACTACATCCTCCGTCACACCCTCTGCCCTGCAGTCCTGACAGAAAACCTCTTTATGGACAATCCCGAAGACCTTGCCTTCCTCGAATCCGACACCGGCTCGCAGGCCATCATCAACCTCCACATCGAAGGAATCAGACAATACCTGGCACAGCAATAAACAAAAGACCATTCCCGCAGCTCCGCAGAAATGGTCATTTCATTTACACAACTGCCCGAAAACGAAAAAAGGCCCGACAGACAAAATCCGCCGGGCCAATCATCAAGCAAGGTCATCAGCCTAACCGCCGACCACCTCGGCAGCGAGCTTCGCCTCCGCCATCATCACAGCGGATTTCTCTCCCGTAGTGGCGTTCACATAGAAATAGCGGAAGAACACCCTCGGAGCGGCAGCCGTAACAGCACCGTTCTTCGCCTCATACTCGGCCTTGATGTCGATAGCCGAATCATCCGGCTCCTCGACCACCTTAATCTGCGTAGCCTTGCTGTAGGCCCTGCTGATACCATTGGACTGACCCTCCGAAGCCTCGATCACCAGATTGATGCCACCGCTGTCGTGGATAGCCTGGTCAAGCTTGAAGGTAAACGCATCCTTGGAAAGAGTGATAGTCGCCGTAGATGGAGACTCCACACCCACAAGGTCAGGAGGAAGAGTCATCACCGCGCCACCGCAAGCGACAACCCAGTAATTCAGACGGGTGAACAGGTTCGCCCCTGAAATCTTCGCACTGGTACCCAGCACAGAACGCCCCTGCTGGCTCAGGGCGAGCTTATTCCACGCAAGAATCTGCTCATTGCTCAGGCTCTTCCACTTCGTGGTGAGCATCTTGAACACACTTTTCACTTTGGCCTGGCCGCTCGTGCGCACACCACTGCCATAACCACGATTACGGATGTATTTACGACCTTTCATCTTGGCCGCGGTCACGCCCTTGGCGCTACCGGACATCTCTTCAAACGCAATACTCGGAATGTACTTCATAAGGTTTTGAATTTTAAGGATTTAGAAAATTTGATAATAAAATATAATATTGCCGCAGCAATCAAAACAACAAAAGCGGAACCCAGCCCCATCCGCACCCGCTGCCACCTCGACAACGGCCTTGCCACCTCCACAGTCTCCGTCACAAACCTATCCACATACACAAGCGAATCCCGATATACAACCTTGCTCTCCACCTCAACCGGCTCCTTCACAGGCTTGGTCTCCAGCGAATGACTCAGCACACCGCCCGAAACCGAAGCCTCAGACCGGGCAAACCTGTTCTCCAGCACAGAAGCCGTATCGAGAGTCTGAACCCTCTCCACAATAACCGGCAACTCCACAAACATCGTATCCGGCAAAAACTCCGTCACCGTCCTCACCTCCACACGACTGCTGTCACTCCGGGCCACCTTCCCCGCCGTCCCGCACGAGACAAGCGCAAACACCGAAAACAAGAAGAATAGTTTTTTCATAAGTCACTCAGGTTTATCAACTTTCTGGTCAAGTTCATTCTGGAACTTCCGGAACTTGGTATCATAACTCGCTTTCACACCGAGAATCGCACCGCACAAAATCAGCAGCTCACTCACAATGCTCACCGCCGAACTCGCAATCTCTCCCGGAGGCGGCACAAAGAAGATACATCCCACTGCAATCCCAACCCCGGCAACGAAGCTCGCAATCGCAATAGCGCCCTGCAACCTTGTGATACCATTGTTATCCATAATCACTTGACAATAAAAATTCTACTGAAGAACTTTCCCACCTTCACAACAGTCTCCGGAACATCCTCCTTCCTCACAGTCAAAACCCCTCCGGAAACCGAAGCCGGAATATACCTGCTCCCAAGTTCATCATAAAGAGTCTCATTATAAATCAGCGGCAGCGCAAACGACAAATCATCAGGAAAACCCTCCAAATCCGCAACGACAGTCCCTGCATCCCCGTCAAAAGTCAAATCCTCCGCAATAAAACAAAGCATCATCCAATCAGCAGACTCCGCCCCGAAACACTTCGCATTAAGCAAAGTCCCACAACTTGCAACAGGAGCAAACGACCTTTCCTCGGACAAAACCACATCCCCGACCACACAGGTAGGCACAAACGCAGAACAAAGCCGCACAGTATAAGACCCGACGGAATCATACTCACTGATCTTGTCAATACGGACAGTATTCCTGCCGGTAATCCTGCACTTCGCAAGAGTGATATGCCTGACTCCGTCCACCTCGATATAGGCAAAGCCCGTAGTCTCCCTGCTCTTCGCGAAAGGAAGATCCTCGACAGTCAAAGTCAGATAACGCGCAGCCGCATAATCCTCATCCGCAGCATCCACGGCAAACTCCCCATCGAGAACAACAAGACTATCCGAGCCGAAATACCTGACCCTGATATCCTCCGGCAAAACGCCGAAATTAGTTGCAGTAACATTCAACATCGCCCACTCATTTATAAGTTCACGGCCACCGAAGTGTCCGCCAAATCAATAGTCAGATTCCTTTCTCCTGAAATCCCGATAAAATCAATCTCAGGCTTTCTGTCAAGGTTCTTCAACTCCATTTGCACGAGCTGAATGCCGAGCCCCTTTCCTGTAATCATAGAAGCAAGCAGATACGACTCGCAGGCCGGCATCCCCTCTGGGATGGATTCCGGATAGAGATACGCGTAATTGTTGCCATACTGGCCTGTCCTGCCTTTTACGGCGGCGAAAGACGGAGACGGCACGAACTCGAAGTCAAAGTCAGTCATCTGCACATATCCGGTACCTTTGATGACTTCGGAGGCGATGCGCAGACGACCCTCGACTTCCGGTTCCGGTTCGCTGTCCCTGACAAGGAACGCGAAAGAAAAGATTTCATCGGACGAGTTCACGAAACCGTTTATCCTGTCTTCGGCAAGCAGACTCCAGAAACCCTCTTCCAGACGGGACTTGCAGAAGCCGCCGAGATTGGGATGATTGTAATTGGTCGGGCAGAACACGGGGATGTCAGCGATGATATCCTCCGGCATATTCCGGAACCTGGCGACCCAGTCTAATTTCTCATAGGCGTAAGAGACTCGGTCGAACATAAGACTGTAGAATACCCAGCGGTCCTTCACAATGACAAAGCTGTCAGTCGAATCGAAAGCCGGGCAGTCCGTTGACTTTACATCCAGAGACTTCTTTACGCTCTTTTCCGTGTTGGACGGACGGGCAAGCTGCGCATACAGGGCCTGAATATATACCGTGACTTCTCCCTTGCCTTCCATTTCGGAAAGTTTCTCGACACACAGGGTGTTTGCGTCCTTGATCCAGCTCTTCGCGAAAGTGCCGCCGTCATAGACATCCTTGTTTTCCCGTTCCTTGTAAGTCACCGCTACGCCTGTAATCGTGCTGCGCCCGATAGACAGAGTTGGGACGGTTATTTCCAGCACTTCCGCCGCAAGATAAGCGGCGTTCTCCGGATCGTATGAAAACACTGAATTCAGGACAATATAATTTTCCTCCTGCACATCCTTGAACTGGATGGCACCAGCCCCGAAATTATTCCTTATTGATGAAAACATAGTCTGCTGCGATTATAATAAACGGTTAAGGAGAGAGTGATTGTAGCTCTAAAATATGATCCCAGGGCCGAACACCTCGGTAGGCTTCACGTAGTCACCGCCACGATGGGCGTAAGTGAGTTTCGTGACATTTGAATAATTGTTCATATACACTATATAAGACTGAGGTTTGATATTGCCGTCCTCGCCTGCGCCACGGCCTACGCAGAAAGAAGTGCCGAGAGTTTCCTTATCCAGCATCTCTTCCAGGACAATCTCCGAAGATGCCACATTGCTGTGCCCCAAAAGCACCGCCTCGTGATTCACCACCGGAGCCCCAGTGGAAAAATCCAGATTGAATGCCGACACGTGGGAAGACTCCGGAACGGTGTCTTCCAGTGTCACCCGTTTCCTGTTCTGGAGCCCCGCCTGCTTGGCTTCATCAGAGGACATAACTATTACGGAATCCCTGAACACCACACCCGCGCAGCCCGTCTGAGTATCCATCCAATAACTCTCAACAAACACCTTCTGTCCGATGACAGGAGCGACACTGAGAGTCTTCAGATAAAGAGTCGTCACATCCGCCTCGCCCCAGTCATCCTCCACCTCCGAAGAAATGATAACAGTCCGGCTCCAGCCGCTGCTCACGCCCGCGCTCTGTGGAGACGACATTTTCACCACCATCTTATACGGCAATCCCTGATGCGCAATCCCGCTGAAAACGACCTTTGAAGGAGTGATAAAAAGACTCGCGTAAGAAACACCGGGCACACCATCAAGACTGGCAGGAGCATCAAACAGCAGCCCCTCGCCAGCCATAACTCTGTTCACATTCAGACGCACGAAAAGATTGATCGCCGAAAGCTTTGCCCTCTTTCCAAACACAGACCTGCCCGAAGCACTTTCCGCCAACTTGCGCCACTCCTCAATCTGCGCGTCAGACAGCGACTTGAACGACTTCGTGATCCTCGACATCGAAGCCCTCCGGACCACCTGCGCGTTGGAAGATCCGCCGGTCGGATAACTACGAACAGAAAGGATGCTACGGCCGCCCACAAAGCGGGCCGTAACACCCTTGGCCGAACCGGAAAATCCACCGAAAGCAATGGAAGGAAGTGCAATCATAGGTTAAATTTTATATTTGATTACAAATTGTAACTTATTTACTCACACAAAGTTCACTATAAAATGTGGAAATGGCAATCAAATACTTAACTAATTTTATTTCAATTAATGATTTACATATATTTCTCCTAAAAATAAGCTGAGAAGCCTTTTGCCATAAATTTATATAATATATTGGAAGCCTTTTCCAAAATCAATCTATGCAAACACGCACCTGTAAACGCATAAATCGCAAATAATCAGACACTAATTATTACGGGAAATTCAAAATACTTACAAATTGAAAGTGAAAATAACATTAAGAAAATAAACACCAAATCTTTTCATATTTCCACATTTTGGCTATATTTTTACAATCGCTATCAAACTGATAGTGAGGTTTCGCGACTCCTGCATAATTATAAATTAAAACAAACTACCAATTATGTCAGAGAAAGATATGATTAGAGGGTTCGTCAAGGACATCCTCAAGCCAATCATCGCCGAAGCGATAAATGAAGTCAACATCGAGACCGCAGAACGCAAAAAAGAAAAACGCTACTACACCCGAGAAGAAGCCTGCCAGCATCTTAAAATCGGCACAACAACCTTCTACAGACTCGCCAACAAAGGCAAAATCAACATCCTCAAAATCGAAGGCAAAACCCTCGTGGACGCCGATGAACTTGACGAAGCCATCGAAACCAAACAAGTATTCCGTTACCAGCACTGATAGGAGGGAATACAATGGATATTGAACCCATCCAAGCCATAAGCGAAGCCATCAACAGTGCAGCCTCAGCCGACAACATCGGAATGCTTACTGTCAAGACCGCAAATGTAACGCTCACGGACGCAAGCCGCCGGCCCAATCCCGAGCCCCTCTACCACGAGCTTTGGTACGAAGGAGAAGTCTGCTGCCTCTTCTCCGACTCCAACCTCGGAAAATCCATCTACGCAGTCCAGATGGCAGAAGAAATCGCCGTCATCCAGAAAGTCCTATTAGTCGATTGCGAACTCTCCGACAAACAGTTCCAACTCCGCTACACCGACACAGACACCAACATCCTCCACCAATTTCCCGAAGGTCTCTACCGCGCGGAAATCAACCCGATGGCCCTTGATGTCAAAGACTACGAAGAAAAGATACTCCAGCACATCGAAGAAGCGATGCTCAAACTCGGTTGCAAAGTCGCCATCATCGACAACCTCACCTACCTCTGCAACAGCAGCGACAAAGGCGTAGATGCAGGAATCTTTATGATGAAACTGATGAACCTCAAGAAACGCTACGGCTGGTCACTCCTGATCATAGCCCACACCCCGAAAAGAGCGCTCTCAAGTCCCATCACCCAGAACGACCTCGCAGGCTCCAAGAAACTCTACAACTTCTTCGACTCCGTATTCGCCATAGGCAAATCCGCCAAAGACGAACGCTTGCGCTACGTCAAACAACTCAAAGTCCGGGCAGGAGAATTCCGCTACGGAGCAGACAATGTCATAGTCTATGAAATAGTTAAGACCGAAGGCTATGTCCACTTCGTATTCAAGGAATTTGCATCCGAATACAGCCACCTACGCGAACCAAGCGAACAGGACAACAACACGCAGCGGAACAACATCCTCGAACTGGTCAAGGAAGGCAAATCCTACCGCGACATCGCCGCCACCCTCGGCATCAGCAAATCCCTCGTAGGAAAGATAGTCTCCAAAGCCTCGTCCCTGTCCACGGTAAACGGCAAAGACGCAGTGTCCACAGTGGACAGCGTGGACACCCCGAAGCCCGCCGAAGACATCTCGCTCTTCTAAATTGTCCACACCGTCCACAACCGTCCACCAAGTCCACGCCCCAAAAAGCGTGGACACCGTGGACAAAAAACCAAAGAAAAATGTACAACCTACAGAAATACAAAGGAATAGCTTCCCGCCATACCTGTCCACACTGTGGACGCAAGCGCTGCTTCACACTCTATGTCGATGAAAACGGCACACCCCTCCACGAAACAGTAGGCCGATGCGACCACGAAAGCAGCTGCGGCTACCACTACACACCGAAAGACTACTACCACGACCATCCCTGGCTAAAACCCGAAGACGACTGGCGCGACTCACTCCCGGCCCAATCCCCAAGACCAACAAAGCAACTCCCACCGGCTGCGCCCAAGAAACTCTGTCTCCTACCGCAGGACATAGTCACTCGCTCCGTCCGTCACAATCGAGACAGCGACCTGATAACATTCCTACGCACAATCCTCAACCCCGAAACCATATACACACTCATAGACCGCTACCGAATCGGCGTAACCAAAACCCGCGACACCATCTTCTTCCAGATAGATGCTAAAGGCCAAGTCCGCACAGGCAAAATAATGAAATACAACCCCGACACCGGCCACCGCATCAAAGACGAAAACACCAAAGGCCGCATCACCTGGGTCCATTCCCTGATGAAACAAAGCGGCCAACTTCCGCCCGACTGGGAACTCACTCAATGCCTCTTCGGAGAACACTTGCTCACCGCAGAACCCGACCGTCCCGTAGCCCTCGTCGAATCCGAAAAGACCGCCATCATCTGCGCCGGCCTGATGCCCCGATACACCTGGCTCGCCACCGGCGGCAAATCCCAGCTGAGCGGAGAGAAACTGCGAGTCCTGAAAGGCCGCAAAGTCATAGCCTTTCCCGATGTCGACGGCTACGAAGAATGGGCCCGCAAGCTCACGGAACTCCCCGGACTGCATATAACTGTCAGCCCCATCCTCCAGTACAACGCCACTTCTGAAGACCGCGAAGCCCACATCGACATAGCCGACTGGCTAATCCGCTACCTCGTCAATCCTCCCGATTCGAGCATAAAACAACACTCCAGAGCCTACCTCCTCGCCGCCAAATACATCAGCCCAGAATACCATGAACAAGTAGAAGCCCTGATCAACGACCTCGCCCTCGACTTTCTCGGAGCAGAAAAGATGTATGCTCCATAAAATTATTTTACCAACCCGGTAAAATAATAGAAGCCCACGTAACAAACTCGCTGCGTGGGCTTCAATTCTTTCTTTGGTTATACTTCACTTATTTCTGAAGTCTGTCTATCAATGTGGTTTTCACAAGTTCGTATCCTTCCTCCGGGTTGAACCTTTCATCAGGCCGTAGCAATTGTTCAGTATCTCCCAAAAACTCCGCATCCTGCATCTTGTCCTCCATATTCAGGATAAACTCCTTATAAGTCGGAATATGGTCCACAACAAAATCCATATACTGATAATAACACTTCAGCACATTGTCAATATTAAGTTCCTTCGTAGTCAAAGCCTTGTACAAGTCAAATAAATCACGCCCTTTTCTTCTTTGATACAAAGCCCTCAGCTTAGTGCCGACAAGTTCATCCAACTGATAAGTAAGCACCTCGCATTCTCCCTGATACCACTTGTTTGAAACGGAAAAAGGAACCTTCTCCATAGGAAGCACATTGAAATGCTCCTTGCAATTAATCTCCACCTTCAAATGTATAGGTACAACCGGAGGGATTTCCGACTCCAGCCTGAATATCAAGGTATTATTATTCCTCTTCTGCTTCACCTTAGGCTCTCCGAGAAAAGCCAATGCATCCCTGATATGGTCATAAGTCTCCTTAATCGGCTCGGCAGTAATCTGCACAAGGTCAATATCCTCACTGTACCTTGGCTGAGGTGAAAGATAAAGTTTATGCAGAGCAGTTCCTCCACGGAAAGCAAGGTGCGAAGCCAAATACTCATCCTTATAAATTTCCGTCAAGGCTCTGCAAATAAGTAGATCCTGCTCCACCTGTTCCGAATCGGTCCAGGGAACAGTCTCATTCCATTCTCTGATTGCAAATTCTGGTATCATTCGTCTATTTCAATTTCTTGATTAACAATTACTTTCCATTTATTCTCTGTTTCGCAGCCCGAAATCGGTTTCCCGATTTTGAAAGGAACCTTTCTCAGACTGAAGGACTCCATCTTTGCCGCAAGTTTATCAGCAAGATTCTCCCTTTCAAAAACAGAATCCAAAATATATCCAAATCTCTGATAAACCGGCATAGGGGCAAGCTGGAAGAACTCCTTACTCAAACCGTCAAAATCAATACTATCCACCAACTCATTCAACACCGTACAAACTCTGTTCAATCCGCCGACATATTTTTCATTTTCAATCAAATCAATCGCAGTAAGTTCAGGCGATGAAACATCCACATACCCGGCCTGCGCCTTGAATTGCCGGATGAACTTATCAGAAATTTGTTTCTTAGAGAAAAACATCAGTGATGCACCAGTGCTTAAAGTGTTCCTCAGCTTGTTTCCCTCAGTTGTCACGGAAAAAGTCTGTACCCGTTGATGGGACGCGCCATAGAAAGAAGCTGCACTCAGTAAACTGACATAATATCTCCTGTTCAAGACTTTCATCAGTGCATCAATATAAAACACAGGAGGAACAATTCCTTTCAAGGCATACTCAATGGGAATAATCACATAAAAGCCTTTCCATGGTGAAACAATCTTATTCCTTGCTGTCAGACGATACAATGAAGTGCTGATATAGGCACGGGAAAAATGAGGAAAATCCTTCTGCACATCCTCGACAGAGAAAGTGTAATATCCCCTTAGTTCCTTATCCTGAACCCAATCGTATAAGCTTTGTTCTTTCATAATATCCGCATTGTGATTGCAAATATAATCATTTTTTGATGATTTATGCAATCTCGTTGCAAAATATTTGGTATTGGAGTCACTCCATAGATATGCCAACTGTCAGCATTTTACATCCATTCAAAAATTTCTTCACTTTTTTCTTTAACTTTTTCCCACTTTTTGCTACTATATAAGGGGATAAAAACGAAATGTGTAAATAGGGAATTAGTAAGTGATTGATATTGA